>CASDZV010000089.1 GCA_949285905.1 uncultured Spirochaetales bacterium | reverse complement strand
GTCACCTCCGCTTCAAGCCCATAGGAGGCCGCAATCGCGGAGATCCTTGAGAAAGCCTTAGCAAGGTTCTTCTCACAGGCAGAAAGCCATACGAATGTGTATTTCCCTGCTGCGCTCTCTATCTTCGTCCCATCCTGGAATACCGTATGCCCATCAAGTTCCCCAAGCTCCTTCAGCCTCATCACGCTTTGCCTCATGATGTCTGCTATCGCGTCATGGTTGCTGTGGATGAATCTGTCTATCGTGGAGTGGTCAGGTATCCTGTCCATGCCAAGGATCTTCATGCATACGCAGTCCCTTCTCATCAGCTTCTCTATCTCCCGGGATGAGAAGGTTCCATTCATGTATGCATAGATAATCAGAACCATCATCTTCGACGGATGAAGGCAGTATGGCCGTCCTCTTTTCTCCTTACGGTAGAAGAGAGAGTAGTCAAGGGATGAATACAATGCATCCAGTGCTTCTATGTATGAGGAATATGTTGTATCAAGCGGTATTGAGAGGTTCAGATACAGTTGCCCGTTCTCGAGATTGAGGATATTATCATTCATGGCTGTATAGCTAGCAAGCTCCTCCTGTTTATTTCTTTGTGGTTATTGAAATTATAACAGAAAAGGCTTGCTTTTTCTATATCAGAACACCTCAAATCCTGAATTAATTCATTTTATTGGAAGAAATTACGTTGCTGCACTCAGACAGCAGAAGACCGCCGCTTTTTGCGACGGTCCCGTTTCTTGTCAATATTCTCTCAGTATTTTTCAACACTGCTTACTGTGTTCGCATAGCCGCTGCTGCATCGCCAGTCATAATCCTTTCCATTCAGTTTCGTGCATTCGGGAGAGACCTCAAGAAGACCATATGAGAAATCCTCTGCAGAAGCTTCGGCGCTTTCCGGTCTGTATTCGATTCTCATAGCAGTAAAAAGCTGTTTGAAGTGCTCGTATGAACTGGTTTCCCATTTGTCAGAGCACCTGACCACGCAGCACTGTCTTGAACCGGTTGCCTTCAGCTCTCTCATGCGATTCATTCCTTCTGTTGTGAGGACAGGGGAGGAAGAGAACCATACACCTAGATATCCATCACCGGAACGGGCGAAGACATTGTTCCCTTCAATTGACCACTCATCGTATGCCCATGTGGGGAAATAAGCATGTATGTGTTTGACAACTTCCTTCTTTTCGATATCAAAGAGAAGGAGAAGCAGTCCTCTGTATTGGATAGCAAGCGGGAGCGTGCCATTGCCTGCCCAGTATGCAGGCCTGTTTTCTCCACTGTAGGCTCTCTCGCCAGGATGATTGATGAAGAAGGATGATTCTTTTCCCAGCGTGCAGTCCATTATATGCTGCTGATGCCCATGCCTGAATGGATTGAAATCCAGAGCTGATGACAGTATGTATGACGGTGTTGCGGCGCTGTATGTCCATACTGGCGACATGCCCTGGACGCAGGTCACGCATCTCATTCCATCCACGGGGAGCTCCTCAATCCTCTCCTCGGGTGGCACGTAGGATGACAGGGAGAACAAGGCAGCTGCTCTGTTGGAAAGCGTAGCCTCTCCTTCGCCATAAGCGATATATGACAAGAAGGATGGTTCGTTGATTTCCTTTGCTTTGACTGTCATTTCATATGCTCTGCCGAATGAGGAACTCATGATGCCATGGAACGTGTTGTCACGGATGATGCGGAATGTGTAATCAAGTGCTTCCTTTGCTTTCCCCCTGATGCCTTCGTCCACGGCAGCTTCGTAAAGTGAGAAGAGCCCGATGAGATCAACGGGGAAATATGTGGCGCTGT
>CASDZV010000088.1 GCA_949285905.1 uncultured Spirochaetales bacterium | reverse complement strand
CTCTCCAGCGTTCCCATCCATCTCTGCATCTCTATCCGTCTGACCCTCAGCTCATGGCCCAAGAGGCTGCGGATGATGAGCTCCGCTCCTCCAGGGTTGTCCTCAAGACAGAGCGAGAAGAACCTGTCGTTCTCCATCGTCAGGCTGCGGATGCGCGCCATCGTCTTCTCATCGAACTGCATGTTTATCTGTATTCCTCCTTCAGGAGCCGTCGCATGCTCCTATAGGATATACGCGTTAAACCCTCAGTTCGGTTAAACTTTCCGGAAAAAAGCGACAGAGAATGATTTGTTTGTCTTCTTCTGTCGCTTTAGTAGGATTTCATGAGAAGCTTATCAGCCGTTTTTAATCTCGCTCTCTTTTGTCCTTGTTTTCACAAGAAGCTCAGTCTTGAGATTTTTGAGGTTCTCTGAAAGCGAGACTTTGTAGATATGCGGGTTGATGATTCTCTTGTATGATTTGTCAAAGGCAGCGAGCTGATCTGCAGATGATTTCTGTATCTCTGGAAGCGATGGCTCTCGAGTGATTCTCTTTCCATTCTCCATCTTCTTTGTCAGAAGCGGCCTGAATGCTGAGTATCTGTCTTTCTTCATGACAAAGAAATCTGATGTGAACGGGTGGAAGAACGTGATGTTTTTACCGCTTTCGATTTCTTCGCTGCTGAGAGTGATGAGATCTGCGAGCGGTCCCCCTGTCTTGTCGAAGAATCTGTAGACCTGCTTGATGCCAGGGTTTGTTGTCTTTTCATAGCTGTTCGATACTTTCAGACATGGTATCATCTCGCCGTTTTCTTCTTTTGCGGAAAGCTTATAGACACCATTGAGTGAGGACTGTGTTCCTCCTGTTACAAGGTGAGTGCCGATACCCCAGCTGTCAATTGGAGCACCATCTGAGACAAGGCTTCTGATAATCTCCTCAGTAATGTCATTGGAGACACAGATTGTAGCATTCTCAAGTCCTGCTTCATCAAGCCGTGTCCTTATTTCCTTTGTAAGATATGAGAGGTCTCCTGAGTCAATCCTCACGCCGATCCTCTTTCCCTTTGCTTTCTGTTCAAGTCCGATCTTGATTGCAGCATCGATGCCTGAGCCGAGAGTGTCATAAGTATCTATAAGGAGAATGCCGTTATCTGGATAGATTTCCACGAATTTCCTGAAAGCTTCCTCCTCGGTCGGATAGCTCATAATCCATGAGTGAGCCATTGTGCCTGCAACAGGAATGCCATATTTCTTTCCAGCATATGTGTTGCTTGTGGATTTTGTACCACCGATGAACGAGGCTCTTGAGGCAACGTGGGCGCCATTCTCACCCTGTGCTCTTCTCAGCCCGAATTCCATGATTGAGCCATGGCCCTTTGTGGCAAGAGTCATGCGGGATGCTTTGGTTGCGATGAGCGTCTCGAAGTTCACAGTGTTCAGAATAAGTGTTTCTACAAGCTGCGCATCCATCAGGTCGCTTTCAACGCGTATGAGAGGTTCTCCAGGGAAGGCTGGTGTTCCTTCATCGAATGTATACACATCGCCGTGGAAACGGTAATTCTTCAGGTATTCAAGGAATCCTTCATCGAAGATTGAGAGTGATCTGAGATATGCGATGTCGCTATCGCTGAATCTCAGCCCTTCCAGTTTATCAATCAGTTCCTCGACTCCCGTGAAAATCGTATATCCGCCCTGAAATGGGTTTGTACGATAGAACATATCGAAGACAGCCTTTGAGTCATGGTTCTCAAGATAGTAGCCATGCATCATCGTCAATTCATAGAAATCGGTAATCAGAGCACTGGTTTCAGTCATTTTGAAATCCTGTCAAAACCACAATATGGAACGAGTGCAGGAGGAATTGTCACCGATCCATCCTCGTTCTGGTAGTTTTCGAGAATAGCAACGATAGCGCGTGAGAGCGCAACAGCTGTGCCGTTGAGCATATGCACGAACTTCGGCTTGCCATCATCATCGCGGTAGCGGATATTCAGGGAGCGAGCCTGATAATCTGTGCAGTTTGAAGTCGATGTGACTTCTCCATACTCTCCCTCATCTCCACGTCCAGGCATCCATGCTTCAATGTCAAACTTCCTGTACGCAGGTGCCCCCAGATCTCCTGTTGCTGTGTCTACGATGCGGTAGGGCAGTTCCAGTCCCTGGAAGATTTCCTCTTCGATGGAGAGAATTTCCTGATGGAACTTGTCGCTCTCCTCTGGAAGACAGTAGATGAACATCTCCAGCTTCGAGAACTGATGAACACGGTAGAGCCCTTTAGAGTACTGCCCGGCTCCACCAGCTTCGCGGCGGAAGCAGTGAGAAAGGCCTGTCATCTTGATAGGAAGCTTGTCCTTGGGGATGATTTCTCCTGAATAGTAACCACCCAGTGTGATTTCCGCAGTTCCGACAAGACATGTTCCAGTTCCCTCGATTGTGTAGATGTTCGACTCAGCTCCACGGGGGTTGAAGCCGATGCCGTTGAGGATCTCTTCCTTTGCGATGTCCGGAGTGATGAATGGAGTGAAGCCATGCTTGAGTACGATATCCATTGCATAGCGCTCAAGTGCCATCTGCAGAATCACGCCTTTGTTCTTTATGTAGTAGAACTTCTGGCCAGCGACTTTTGCACCATTGTCGAAATCGAGGATATCCAGGTCTTCTCCAATCTGGACATGGTCTTTTGCCTTGAACGGGAATTTGGTAGGTTCTCCGTAGAATTTCACAGCAAGGCTGTCCTTGTCTTCTTTCCCGATAGGCGCGTCTGGATGTGTGTAATTCGGGATAGTCCGAGCTTCTTCTGCAAAGAGTTTGTCAATCTCGTTATATTCGGCTTCGACTTTCGAAAGCTCATCCTTGATTGCTTTTCCTTCTTCTATAAGCGCTTTTCTTGTATCAGGATCAAGCTTCCCCTTCATCTTCTGTGCATTCTCATTGCGCTTTGCTCTCAGTGCCTCAGTCTCCTGCATCAGAGCAGCTCTCTTTTCCTGATCCGCAACAATCTTGTCGAGATCGACATTCATGAAGCGGTTCTCGATATTCTTCTTTATCTCGTCGTAACGAGTCTTCAGTTCTCTTGTGTCAATCATTTATCTTTCTCCATAACGTGCTTTTGTCTCAAGCTCCAGACTCTTTTCTGCGGCTCTTTCCACTGCGTTCATGACAGCTGAAGCAAAGCTGCCATCCTGCAGTGCTTTCACGCCCTCAATGGTCGTTCCAGCTGCAGAGCAGACCATTGTCTCAAGCTCTATCGCATTCTTTCCTGTCAGCTTCAATGTCTCTGCAGCGCTTACAGCTGTATCGCGGACAATGGCAAGCGCTTCAGGGTAGGGGATTCCAGCCTTCACTCCGGCCATTGCCATCTGATGCATCATCTCGAAAAAATAGGCAATCCCCGATCCAGATATCCCGATGAATGCCGGGAAGAGATTCTCCGGAATGAAATATGCCGAGCCGAATGATGTTGCAATGGAGAGTGCAAGATCCTGCTCTTCCTTGCTTACCTCGCTACCTGCTGCAATGGCTGTGACGGATTTCCTGCCAGTTGCTGCGATATTAGGCATGAAGCGGACTACATTCTCCGTTCCGATGTGATCTTCCAGTACCGAGAGAGGTACACCGGCGGCAATGGATATCCAGAGCCCAGTCTCCACTTCTCTCAGACTTTCATAGAGCGATGGCAATACCTGTGGCTTCACTGCCAGGATAATAGCGGCACTTCCGCTTGCCTCTTCCATTGATGAAAGAGCCATTATGTTTGCATGTTCCGCAAGAGCGGTAGCCCTCTCTTCTGATTTGTCATATACAGAGACTTCCCACTGGGCATCTGCAAGCGCGGAGGCAATTGCTCCCCCCATGTTTCCGCAGCCGATGACTGAGATCCTCATAAGTCCTCCCACCCGGTTCCATAACTCATCTCAAATGAGGGAAAACCGAGTTGTCTATAGTATTCATATGTGGCAATCGCCACGCTGTTGGATAGATTGAGGCAGCGTACTCCATGCCTCATCGGAATCCTCAGCACTCTGTCAGAGTATGCCCTGAGAAGATTCTCATCAAGTCCTGTGCTCTCAGGTCCGAACAAGAGAGTTGTTTCTCCGCTGTTTCTGTAGCTGACAGCTGTATAGGGAATGCTGCTTTTCTTTGAGAAAAGCCATAGCTCCGTGTCCTTGTGATCGTCCATGAAGGCATCGAATGAGTCATATACTGAGATATCCACCTCATGCCAGTAATCCAGCCCTGCATGTCTCACGCTTTTTTCAGAGATGTCAAACCCAAGCGGGCGGATCAGGGAGAGTTTCGTTCCTGTTACAGCGCATGTCCTGGCTATATTGCCCGTGTTCTGCGGTATCTCTGGATGGAAAAGGCAGATATTCAGCATGGGCAAAGAATAGCATCAACTCGGATTTCATGAAAGACGCTTAATGGAAATCGCTGTTTCTTGCCTTCACCAGTTTTGAACCTTTCCGCGACAGGTCCAGTATCGTTTTCTCAAGCTTACGCTCCTTCTCTTCCTTCTCTGCAAAGAAGTCCTTCTGTTCGACATCCTCCCCATCATATATTCCTGATAGCACGACTCCTAGAAGCCGCACGCCTGTACCATTGTATTTTGCCCTGAGAAGGCGTTTTGCTATCTCAAAGACATCTGCAGAGGAGTAGATAGGCTTTTCAGGTGTCTCCTGCACTGATGTTGTCGCGAAATCCCCATAACGGAGTTTTATACCCACAGTCCGTGGTATTTTCTTCTCATCCAGAGCACGGAGCATCACTTCCTGCGCCATCTCCAGAAGATACGTGTCTAGTGCGTCATAGCCGTAGAGATCGGGGTAAAAAGTCTTCTCTGCGGAAATCGATCTTGATTTTGCTTCTCCCTGATATATTCCCGGATCGATTCCTCTCGCAATGGAATAAAGGTAGCTTCCGCTGCTGTTGCCGAAGAGCCTCATAAGCTCTTCAAGAGTATATTTCCGCAGTGTCGCTGTACTCGATATCCCCTTTTTCTCAAGAGCTGAAAGCGTGGAGTCGCCAATGCCCCAGAGTTTTCTGAGTCCTACAGTGTCTGTGAAAAGCTCTTCTTTTCCAGGCGGGACTATTGTCAGACCATCAGGTTTTCTGTAATCAGAAGCAAGCTTTGCAATATATCTTGATGAAGCAACTCCGATGGAGACGGTGAGACCTGTTTCCTTCCTGATCATCTCCTTCAGTGTCCTTGCCGCTTTTCCCGGTAAAGGGTAAATCCGTTCCATTCCGGTAAGATCCAGGAAAGCCTCATCAATGGATACCTGCAGGAATCCAGGCGCGAAGTCTTTTATGATTGCCATGACGCGTTTGCTCATCTCCGAGTAGCGTTTCATGTGCCCGGGAATGCAGATCGCATCAGGGCACAGCTTCAATGCCACAGTCATCGGCATGGCGCTGTGGACACCATACTTCCTCGCTTCGTAGGAACATGTGGAAGCGACATGTCTTGGTCCCGGTGTGCCTATTATCAGGGGCTTTCCTCTGTATTCCGGATGATCAAGGATCTCCACAGAGGCAAAGAAGGCATCGAGGTCGATATGGAAAAAGACAGCACCCATGGTTCCAGTATATCGCACAATGGTGCGAATCTGATATAATCATGCCGATGAAGAGATTTGTACTGACACTGATGCTTCTTTTGCTTTCGCTCGGGCTTGCCGCATTCTCGATAACCGATGAGAATCCTGAGGACAGCCCGCTGAGTTCTGTTGCGTATAGCGGAAGATTCTCCGATGTCTTCTCAAATCCTGCCGCTCTCCGTCTGATGGAAACAGATCCGGGACCGTTTGCGCTTTCGTTATCCTTTTCGGACGCGCTAAGAGCTTCTCTTTTCGGTTCCGACCCGATGCCTCTTCTGCAGAATCAGAAATGGAACATGCAGGCATCGTTCATTGCCCGGTATGTGGCTCTTACAGCGTTCTTCGGAGCAGAGTTTGAGCGAAGGGAGGCTGATGAACCATATTATGACATCCATTCATCACTCCGTATCGAAGTTGATATGGCATACTCTGTACCGCACCTTTCAATTGGCATGAGGGTTTCTGGTGGAAACAAGATGATCCGCCGCGATAAGCTTGTTGACAGTTTCAGCAGTATTTTCGCTAATGCATGGTTCTCTCCTTTTGAAAGGGAATCAGGCAGTGAATCTTTTGATGTCGGAATCGGTGCTATTGCTTACTGGGGACCTTTTTCCGGAGGTTTCTACATTGGCAGACTACTTACGCTTCTCAATGATGATATCTACATAGGACTTGATACGATTTCAGAGTCAATGTCTGTGTCGGTTGCGGTCGGGGCAGGGCGATTTACAGATTCTGGCGATCTCCGGTTCTTCAGACCTCGTATGGCACTGACAATGTCCGGACTTGCTGACGACGAGACGAGATCTGTTGAAGCAGAGGCGGAGATCACGTTCCAGCTTCTTCCTTCATCTTCTGTAACGCTTGCTGCCTCTTACCTTGAGCAGCAGCACACGCTTTTCTCTCTGCGTCCGGAAAACGGCTTTGTAAGTTTCTTCCTTCGCGGAGAGGGCAGTGGCTTTTCGGGTACGCTTGGCGTGACGTTCAAAGCTGACGATTTCTCCGTTTTCTCTCCGTTTGTCGCTTTCTCATACATCAGCTGACAGGAATCGAAAGAGTGAAGACCGAGCCCTTTCCAAGTTCGCTCTCAGCTTTGATGGTTCCTTTATGTATGATGGCTATGTGCCTGACAATCGAGAGTCCCAGTCCCGTACCTCCATCTTCTCTGCTTCGTGCTTTGTCAACACGATAGAAACGCTCATAGATACGTGGGAGATCATCATCTGAAATCCCGAAGCCATGATCGGAGACAATGAAGTCAAGCATTCTGCCGCGCCGTGATGTATGCACGCTGATTTCCGTGTGCTGCGGGGAATATGAGATGGCATTGACTACGAGATTGATCATTGCTTGCACGATAAGAGATTCAATGCACAGCACTGTCTCGTCGGATGCCGTATATGTGACATCTATCTCTTTCGTATCAGCTTTATATTGCGTGTATGCCTTCACTTCCTGCAGTATCTTCGTGTCTGTTGTTCTCTCCATTGTCGGTGCAATCTCAGCCCTGTCGAGCGACGTGAGAAGCAGCAGGTCTGCGATGATCCTCTGCATATGAGCGGCATTTTTCTGGATGATTCTCGCAAAGCCTTTCCGTTCTTCCTCAGAGAGCGTTTCCTCTGCAAGTGTCTCAGCAAAGCCTGCGATGGCTGTAAGCGGTGTCTTCAGCTCATGTGAGACATTGGAGACGAAATCCTGCCTTACTTTCTCAAGACGTTCCAGCATTGTGACATCGTTGAAAGTCGCGACTGCATATTTGTCATCAAGCAGCGTTATGCAGAACTCGTACTGTTTCTCTCTCCCTTTGCCTCTCAGTACTGCATTCTCTCCTATAGCGTCATGATAACCCACGGTGCGGAATACCTGCCTGTCCTTATCCCTGAAAGCGGCATCGACATGTTCTGCTAGCTCGCTGCCTGAAAAGAGCTCTTCAAGGCGCTTGCCTGTAATCTCCTTGATTCCCAGCATTGTCTCAGCACTGTTGTTGGAAAGCGCTATCCGATGCTTGCGGGATATGAGGAGCACACCTTCTCCCATTGCCTCGATAATATGCAAATATCTGTCTTTCTCACCCTTCTTCGGCATATCTGTATCCAATTCCCCATACAGTTTTTATCGCACATCCCATTTTGCCGAGCTTCTTCCTGATCGACGCTATCTGCACATCTATCGATCGTTCGGTAACGGGATAGTCATTGCCCTTGATTCTCTCGATGATCTCTGTTCTGGTAAGAACGCGTCCACCTTCCCGTATCAGAGCCAGGAGCATGTCGAATTCTGTTGCGGTCAATACAATCTCTTCATCCTGGACTCTGCATTTTCTGGTTCCGGGGTCGAGAAACAGACCTTTCTCTGTCTGTACACTGCCGCTGAGGCTGCGGTTCTCGCTCCTCCTGATGACAGAACGTACTCTGGCGACAAGAATCTTCGGAGAAAAAGGCTTTGTGATGTAGTCATCGGCACCGAGTTCCAGAGAAGCTATGATTTCTGCCTCTTCTGAGAGCGCAGAAGCGACAATGACAGGAAGATTTGGCGATGGGCTTTCGCTTCTTATGTATTTCAGCACCTCGATTCCTGATAGCTCCGGAAGGAGAATATCAAGAAGGGCAAGGGCATAGCCGCCATTGCTGATTTTCTCAACAGCTTCTCTTCCATTTGCAGCTATCTCTGTTTCAAATCCATTTGCTTTCAGATGGAAGGCTATCAGGGTGCTGATATCCTTGTCATCCTCGACGACGAGTATCCTCATACTGCGATGCTACCTTCTGCGGAGGAAAAAGACAAGGAAGAATGCATGTGCTAAACTTGCTCCATGGTCATCACAGGACTGGACTTCACTAAGAACATAGCGCTCTTTTCGCATCTTCAGAACAGAGGAGATGAACTTCTGTCATCAGTTTGCAGGAAGCTGCAGAAGAGAACAGCATTCCCTTTCGCTGTCATCATCACCTGTGACAGGGCAGAAGTGATCGGAGAGAATGCACTGTCTCATGAAGCTCTTGAGAGGGCGCTCAATGTGAATCCCATCGCTTCTGCCAGATGCAGATATTCTATTGATGAAAGCGATGCAGAGCATCATCTTCTCTTCCTCGCATCCGGCATCTTGTCTCCTCTTTTCGGCGAGGATACTGTCTCAGGACAGATTTCAAAAGCTGCGGAGATCGCAAGGCTTGAAGGTGTCTCTTCTCCGTTTATAGACAAACTTCTGAACACGGCAGTGGCCTTTTCAAAGCGCATGCACACGAAGTATAAAATGCGCGTCTTCGATAAAAGCATTGCCGAGGCTGTAGCCCGTATGGTGAAAGATAAGCATGATATCCTGGTTGTCGGGTCCGGTGAAGGTGCTCGTATTGTCGCTGAGCGCCTGATTCCGGAGCACTATGTGCGTATGACGCTCAGAGATATCTCCAAGACATTTCTCATTCCACCGGGAGCCACTGCTGTGATGTATGAGAAGAGGATGGAAGAAGCACTCAGTGCAGATGTCATTGTCTCCGCATCCTCAGGGCTGTACCATACGTTCACATCAGACGAGGTCAGACGCCTTGGCGGAAAGCTGTTGTTTGATCTTTCATCTCCGCCTGATCTCCCCGATGAGAAAGGTGTTATCCGCATACCGGATCTCGGTGTGGAAGAAAATGAGAAGGATGAAATCGGAAAAGCTGTAAGGCGTGAAGCTGAGTGCGAGATTGAAAAGTACAGAGTCTGGTGCCGCAATGCTCACTCCTGCGATGCTGTCAGTACCAGCGCAGACAGTATTGCTCTTGATACTCTCCGGCGTCTTTCAGGTCCGATTGCTTCGCTTGCTCTTGGCGAGGAAGGGGAAAGAGCCTTTCGCAGAGCTGTACTTGACAGTGTGCGCAAGGCATACGTCCACGAAAGATTCAGAAGAAATTAGCATTCTCCTGATGATGATGGTACAATCGTGGCATGAATACAGATTACAGACTTGTGAGAAAATCGGATGCTGAGGCATTGGCAGAGTATCTTAAAGCAGTAGCCGGAGATACTGATAACCTTTCATTTTCCGTTTCCGATGCTTCGGAGATGGACAGGACAGCAGAGGCTCTCTTCATCGCAGAGCTTAAGTCCACGCCCTCAGTTTTTGCTATTGCGATCACAGACGGGGTAATATCAGGGTCGTGTGATATCAGGATAAGCGGCAGAGTACGTACAAAACATCGTGGAGAGCTTTCCATTGCTGTGAGAAAGGAGTTCTGGGGTACCGGCATAGCCCAGCATCTTTATGAGTTTGCAATTTCAGAAGCAAGAGAGCGTGGCGTGAAGAAGCTTCAGGCGGAGACGCGCTCTGATAATGAGCGAGCAAAGGCGTTCCTTCTCCGTAATGGTTTCCAGTCAGAAGGCCAGAGTCCGATGCTCTTGTGCGTGGATGGTGAATACATTGATGGAGAACACTTTGGTCTCGTGCTGTGAAAATTTCCGTGAATGTACTTTACAGAGACGTGGAATTCGTTTATAAACACTAGGGTACGTGAAGCGCGTGCTTAAATTGCGCCCTTAGCTCACCTGGATAGAGCAACTGCCTTCTAAGCAGTAGGTGACAAGTTCGAATCTTGTAGGGCGTACTTCCCTCCCGGATCTGGGAGGGTTTTTCTTTCATTATTGGATCCCTGTCATCCACGGCATAGTAACATATTATTGTGTTTACAGATTTCCCCATGGTATGGGCATTGTGTTCTGTGGCAGTATAGGAACGATGAAAAAACCCTCATTCCGAGAGGAACAAGGGTTTTGAAGTCGGGATGAATGGACTCGAACCATCGATATCCTGCTCCCAAAGCAGGCGCCATAGCCGCTAGGCGACATCCCGTACGAGGAGGGATTATAAGGAAAATGGATAACACGGTCAACAAGTTATGGAAAATACTTGATAATTTTTCTCCGGAAGAGATCTCCTTCATCCATGAAGAAGATCCGTGGAGGTTTCTCATTACTGTCATGCTCAGCGCATCTACGACAGACAAGCAGGCTGTGAATGCTGCAGCAGAGCTCTTCAGGCATTACCCTGATCCTCAGTCTCTTTCAATGGCAGGAGTCAGCTCTGTCGAGGCTCTGATTCGGCCAGCAGGACTTTATCGCACAAAAGCACCGCGTATTATAGAAGTGTCGAGATTTATCAGCGAGCACGGACTTCCTGAGAATGCAATGGAGCTTACAGCATTGCCAGGTATCGGGGAGAAGACCGCAGAGTGTTACAAGGAGCATGTTCTGGGCCTTCCTTCCGTAATCGCAGATACTCATTTCGTGCGCGTTGCAAATCGTCTTGGATTTACAGATACAACGGACCGTATCCGTTCAGCTGCAGAGATCAGAGAGCGTTTTCCCAGCACGGAGTGGAGTAGAATGTCAATGGTCCTCAATTACCATGGACGCACAATATGCAAGCCGAAGCCATGCTGTGCAGAGTGCCCTGTCAGAGCGTTATGTCCTTCCTCAGGTGACGCGAGCGCAGGACGCTGAATCTGTTTTCGCTGCTGTCAATCAGAGCGATTCCGTCCACTGTTGTCTTTATTTCAGGAAATGAATACCGGGTGTTTTTCTTTTTTGAGATAAAGAGGCCTGGAGATAAGGCATAATCGGGCACAGACCCTGTCTTTACAGGGAGAACGGCACAGCTGCCATTCCATTTCGGCTCTGATGTGAACGTATATGTGCCGTTGCCGATGGAGATGAAATTGTCATAGTAATCGCCTTCTGCAAAAATAATGCAAGGAAAGAGCGTATAGACAGACCAGTCTCCTGTCTGCCTGTAATACCCTGTCAGCACTCTTCTCCATTCAAGTCTTGGCGCTTCATCTAAAGTAAGAACTGTCAGCAACATTGTTTGCTCCCTATAGCTATTTACAAATATTTCACGTTCATGTATAGTCTTTTAGCTGTGACTGGCATTCCATAAGGAAAGCCTCTCTTTCAGACAACAATATAAGGTGGATGATATCATGGCAAGAAGATGTGAAATCTGCGGTAAGGGAACGATTTCCGGAAGCATTGTACCACGCAAGGGACAGGCTAAGAAAAAGGGTGGTGTCGGTCAGCATATCGGCGTTACCAAGAAGCGCACATTCCAGCCTAATCTCGTTTCCGTAAAGGCACTGATCAACGGAGCACCGAGAACAATCAAGGTATGCACACGCTGCCTTAGAAGCGGAAAGATCGAGAAGGTAGTATAAGCTACTTGAAAAATCCGGAAAACAGGCTCCCGAAAGGGAGCTTTTCCCGAATATGGAGAAGATATTATGAATTCAGTCCGTATCCATGCCATTGAAGGCTCGATGCTCTCCCATCCACAGGGAGTGAAAAAGCTGATTACCCTTTTCAAAGAGGGGGAGGAGACGACTGAAGTCTATGTTCTTTCTCCCGTAAGCGCCTCCGATTACCAGCTCGACAGTCTCCTTACTGCTTCTGCAGATAATGAAGAGAAGCTCTGGAGCAGACTGGAGAAAAGCCAGAGCATATGGAATGAACTGGCGGAAACGGCTCTTGCTTCACCGGAAACTGTCCAGGAAAAGATGAATGAAGCCTTTTCAGATATTGAGGAGGTTCTGAAGGCTGTCTGGATTATGAAATCCGTCCCTGAAGCTGCAGCCCGCTATATGGGAAGCCTTACATCATCATTTCTCTCATGGATTCTCTCTCAGGCATTCAGCGAGGAGGATATTCCCTCTGTCATTCTATCCCCCAGAGAAGCGCTTGAGGCTGTTTTCCCTGAAGGCGCAGTATTTGTCACAGGTGAGCTATTCCGTATCGGGGCAACCGCAGATGCTTCAGGAAGGGAAAGAAAAGAAGGCGAGAGTGAATATACAGCATCTCTCATCGCAGCTTCTCACAAAGCCCCTGTCACATTCTGGAACTCGCGTTCTCCGCTCTGCACCGCTTCCAGAAAGGATGTGCCATCTGCCCGCGTGATTAAACACCTCACATACAGTGAAGCGACAGAATTGTCGTTCTTTGGTGCTCCGATTATCCATCCTCAGTCCTTCCAGCCTGCATCTGATGCAGATATTCCAATCACGCTCCGTTGCTGGGGGGATATCAGCGAGCCAGGGACTCTTATCACAGGAACCGCTGTTGATGATGGACTTCTTGTGAAAGCGTTCTCCGTTGTCCGCAACGTGGCAATGATCAATGTCGAAGGCTCCGGCATGAGCGGGGTTCCTGGTTTCTCTTCCCGTCTTTTCACAGCGCTGCGCAATGAGCGTATTTCAGTCATTCTCATCTCGCAGGCTTCTTCTGAGTATTCAATCTGTTTCTGTGTTCCTCAGAAACAGGCCTCGGAAGCTGTCAGGACAATAAAAGCGGAATTCTCGCATGAGATTGCTGAGAAAGGTATATCTCTTATCGATTCAGAGACTGATCTTGCTATCATCGCTGCCGTCGGGGAAGGCATGCCAGGCCATATAGGAACTGCTGGTGCTTTCCTCTCTTCACTCGGCCGCGCGGGAATCAATGTCCGCGCTATTGCACAGGGGTCGTCGGAGCGTAATATCAGTGCAGTAATCAAGTCGTCTGAAAGCGGCAGGGCACTGAGGGCTCTCCATTCTGTCTTCTTCCTCTCACAGCAGACGCTCTCAGTGGGGCTTTTCGGTCCTGGGAATATTGGAGGAACGCTTCTTGACCAGCTTGCGGCTGAAAGCGAAAGACTCAAGAGGGAATTTGATCTCGATATCCGCGTCAGAGGCATTGCATCATCGAAGAAGATGCTTCTTTCGGAAGAAGGCGTGGATCTTTCTCACTGGCGTGAGAAGTTCAAGGAAGATGCTGTTGCATACAACGAGGCAATATTCCTTTCTCATATCGCTGCTCAGTATTATCCTCATAAAGTCATTATCGACTGCACATCATCTGAGACAAGGGCAATGCAGTATGCCAAGCTCATAAACAATGGTTTCCATGTCATTACTCCTAACAAGAAAGCGGGAGCTGGCCCTTATGATTATTACAAGGAATTGATGGCAGCTGTGAGAAAGACAGGGCGCAAATTCCTCTATGAGACCACAGTCGGTGCAGGCCTTCCTGTAATATGCACATTAAAAGACTTGAGAGAGACAGGGGACAGAGTGATAAGCGTTGAAGGTATGGTATCCGGAACGCTCTGCTGGCTTTTCTCCGAGTATGATGGCTCCGTGCCGTTCTCTTCCCTTGTTAAGAAGGCCAGAAGCCTCGGCTATACAGAGCCTGATCCTCGCGATGATCTTTCCGGTATGGATGTTGCAAGGAAGACAGTCATTCTTGCCAGGGAGCTCGGATACAGCACGGAAACTGATGACATTGTGGTTGAATCCCTTGTCCCTGAGAATATGAGGAATCTTTCAATCGACGAGTTCCTGGAAGGTCTGTCAGAGATGGATGAGCACATGCTGCAACTGTACAGCAATGCCAAGTCAAAGGGCATGAGGCTCAGATATGTCGGCAAGGTAGAAGGCGGGGTGTGCTCGGTAGCACTGAAGGAGTATCCTGAGGATCATCCGTTCTCGCAGGCAAAAGGAACAGACAATGTCATCTCGTTCAGAACAGCGCGCTATGACAAGCAGCCGCTGGTTATCAAAGGTCCTGGAGCAGGACCTGAAGTTACCGCTGGCGGTGTCTTTGCAGATATCCTCAGGCTCAGTGCATATCTGGGTTCAAAAGTATAAGGAGCAGCTATGAGATATATTTCCACAAGATCAAATGGAGGAGAATGGTTTTCCGCATCCGATGCGATTCTGAAGGGGCTTGCACCGGATGGAGGTTTATTCATACCGGAGGGAATTCCCCAGCTTCCAGAGTCTTTCACGCTGACAAAAGGTGCATGGTACGCAATGTATCAGGCGATTAAGCCTTATTTCGAAGGCGATGAACTTGAGAATGACCTTGAGAAGATATGCCACAGCGCATTCTCATTCCCTGTTCCATTCCATACGGCGGGAGGAAAGGATACACTTGAGCTCTATTTCGGCCCTACTGCTGCATTCAAGGATTTCGGTGCACGCTTCCTGGCATTCTCAATGGAGAGGCTGCTTGAGAAGAGGAACGAGAATCTGACAATCCTTGTTGCCACTTCAGGAGATACCGGAGGGGCTGTGGCCTCGGCATTCCACAACAGAAAACATTTGAGTGTCAAGGTGCTTTTCCCCGAAGGCCGTGTCGCTCAGAGGCAGCGCATGCAGCTTACAGGATGGGATGGAAACGTCTCAAGCTATGAAGTCGAGGGTTCCTTTGATGATTGTCAGCGCATGGTCAAGGAGGCATTCATGGATTCATCCTTGTCAGGACTTTCAAGTGCCAACTCCATTAACCTTGGCAGGCTTCTGCCGCAGATGGCATACTATGTCTATGCCTCCTCTGTCTACAAGCTCAGATATGGTGAGGAAGCTGTTTTCGTGATTCCTTCGGGAAATGTCGGCAACTCTACAGGTGCATACTGGGCGAAGGCCATGGGCGCCCCTATTAAGCGGATTGTTCTGGCGACAAATGCGAACAGGACTATCCCTGATTATATTGAGACAGGGAATTATGAGCCGCGGCCTTCTGTAAAGACGCTTGCCAATGCAATGGATGTAGGTGCACCATCAAATATGGAGAGGCTTTTTGCCGCTTTCCCGGATATTGAGAGCTTCAGAGCGAATGTGGAAGCATATTCAGTCTCTGATGATGAGATCATGGCGACTATCAGGGAAGTCCATGATGAATCCGGATATGTTATCTGTCCGCACACAGCCTGTGGAGAGAGGGTAAGACGGGATCATGTGAGTGAGGAGCACTCTGTTGTTGTCTCGACAGCACATCCGGCAAAGTTCAATGATATAGTGGAACCGCTTGTCGGACATGAGATAGCAATCCCGGAAAATCTCTATGAAATTATGCATAAAACACCGCAATCGAAGAGAATTGCGGCGGATTATCATAATCTTTTCCAGTGAGCAAGGCCCTGCAGGAATGCAGGGTTTTTCAATGTTGCCTCGGCATCTGTATCCTGTAGATATTCCCCTTGAAGTAATAGATGATGAACATCAGCGATGTGACAATCCAGGAGAATGGATAGGAGAAGAGTATTCCGAAGAGTGTCGGGCTTACAGCAGGGGAGATGTAGATCCAGATAATTCTCAGCACGCATATTCCGAAGACCGATATCAATGTCGGAATAAGTGATTTGCCAACACCTCTTATTGCGCCGGAAAGGAGTTCAATGGCGATGTATGTGATGTACCATGGCACGATGTAGTGCATGATGCTGACTCCGATTTCCAGTACCGCACTGTCAGTAATGAAGAGCATCAGGCCATAGCGTCCGACAAGGAAGTATCCTGCTTCGATGGCAAGTGTCGAGACTGCGGCCATTATTGTTACTGTTCTCACACCCTTTCTCGCCCTGTCAATCTTCCCAGCTCCGAAGTTCTGTCCCACGAATGTCGTTATCGCGATGCTGAATGCATTGATGAACATCCAGAAAATCTGATCAAGCTTGGACCATCCTGCCCAGGCTGCTGCCGTATCTGTCCCATATTGGTTGATAGCTGCCTGGATGATGAGATTTGAAATTGTGTACATGATTGACTGGATTCCTGCCGGAAAGCCAATCATGAGCATCTGGCTCAGGAGAGTTTTGTCGAATGCGATCTTCTTAATTCTCAGCTTCGCGGCATCTGTGCGTCTCATCAGCGTCACGATGATGAGTACAGTGGAGAGAACCTGGGAGATGACAGTCGCAATAGCCGCTCCTTCCACATTCATCCCGAACACTCCGACGAAAAGCAGGTCGAGCACAATGTTTGTAAGGCAGCTTGCAATCAGGAAATAGAATGGAGTTCGGCTGTCTCCCATCGCGCGGAAGATACCAGCGCCCATGTTATAGAAGACAACCGGAATGCCGCCAAGGAAATATATCTGCATGTAAGTGACTGCGAGAGGCAGAACATCATCAGGTGTTCCGATAGCCAAGAGAAGCGGCCGTGTGAAGACAACGCCGAGAACTGAGATGATGATACCGCCTACGAGCGCCAGTGCCACAGCTGTATGTATTGAGGCAGAGACTCTCTCCTCATTCTTCGCTCCGAAGTGCTGACTGATGATGACAGTCGCTCCTGAGGACAATCCTGTGAAGAAACCTATGAGAAGGTTGATGGCAGTCCCTGTTCCTCCGCCAACTGCAGCAAGGGCCTCTTTTCCGAGGAACTGCCCTACGATAACGGCATCCGCTGTGTTATACAGCTGCTGGAAAAAAGTGCCGAACAGAATAGGGAAGAAGAATGACAGAAGCTGTTTCCAGATTACTCCCTCTGTGATTCCATTACTGTTGATACTCTGAGTTTTCACAAAGGGAGTATAGCTTGCTACTGGTGTTAAATCAATCTGGAAACTGGACGGCGGCGTATTGCGATTCTCATCGAGCAGCCTTCACCAAAAAGGCTTTCCATTCCTCTGATGTATGTCTCTGTCATCGAAAGCGGTACATAAGCCTGTATTGTCCCCGCAAAGCCGCCTCCATGGACTCTGACAGCGCCTTCTCCCTGCAGGATTTCCTCAGAGAGCGCTATTGCAAGGGAAAGACCCTGATTCTTCGGAGAGGATGACGGATAGACATTCTGGAGGAATCTGAAAGAGCTGTTGCCGGACTCTGCCACAAAGCCGAGGAAGCCGTCTATGTCTCCTTCCTTCAGTGTCTGCAGCATGAAATCGACTCGCTTGTTCTCTGAGAAGAAGTGATATGCTCTCAAGAGAGCTCTGTCATTTCCGAGCTTGTCGCGTATTGTTTTCATGTCGCGGATGAAGTCCTTGAAGTCAACTTCCCTGAGATTTGTCTTGCCATAATATGCTGCCACTTCCCTCATCTCAGGAGGTACAGATGCGTATTCTCCTGTAAGATCTGCATGAGAGCCTCTGGTATCTGTGATGATCATCTGATACCCGTAATCCTCAAAGAGGACATCAATAGGGGTAATGACAGGATTGTCATTGTCCTTGAAATCTATGCCTATAATAC
The DNA here is from genome assembly GCA_949285905.1 of uncultured Spirochaetales bacterium. Taxonomy (GTDB): domain Bacteria; phylum Spirochaetota; class Spirochaetia; order Sphaerochaetales; family Sphaerochaetaceae; genus Ornithospirochaeta. The sequence continues at coordinate 62,140 of CASDZV010000088.1, read as the reverse complement.
CGCCATGGGCGCAGCATGCCTGATCCAGGAGTCCTGAGGGCTTCCCGAAGTATACATTCTCTGCAAACTTGCCGATTTTTGCTAGTTCAATCGGAGAGAGCTTGTCGGATGCGTAGAAATTGTTGAAAATCTCAGCAATAAGCACCTCAATTGCAGCTGACGAGGAGAGGCCTGAGCCTCCGAGGACTTTTGTTGTCGTATTCGCTTCCCATCCGCCGATTTCGTATCCCTTGTCGATGAATGCTTTCGCAATACCGCGGACAAGACTGTCTGTGCCATTCTTCTCGCCGCTTTTCACTTCAAGATCCGAGATGTCGACATCTACGACAGGAAATCCCTCGCTTGCGATGATGACGCGCTTATCGTCTCTTTTTGAAACTGCTCCGATTGTATCGAGGTTGACCGATCCTCCGATGACCTTTCCAAGATTATGGTCTGTATGGTTGCCACCTATCTCTGTTCTGCCAGATGCAGAGAAGATGGCTGCATCTTTCTTTCCGAAAAGCTCCTCGTGCTTTTCGAGAAGATGCATGAAACGCTTATCCAGTTCTTTTTCGTCATATTCCTTTCCATAGAGGTCGGGATAAATGGCATGAAGATCGGTTATCATTGAAAACTCCTTTTCAATGAGTCTAGCATCAAGTAATTGAATTGGAAACTGTTCTCTGTTTCCTCTGTCTCTGTATAATCATATATCTCCCGAAAAGAGTTCGGATCATACCTTCTTTTATGAGAGTTTCAAGCGCATCGAGAATTTCCCTTTCCGTCCATTCGCTGAGGCGTTTATGGAAGATGTTTTTCTGGGAAAGCACTGCCGCTGTGCTCTTTTTTGAGATGAGAGGATGTCGTGTTATGTATGAGAGGATCTCTTTCTCTCCTGCACGCACGTACCCATCGCTGACGCAGACAGAGCAGGAGAGGCAGCCGTCTGTTTCTGTCTCTTCTCCCATTTCCCTCAGCAGACCAGTGCGGATGCAGCATCCACCTGAGAATATTCCGGAAAGGCTGCTTTTCTCATCCGATGAGCGGAGCACATAGGAGTCCATCCGTTTCCCATCTCTTCCACCTCTTCCTGCTTCCTGCAGGAAATCTGCAGCAGATGATGGCAGTGAAAGATGGATTACAGTCCTTATGTCCTTTTTGTCTACGCCCATTCCATATGCAGATGTTGCAGCCAGAACTCCATCCGGCGATGAGTGGAACCATTTTTCCAGCATCAGTTTCTCGTCTCTTTCAAGTCCCGCATGGTAGTAGTGAACAGTAAAACGATGGGAGAGAAGCTTTGCTGTCTCCTCGGCTTTTGCCCTGGATCGGCAGAAAATCACAGCAGGCCTTGCCTCAGGCGGGGTGAGAATTTTCACTGCGTCGTGGATTTTCCCCAGACTGCATACGCTGTGATAGAATATATTTTCCCTGTCAGTGCTCTGCCTTATTATCCTCGGCTTCTCGCCAGAGAATATGACACTGATGATCCCTTCCTCGATTTCCCTGTCCATTGTGGCTGTGAATGCAAGAACTGAGGATGGGTTTATTCTCTCAATGAGATAGGGAAGCGAAAGATATGATTCGCGGAAGCTCTTGCCCCATGTGATTGCCGTGTGGGCCTCGTCGATTACGACGAGTTCTGTTTTCCCAAGCTCTTTCAGTTCATTCCGTCTATCCATCGCAAGAAGCATTTCAGGATTCGTGATCACTGCCGCTTCTCTGTTTTCCCTGATTCCACTGAGACAGTTTTCCTTTTCTTCTTTGCTCATGCCTCCTCTCAGAACAAAACAAGGTATTCCCGCTTCCTTGAAGCGTTTCGCCTGGTCGTTCATCAGTGAAAGCAGCGGATAAATCAGCAGTGCGCGTTTCCTCATGAGAAGAATCGGATACATGAAGCAAAGCGATTTTCCGCTTCCTGTCGGGAGGGAACAGAGTACACGGCCCCGTTCTTCCCGCCCGCTGCATTCAAGTATGTGCGAAACAGCCAATTCCTGATATGGTCTGAGATAAGAAATCCCGAAATGTTTTTTCAGCAGTTCCTTGTTTTCTATCATGCTAAATATGCACTCTGAATATATCGATTAGTCAAAAATAAAAATATCAATCCGAATCCGGTATTAAAAATTAGTAAATAAATTTATATTCTTCATAAGAAAAGGCCCGGAATGAACCGGACCTGATTTTCAGCAGCCTTTCACAGAGCAGGATGTTTTCTGCGGTGGAAGAGCGATGATTCTCTCCAGCTCAGGTTTCTTCTTGAGCTGCTCCTTGAGGCCTCTCTGGCGAGCCTTGTTAACATAGTCAGGGCTCTCGAATGTGTAGTGGAAGTTTGTATGGATGTCATATGTTCCATTCATCAGTGCATATGCATCCTCAGTCATTACAAGTTCCTCATCTGTCGGGATTACGAAGATCTTCACAGGGCTCTCGTCCTTTGAAATGCATGTCTCAGCATTGCGGCAGTGCGAGAGGTCGTTCTTCTCCTTGTCAATCATGATGCCAAGGTTGTCAAGGCCTTCACATGCACCGTATCTGATGTGCTCTCCCATCTCACCGACACCTGCTGTGAAGACAACAGCGTCGACTCTGCCAAGAAGAGCGGCGTATGCACCGATGTACTTCTTGATTCTGTGGATTTCCATATTCACGCCGAGCATAGCTTTCTCATCGCCGTTCATTGCAGCCTGATGGACATCGCGTCTGTCAGACATTCCGCAAATTCCTACGAGGCCTGACTTCTTGTTGAGGTATGTGTCCATCTCGTTGACTGTGAGGCCAGTATTGTTGCAGATATATGGGACAATTGCCGGATCGATATCTCCAGAGCGTGAGCCCATGACAAGACCTTCAAGCGGTGTGAGTCCCATTGACGTCTCAACACATACTCCATTCTTTACAGCACATGCGGAAGCGCCGTTGCCGATGTGAAGGATGATGATGTTTGTATCCTCGTTCTTCTTACCGAGAAGAAGTGCTGCACGCTTTGCACAGTAGAGGTGGCTTGTTCCATGGAAGCCATAGCGGCGTACATTGTATTTTGAATACCATTCATAAGGAACAGCATACATGAATGCCTCTTCTGGCATGGTCTGATGGAATGCTGTATCCATGACAATTGCATGCGGCACATCCGGCATAAGGCTTCTAGCAACTTCAATGCCCATGATGTTTGCAGGCATGTGAAGAGGTCCGAGCGGAATAAGAGTCTTCAGCTTCTCGACTACATCATCTGTGACGAGTGTGGATTTCTTGAAAAGCTCACCGCCATGAAGAACACGGTGTCCTACAGCTCCGATTTCAGAGAGTGACTTGATACAGCCATACTTCTCATCCACAAGCATCTTCAGGATCAGCTCAATTGCTTCCTTGTGGGTAGGGGATGAAAAGCGCTCCTCATATGTTTCCTTTCCAAGTGACTTCTGCTCGATTGTAGAATAATCAAGTCCGATACGCTCAACAACACCGACACAGAGAACATCTTTCTGGTCCCAGTCGTATACCTGGTATTTAGCAGATGAACTGCCACAGTTCAGAGTAAGTATAACCATTTTTCACATTTCTCCTGATTTACGCATGGGAGGTTATCAGAAAAGCTTGTTAAAGTCACTATCAGGAAAGAACTTCAGATGATATTTAAGCAGAAATGACAGGATAGAGCGTATAGATAGTATGAGAAAATGTGTTCTTGTCGTTATTCTGCTGTATTCGGTGCTTGGAACTCTGTCTGCTGCGCTTTCCATCAGGGACGGGGCAGGCGTTCTCGAAGGCGATGATTATTTCTTTGCTTTCTCCGCAGGAAGGACTTATTTCAATACCGGATTCCTTTCGTTCGGAGCAATAGGGCAGAGCGGTATGATTGCAGCATTCAGCGATCCTTATTGCATGAATCTGTCGCTGCCTGCAGCAGCTGGACGCCCCAGACGGAGCGATAGCTGGAACGGCTTCATGCTGGGGCATGGGGCATTCAGCATCGCCTATGCTGTCAATTACCGTCCTTTCCTGGGTGTGTCGCTCTCTTCAGAGCATATGGATGTGGCAGTGCTTCATGCGTTTGGTGATAAAACTGAAAGAGGGTACCAGACTGATTCGTTATCATCGACATCATTTGACACCATTTACATGGGCGCTGATTTAAGTTTCGGGGATGTGAAGATTGTCACTCTCGGGTCATGGGCGGATGAGATCGGTTTCAGGGGCTTTGCGTCTCTGGGCTTCAGCCATGGCTGCTTTTCCCTGTTTCTCTCTAGCGGCTCACTGATAGCGCTTACTGAAAACAGCAGTGACAGCACAATGGGCATCTCTGGAAGTTTTGGAACTGAGGAGTATCTTTTCCTCTTTTCGCTTTCATATGGTACAGCCCCTGTCTTCAGCAATGATTACCGTACTTTCTCCTCCTATGCTTCTTCTTCATTAAAACTTGGAAACATAACTATTTATACAGAATCAGAAGCAAGGTTTACGAAAAGCGGAAAGCGTTATCATACAGAGCGGATGAGCATTGCGTCTGATTATGTAAGCCTCGGTTACGATACCGCGGAAGGATTTTTCATCAGCCTTGATGCAGATCATTTCACTATAGGTTATGAAGACGAGAACGCATATGTCGGATTCAGGTATGAGGCAATTGTAAGGAATGCTGTCATAAAAGTAAGCGCGTCGACAGATGGAAGCCTTGAAGCAGGGATGAGGATTCAGTTCTGAAAATCACCGAGCAGCGTGAGCGACAGATCGAGATCTATTCCCAGTTTTGCTTTCACTTCATTTCTTCCGTTCTCTATGAGCGTGTAAATCTCACGGGATGTACAACCTGGATAGGTCACTATCGAATTCGGCTGATACTCAGAAAACTCGGCTTTCATGCCGTTGGGTCCTGTGAGTCCTGCGATCCTGATGGCTGTATCTGCTCTCATCTCCGGGCTATCACGGAATATTTCGCCTGAAAAGCGACGGCATGGCGGTATGTACATTTTCTCCACATACTGCTCCTTTCTTACCCTGGCTTCCGCGCTTGCACGCGATGGAGTGAGTCTCAGAGCAATCGAGATGATCATCTCATCGCTTCTGAAGGCGCTTTTCTGTTTCTTGAAGTAATCGTGGAAACATGGCCGCCGGTGTATATGACCATCTTTTGAGATATAGTCCGCATAGAGAAAGAAATCTGAGATGGATTTGTCGTTTGCAGATGCATTTACAGATACAGCTCCGGCTATTGTTCCAGGTATTCCCGCAATTTCCTCAAGCCCTATGAGATTGTGGTCGATTGCCTGGTTGATGACATTGTCGAGCGCTTCCCCCGGTGCTGTTATCACGAGGTTTCCTTTGATAGTCATGCCTTTCATGCTAGCTGTCGATATGACAAGGCCAGGAATACCTGTGTCCGATACAAGAAGATGCGTGCCTGCCCCGATTACAGTAACGCACAGTCCTTTCTGATACGCCACTTCCAGAACCGTCAGACAGTCGTAGACGTTTCTGGGCTCTGCATAATACTCGGCACAGCCTCCTGTCGAGAATGATGAGTGCTTCTTCATATCCATGTTGTCTGTAAGGACAAGACTGCTTAGCTTCTCAGAATAATGAGCCATGATATTATTGTAGTCTATCGATGTTGAGATTAACAGCCAATTCAGCATATTATGTCATACATCAGGAGGGCTTTATGAAACTTTATAATACAATGACGAGGCGTATCGAGGAATTCGTGCCGATTGTTCCGGCTCATGTCTCGATGTATTGCTGTGGCCCTACAGTATATAACTATGCGCATATCGGCAACCTCAGGACATATATCTTCGAAGATATCCTGAAGCGCACACTGGAAAGAGCTGGCTACACTGTCAGGCATGTGATGAACATAACGGACGTCGGGCACCTCACAGGTGATGGAGATGACGGAGAGGATAAGATGGAGAAGAGCGCACGCGAGACGGGTAAAAGCGTGTGGGATATCGCCGCTTTCTATACAAAGGCATTCTTCCGCGATGAAGAGGCCTTGAATATTATCCGGCCAGACGTCGTGTGCAAGGCAACCGATCATATCCAGGATATGATTGCTCTCATAAAGAGGCTTGAAGACGGTGGTCATACATACACTTCCGGCGGCAATGTCTATTTCTCGATAGATTCAATTCCCGATTACGGGAAACTTGCACGCCTCAATCTCTCCGATCTCAAGAGTGGAGCGAGAATCGAAGTCGATTCGAACAAGAAGAATCCGAAAGATTTTGTGCTGTGGTTCACGAATTCGAAATTCCAGGGACAGGCAATGACCTGGGATTCACCTTGGGGGGTCGGCTACCCGGGATGGCATATTGAGTGCTCAGCGATGTCTATGAAATATCTTGGTGAGCATTTTGATATCCACTGCGGAGGCATCGATGCCATTCCTGTTCATCATACGAATGAGATTGCACAGTCTGAGGCCGCAACGGGCAAGACATGGGTCAATTACTGGTGCCATGGCGAATTCCTGCTGATGGGAAATGCGAAGATGTCGAAATCTTCTGGAAGTTTTGTCACGCTTCCTGTTCTCGAGGAAGCCGGATACAATGCCCTTGACTATCGTTATTTCTGCCTTACTGGCCACTACAGAAGTCAGCTCAGATTCTCATATGAAGCTCTGGATGCGGCAAGAAGCGCTCGTCAGAGTCTCATGGAAAAGATTTCAGCACTGAAGTCTGAAGCAACGGAAAGCAAGGATCCGGGGGAAGGTGCGAAGGCTTACATGACAGCATTTGATGAGGCGATGGAGAATGATCTCGGAGCTCCTCAGGCACTGTCTGTTCTCTGGAAGATGATCAAGGACAGCACACTTTCTTCTTCTGATAAGCTTGCCGCCGCGTATCATATGGATGCGATTCTCGGTCTCCGTCTTTCCGAAGCGGAGAGCAGGAAGGAAGAGACTGTGGGCAGCGCGGATGACCTCAGGCTTCTGGCAGAGCGTACGGCAGCTAAGAAGGCTAAGGACTTCAAGAGAGCTGATGAGATACGCGATGAGCTCAAGAAGAGGGGTTATAATGTGAAAGACACCCCCTCTGGCGCGATTCTTGAAAGAATTGTGTAACCTTTTTAAAAGCTGAGTGTTAATAAGATGGAGATAAAGAGCACTGACCGTGATGATTTCAGGCGCATCTACGATGAGAATTATCAGTTGCTGATGCAAGTGATTATGCACATCGTATATAACATTGAAATCGCGGAGGATCTCACGCAGGAGGCGTTTGAGAGGTTCTATGTGAAGAACATGACCTTCCCAAGCGAGGAGGATGCGAAGTATTGGCTGATAAGGGTAGCCAAGAATCTTGCGCTGAATCATATCAGGCGCAATAAGCGTGAGATTGAATTGGTGGAAAAGGCCAGGCAGAATCCCTCGGCTTCCGTTGAGATGCGAGATGCACAGCAGCTGGCTGTGGAAGCAGATGAACGGAAAGCTGTGAGAAATGCTATCGAGAGCCTGCCGGAGAATCTGAGGCTGGTAATACAGCTGAAAGAGTATTCCGGACTGGACTACAAGGCAATAGCAAAAGTGCTTGGCATTTCCGAGACTAATGTGAAGGTGAGGGTTTACAGGGCCAGAAAGAAACTTGAGGAGGCCCTTACGACGGAGGATAGGGATGTGTATTGATTCGCAGATGCTGTCGGCTTACCTCGATGGTGAGCTTAAGGAGCCATACAGGACACAGGTGGAAGCCCATCTGGAGCACTGTGCGGCATGCCGTAAGCATCTTGAGGATATGAGAGCGTTGGATAGGAGAATTCTCTCTGCGGCTCTGCCAGAGGAGCAGCTTGTCCGCAGCAAAGACAAGATATTCTCCCTTCTTGATAAGAAGTACTTCCAGAGTGGAAACAAGGTCAGCTTTATCCGCAGACGCCTGGAGATATCGTTGCCGTCACTTATAACTGCGGCGGCAGCGGTTGTATTCATCTTTATCGGAGGTTTCATGTTCTTCGGAACATCCTCTGAGCAGACAGAGGATATCCTGCCATCGTTTGCAATGCAGGCTGATAGCACGAATGTCCACTATGTCTCTGATACAGCAGGGCTTGAGAACTATACTCTCGAGGAGATTCTGCAGTATCTTGATAGCAAAGGCTATAATGTCGATATTTCGATTAAAGGCCTGCAGCCTCTTGAAACGGAAACCGGGACGGAGACTGCGGAATAAAAGCATAACCATTGGGGATTGGAGATGCATCTGGGACTGTTGATGAGGAATACCTCAAAACAGCCCCTCTTTTTTTTCGCCCAGTCTCAGAGGGGGCACAAAAAGCCGCCGCAAGTGAAGGAAAAGCCGCACCGTCTGAAGCTCGATGCGGCTTTGTGCGCAGTATTACCGCCTACGGCTATGATTTCTTTCACATTCTGGAATAGAGGTCTTTGTAGATCTCCGCGCTCTTCTTCCAGGACCAGTCTTCCTCCATTCCCCGTTTCTGCATGTGATCCCAGAGCTCGTGGCGGCTGTACCAGATCCATTCAGCATGCTTGATTCTGTCAAGAAGATCTCCGCCTGAGTAGTTGTGGAATGAGAATCCTGTACCAGTGTCTTCATATTCGTTGAATGGTTTCACTGTATCTTTGAGTCCGCCGATTTCATGTACGATAGGTATCATGCCATATCTTAAAGCAATGAGCTGGGTAAGGCCGCATGGCTCAAATGCAGATGGGACGAGTATTGCATCAGCTGAAGCATAGATTCTGTGAGCAAGAGGATCTGAGTATGTGATGATTGCTCTGACTTTATCAGGATACTTCCCCTGATAGTAGCGGAACATGTTCTCATAATACTGGTTGCCTGTGCCGAGAACGACGATGTTCACATTCAGAGAGCAGATCTGGTCCATGACCTGATCGATGATGTCCAGTCCCTTCTGGTCAGTGAGACGGGAGACAATGGCAAGTGTGAGAACATCTGGATTCTTTGGCAGTCCCAGTTCGTTCTGGAGTGCTTCCTTGTTCTTTTTCCTCTTGGACTTGCGGTCTCTGACAGAGTATGTATTCTCTATATTCTTGTCAGTTGCCGGGTTCCATGCCTTATAGTCGATACCATTGATGATTCCCCATAGTCTCTCGTGTCGCCATTTCAGGATATCCTCAAGGCCCTCTCCGAACTCCGGTGTCTGGATTTCCCATGCATAGCTGTTGCTGACTGTCGTTATGTAATCTGAATAGACAAGGCCGCCGCGCATCATCGTGCAGTTCCAGTCATTTTTTGGTATCGATCTGTCCTGATATGGGCTTACGAGAAGGCCTGGTTCAAAGACTTCATCAGGAAGCGCGGATACCCAGCGGATATGTCCCACATCCCATTCGCCTTTGAATCGGATGTTGTGGATCGTGAAGATTGTCCTGATTCCACGGAAGAACGGATCGCCTTGGAAAACAGTGTTGAGGTATACAGGGATGAGCGAAGTCTGCCAGTCATGGCAGTGGATGATATCAGGGCGGAAACCGATGAGAGGAAGTGCTGAGAGCACGGCTTTGGAGAAATATGCAAAGCGCTCCAGATCCTGATAGAGATCATAGTAAGGCACGACACCGCCGAAATACTGCTCATTGTCGATGAAATAATATGTTATTCCATCATGCTCAAGGCGATGTACTCCTACATAAATACGGTTATCCATCTGGAAGTAGTAGATGCATTCCATCTTCTCCCTCCATTCCGGCTTGATTGCATGATAATTAGGGATAATCACACGGATATCATATTCTTTCTTATCAAAAGCCTGCGGCAGCGAACCGACAACATCCGCCAGACCTCCTGTTTTGACAAACGGTACGCATTCTGAGGCTGCGAAGAGTATCTTCTTCATAAAAATTCCTCCCAACTTCTTCCGATTATACCGCTTCTTTTCAGACTTCGCATTATTTTCTCGTCAGTTGTTGGAAATCCTTATATCTGATACACTCCTTGAGTCATCAATGGAGGCGTCAAAGCATGAAAGCTGTGGAATTAGCACGCAACTATGATCCGAAGGATTTCGAAGAACGTATATACGACGAATGGAAAAAGAAGAAGGAGTTCGCTCCTGTTGATTCGGAAAAAGAGCACTTTTCCGTTGTCATGCCCCCTCCAAATGTCACAGGCATTCTTCACATGGGACATGCCCTCAATAACAGCCTGCAGGATATAATAGTGAGATACTACAGGATGCAAGGTCGTCCTACTCTCTGGATTCCTGGAACTGACCATGCAGGTATCGCAACACAGAATGTTGTTGAGCGTCAGCTGCAGAAAGAAGGGCTGCGAAGGCAGGATCTTGGGCGTGAGAAATTTGTTGAGCGCACATGGCAGGTGAAGGAGAAGCACCACGACATCATCAAGAAGCAGCTTGAGAAAATGGGATGCTCGTGTGATTGGGACAGAGAGCGCTTCACGATGGATGAGGGGCTTTCACGCGCTGTACGCGAGGCTTTTGTAACGCTTTATGAGCGTGGGCTGATCTACAAAGGAAAATACCTTGTTAATTACTGCCCGAAGTGCGGTACTGCATTGGCAGATGACGAAGTTGAATACGAGAATATCCCAGGTAAGCTCTACGATGTCAGGTACCCATATGCTGATGGCTCAGGGTACATCACAGTTGCCACAACACGTCCCGAGACAATGTTCGGTGATGTTGCTGTTGCAGTGAACCCTGAAGATGAACGCTATACATCAGTAGTTGGCAAGGAGCTTCTGCTGCCTCTTACTGACAGGAAGATCCCTATCATCACAGATAGCTTTGTTGATAAGGAATTCGGTACTGGTATGGTAAAGATCACTCCGGCCCATGACCCGAATGACTGGGAATGCGGAAGGCGCCATAATCTTGAGGCTATCAATCTCCTCAATCCAGATGGCACACTCAACGGGAATGTTCCGGAGAAATACAGGGGAATAATGGCGGAAGAGGCCAGAAAGCTTGTTGTAGAGGATCTTGAGAAGGGTGGCTATCTTGTGAAGACTACAGACCATGCACACGATGTAGGCCATTGCTATCGATGCCATACGACAGTTGAGCCATATCTTTCAGAGCAGTGGTTTGTCAGCATGAAGACGCTCGCAGACAAGGCTCTTGATGCATGGAGAAAAGGTGACATCGTCTTCTACCCACGCCGCTGGGAGAACACATATGTGCACTGGATGGAGACTATCCGCGACTGGTGCATCTCCCGTCAGCTCTGGTGGGGGCACCGCATCCCTGTCTGGTATTGCCAGGACTGCGGTAAGATGATTGTCTCGAGAGATGATCCTTCAGAATGCCCGGAGTGTCATAGCCACAGCCTCAAGCAGGATGAGGATGTTCTTGATACATGGTTCTCCTCATGGCTCTGGCCGTTCTCGACGCTCGGATGGCCTGAGAAGACTTCTGATATGTCATCATTCTTCCCGACAAATACTCTTGTCTCGGCTTATGACATTATCTTCTTCTGGATTTCCAGGATGATCATGGCTTCAGAGGAGTTCATAGGCCAGGCACCATTCAAGGATATCGTCATCACAGGCCTGGTCCGTGATATCCAGGGCAGGAAGATGTCGAAGTCACTTGGCAATGGTATCGATCCTATTGAAGTGATTGACAAGTACGGAGCGGATGCTATGAAGTTCACGCTCTGCTATCTGGCTGCACAGGGACAGGATGTCATGATTGATATGGATTCCTTCCGCCTCGGTTCCAGATTCGCCAATAAGATCTGGAATGCGACGAGATACCTCCTGATGAATATCGAAGGCAGGAATCTTGTAGAGATCAGCCGTGACAAACTCAATACCATGGACCGCTGGATCTATTCCCGCTTCAATGCTGCGGCTGCTGAAATTGCCTCCGCGATGGAGAATTACCGCTTCAATGAGGCTGCTCAGACTATCTATTCATTCTTCTGGAATGATTTCTGTGACTGGTATATTGAGGCTTCCAAAGGCAAGCTTCTTCATGGAAGCGATGAGGAGAAGGACGTTCAGGTATCCATCCTGATGGATATCCTTGAAAAGAGCATGAGGCTTATGCATCCGTTCCTTTCCTTCATCACAGAGGAAATCTATCAGAAGCTTCCAAATCATAAGGGAGATGTGATAGTGGCAGAGTATCCTCATTTCGACAGCTCTCTTGAGGACAAAGATGCAGATGCTCTTGTATCTGTCCTGCAGGAAGCTGCAAGACTTGTGCGCGCTGCCAGGTCGAATCTCCAGATTGCTCCAGAAAAGAAGCTGAGGGTTGTTGTGAGAATCGCGAAGGATAATCCAGCTGCGGCGTTTATGAAAGAGGAAGCGGGGCTTCTTGCCACATTCATGTCAGCTTCTTCTGTTTCAATCGATACAGATGGCACAGAAGATGTGAAGGGTGCCCTTCCTGCAACAGGCCTTGGCTTTGAGGCATTTGTATTTGTCCGTGAAGCAATTGATGTGGATGCAGAGATCAGAAGACTGCAGACAGAAATCGAGAAGAACGAGAAGCTTCTGGAAGGATCGGTGAAGAAGCTTTCCAACGAGAACTTCATCACCCATGCAAAGCCAGAGGCTGTGGAGAAGGAAAAGTCAAAGAAGGCTGAGTTCGAGGACAAGATCGCAAAGTCCAGAGAGCATATAGAGCTTCTGAAGTCATTCTGATAAGCAAAGAGGGCAGTGTGTTTTCCTGCCCTCGTTCTTTCACTATAGAAATACTTCTTCGGCCTTTTTCATACGCTCAGAGATATTTACGCCGAAAGGGCATCTCTTTTCACAGCTTCTGCATCTTGTGCAGTCCTTGCCGTTTGCTTTGAGGCTTTTGTAGTGTGCCTTCAGTGACGCGGGCACTTCCTGCTGCATGAGTGCGAGATCGAGAAGCTTGTTCACCATAGCGATATCGATGCCGTGCGGGCATGGAGCGCAGTGTCCGCAGTATGTGCACTGTCCTGAATACGCGTGGCGTGGAGCATTTGCAAGTACTGTGGCATAATCCTTCTCTTCTTCCGATGCTGTCTCATATGCTATTGCATCATCGATGTGCTTAATTGAGTCAAATCCTGCAAGGATGCTGGCAACAGAAGGGCGTGTGAGAGCATAATGTATGCATTGCACAGGTGTGAGAGCAACTGCAAAAGGTGATGTGCCTGCATTGAGTAGCCGTCCGCCCGCGTAGCCTTTCATCACAGTCATTCCTACATCATTCTGCTCGCAGATTCTGTAAAGCTCAGCTCTCTCCGGTGTGATGCCACCTGTATCTTTGTAATAAGATGGTGTGAAGTAATCATCGAGATTCTCTGAAGCAGGGAGCATATCGAAAGCTGGATTCACGCTGAAGAGCAGCATTTCGACAATCTGATTCTCTGCAGCGGCTTTTGCAACCTGCGGATTATGGGTGCTCATTCCTATATGCCTGATGCAGCCCTTTTCCTTGAGTGACTTCACGAAGCTGTAGAATTCACCATTGACAATCCTCTCAAGCTCTGAGAGCTCGTCAACGAAATGTATCATCCCTATATCAATGTAGTCTGTATGAAACCGGTCAAGAAGATCCTGAAAAGCTTCCCTGACTTTTCCGAGATCCCTCGATTTCACATACTGTCCGTTCTGCCACGTGGACCCGATGTGCCCCTGAATGATCCATTTCTCTCTTCTGCCGAGTATGGCCTCACCCAGGTTTGATCTCACTTCAGGATTGGACATCCAGCAGTCAAGAATATTGATTCCCTTGCTTTCTGCATATTGTACGATGGCCTTGACTTCGTCTTTCGTATGGCGCTCCATCCATTCGCCACCGAATCCGATTTCGCTGATCGAGAGTTCTGTCTTTCCGAGTCTTCTGTACTTCATGAAATTATTATTCTCTCCAGATGATGTAAAAGCAATGTATTTCAGATCATCTGGAGTTGTGCATCACATTTGTCTGATTTTCCCGATCAGAGTGTCAATATGCTTATGAGTGAGCGATGAGCGATGAACGCAGAACCTATAAAGCAGGAGAATGTTTCCCCTTAAAAACACCATCAGGATGTCTTGGACAGCTATGATCTGTCATGCTCTTGATAGAGGAAAAGGTTTGTCCGCAATACTTGCAAGTGTATTTTGATTTTTCACTGCCTTCATACAGTTCGTGCTTTCCCTTAAACATTCCATTGGGATGTCTTGGGCAGCTGTGTGATGTCAGTGAATTCACACTTGAGAATTTCTGTCCACAATGTTTGCAGTAATAGTTTGCCATATTCGAACCTCCGATTTATTTTCAGTATGCTTCATGTCTGTACAGAACCGCAAACAGATGAATGTGTTTTCACCCAATCAAGGAGGTCTGCGAAATCCATAGTCCCAGATGCAAGAGAAATGCCGATTTCTGTGATGTCATCATCATTGCAGATTACTTTCATCTGATTGATAGCGAAAAAGGTAAGCATTACAAGAACCCCAATTCGCTTGTTTCCATCCATGAATGAATGGTTATTAACTAAAGCATAACCAAGTCTGGTGCCTTTTTCAGTCAGTGTTGGATATAACTCTATTCCATCAAAAGTCTGCCAGATGTTATTGATAGCAGAATCTATCAGTGAATCGTTTATCACTCCAAGAGAACCTCCTGTCCTTTTTATAACCATCTCATGTATTGAGTAAATTTGTTCTTTTGCTATACCAATCATTTTGCAAGCTCCTTGAAGGCAGATAAATGCTTGTCCAGGATTCTTTCGGCTTCAGCAAGAACGATGGAATCTTCATCCATTTCCTCGCTTTCCTTTTCATTTGATTCAAGATCGCATAGCAGGAGATCGTCACCGAAGCCTTTGATGATGGCTTCATCCTTGGCGATATATGCAGCATAATCCTCATCGATGAAAATCTTGCTGTTAAGGTCACTAGACTGCTTTGACGTAATCCTGTATGGGAATGCATGCTGGATTATGTCGGTGATTATGTCAGCTGAGCTGAATTTTGAAGCTGCAATGATGAGGACGTCTGTATTTCCAACCAGACGATTTATGGCATATTCAAACCGTACTCCAAGTTCCGGGCTCTGACAATCATAGATTTCGTCTATAACTACAAGATGAAAAATATCATTACTGTCATCCGCAAGTTTCTCAAGCAGGGACACAGTATCCTCTGGTGTTTTGTCGGTGACCACTTCATGTTCAATTTCCCTGTCGGTGAGTTGTCTGATTATGTGATTCCGTACCAATGAGAGTGTCTGAAATCTTGCCTCATTAACTATGCCACCTATAAGGATATTCCCATTCAAAGACTCCGGAGAGACAAGATACTGTTCAAGAAATTGATTAAAAGAAAGTTTCTTATAGAGATCTTCCTCTGTTCCTGTCAGCCTTTGGAAAAATAGAGTAATTGGTGTCATACCATTGCTGTTTTCCATGTTGAGAAGTTTTTGGGGAAGGTGCGAGATGCAATCACTGAAAATATCAATTGAGAGACCTTCTTTGTTTTCTGCAAGGATGTGCAGGACATTGTTCCCTCTGTTATCTGTAATGAATGGATCTGCACCAAGTTCCAGAAGGTTTTCCATGCACTCAGGATATTCAGTCTTTGCCATGTAATGCAGGGCTGTCCTTCCATCTTCATCCTGTTTGTTGACATCCTCAGGTGAGGCGATGAGGAGCTTATATAGCTCGACAGGAAAATCCTTATTCTCTATTGCATACATCAACGATGTTTTTCCTTCTTCCGATGTGCGTATTGAATATGATGGGTGTGCAATTGCAAACAGGATTTCCTTATCATTCTCTCCGAATGCAATGCGGGGAATGAATGCATTGAATCCTTCATCTGTACCAGGGAGAAGGATACCGTTGTCAAAGAGACACTTCAGAATCATTTTGCTTCGTGATGGATAGCAATCGATTCGATTCAAAAGTTCCGGTCTGTGATTTATAAGCTGCTCAAAAACGTATTCATTATCATCAGCGACAGCTATGTTGATGTACCAGGAAAGATCATCATCATTTATATCTGAAGAGAGCAGGTCAAAGAAGGTAATAAATGATTTCCTCAGTTCCTCATTTTCAATGATGCTCCTTACAAAATATGAATCTACGATTTCAAGTTTCTTATTCTCGGCCAGAAGCCTGATAAAAGCAGACATCCATTCATCAAGATAGTTCCAGAAGCAGGGCTTGTACCTGTCATCTGCATCTATGTCATAAGAAATCCTGTAGCAGGAATAATCAGTCCTTATCACATGGAAGAAGTAGTTGATATCAGCAGCAAGAACCACTAAGGCTTCTTCTTTTGTTTTCCCACTGGTTTCCATCCATAAATCCATAAGCTTTTGAGGAGATCCATCAAATGGTGTGAGATCATGGCAAGGCTTGGATAGTTCATATCCTGCCCCTAGCAGTGTACTGATTACTTCTGCTGAAGCCATTTCTTTAATGGCAAATTCCAGTGGAGAAAAGTACCCATAGAATTTGCCAGAGAAATGCAATGCTTTTGCTGCTTTTCTGGTAAGTTCGACGTTGTCCGACCTGATTCCAGTAACAAGAGCTTCTTTGATGAAATTTACAGAGTGGTTTTCATCGATACGATTAATGTAATATTTCTCTACTTCTCTATTCATGGCTCCATGGTAACCAATAAGTGTTTAAAATCCTGTACAGTAGTGCGATAATCTTTCAATCGAGGTACAAATATGAAAGAAGGAAAAGTATGGTCACGATTTGCCAAGGTATTTGCTGTTGCCTCTCTGATTACAGAAAGAGAAGAAAGGGGATGTACGATATATGAGATAATGGACATTCTGGGAGTTAATAATCGTTCTTCAGCTTTCAATGTGCTTGAGACTTTGGATGAAATGGGCTTTGCATATTATACAGAGAAATCAGTGGATGGAAGCAGAAAGATGCTGTACAAGATTGAACCTGATACAGCAGCCAGATGGAAGAACAGCATTGTCAGCGGAGTGTTGAGTGAAGACGATATCCGTTTCCTTAATTTCGTTCTGGAAACAGCATCTTCAACATCACCTCTTATGGAGATGTGTGGTTCTGAATTCATTTCCAGGCTGAGAATGGTAATTAATCCGAAGACAAAGACAGAAATCAAGCCTCTTTTCTCAAGGTTCGGTTCATTTTTCAAGCTTTCTCCAGAATACTTCAAGACGTTGCTTCTCCTTCTTGAATCCTCAGAGAAAAGAATTAAGTGTCATGTAGTCTATGAAAGCAGAAACTCAGAGGCTGAGGTGGAATATGATATCTATCCGAACAAAGTCATCGTGCAGGACGGTGCGGTCTACGCTGAAGTTATCAACATCTATGGACAGAGACAGCTGTTGGCGTTATCAAGAATCGTCAGGCTGGTAAAGCTTAAAAAGGAAGATTATCCAGAGCCAGAACAGTGCAATGATTTTGATGATCCGTTCCCTTTCTACCAGACAGAAAAACCATTCATCGCGGAGGTTCTGATTGATGAATATCAGGGATGGTATGAGATTCAGAAAGCCTGGCCAGAGAGTGTTACATTCAGACAGCGTGAAGATGGAAACTATCTATTCACACTCAAGACAGCAAGTTCCTATGGTCTTCAGAAATGGCTTATGAGTATGGGCTCAAGTGCCACTCTGCTCAAGCCTGAGAACATGAGGGAACAAGTGAAGGAAGAGCTTGAGTCCATGATTCAAAGATACAAGAAATAAAGATTCTACTGTTCAGAAAATTGTACACATAAGTTTTATCATTGAGGTATGAATAGACAAACAAACATATCTGATTTCACTGCGCGAATTACAGGAAACTATGCTCACCAGCTGTCCCGTGAGCCATTTTGTGGAATATTTGAAGACTTTCGTAATTTGTGTATACGTGCTGCTATAAAAGATGGTGAGGCACAATACAATATTACCTGTTACAGCAGAGGAAGTTATCGTTGGTTTTTACATAAAGATAAGGACATAAGGATAATGATATCTCCTGATTACTGGTGCACTGCAGTTCTAGCAGCAATATCAGTCATAATGTTTGAGGATCTGAACATCGTTTTTGTCACAGAAGAGTCTGGGCTTGATCACTTTTCATGGGCAGAGAGTTGTAATGTATCTGCTGGACTCGCATTGATGCAAAATAAACCATTTAACAGGTTTTTCATTATTGATGGTAGAGATCTGGGCCAATATGAGAAAACACAGATTCGGCAGTTCCTTAGTGAGGAAAACAATCTCAGGTTCTTGATCATTGATACTCCAGAGAATGAACGGCAATGGGAGGGACATAGGATAGTCTTTGAACATACTGTTTTGCAGCCGGATGAATGTCCTTTCACTTCATTTTTGCTTTCTGCACTCGAAGACAGCAAGGTAAGGGAGTCCCTCAGAAAGAATGAATGGCAGGAACTTTCAAAATATTTCATCAAGACTGGAAGGTTAGATGTTGTGGAGAAATTTGTCTCAATACTCGGATATCCTGGAAAACCAGGGCCGATAATGCCGGGGAGTACTTCGCTTCTGAAAACGGCAATTAATCTGCAAGATACATCCATGGACGAGATTGTTACCTTTTTATTGAAATGCGGAGATACGTACAGAGCCGAGTCATATATCGAGGATGATTTATTCGGACTTGCAGAACTGCCATCAGATGACACTATGGATATTGAAAGCTTTAATAAAATTTGCTGGCTTCTGGAAAATGGCTACAAGGCCGAAATTAAAGAGCTTTTTTATATAGCCGTTTCATTTCTGAGATATACAAGGACATGCAAAGAGAGCGGGCAGTATTTTAATCAAAGAGAATTGCCGACTGCGGAAAGGAAATTCTGCTCAGAATTCAGAAGATTATCCGCATTCTTTCCGGAAGAAGTCTTTTCCTTTCGTGATGACGAGGGAAAAACTCTGCTCATGTATGCAAGTGAAATTCTATATGGCAGATATTTTCTCCCAGAACTATACAAGACGATTTTAGAATTCACGAAGGAACCATGGTTAGTTGATGATGATGGAAACAATGCACTTTATTATTTGAGTACTTATGGTGCGGGTGAGGAAGTTTTTGAACTGTTCGGAAATTCTGATGTACAGGTTGATAATATAAATAGGAATGGAAGCTTTTGTACTACACACTTTTACCGTGAATTTCAGAAACGCATTGAAGGCATAGTTGATTATGATCTACATGAATATATCCCTGCAGTTGTTGATGCTTTGTGTTTTGCTGAGGGATATCGAAGAGAGGTGTTCAAAGATATCTTCAAGAAGCTTTTGAAAGATTGCGATGCTCTCCAGAAAGCTGTCTTCATAAAGGATGGAAGCAATGTTCTGATGCATCTAATCAGTTACAGGTATGATCCAGAGCTTTTTGACGACATATTAAAAGCTGGTATAGGAATTAATGCGACAGATTGGGCTGGAGACACAGCTCTGATGTATGCAATCCGTGCATATTGGGACAACTGGGATAATAACAAGAAGCTATCTTTCCTAATCAATCATGGAGTTAATGGGGCAATCCAGAACAAGATAGGTGAAACTGCCATTCATTTAGCTGCTCGCTCTTTCAGAGTTGATGAAGAAGCCTGGAATATCATTGGAAATATAAAAGACAAGAAAGCTTTCCTCTTAACTGATAATTATGGTTTCACGCCGGTGATGACAGCGTTCAAATATATGAACATGACGGCGATAAGATTTCTTGTGAAGAACGGCTATGTGCAGGATTCTGACCTGGAATACATCCGGAAGCAGATAGACAGGGTGAATACAGCATCAATGCGTGCGGAACTTGATGGTCTGTATTGCAGGATAATTGCTAATGGGGTGAAAATGAATAACAACTCTTGCTGTTGTCGAGATGCCGAACGATTTATATAGCCCCATGCTAAAATACATCTGATTAAAACTTGAAATAAACGAATGAAGAGGAGGGGAAATAATGAGTTCTCTCATAGAGGAGCCTGTAACTGTAACAAAATTATTTGAAGATCATTATACGATTCCTGATTACCAGAGGGGATATCGCTGGAGACCAGAGGAAGTAAATGAGCTTATTGAAGATATAGAAGCATCAGATGACAAACAAGAAGATGGATACTTTCTCAATGTTCTCATTCGTCAGAAAAACAGTGACGATAAATCCTATGACATTGTTGATGGACAGCAGAGACTTACAACAATAGCAATATTGAAACGGCTCTGTAATGAAGATAACGAAACGGTAAAAGAATTGCTTGGAGAAACGGAGAAGATATCCCGTAATCCCTCTGATTTATGTTTCATTAAACATGCTAAAGATGGGGCAAATGTCAAGGATAAGGATCAGTTCAGGAAAAAACTCAACAAATGCAGATTCTTTGTCTATGAAATAGATGGAACAAAAGAGGACGCAGCAAAGGTATTTGAGAGGATTAACACAGGTAAAATCCCATTAAGTTCTGCAGAACTCCTCAAAGCAGACTGGGTCTCAGAGGAAAAGGGAAGAATCGGGCAGAAGAACAGGGCTTCCCGATGGCAGCGGATTGAAGCGCTTCTGCAGAATGATGATTTCTTTTTCTTCATCTGTCCGAAGCATGCAAGCAGAAGATATCAGGCAACAAGGATGGATTATATCCTCGAACTCTTTTTCGCAAATTGCAGAGAAGATGAGTGCTATAAAGAATTTGCAGAACTTTATGAAAAAGATTCTATCTTCCTGTACAAAAAAATGAGGGAAGAGCTCAGTTTTGATAAATTGGAAAAGTATGTTCTGGATTTCCTCTATTCCTACTGCTACCTCAATGCAGACGTACATAATTACACTGGGTACCGTCTTTATAATAAAAAAGAAGCAGAGGTAGAATTCTCTGTTTTCAAGGACATATATTCAAAGAAGTTTGAAAATAAACAATTCTCTTTCTTTGAAGAGCTGAAAGGCGCGGCTGTTGGCGTGCTTAATAATAAGAGAATTGAAAATCTGAAAAAGGGTGTTGATGATAAAATTATTTATCCGTTGCTATTCCTTTCAATGATTCTGAGATATTCCGACGAGCACCTTCCTTTTGATTTTGTCCGATATGCTTCTACTGAATGGGATATAGAACATATTCATGCCAGAAATCAAGGAGAACCCACTTCTAAGGATGTTAAAGCGCTTTTAGAAGCAATTATCAGAGCTGGATATATCAAGAGTGATGATGAGTATGCGAAGTTCATTAATGACAAATTGGAATTAGTCAAAGAGAAAGATGGAGTAGTCTCCGATAAGTTTGATAGAGATGTCGATACTTTCTACAACGGACTCTCTGGTCTGCAATATCTTGTCTGCCTCATTAATAGCATTGTTATCAGATCAAAGGAAGGAAGTGGTCAGATGGAAAAAGATGACAGCGGTTATTACATTATTACACCACAAAGAGATGAAGAAACCTGGCTGGATTCCATTGGAAATCTTGTACTGTTACCTGCAACAATAAACAGGGGATTCGGAAATGCTATTTATCCGTTGAAGTGTGATGTTATCAAAGATGCCTGTGAAACCCAGAGAGAGTACATTCCTTTCTGTGTCGAGGAAAAATATAACAGTCTGGAAAATGAATGGAATAAAGAAGCTATGACCAAGTACTTGACTGAGCTGAAAAAACTGTTTGGACTGGAGGGGGAATATCATGGAAACAAATCTTGAAGAATTTCTGGCGGATCACATCATAGTAATTCCTGCAATGCAAAGAGATTATGCCCAAGGTCGAGATAACACAGAGGCTAGAAATATCCGGAAGCTGTTCATCTCATCGATATTGGATGCGATATTCGGTGACACTGCACTCACACTTGATTTCACATATGGGGATTCTCGGAATAATGACATCAGAAGGTATTATCCGATAGACGGCCAACAACGACTTACTACATTGTTCCTCGTTTATGCATATGTTTTTAAAAAAGCTGTTTGCGAGAAGGATAAAAATACGGCCAATAAGTTAAATGTCCTGCGGAATTTCCACTTTGAAGCGAGGGATAAGGCTGAGCAATATATAAAAGAACTTCTTTCAGGCGAAAGTGATTTTGCAAAACTGACTATTCCTGAATTATGGCATGATAGTCCCACAGCAGAAGGGCTTGCCCGGACTTATTCCATGATTATGACCATGTTCAAAGACAAAGGAACTGAAAAAAAACAATCATTGACAGCAAGTGATTGTCTTGAGCGGTTAAGCAAAATCACATTCATGGAATTGCACAGCAACCTTCCTGACAATGTTTTCTGCACAATGAATGCAAGAGGAAGAGCGCTTACAGAGTTTGAGATATTCAAATCCGGTATTGTGAAGAAATTCAAAGATGATAGGTTTGTTAAAGCAGCTAATAGTTTCTATGAGAAACTGTTTGCTTCAAAATGTAACAAGAATGAGAATGACGACATTGATAAAAATGTGACGGATACAATCATGTATGTTATCCGCAGCTGGTTTTCTTTTCTGGAAGTGCCCAAAGAGAATACCGCAAAGAAAATATCGTGCGAGAAGGATCTCTACATTGCGTTTGATGATTATTTCGAAAGCATTAAGAATGCAGGCATTGAGGAATCGTATGCAATAAAAACCTTAACTGCATTCTTTGATTTCTTTTCTAAAGAAGATGTTTCCTATAAAGCATTGACTGATATTCTGCCGAGTAGGAAAAAAGCATCATTAGCGCCAGAGGGGAAAATCCCTTCTGAGATATTAGCGTCATGTGTAGCATTTTTCGGTATTGATGAGCGTACTCATCAGGATAATCTGGAAGGATGGATGCGATTTGCATGTAATATCCTTGATAACACAACGCCTTCAATTGAAAGAGTTAAATTGCTCACTGAACTAGGCAGAAAGAAAGAAGACATAGCAAAAGCACTGAAAGATTATAAGTTTGACGAGCTCAAATCAAAAGCTTCAAATTTATTTGATCAGTTCGAAGAAGAAGTTCAAAAAGCAGGAGCAAATGACGAACAGACAACTTTGCTCATTAAGGCTGAGAATTTCAGCTTTGCAAATGGTGCTGTCCGTTTCTTATTCAGAAATGAAACTGGAAAAGTAGATTGGGTCAGTTTTAAAGATAAAACAGATAAGTTTTTCGATGTTTTTAAGGTTGGGGCTGAAGATAAAGAATTAACAAACTTTCCATCGGAGCTTTTTGAACGCTTCGTGATGGAATCAGAAATCGGGGAACTTCATGAGTGTTTTCTTTTTGACACAAAAGTGTCCACAGACCTTCATTGGAGGAAAGTGTTTCTTGATCGTGCTTATTCTGATTTTACGCACAGATACTTTATTAACGATGAAAGAAATGACAAAACTGATTTTATCTCAATCAGGAAACATCTTATTGAACTCGGTAAAATGGTTGCTGCTGACAAACGAAAAGATGAGAGAATGATGCGCTACAGATGGTATTACGGGTACCCATGCGTTTATCCTCGAAATAAATCTGGAAATGAGTGGTATATGCTCGATGGCGCGGCAAAACAAATCAAAAGTGCCGATAATTCAATATATTGGTTGGGTGTCAACAATGAACTGTTTTGTTCCATGCTTAAACAATGCAAAAAGATGATTCCATGCTACGTTCATTGGAATCATGAGAAGAAAGGCTGGTTGTATCGGGATGTGGAAATCCCAGACTTGGAAAACTCAGATTTTGTCCTCAGGTATTCAGTTCCACGAGAAGGTGAGTACAACAGATACAGAGGTGATAATCTATATTTCCGCTATTCGGGATGCGATAAAATCTTTTCTTTGAATATTGACTACAAGGAGTACAAAACTTTTATTTCTGAAGTCCCGATAAAGAATGGATGTATAGATTATTCGTGCAAATGGGAGCCAGTAATTGAAATTAATGTTAGAGTGTCTACACTAAACGATGAAAAAAGTATTAAAACTGCAATACAGCAGGAGGCTGTAAACTTAATTAGCCGTTTAGATGAATATGTAGTGGAATCAAAATAAGGAGAGAATCATCATGCGGAGGTTAGTGCTAAGTTCTGCATGAAGAGTTTCATATCCTTTCCAGCTAGTCTTTGAATAAGAGTGCAAGAATCCAACGCTTCAGCTCGAAGTCAGATTGGATTCTTGTTTTTTCCGAACGGTTCCTTTGATTCGAAACAATATGCGGAATCTGGTGATATTTTCTGTATAAATAATTGTACACTTTTGCAGATATCATTAACCCATGAACAGACAACAGCATCAATAAAACGGGAAATCATGCCAAACAGAGAGGATAGCAGCATCCCGGAAAGTTGCTGGGCGGAGGTAAAGTGAGTGAGTTTAATGATTACACAAGCCTTTCAGTTTCTACAAAAGGTAAAATATTATTGCATGCCCATGGTAAGAAAGTTTTTGCTTTCTATGCTGGCCGTAGAGAAGATGATATATATGGATTTGAAGCTGATATCACATGCTTGGACGGGCTGTCAGTAGAGCAGCTCCTGAACCATGAATACAAAACACTGTACTTCAAACTAGATTCTGAATGGGCGTTGTCTGAAGCGTTTGATTTCTGCATTTTGCTTGCTAATGGGGTAAATGCTGATGCTATTCAGCTAAGAAATAAAAAGGATTTCGATAACCTTCACTTCAGGACTTTCTGTGCCGAGTATAAGAAGGAATGCGGAACAATCATAATTTCACCTCAGATAACAGACTATTTTGATCTTGATCCAGTAAAATATGAGAGACTAGTTCTGGTAGGATATGGGCAGAAAGCAGCAAAACCTGTCCTGATCCTGAAAAATCTGACTGTCCTGGATAGTTTCTCTGAAATTGTCGAAAGGTATCTTCATAACTGTAATTCAGTGTCGATAAAATTCATCAGCTGGGCTGGAACAGACCGAGAACAGTGGTATATCTCATATAACAAAATAAATCATATGCCAGAGTACTCATCTATCCTAGACACTGCAATCAGCACCTGTTCATATGAATCAATAGAACGTCTTGTCAGAAATGGTTGTCGATTCAATGTCTTCACTGATTCTGACCGTGATTTGTGGTTTAAGGATGATATCAGTTTCTTCAAGGCCTACGATAATATATGCAAATTGATAGGACGAGGGGTATATCACTTCTCTCATGAAGATTTTTATCATCTGCTATTTATCTTCGTATCCACTGCTGCAGAATTCTCCAGACTGAATCCATGTTTCATTCATGACCCGGCAATTACGTTAATCAGAGATATCGATATCAAGCTATGCACGTATATTGAAAGACTAATTTCTCACATGCCTGCCTTCGTATTTGAGATGCATGAATATGGAATTCTGCACTTAGCTGTCCGCAGTCTTAATCTTTTCCCCGCATGCTTTTCAAAGATTTTGAGGAAATCCTCTGTTATTGACGCTTGCAATGATGAACATAGTCTGTTTTATGAATTCTGCTGGGACTGGTCTCGTGATATCTCCACATCATGGCTTATTTTTGATCAGCTCGCATCATACAGATTTCTAATGAAAGATGATGAGAGGAAAATGTTCACAGAAAGAGGAAAGACTTCAACTGAGCTGAATATTGATAGCATTAAAGCAGAAGCAGGAGCTCTTCTTCTTCAGCTTATATGTTCAAGAGCATTAAGACACAGTACCGAAGAAGACGATAAAGAAATTTCAGATCTGCTCGACATCGCTGGATCAGGATTTGCTAATCCTCTTGGCTTCACTCCTGTTCACCAAGCTGTCAGGCAGCCTTGTTTTGACTCGGATTTTCTCAGTATGGTAGTAAGAAAAGACAAGGAAAACATCAACAGGGCAAATAATATGAACATGATTCCACTGACCCAGGCATTGGATAGGTATGCTGATGATACAATTGAATTTCTCATTTCGAATGGTGCTGATCCTGATATTGCCTGGCTTGAAAGAAATATTGGGTGTGAGCTTGCCGCAATCAGAAAGGAAACATCCTCATTTTCAGGAGTTGAATGGCACATTTTTGATTCGTTAGCAAATAAAACCTTCCTGACGGAATTCAATGCTGAAGGTAAAACTCCTTTCCTGGTTGCATTGGAGAATAAGAATCTTGTAGCAGCCAGATACCTTGGTGAAGGCGGGTTTATCAGGGATTATGAAAAAGAGAAGATTCTTGCTGAAATAAAGAATATACGGAACAGTGATGTGAGAGTAGAGATTCTTGAAATGGTTCAAAAGTATTTCGACATGAAAGAAATCCGCAAGCTTACGGCAAATGAATGGCTGTAATCGGTAAATTAGCAGGAGGAAAACACAGGAGGTGAAAGATTTCTCTTCCTACGGCTCCTGCTTTGTGACGTGCATCACATTTGTCTGATTTTCCCGATCAGAGTGTCAATATGCTCATGAGTGAGCGATGGATTTAGAAGCGTGAATTTAAGCATGACCTGTCCCTTGTGTACTGTCTGTCCGATGACAATACCTTCAGAAAGCAGCATCCTTCTTGCTCTCTTGTTCCTTTCATCTCCGCCTTTGAGCGCAAATACTACAGAACTCAGCTCCGGTGAGAGAGGAGCGATGAATGCATCGTCTTGTAAGATACGGGAATGGAAATAAGAGGCATTCTCAATCGCTTTATCCATTATTGCCCTGTATCCTTCTCTCCCTCTCATACGGAATGAGATATAGACTTTGAGCGCATCGAAGCGTCGTGTCGTCTGTAGCGACTTTCCAACCAGATTTATGTACCCATCTTCCTCATCCTCTTCACGGTTGAGGTAATCAGCATGGAGCTGGAACGTATCAAGTGTTGCACTATCTTTGACGAGGAGAGCAGAGGCACTGATCGGTAGCAGGAACATCTTGTGGAAATCAACAGTGATTGAATCCGCAAGAGAAAGTTCGCCAATCCGTTCTCTGTATGAAGAGAGAATTGCACCGGAACCATAAGCAGCATCTGCGTGAAGATACATGCCGTGCTCATCTGCGATTCCTCTCAGTTCCTGAACGTTGTCGATGCTTCCGAAATCCGTTGTTCCGATAGTCGCAGCTATGAGAAATGGGTAAAGCCCGTTCTCTGCGTCACTGCGGATGATTATTCTCGCTTTTTCTGTGTCGATGCGTTCGTTCTCATCAACAGGAAGCTTGACAACAGCATCATAGCCGAGGCCCATCATGTGTGCGGCTTTGTCGAAGGAAAAGTGTGATATCTCAGATGTATAGAGCCTGAGCTTGCTGAAGGATTCAGGCAGTCCTTTCTTCTTTGTGTCCCAGCCCATTTTCTTGCTGATATATCTGTCACGAAGAGCAATTGCTGCAGAGATGTTGGACTGGCTTCCTCCTGATGTGAAGACTCCATCTGATTCAGGGCCGTAGCCGAAAAGCGAGCAGAGCTCCTTGATTGTCTTTACTTCAATCTCTGTCGCCGCAGGCCCCTGGTCCCAGCTGTCCATTGAGGAGTTGTATGCAGCGATGATTAATTCAGATGCTATAGATTCTATCAGAACAGGAGAGTGGAGATGCGGCATGTATGAAGGCGACCATGTGCGCAGCATATGCGGCAGCACAGATGTCTTCAGAGAGCTGAGAACACTCTCCCAGCTCTCTCCGCAATCTGTCAGAAATGGCAGTGCCGTGATTTCCTCTCTCAGCTTATACGGATTGATGCCGGAGAATGCGTTATCGTCTGCAATGGAAGCGAGGATTGCATCTACTGTATCGTATATTGCCTTCCTGAAAGCTGTTCTGTCACTTTCTGACGGTGAGAGAACTGTGTGGTCATTTAAGTTCACTGTCGATTTCCCTCACGACACTTGAGAAGATGGAAAGCATTGTATCAATTTCGTCATCAGTTACAGTCAGAGCGCACAGACAGCGCATGACACTGCCATTGCGTCCGCCTTTCTCCATCACTAGGTGCTTTTCAAAGCATCGTTTCTGTACATCAGATGCTATTGTTCCTGAAGCTTCCGGATGCCCCATGATATCCTTCTCACCATTTGGATTGATGAATTCAATGCCAAGCATGAGACCACGTCCTCTGACATCTCCGATTATGCTGACTTCCTTCTGCAGTTCTTCCAGTGCGCTCTTTATTCTCTTTCCCTTCCTTCTCACCTCACTGAGGAATTCAGGCTCTGAGATTTTTTCCAGCACCACAGTTCCTGCTGCCATCGCCAGCTGATTGCCTCTGAATGTACCTGCATGTGCGCCAGGTGCCCATTTGTCCAGTTCCTTATTATAAACGACAACGCTCATCGGCTGGCTGCCGCCAATAGCCTTGCTCATCAGGATGACGTCTGGAATTATTCCGCTCTCTTCGAATGCGAAAACCTGACCGCTTCTGCCTATGCCGCATTGTATCTCATCGACGATCATCGGGATGCCGAGTTCTTCTGTCACGCGGCGTACTGTCTGCAGAAACAATGCAGGGGCAGGTATGACTCCGCCTTCACCCTGAATTGGTTCTATGATCACAGCAGCGGGTTTAGCTATGCCGCTTTCTGGATCTTTGAGCGTGCGTTCAAAGTATGAACAGGCGGCTTTTACGCCTTCTTCACCTCCGAGGCCAAACGGACAGCGGTATGAATAGGGGTAAGGCATGAACTGCACACCGCTCATGAGACCCTGTATTTTTGATTTAGCTCCCAGATTTCCAGTGAGAGCGAGTGCTCCATGACCCATTCCATGGTAGCCTCCGCTGAATGCAATGACTGTGCCACGTCCTGTTGCTGTCTTGCAGAGCTTAATAGCCGCATCGACGGCATCTGTTCCGGAAGGTGAGCAGAACTGTATTTTCACATTGCCCTGCATCTCGCGGGGAAGGATCGAGAAGATAGTCTCGACGTATTTGTCTTTTACGGGAGTTGTCAGGTCCAGCGTATGCAGTGGTGCTCCTGATTGTATCAATTCAATCATTGCCTGGTTGACGCTCTCATCATTATGTCCCAGTGCAAGTGTTCCTGCGCCGCAGAGGAAATCAAGATATCTGTTTCCTTCAACATCTTCAACCCATGATCCTTTCGCTTTCTTCAGCGCAAATGGGAATTTCCTCGGATAGCTCCTGGCAGAAGACTCGCTGTCATTCTGACGTCCGATAAACCACTGATTCGTAATCATCTTCTCGTTCACTTCTGTGTGTCCTTCACTCCATGAATATCTGTCTGGCCAGGCCAGCCCTTTTTGTATTAAGTGTCGGCGCTAATGATATCAGCGGAAGGTGTTCTTGGCTAGAGAAAAACAAAGACGACCTTCTGGTCGTCTCGTTGCTTGCTGAAAATTGATAGCAATTGCGGCTCATGCTTCTGCCGCTGTCTTTGATTCCTGTATTTCTTTTCTCCTTTCTTTGCAGAGTTTTGAAATCTCAGTCAGCGCTTTTCTTGCTCTCGCAGCTGATGCCTTCACCCCTTTCTGTTCAAATCGATTGCTTTCTGCAACATAGGTCTCAATCTGAGAGAGAAGTTCTTCGTGGATTGACATAGTACACCACCTCCCATATGGCTATATCTGATGATAACATAATAAGTTTGAATTTCAACAAAAAACGTATGCATTGATGAGAATTAATTTCAGGCTATGCAATTTTTGCTCAGGAGATTCAGTGAATAATCCTGCCTTTCCATTCAAAACCTTTTCCTGTCACGCTTCTGAAGAAGCCGTGGAGATACATTGCAATGATGATGAGAAGGGTGAATGAACATGAGATGGATACACGTTTGCGCCACTTGGCGCTTTTGCATCCTGTGTACCAGGCGATGATGAAGAGGACAGAACCTGTAATCATCATGGCAGCTATATTTCCCGGCGCCGTAAAAGCCGCGAGAATTGAGGCAAGAGGGGAGAGCGCTATGTGCAGCAGCAGGATCACAAGAATAGTGACGGGCGGAACATAGCACAGGCGTGGTGGGAACACGCCGGATATAGAACGCTCAATGCCTTTGAATGATTCTTTTCCAGTTCTGTACATAAGGCATGAGGAATACTTTGACAGATCGATGAAAGCATAGTGCTTTCCTTTTTTCACAAAGAGGCGGACGATTCCTATATCGTCGCAGATTTCACCTTTGATACTCTCGTATCCACCTGTTTCCTCGTATGCATCGCGTCTCATCATGATGAACTGCCCGATTGCGAATGTCGCAGCTGGAATAGGGAATCGGTAAACAAACCAATGTGGTATGAAGACATATGTAAGCATCATCGCAGACATGCAGAGCGATCCGAAATACGATGAGCAAAGCTCCTTCGGGAAGCCTGAGATGATATCAAGATGATGTTCCTTCATGACAGAATATGCGTGGGAAATGCAGTTTTTACTATGCATTGTATCAGCATCAGTTGCCAGTATGTATTCTCCTTTCGCATGTGGAATCAGCTGCAGAAGTGCGTTGATCTTGCCATTGCTGTGAAGAATCTTGCCGGCTTCTGTGGAGAAGCAGTGTATGCGGCTGTCTTTTTCCGCATACTCCCTGATGATAGCTTCTGTTCCATCTGTGCTCTGGTCGTTTATGACAAGTATCTCGATCTTCCTGTAATCCTGTGCAATGAGAGATTCCAGGAGATTCCCGATATTCTTCTCTTCATTTCTTGCAGGAACAACAACAGAGATAAGCGGCCCGTCCTCGCGCGTCTCTGCTTTGTTGAGATGTCTGAAATAGAGGAGATTGATGATAATGTTCAGCAGCGAATATATTCCGAGAACAAGCATTAAGATGGAGTAAATGTGAATCCAGATTTCCATGTGTACCTCAAAATATATTCAGATCTTTCCCTATGGTAGATGTTTACTGCTGTTTTGGGAAGTTCATCGTCTGCCCCTGTTATTGTCTCTACGTGTTTCTTCGATAGCCTTGTCGAAAGTGAAGATTGATTCAGCTCTGTCCAGATACTCATCGCTCTCATCGTAGCGTTCAAGTCCGGAGAGGGCCATTGCCTTTCCCATGAGCATTGAGTAGTTCTCAAGATAGGATATTCCTTCCGCATTCTTTTCCACATCCTCGAAGATCCTGAGAGCTTTTCTGTTCGAGCCTCCTGCAATAGGTGGAGCGTAAATCAGG
This sequence comes from uncultured Spirochaetales bacterium, assembly GCA_949285905.1. Taxonomy (GTDB): domain Bacteria; phylum Spirochaetota; class Spirochaetia; order Sphaerochaetales; family Sphaerochaetaceae; genus Ornithospirochaeta. The sequence continues at coordinate 31,294 of CASDZV010000088.1, read as the reverse complement.
CGGAAGCCTTCCTGGACAGCGGCATAGAACTCGTCAGGAAAGCGCTTGTACATCTCTTTGACAAGCTTGTTGTTTTCCATCCCGACACCGAGTTTGCCTGTGACGTAGTATTCTGAGGATGTCGCATCCACTTTTGCAGCCAGTTTCTCGACCTCTTCCACGTCTTCCGGGATTTCAGCAAGCATTTCTTTCTCGCGCTTCAGATGCTCTGTTGCCTCATCTTCCATATCCATGTCCATGTAGTATCTGACCATGTGGTACTCAACACGCGATAGCGCTACAGGATCATCTTCCTGGGAAACATACGCAGAATAAGCTGCCTCCGCTTCCTCTGGAGCCTTGCCGTTCTTGATGACGTCCAGCAGTTCAAGGAAGAGCGGATCTGAATGCATCTCGGAAAAAGAGTCCGTATATGCGAACGCGCCTGAAGCAGCTATCAGCAGCAATGCTATGAGTGTAAATAATCTCTTCACTATTTCCTCACTTGACTATCGGGGATGATGACAGCGTTCTTATTATATATCCTTCCTTCAGCGGAGACTCTGTTTTTATGTAGCCTTTGTGACCATGATCAAGCTTTTCTGTCTCATTCATGTTCTCATCAAGAAGAACAATGTCTGACGCTGTGATGAGCGGTACATCAGGCCCGATGAATTCAAGTCCATCAGGTCTTATCTGATTGCGTATATCCAGCTCGTAAATGCCATTTCCCACCTCTTTTCCCACGATTCCAAGGAAGAGGTAGTTCCTCTCATATCCGTAGCTTGTCGGTCTTGATACATCTGAAGCGGCGTCTACAGGTCCTGATGAGAAGAAGAACCCTGTGGTGTATTCCCTGTGGGATACATCGAAGAGGTCGCGTTTGTAGCGTTCTGCTTCCTCATCGCCGTCAATTGCTTTGCGGTAGGCTCTTGTGACGACAGCGACGTAGTAGATTGATTTCATCCTTCCTTCGATCTTCAGCGATGAGAGCCCCGCATCCTCCAGTTCTCTCACGTGATCAATCATGCACAGGTCCTTCGATGAGAGAATTGTCGTATAACCATCTTCTTCCTCAATCGGGAAGTACATTCCTTTTCTCTCTTCTTCCTCAAGTGCGTAATGGAGTTTGTAATTCCATCTGCATGTATGGGAACAGTCTCCCTGATTGCCGCTTCTTCCAGCAAGATGCGCGGATAAGAGACAGCGCCCTGAATAGGCCATGCACATCGCACCATGCACAAATGCCTCCAGCTCCATTTCCGGTACAGCGTCGCGTATGCGCTTGATATCGTCCAGACTCGCTTCACGGCCAAGTATGACTCTTGAAAAGCCCATGCTCTGATACATCTTGACGCTCTCTGCGTTCAGACACGATGCCTGTGTGGAAAGATGCAGTTCACGCTCAGGGAAGTTCTTCTTCAGAAATGGTACGAGTCCTATGTCTGAGATGATGAATGCATCGAATGGCCATGACCTTATTTCATCTGCCATGGTCATTATTCTCTCCATGTCACGCTGATGGAAGAGGATGTTCATCGTACAGTAGATGCGTTTGCCAGTCTTCTCTTTCAGCGCTCTCACGTTCTCTATCTCTTCTGCAGAGAAATTCCCTGCATTGCGGCGCAGTGAGAATTCTGTCATTCCCATGTATGCCGCATCTGCTCCGTAGCTGAATGCTGCCATCAGCTTGTCATAATTTCCCGCAGGGGACAGTAACTCTATTGCCATCTGAGTGCCTTTTCAAATGCCGCTGCCTGACGCAGTGTTTCCTTTTCCTTCTCCTCTTCGGCTTTTTTCTTCTTCTCTTCCTGAAGAGCCTTGAGAATTGATGAGCTCAGACGTTTTGAGTCCTCGCCAGGAAATGCTATTGAGATTACCTCTGAAATGTCAGAGACAAGGTGGAATGTGACATCTCCCTTGACTTCATCATCAAGCTTCTCGAGATCTGTGCGGTTACGCTCTGGAATGATGATTTCCCTGATTCCATTGCGTCTTGCCGCGAGAATCTTCTCCTTCAGTCCTCCGATAGGCATGACTCGTCCTGTAAGTGTCAGTTCTCCAGTCATCGCCAGTGCCGGCTTTATTGTCTCACCGCGGTACATTGACCATAGTGCTGTGAAGAGCGTGATGCCTGCAGATGGACCGTCTTTAGGAGTTGCTCCTTCCGGAATATGGATATGCACTGTGTAGTCATCGAAGAACGCAAGGTCCAGTCCCCTGAGGTATGCTTCTTTCTTCAGGGAAGACCATGCGATCGAGACTGATTCCTGCATCACCGAGCCAAGCTGGCCTGTGACTTTCATCTCGCCTTTTATTGGTATGGACTCTGCTTCAATCAGAAGAACATCCCCGCCCATGCTTGTCCAGGCAAGGCCGATAGCTGTTCCGGGTTTGTCTGCTTTGATGATGTCATCAGCAGGGAATATTGGTTTTCCGAGGTACTTCTCCACATTCCTGCCTCTTATCTGCACAGGCAGTTTCAGGCCATCTTTTGATTCAAGTATCTCAAGAGCGACCTTGCGCATGATCTTGTCCAGTGATTTCTCATAGTTCCTGACGCCTGCTTCTCTTGCATACTCTTCTGCGATGAGCGAGAGCGCTTTTGCGTCAAAGCGGATTTCCTTCTTTCCGAGCCCGTTCTTCTTCAAAAGCTTTGGCACCAGATAATCATGCCCGATGTGGATCTTCTCCTCTGGTGTGTAACCTGAAAGCTCTATGATCTCCATTCTGTCCAATAGAGGTTCCGGAATACGGGAGACATCGTTAGCTGTCACGATGAAAAGCACATTCGACAGATCATATGGCAGGTCGATATAGAAATCCTGGAAGCTTGTATTCTGTTCAGGATCCAGCACCTCAAGAAGCGCTGAGGCCGGATCTCCCTGGAATGATTCCCCCATCTTGTCTATTTCATCAATTAGAATCACAGGGTCAGGTACGGCCACTGTCTTCATAGCCTGTATGATCTTTCCAGGCATTGCGCCGACATATGTTCTCCTGTGCCCCTTGATTTCTGCCTCATCCCTCATGCCTCCGACACTGAAGCGGAAGATCTTCTTTCCCAGTGCCCTGGCGATTGAGTAGCCGATTGATGTCTTTCCAACTCCCGGAGGTCCTGCAAGACAGATAATCGCGCCTTTCCCATTCCCTGCTTTGAGCCGGGAGGCGAGGAATTCGACAATTCTTTCCTTCACTTCCTTCATGCCATAATGATCGTGTTCAAGCACTTTCTTCACTTTGTCGATGGAGTAGTCAGGGGCCTTCTCCTCAAAGGAGAAAGGAAGAGCAAGAATTGTCTCGATGTAGAGCTTTGTCATCGCATATTCAGGGTTCATAGTCTCAAGCCCGGAGAGCTTGTCGAGTTCCTTTTCTATCTGGGCGCGGTAGACTTCCGGCAGCTCTTTGTCTCTGGCCCGTGACCACAGGTCATCACCCTTCGCGCTCTTGTCTCCTGCTTTGACAGGACGGCCCGTCAGCTCGGAAAGCTCATTGCTGAGCGCTCTGATCTGCTCTCTGAGAAGCTGCTCGCGGTTACGGTTGCGGATCTTGTCATAAATCTCCTGCTTGATCTCGTTTTCCTTGTCTATGATGTCCTTCTCCGCCGCGATATAAGACAGAAGCTTCTCGATTCTCGCTTTCGCGCTTCTTGTCTCAAGCACGTCCTGCAGGAAAGAGCCCTGGGCGTTGATGGCAGAAGCGGCATAGAACGAAAGCAGTGACGGATCGTCGATGTTTGAGACATTGACATCTGTTGCGAACGAGAAAAGGTTCGTTGTCTGGCTCAGCCCTGTTATTGTGTCGCGGAGAACGCGCACATAGGAAGCGCATTCCTTTGCGTTCCTTACGGGAGTGTCAGGCTCGCTGACATAGTGGCCGTAAGTAAGCTGTCCGTCTATGTCCATGCCAGTGATTCTCACTCTCTGAAGCGTGGATACAAAGATATGTATGCAGTTGTTCGGGAGCTTTATGTATCTCGATACCTTTGCAAGTGTACCGATTTCCCTGTAACCATTATTCTGATCCTGGAGAACAGCGATGAATGTGCCATCTCCTTCTATCACTTTCGTTATGATCTGGACATCCTGAGGCCTGCCGACTAAAAGGGTTGTGAAAGTCTCTGGAAAGAGGGGTCTTTCCAGAAGAGGAAGAATGATTGCTCTCTTGTCTTCAGCTTCTTCATTCTGTACAGTCTCATATGCAGTATTGTTCTCTATATTGTTCATCATTACCCCTTGGTACGATAAATTTAATTGGATAATGCCTAACCGGCAAGAAGTCTGCTCGCTTAATATTGACTATTACTTACTCGTGTGGAAACAATCGTAGTATATGCAAAGAGATTATGACAAGCACCCTTGGGATGAGCTTGAGAGATTCCGTGGCAATATAGTCAGAGGGGAGTGGCCAACCCTCCCTGAGCTTCTGAGGCTTTCCGAGGCTAAGTTTCATGATAAAACAGCATTCTCTGTCTTCAATGGCAGGGAAAAGGAGACAATTTCATTCTCTTCTGTGTTAGATATCGTGCAGCGAGAGGCCGCATACTTGCGCTCTCAGGGGCTGGGAAAAGGAGACAAAGTCCTGCTGATGGGGCACAACAGCCCCGACTGGGCCCTCGCATATTTCGCGATTCCGGAAGCTGACTGTATCTCTGTGCCGATGGATGCCCAGATGAGGGTGGAGAAGTGCATCAGGCTTGCCAGGTTTGCAGAAGTCAGCTTCGTCGTCGCGGATACGGCCATACTGAAGGCCCTTGAAGAAGAGGACAATGAGTGGTTCTGCTCACTCTCCGGAGTTGCATCTCTTGATGGGAAAGGCAGCTGGATGAGGCTTCGGGACAGCAGTGCCGGAAGCAGCATGCTTCCCTCGGTCAGGGAAGATGATACAGCTGCGATTCTCTTCACTTCCGGTACAACCGGCAATGAAAAGGGTGTAGTGCTCACACACAGGAACATAACTTCTGATGTATATATGACAGTCAATGAGGTGCGCATGCTGGATGAGCGTGATGTGACTTACGCTCTTCTGCCTCTTCATCACAGTTACTGCTGCACCGCAGTTCTTTTAGAGGCTGTACGTATCGGGGCAGAGTGTCTTTTCGGACATGGTTTTGCAGTTTCCAGAATGCTGGATGACCTCAAGCGCGGGGGCGTCACTGTTTTCATGGGGATTCCTCTTCTCTACAACAAGCTCCTTTCCGGCATAATGGCAAAAGTGAAAGAGCAGGGCAGAGTGGCTTATGGATTTATCTGCGCCATGATGAACATAAACAGCATCGTTCATAAATTCACGGGATGTTCCCCTCTGAAGGGGTTTTTCAGGAAAACCATCACTGGCAAGGCTGGACTTGATAAAGTCCGTCTTCTCATCTCCGGAGCAGGCCCCCTGTCACCCAAGGTTGTCTGGGCTTTCCACGGTCTCGGACTGGAGTTCATTCAGGGCTATGGCCTGACAGAGGCATCTCCGATTGTCACACTCAACCCTCCTGAGCATTTCAAGACAGCTTCTATTGGGCATCCGCTTGCTTTCATCGATCTCATTATTGCAGACAAGAACGCAGAAGGTGTCGGAGAGCTTCGCATCAAGGGACCGAATGTGACACAAGGCTATTACAAGGATGAGGAGAACACGAAAGCGCTCTTTGATGAGAATGGTTATATGAGAACCGGCGATCTCGGCTATATGGATAAGGACAGTTATGTCTTCCTCAAAGGCAGGGCGAAGAATGTGATTGTCACAGAAGGTGGCAAGAATGTCTTTCCTGAGGAGATTGAGGACATGTTCCAGCTTGAGACAATAGTCGGGCAGATTCTTGTCAGGGGCTTCCAGAAGAATCCGGATGTGCCGGGAGATGCAGTGGAAGCTGTCATCTACCCGGATCCAGATGTCACGAAAGGCATGTCACACGCTGACATACGACAGCGGCTTGAGGATATTGTATCATCTGTGAACAAGAACCTTGAGAGCTTCCAGAAGATCGAGCGTATAACAATTCTAGATGAACCGATGGAAGAGACTACTACGCGGAAGATCAGGCGCTCCAAGGTTCAGTGAGGCTCAGAACTCAATGAGCTCGTATTCTCTGCTGCCGAAACCAAGTTCTGCGGCTGCCTCTATAGTATGAATGCCATTGCGGCTCATCACTCTCTCCATGAAGTGGTCTTTGCCAGGATCGTCTGAGGAGAGTACGAGGTCGATACATGCCTGGTCTATTGCCACCGGATCGAGGGAGGCAAGTATTCCTATGTCTTTCATGCATGGATCCTCTGCCACCTGACAGCAGTCACAGTCGACAGAGAGGTTCTTCATGACATTGATGAATGCAATTGCTCCTTTGAAATGTTCTGCGACAGTCTCTGCTGCATCTGCCATAGCTTCCGGGAACTGATTCTTGTCAGCATGCATCTTCCATGTGTCGAACCGGTCATCTGTCTTGCCTGCAGAATGAATCAGAGCTTTTCCCGCGCGGCTTGCGCAGCCAATGGAAAGCTGTTTCAGCGCTCCGCCGTAGCCTCCCATCGGGTGTCCCTTGAAGTGAGCAAGCACAAGCATTGAGTCATAGTTCAGGATGTTTTTCCCTACATGGTTTTCTCTGAGTACTTTTCCGTTCGGGATTGGCCAGACAACATCCGGCCCTTCCTCATCCATAAGATCGACAGGGAAGTACTTTGTCCATCCATGCTCTTCAAGAAGGTGCCAGTGCGACTCAGTGTTGTCTCTGACGCCACCTGCGGCATCGCCGTATGCGGTGTTGCATTCGACAATAGTTCCTCTGACTGTGTCCACCATCGGTTTCCAGAATTCAGGTGTGAGGTAGTTCTGGTTTCCCTTCTCTCCTGAATGGACCTTCACTGCAGTTTTTCCTGGAAGTGTGATTCCAAGTTTTCTATATGCCTCAACCACTTTCTCTGGTGTGAGTGAGCGTGTGAAATATACCTTCGATTTCATACTGTCCTCCTACAATATATCGCCATCAACGCGTCCGTTGAGAAGTCCGCCATCAATGAATGACAGTTCAGGGTAGTTTCTCTTCAAGTCCTCAACTGCGTGTCCAGAACCACTGCCTCCGGAAGTCGCGAAGACTACAATGGTCTTTCCGCTAAGGTCCACACTCTCGATGAATGTGTTCAGAATCCTCGGAGCGACACCCCACCAGATCGGAAACCCGATGTAGATGACATCATAGCCTGATACATCTGGAAGTTCCCCCTTGATTTCAGGTCTTGATGTTTTGTCCAGCATCTCCACAGAGCTTCTGCTCTTCTTATTTCTCCAGTCTAAATCCGCATTTGTATAAACCGATTCCGGAATGATTTCATAGATATCTGAGTTAGATTTTACTTTTAGCTCTTCTGCTCTTTGCCTTGTAATTCCACTGGCAGAAAAGAATATAATCAGTTTCTTCATTATTTTGCCTCCGTTTTATCTAGCAAGTCCCGTATGCATTTTTCTACTGCATCAGGGACGTTGAATGCAGGTGGCTTCAAACCGGCTTTCGTCATTGCAGCTCTCTGCTTCTCTGTCGGATGTGCATAAGGATACAGACCATACATGAAAGGGAAGAATTCATAGACAAACATTGTTATCTCATCGCTGGAAAGAGATGGGAAAAATTTTTCAAGGCAAAGGGCCATGAGATCAAGGGATCTTGAATACTCTTTCTTGAATTGCACAAGCTTCTCTTCAGATGAGTTTTCCTCTATTTCATAAAGATTCATGCACTGGATTTTAAGCATCGTCTCCCTTTTTCCAAGTGTTTTCCCGACGGCATGGGCAAATTCCTTGACGCTCCTCGGTTCAGAAGCGAGAATTCTTTCCAGATCGGTGTTCCATAGCCTGTACTCGTCTCCGAGGAGGGCAAGGAAAATTTCCTCTTTCGTCTTGAAATAATTATAGATAGAGGGGCGTGAGAGACTTGTCTCATCACTTATATCTTTAATCGTTATTTCCTGAAATGATCTGGACAAGTAAAGCTTTCTGCATGCGGCAGTGATCTCTTCAGGGCGCATTTCCACGATATCTTTCGCAACCTTTGGCATAGTGTTTTTCCTTATTCTGACATAGTGTCAATAAAATATACTTATTCTGACAATGTGTCAATATGAATCTGAGGTATATACTTTTCCTGGAGGTAAAATGCGGAAGTTTGCTATACAAGGAAAGACAATGACTCTCTTTCACCGTGAAAAGATGAGAGTCCCGCTGATTGTCATCAATACACATGGAGATGAAGGTGAGACAATAAGAAAAGCGCTGGAAGATGAGGATGTCAGCCTGCTTTGTGTGTCTGGGCTGGAGTGGAATCATGATATGGCTCCCTGGCCATCCGATTCTGTGTACGGAGATGTGCCTTTTACAGGAGGCGCCGATGACTACATCGCATTCCTTGACAACGTAGTGAGAGATGTTTCGGAAGATATTCTGCCGTCATGGATAGGTATTGCCGGATACTCTCTTGCCGGATTATTTGCACTGTACTCGCTATACAGAACTGATACGTTTTCCAGAGCAGCTTCTGTTTCCGGCTCATTGTGGTTCCCGGGGTTTCCTGAGTTTGTGAAAATACATGACTTTAGAAAAACTCCTGAGAGAATATATCTATCTCTGGGTGAGAAGGAGGCCAAGGTGCGAAACAGTCTAATGCAGAGTGTGCAGAGCAATACAGAAGCAATCTTCGATACATATAAATCCTTTTCCATAAATACTATCGTTGAGATGAATAAAGGTGGGCATTTCACAGATGAAATCGGCAGAATTGCCAGAGGAATACGATGGCTTTTGAATGGATGATAAACAGAATGCAAGCATGTTATATATCAATATTGTTGTATATAGATATGTATACTATATAATATAAATATATAATAAGTATATTTGATGAAGGATTTGTTGTGTAAAAGCAGGAATATGTTTCTGCCTGTACTATGAATACTGTCATCTCCAGTTGCTATCATTGTTTGTTCTAACTACCATAAAGCCATGTATACAAATCCAGTCATTAATGCAGATTATTCTGATCCGGATCTTATCAGGGTTGGCGATGATTTTTACATGGTCGCTTCCTCGTTCACATACATCCCAGGTGTGCCTGTCCTTCACTCGAAGGATCTTGTTCATTGGGAGATAATCAATTATGTAGTCCGCTCTCTGCCATTTGAGAAATATTCTGGTCCTTCCCATGGTTCCGGCACGTGGGCTCCTGCAATCCGCTTCCATAATGGTGAGTTTTTTGTTTTCATTCCGCTTGTAGACGAAGGCATCATGGTTGCACGTTCAAAAGACATAAGAGGAGAATTCAAGCTGAATATGCTCAAAGAAGCAAGTGGCTGGATTGATCCGTGCCCTATATGGACGGATGATGGGAAAGCGTACATGGTGTTTGCTTTCGCGTATTCCCGGTGTGGGAAGAAGAATGTCCTGGCTCTTATCGAAATCGATCCGGAGTGCACTCACACGATAGGGGATTACTCCATCATCTTCGATGGCAACATGATTGCTCCGATAAGTGAAGGCCCGAAGATCTACAAGAAGGATGATTATTTCTATGTTCTTTTCCCTGCGGGGGGAGTTGCAACAGGCTGGCAGTGCTGCATACGCAGCCGTAACATCCACGGGCCATATGAATACAGAATTGTGATGCACCGTGGTTCGGCTTCAGTGAACGGGCCTCATCAGGGAGGATGGGTAACAGCCCCAGACGGGTCTGACTGGTTTGTGCACTTTCAGGATGTGATAGAGCTTGGTCGTGTCATACACCTCCAGCCGATGTGCTACACAGCAGATGGCTGGCCACTTATCGGAGTGGACCAGAATGGTGATGGAATAGGTGAGCCAGTCTATGAGTTCAGAAGCCCTGTAGAGAATGCTCCTGAGTACAGTATCCCGATGTCTGATGAATTTGATTCGGACTCCCTCTCTCTTCAGTGGCAGTGGCAGGCGAATCCGGATGAGTCTTCATATTCCCTCACAGAGAAGCCTGGTTTCCTCCGGCTGAAATGCAAGGCGAATAAGACAAGAGAGAATCTTTTGTGGTATGCACCGAATGCGCTGACAGAGATTCCTCAGCATGACCAGTTCACAGCAGCAGCCTCACTGACGCTCAACGGGAAAGAAGATGGAGACTTCGGAGGTATCGGAATCATAGGGCATCGTTATGCTTATATCGGAGTGTATTATGAGAGAGGAGAGTATTCCCTCAGAGTCTATAAAGGGGATGTGAGGAAAATCACATATGAAGGACTTTCAGAGGAAGAACAGCTTTTAAGTCTTCCAGTTCCATCAGGTTCTGTATATCTCCGCATGGAGCTCAGGAGGGATAAGAACTACTTCTTCTCATACTCCACAGATGGCGTCACATTCGTGAAGCTAAATAAAATCTTCACGCTTGAGCGTGCTACCTGGACTGGCGCGAAGCTCACGCTCTGGGCCGCTAACAAAGAGAACAAAGACAGCACAGGCTCTGCCGATTTCGATTATTTCAGAGTCGTGTGAGAATAATACAGTGCCTGCATTCTGCTGCAAGGCACTGTTCTGCTACATAGCTGAAAAGATGTCGTAATACCCTTTGATGAAGATGACGGCGATGATGAGAGGAAGAATCCAGCGCACGTGTATCTTCATCCATCGCGGGAATTTCATTCCCTTTCCGCTGTCAGCTTCACTGATGAAGTTGTTCCATCCCCAGCCGTATCTGTGGGCAGAGAAGAGCACGAATATAAGGGAGCCAAGCGGCATGATGGTTGAGGAGATGAGGAAATCCTCAAGGTCAAGTATCTGTGTCCCTTCACCAAGTGGATGGAACGATGAGAGTACATTGTATCCCAGGATGCACGGCAGTGATAGAATGATGATAGCCACCATATTGACCAGAGCTGCCTTTTTCCTCGACCATCCGTGAGAGTCCATCCAGTAGGCAATGATGTTCTCAAATACGGCAATCAAGGTTGTTGCTGCAGCAAAAGCCATGAAGAGGAAGAAGAGGGCGCCCCATATTCTTCCTCCTCCCATCTGGGCAAATACGTTCGGAAGAGTTACGAAAAGAAGCCCCGGACCTGATCCAGGATTGACACCGTATGAGAAGCATGCAGGGAATATGATGAGCCCGGACATAATCGCGACTGATGTGTCCAGCGCCACGATTCTGACCGCTTCGCCTGTCAGGGACTGCTCCTTTCCGATATAAGAGCCGAAGATCTCCATCCCTCCCATGCCGATTGAAAGTGTGAAAAAAGCCTGGCTCATTGCGGCGAATACAATTTCCGCAATCCCGGCTTCCATAGCACGCTCCAAATCCGGGACAAGGTAGAATTCAAGACCTTCCTTGCTTCCCGGGAGACGCAGTGAATTGAGTACAAGAACAAGCATGATGGCAAAAAGGCCCAGCATCATCGCCTTTGAAGCTCTTTCCACGCCTTTCTGCAACCCTCCCATGCAGATCAGAAAGCCTATGATGACTCCGGTTGCCATAAAAAGTGTCTGCAAAAGAGGCCGTGACTGCATTGCGCTGAAAAACATCTCGGCTTTTTCGGCATCGAATCCTTCAAAGCGCCCGCTGATGGCTGAGAAGAAATAATATAGCAGCCAGCCTGTGATAGTCGTGTAGAACATCATCAGCAGATAATTGCCTGCTATAGCGAAAGGACCGTAAATGTGCCATTTCGTTCCTTCTGGTTCCAGAAGGCGGAGTGCATCTGCGACATTCCTGCCAGATGCCCTTCCAATAGAGAATTCCATCACCATGACAGGTATGCCGATGAGCACAAGGCATATGAGGTAGATAATTACGAATATGGCGCCTCCATACTGTCCCGTGATGTATGGAAAGCGCCAGACATTACCAAGTCCTATTGCGCATCCGGCAGAGAGCAGTATGAAGCCCAGCCTGGATGCAAGCGTTTCCCGTTCAGCCATAGTATGATTCTAGCACGCTGAGAGGGGAAATGTATTTAAGCTGAGAATGAATCCTGGAATTTTGCCAGCCCCTTGTTGGATCCCGAAAGCACAAGCAGCTCTTCTTCATGCAGCACTGTGTCTGGACCGACTGAGCCGTTTGCCTTGCCATCTCTTACAACTGCGATGAGAGATATGCCGAAGCGCTCACGGATGCGTATTTCCTTTACGCTCTTGCCATCAAGTTCCTTTGGAGTGCGGATCTGGATGATTGAGAACTCCTCTGAAAGAGGGAGGATATCCTCAGCAAGACGTTCACATAGCCTGATAGCTGTACGTTTGCCGATTTCAATCTCAGGGAATATGACATCAGCGCCGATCTTCTTCAGTATCTTTGCGTGATCATCGCTGATAACTTTGCATATGACCTGTTTGACTCCCAGCTCGATGGAGTTGAGGGCAGCGAGTATGGAACTCTCTACATCCTTGCCGATTCCAACGATTACGGTGTCTGCATCCTGGATTCCTGCATCCATAAGAGTCTCGCGGGAAATGTCGTTGACGACGAAAACTTCCGCGTCAGTCTCATAAAGAGGCTTGAGTCTCTGCTGATCCTGGTCGATTGCTATGACGTATTTGCCTCGCGCAAGCAGCTCTTCTGCAACAGCTAAGCCAAAGCGTCCTGTACCGATGATACCGAATACCTGATTTCCTTCTTTTTTCCTCATGTTTCTATCCTATGATGACTTTTTCTTCGATGTATCGTGCGCCTTCGAGGCTTCTTCTGGCAAATGCGGTGATGATGGTCATGAATCCGACTCTGCCAAGATACATCATGATAATCAGCACAATCTTACCTGTAAAAGAGATATGTGGCGTAACACCCATTGTCAGCCCCACCGTTGCATAAGCTGAGACAACTTCATACAGAAGCTTGTCCGATGAGAAGTTCCCGTCTGTGATTGTCAGCAGGAGCGTTGCAAGCGCGACGAGGAGAACTGAGATGATGATGACAAAAAATGCTTTCATCACTGATTCAGAGCTTATTTCTCTCTTGAATGCTTTCGGATTCCTGCCAAGCAGGAGAGAAAACGATGCCTTGATGGCTGTGAAGAATGATGTTGTCTTTACGCCGCCTCCTGTGGATCCGGGGGATGCTCCGATGAACATCAGCACGACAGTGAGTGCGACTCCGGCCGGTGGAAGGGTGGTCTGATCGTAAGAGAAGTATCCAGCAGTTCGTGTTGTGACAGACTGGAAGAACGCGTTTTTCCAGTCAATGCCAGGAAGAATGAAACGGAACAGCACTGTGCCGGATACAATCAGGAAGAGTGTTGTAGAGAGCACTATCTTTGTGTGCATGCTGATTTTCTTCCCGTGCCTGATGTGTTCTCCGATATCATTGTAGAGAATGAAGCCAAGACCTCCGAGTGCAATTAACAATGCGATTGTGACCAGCACGACAGGGTTGTCATTCCATTTCATCAAACTGTCGGAGAAGAGGTCGAATCCGGCATTGTTGAAAGCGGAGACTGAGTGAAAGAGCGATAGATAAAGTGCCCTTCCCAGTGGGAAATGCCCTGAGAAGACGGTAAAGAGCATAACAGCTCCGGCTATCTCGATTATTCCAGTCACAGCAAGCGCTGTCATTAATATGCGCTTTGTTCCTACTCTGTGGTCAGCCCCCAATGAATCTCTTAAAAGGCTTCCGCTGAATGCGTCGATATGACCACTTGCGATACGGATGATGATGACTGCAACGACTGCGTATCCGAGTCCCCCGATCTGAATCAGCAACATCAGCACTGTTGAACCGAATACTGATAGTGTCTGGGAGATATCCAGAGGAGTCAGTCCTGTAACGCAGATTGCTGACGTTGAAATGAAAAGCGCGTCAATAAATGATACATCCACCCCATCCTGATGTGAGAGAGGCAGGTATAACAGCAGCGCACCTATTGCTATAAGCAGCATGAAGCCAAGAGCCAGTTTCAATCCTGGCTGCAGCTTTTTCCTGTTACTCATGTCGATGACTATAGCAAATTCAGCAGTTAAACAAAAGGGAAAGAGGCCTGCTGTCCGTTATTATCTTGCATACTGTTGCAAAAGATGGATTGCCATCTGGTGTAAGTGCCTTATAGAGCCATTCTCTGGAAAGTCCAGCTTCATTTGCTGTCTTGGTCATTCCTTCCACTCTTGCTACTGTATCTGCCGCTTCGATAAGCGCAGAGGATCATTCTCCTTCAGGACTTCATCAAGATAAAGAGTCTGAAGCCCATCAGCATCAAGATATTCCGCAGCATCAAATTTAGTCAGTTTCTCCATCCTCATGCTCCTTAGCAAGTCTCCTGCAGACTTTGTACAGCTCCGATAATTTTTACTTTGCCTCATCGGACTCGTGCTTTACAATTTATGCATGGTATATCTTTCAATAATCCTGGGCAGTGAGCACTGCCGCATTGTGAAGGGCCATCTGAATAATGATGGCATGGTCGCTATGGAAACGGTGCACACCTTTGAGAATGAGCCGTTCAGAAATACTGAGGGCGCCCTCGTCTGGGACACTGAGCGGATTTACTCTGAAGTTGTGCTTGGCCTTCAGAAGAGCGGTAAGACAGACATCGTCTCTGTATCAGGGTGGGGCTCCGATTTCGTTCTCACAGACGAAAGCGGTGAAGTGCTGTATCCATCCATCTCGTATCGCGATTGGAGGCTGAAGGAAGTCGAGCCACCGGCGGATGATGAGAGTCTTTTCATGAAGATGGGTTTCCATCCGTCTGAAAGGAGTATGATTTATCAGCTGCTTCTCTTGAAAAAAGAGCATCCTGAAGTTCTGGAGAAAGCCGCGTACCTCCTTTCTGTTCCGGATTACATCACATACAGGCTTACAGGCGTGATCAAACACGAATACACAGCTTCATCGCTATCAGGGCTTGTGGATCTGAGAACACATAGCTGGAACCATGAGACGATTGACAGCCTTGGACTTCCTGTTCATCTCTTTACGGAGCTTTCGGATCCAGGAACAGCTGCAGGACCTGTAAGAAGTGACGTAGAGGGCCGTATCGGATGCAAGCCTTTTGTCGTTCTTGCTCCATCTGCTCCTGAATCCGCCGCAGTTGTTGGTTCTCCTGTTGAGGATGATGGGCTTTATATCATTTCCGGTGACAGTATTGCCGCAGGCTGCATTTCCTCTCTTCCGCTGATCACGGAAGAAGCATTCAGACTTGGCTTTGGCAATTCAGGTCATATCAACGGGACATTCCTTGTCGGGAAGCAGATTGGCTGCCCTGGCTTGCTTAAAGCTCTTGCAAAACCTGATTGCGATCTCAACAGTGTGAAGCTGAGGGGGAATTTCAAGCTGCCGGATAACTCAGATGATATTGCTGCAGAAGCAAAGGAAGCGATGGGAGAGGATATAAGTGGTGATGAACTTTACCTTTCACTTCTTGTATCAATTGCCTCGGAGATAAAGGAGTGTGTTTCAGGACTTGAGAAGCTCACAGAACGGAAGTTCACGTCACTTTCATGGACAGGCCCTGCGGACGAGTATCTGATCAAGCTGCTTGCTCTTTCTCTCAATATACCGGTCATCCTTGCCGATGAGGACGCAGTGGCGATGGGAATGACAGTGTCAGATACAAGATACTCCGGAGAGCGCGTGAAGCGTTATGGCTTTGTAAAACGTTTCAGACGATTATGATTGCTACTGGCTTTTTGCGCGTGGTATAATAATCACCGAAGGAGGATAGAACTTGGTTATTACTTTAGGTCGTGAATTCGGTAGTGGTGGAAGGGAACTTGGCAGACGACTGGCAGATCATCTGCAGATAGCTTATTACGATAAGGAGATTCTCTCCGAGATAGCAAAGCGTACACAGCTGACAGAGGAATATGTGCATAATGTCGTTGAGCATCACCCGTATCCTTTGCTGCCGATTACTATTGGACACAGCCTCTATCCTGATATGACATTCCAGATTCAGCAGTCTGTCTATGTTGAGCAGAGCAATATCATCAAGGAGATGGCCGCGGCATCAGACTGCGTCATCGTAGGGCGCTGTGCAGATTATATCCTGAGAGATATCAAGCCATTCAGGATTTTCGTCTATGCAGATATGGAGAGCAGGATCAGACGCTGTCATGACAGGGCTCCGGAAGGCGAGCACCTCAGTGACAAGGAAATGAAGCAGATGATCCAGAAAGTCGACAAGGGACGTGCGAAGTATTACGAGTTCTATACAGGTGAGAAATGGGGCGATAAATCCTCGTATGACCTGTGTATAAATACATCCAATGTCGTGATAAAAGAACTTGTGCCGCACCTTGCCGCATTCCTGTCTTAGCTGTTGCTGGAAATTGCTCCTTCGTATATAGTTCGACGAAGGAGTTTTTTTATGAATAATGTACGTAAGATAGCTGAAGATGTGTTTTACGTAGGTGCCAGCGACAGGCGCCTTGCGCTCTTTGAAAATATTTATCCGATTGAGCGCGGTGTAAGTTACAACTCTTATATCGTGCTTGACGAGAAGACTGTTCTTCTCGATACAGCAGATCACTCTGTTTCCAGGGAATTCCTGGAGAATGTGGAATCGGCTCTTTCAGGACGCCCTCTTGATTACCTTGTTGTCAATCATATGGAACCGGATCATTGCTCTGTTATTGCAGAGATTGTTCTGCGCTATCCTGATGTGAAGATTGTCGGTAACCAGAAGACTGTGCAGATGATTAAGCAGTTCTACACATTTGACGTGGATTCTCATGCCGTGATTGTAAAGGATGGCGATACACTCACAACAGGACGCCACACATTCGCATTCGTCTTTGCCCCGATGGTGCACTGGCCGGAAGTTATGGTTGCGTTTGACACTTCAAACGGCTTCCTTTTCTCAGCTGATGCATTCGGAACATTCGGTGCGCTTTCTGGCAACATCTATGCTGATGAAGTAAATTTCGACACAGAGTGGCTGGATGATGCAAGACGCTATTTCATCAATATCGTCGGCAAGTATGGTGTCCAGGTTATGAATACGCTCAAGAAGGCCGCTACTCTGCCTATCAAGATGATTCTTCCGCTCCATGGTCCGATCTGGAGAGAGAACCTCGGATACTTCATTGAGAAGTACCAGACATGGGCATCATATGTACCAGAGGAGAAGGGACTTCTTATTGTGTATTCCTCAATCTATGGGAACACAGCCAATGCCGTTGATGTGCTTGCTGCAAAAGCTGCGGAGGCGGGTGTAAGGAACATCCACACATATGATGCATCCAAGACAGATGTTTCTGTGCTCGTCTCAGAATGTTTCAGATACAGCACCATAGTCTTTGCATCCCCGACATATAATGCGGAAATCTTCCCGAAGATGGAGATGCTCCTCATCGAGCTCAAGGCACACAACTTCCAGAACAGGGATGTTGCCATTGTTGAGAATGGCACCTGGGCACTCTCTTCCGGAAAGAAGATGTGCGAGATGCTTGAGGCTATGAAGAATATTAATTTCATTGCTCCGACACTGACTATCAAATCATCGCTCAAGGCAGAACAGATGGGTGCTGTGGAGGAGATGGCTGCGGCGCTGGCAAAGAGCGTCAACGGCTGACGGAAAGCGGGGTAGCTCCCCGCTTTTTCCCTGGAGAAATAAATGGGGATAAGTGAACTTTTTGTGCTCGCCGTAGGGCTGAGCATGGATGCTTTTGCTGTCGCGATATGCAAGGGGCTTGCCCTTGGGCGCGCTTCACTTAAAAGCTCTGTGATAGTAGGCCTCTGGTTCGGCTTCTTTCAGGCTCTGATGCCGCTTATAGGATATTTCCTTGGCATCCAGCTCTCGGATCTCATCCAGTCATTCGACCACTGGGTTGCTTTTGTGCTCCTTGCTGCCATCGGTATTTCCATGATAGTGGAGTCGCGCTCTAAAAAGGATGAGGATGAAAGTCCGTCACTCTCTGTCAGAGCAATGTTCCCTCTTGCTCTTGCGACATCAATCGACGCACTTGCATCTGGTGTGGCCCTTGCCGCAGTGGATGGCAATATCTACTGGGCAGTATCGTTCATAGGCGTCACCACATTCCTCTTGTCGGCAGCAGGTGTCAAGCTCGGTGCGATAGCAGGTGACAAATATAAGACCAAGGCAGAGCTTCTGGGCGGTATCATTCTAGTGGCAATTGGCTTGAAGATTCTTGCAGAGCATCTTGTTGAAGGAATCTAGAGTTTGTCTGTTTTTTTGCTGAAATCCGGGTTTTCTGTTTTATAATACAACTAGGAGGCTTGGATATGGGAACAAAAACAATCTACACAATCGGACGCCAGTTCGGATCGGGCGGCCGCGTGGTTGGCAAGAAACTCGCAGAGAGGCTTGGTATTCCATACTATGACAAAGAACTGCTAGCGATGGCCGCAAAAGACAGCGGGTATTCTGAGGACCTTTTCAAGGATGCTGATGAGAAGCCTGCATCGTCTCTCCTTTATTCACTTGTCATGGGCAATTACCCGATGTCATCCGGCACTCTCGGCTTTAATGAGATGCCTCTCAATGACCAGCTCTTCCTTATTCAGTCGAATACTATCAGGAAGGTGGCATCTAAAGGTTCCTGCATCATCATTGGACGATGTGGTGATTATATCCTCCGTGGAAATCCTGATCTCATCTCCGTTTTCATTCATGCACCGCTTGAGGCGAGAGTGAAGAGGGCAGTGGAAGTCTATGGTGTTCCTGCAGACAGAGCGGAAGATGTATGTCTCAAGAACGACAAGAGCCGTGCCAATTTCTACAATTACTACTCTGACCAGAAGTGGGGTATGTGCCGTACATATTCCCTCTCTCTCGATTCTGACATGCTTGGTATCGATGGATGCGTTGAGGAGATTGTCCGCTTCACAGAGCTCAGAGAGAAGCATAAGAGCGAGAAATGATTGTATTTGATACACTTTCCCAGCTTGAAAGTTACGTGGGAGTGTTTCCTGCTGTCAGAACGATAATTGACGTGATGGACCGCTCCCTTCCCTATGATCAGGGAAATGGGCATTACGAGACCCCTGAAAAAACCGATGTGAAGTATATAATCGATACATTCCTTACTTCAGATAAAGGGTTTGAGAGCGAACATTTCCCTGCGCAGATTGTGATGGAGATTGTCCTCGAGGGTGAGGAGATGGTTTCCATCTCAGGGGCTGTGTTCCGTATGTCAACGGGTCGTTTCATTATTTACAGTGGAGAGGAGTCTGTGAAACGCGGTCTTGCTTACACTCTTCCTGAGCATACAAAAGCAGTTCGCTTCATCTTCACATAATCTTCATATTCATATATTGTAGTCGCCATGATTGAAATTGGCAGAAGAACAGTCGAGAAACTCCGTATTCTCGCATCTTATCTTGAGCGCGTGCATGGCATTACACTGGCACGTGCTATCTCGCTTAATCCTGCAAAGATGCATGAAGTGCTTTCCGGGAAGGAACAGCCATCATACAAGCTGTGTGTGAAAGTCGCTGCATACTTCTTCATCCCTGTGGAAATCCTGACAGATGACACAAAGGAACTTCCAGAGGAGGATCTGATACAGATTGACGCGGATCTTCTCTCTGTGCAGCGCAATGATATCGAGAATGATATCGAACGGCAGAAGCAGAAGCACTTTTTCAGCAGGAACTGGAAGATGATCGGTTATCGTAAGCGCGTGAAGCTCGTGCTTTCCGTGCTTGTCATTGCCGTGCCTCTCATTGCTTTCATTCTCTACTGCGCTTCGGAAGTCGCCTTTGAGCGCTATGATGATATGAGAAAGTATAGAATGGGCAGCGATGGTCTTGAGTATGATATCTACGACCCGATTCAGAAGAAGTATCATGATGACCTTGAGGGCACATCGAAGGCTAATAACCCTGATGCTTATTATGTGGAAGTCACTGTCGGTGCAGTCCTTGAGAAGATCAAGAACATCTCCTCAGCTACATCTTCTTATGAAGGAAGAATGCAGATCTTCTTCAAGTTCGACAAGGATGAGTTCAGAAATATGTTCAGGCATTATGCCAGAAACGTGCTGATGGATCAGGTCATCAATGATTACTATGCAGAGTCTGATGAGGTACGTCCTGTCAATGAGTTCTCATTCGAATCCTGGCTTGCTGACCATTCTGATTATTTCGAGGAATGGGTAGAGGCACATGACCATGAGTACTATCCGGGGGAGACACCTTCGAACGTTCTTACAGACAAGGAGACAATGTTTGTAATCGGCAATGGTGAGTTTGTCCCGGACAGCCTCGGAACGCTCAAGGAGCTTGAAGAGGTTCAGTATTACGATGAGAACGGTAATCTCAGGACGATGTGCTATCAGAAGATAAGATTCAACGCAGCATTCGAGAAGGCTTTCGACAGTGTCCGCTATCCTCTCGATTCTGTGCAGTTCAAGATGTACATCCTCCCGACAATGGATGCAGATTACATCCGCTATGTTCCTGATACATCTGTAAGCGAAGATGGAACGAGAGTCAGCGGTTTCACACCGTACTTTGGCATCACATCAGGTTACAGACTTATTCATGACACAGATGATGTGGATAATTTCACACTCCGCCTGAACTATTACTACGACGAGAACAATGATCCTGCAGTCCATTTTGACCAGTCGGTCCGCACGCAGCTGGAGATCATCGTGAGAGCAAACAGAGCTGGCATCTCGCTCTTCCTGCAGGCATTCATCAACCTTTTCAGCGTTGTCATATGGATTATCATCGCATTCTACAGCCAGAGCTACACAGGAGAAGACAGCGTGGGAATGCTCGGCACAGGACTCTTCGGTGTCATATCTTCTATGCTTGTCGGTCTCTCAATGGTCTCCGATGCTGGTATATTCTCGCTCATAACGATGATTAATATCTTCACGCTTGCAGTCATCATGATAATGACGTATCAGGCAATAGCAGCAAAGAGAGCACAGGTACGAAAGGATAAGGTTCTTATCGCTTACAACGGCATCAAGCTCAGAGTCCTTTTCATCCTGCTCACAGTCTGCACGATTGCAATGTTTGTAGTCATTCCTGCAATTGCTTACATGTGGGGTGTGTGAGAAAAGTACTAATTCTCTAAAAGAGTTCTTCACTTTTATCGCTTCTTGTAGAATAATCTAACATATCTGCTGTGGAGTGTTCGTTATCTCCCAGCAGATAAATAAGCTTAATGGATAAAACAAATCCAAGGAGGAAAAGAATGAAAAAACTCAGAGTTCTTGCAGTTATCTGTATAATTGCAATGCTTTTCGTAGCATGTGACACTGATCCAGGAAAGAAGGAAGAGGCTAAGCCATTTGCACCGGAGTGGGCGATAGAGACATATGAAGGCTCTGTTACTGCTTATGGTAATTCAGTTGAGAGTACTCTTACTATTACTGATTCTTTGTTTGATATAACTGTGACTATTCCTGCTGTAGAAGAAGGAAAAGATCCTGTAACTATGTCTTTCAGCTCTGGTGCTGAGGGGGTTTCATATGAATCAGACTTTGATGATAATATCTGGAATCTTACGTTGAAAGGAATTACACTTGCCCTTGGTGACGTAAAAGCTGTTATTACTTGTGTGGAACCAAATTCGGAACTCAGTGTTGAGCTGACGGTGCCTGTTCTTGGAGAAGAACCACAGACTGTTACTTTCAAGGTCCCTGCAGCTGAAACACCAGAAGCCTAATCAAGCTTTTATGGGATTCATAATCTCCCCGTCCTTATGGAACAGGGGAGATTTCTTTGTCTTTGATTTAGCAGGAAACGACGAAGGCTTCTTTCTCGTAGAAGGCAATACCGTATCTGAGCACTGTGAGATAGCCTGAAAGATCTTTGCCATATTCCTTGTCTGAGATCTGCTTCAGTGCAGTTTCCGCAGTCTGCTTTAGTTTGTTTCTCTTGTGTGTTCTCTTGATTTCGATAATAACAGCCTGCTGCTTGATTTGATCGAGCAGCATTATATCTGGTCTTCCTTTACCTGATTCATCATTCAACCTGACGATGTAATCAGAGGAGGAAAGAAGTCCTGCAAGAAAAGCATGATAGAACGATTCCTTGTAATCGAAGTAGCTTATCGTGCGTGTCAGATATTCTGTGATAATTGCAGATGAGGCTTCAGTGTCGCCACTCCAGAGAGCATCAAAGAGCGGTATCCGGTTTTCGCGTTGTACCTTCTGAGAGAACCATGAATCGGCAACTCTGACGAAGAGGTTTCTGATTTCTTCGTTCGGGATTTTCAAGTATGCGCTTCTGTTTGGATCATATTGGCATGAAAGAGTAAGATAACCAGTTTCGAGCAGAAGGCTCCAGATGTGTTCCTCTTTTGAATAGACATCAGCGTATGTAAGCTCCTCAGTAATTGGTACTGAAATGGTCTTTCCGTTGATTAAAGCGCTGCATTCGTCCTGTATCGTCGGAGTGAATTTATCAAACATCGTATTCAGCATTTCATTGCTACTGCTGTTTGCCCAGTAATTCTTAGGTGTGGATGATGGGTTATCCAGAAGCGCATCTGTATAGCGAAGCACGTCCCATGGTGTGTAGATGTTCTGTTTCCCGATAATATAGCCATCATACCATTTCCTGATTTCATCAATATGGTTTTCTAATCCAGTCAGGCTGAGCAGTTCCATTACCTCAGTTTCCGTGAAGCCGAAGGTATCTGAGAATTGACTGTCTGTGATTGTGTATGTTGAGAGGTTGTTCAAGCCTGTGAATATGCTTTCCTTTGATATCCGAAGGCAGCCTGTCAGTATGCTTTTCTCGATATAAGGGTTATCTTTGAGGGCAGATAACATCCCTCTCATCACATTTAGCATCTGTGTGTAGTAGCCATTGCTGTATGCCTTTTCAAGAGGTACATCATATTCATCAATAAGAATGATAACCTTCTTTTTGTAGTAATTCGATAGCACTTTTGCAAGTGTGAATAGAGCCAGTCTTATCTCTTCTGCAGAGCCTCTCCGCGCTCTCATCATGCGGCAATAGCCACCATCATCCGATGTGTCATTCTCATAAATGAAGGAATATCCGTCATAGACCTCTGAGAGCATGTATTTCAGCATATAGTTAATGCGGAGTTGAAATTCTCGCCTTCCGTGTCTTTCATTGACAAGTGGATGACTGGTATCTTATTGAGACATTTACTTATTATTTCTTCGTCATGGGAAATTTTCAGGCCTGCAAATAATGCTGCATTGTCTTCCCTGACATCAAAAAAGGCCTGCAGCATTGTCTGGACAGTTGTCTTCCCAAAGCGTCGGGGACGAGTGAAGAGCAGTGCATTTGCATTGGCACGGATGACCTTCCCGATGAAATCAGTCTTGTCTACATAGTAAGAACCGCTTTCTATGATATCTTTAAAAATTCGAACTGCCTATTGGAAGTTTCACATTCTTCATTCTCGTTCCTTTTCCAGATTATATGATAATCTTTTCGTTTTTGCGACAAAAACAGGGGTGCCTGTGGTGAGACACCCCTGTGATGTATGAATACCTTTTTCAGTTCTCTTCTGGAGCCTGGATACTATCCAGTGTGATATCAAAGATAAGAAGTGAGTTCGGTTCGATAGTCTGTGTGCCACCTGCACCGTATCCCATATCAGGATGGATGTAAGCGCGGATAGTGTCACCGACTGTCATTGCCTTCACAGCTTCTGTAAATCCTGGAATGAGGGATGAGAGTGAGAATGTCACATCCTCTCCCTGATCCATCACTGTCCCATCGATGAGTGTGAGCGTGTAATCGACAGTGACAGTGTCTGTATCTGCAGGTGTAGCGCTCTCAGTTGTGTCATCGTACATGAATTCAATCTGCACTCCTGATGGAAGTACTGTCACTTCAGGGCGTGCTGCATTGTCCTCAAGGAATGTCTCTGCTTCTGCAAGGTTTGTGGCGGCTAGCTCCTCAAGCCATGCTCTGTATTCCTCATTAAGTTTCTCGATATAAGCCTCGATGAAGCCATTCATCTCTTCTTCTGTGAATACAGGATCTGCGGAGTAGAGTGCAGTGAGAACGCCTGCCGCAAACTCTGCAGCCTGCACGTCTATACCACCATAAAGGATGTTGAGAATTGTGAAGTAACCATATGCATAGCCGAATCTGTCCTCGAGCGACTCAGGCTTCTCCAGCGCTCTGATGCTCTCCTCATCTGCAATGACCTCACCATAATCAGTAGGAAGTCCTGCATTATAGACATCTGTCATGAATTCGTTGAGAGCAGATGACATCTCCTCGTTTGTCAGGAGCGGGGCAGTGTTTCCAATCTCTCCGGCATCGAGAACGCCGCGTGCAAAATATCCTCCGCGCGGATAGAGGTTCTGTGTCATCAGACCCTTCATTGAAAGATAGCCGTATGAATATGCAAATGCAGAGTCAAGATTCTCTCTTTCCACGTTTCCGATAGCAATCATCACACCAGGAAGAGCCGCAGGTACAGCAGGCTCAAAGGCGATGAGCCCGGCTTCGACAGCATCTGTCACATCCCTGATGGCTACAGCAGGGATCTGCGGTGGCAGTGACATTGTCATTATTCCGCTGTCCTTGACTGCGATGTAGTCTCCATCTGCAATCTCTGAAAGAGATGGCACACTCTCTGTCGTGGACTCAGATGCAATATAGATAACAGTCTCCCCATCCGGACGCATAGAAGTGATTCTATAGTTGCCCTGTTCATCAACTGTCACTGATGTTACTTTCACCAGGGACTCATCGCTCTGCAGTTCATCCACTCCCTGTGCAAAGAGAAGTGCACCAGAGAAGAAGAGAACTGCAATTGCTGTCAATACTTTCTTCATCTTATAAAACCTCTTTTTGTGAGCTGATTAAAATTTAGCTATATGTTTTTCCCAGGTCAACGAAGGGATGTGTAGTTTCTGTGGAAATCAATCTTGTGCTAGAATGTGTCCATGACAGAGAAAGACAAAGAACTCTTAAGGCGCACAGTCGAGATTGCACATAATGCAATGGAGAAGGGCAATCATCCATTCGGAGCTCTTCTTGCAGATAAGAATGGAAACGTTCTGATGGAGCAGGGCAATGCATTCACAGAAGGCGGAAGCGCGTATCATGCAGAGACTCTGCTTCTCTTGCAGGCTGCCAGGAAATACTCACCAGAAGAGCTTAAGGAGTGCACGCTTTACTCGAATTTCGAGCCATGCTGCATGTGCACAGGCGCGCTTTACTGGACGAATGTCGGACGTCTTGTTTTCGGTGCGACTGAGAAGTCACTTCTTGCCTGCACTGGGGATAATGAGGAGAACCCGACATTCTCTCTTTCATCTAGGGATGTTGTCTCACATGGGCAGAAGGAGATAATCATAGAAGGCCCTACAGATGATGAGGAGCTGCTCTCTGCAATACTTGAAGATCACAAGGATTTCTGGTCGTGATCTCCAGTCTCCTGCCATCCATTCTCCAGCATGAGAATATCTCCAGAATATGTGAAGACGGAGTTTATATCACTGACAGACGCCTTCTTCCATTTCAGAAGAAGGAGATTCTCTGCCACGATTATGCTGAAGCCTCTGCTGCGATAAAGGATATGGTCACACAGGGTGGCGGACCGCTGGAAGTGGCACTCAATACTGTGCTTTATACATATCTTCATTGTCCGGAGCACATCCGGGATGCTGTTGTCTCTCTTTCATCTGCCCGTCCTACGAACACTACGATGAAACGCGAGCTTGAAAGCGTGCTGAGACGCTGTGAATCTGGAGAGGATATGAGCGCTGTCATCGCATCTGTCTTTGAGCGCTATGATGCTCTCTATGACAGGGTTTCTGATACAGGTGAGAGCGTGCTTGAAAATGGTGACGGAATCCTCACAACCTGTTTTCCAGAGCATACGTTCATGCTTTCTGTGAAGAAGGCTGTGATGAATGGAAAAGACATCACAGTGTATGTGCCTGAGACAAGGCCATATCTGCAGGGTGCGCATCTTACAGAGCCGTGTCTCCGGGAGATGGGCGTCCGGTGTTTTCTTATCACGGACGGAATGGCAGCTCATTTCATGAGGGAAGGGAAGATACAGAAGTACATGACAGCATCTGACCTGGCATTGAAGGACAGGACAGTTGTCAATAAAACAGGCACTCTTGGTAATGCCATCTCGGCAAAGTATTATGGAATACCATATTATGCATTCTCTCTCGGCCTGGATGAGGGAAAGCAGAAGGATGATATCATCATAGAATACAGGAGCGGCGAGAGCGTCAAACGGATGGGAGATATGGAGATTGCTTCATCCTCCGCTTCTGCGCTTTATCCCTGTTTTGATATCATAGATCCGGAGCTTGTTACCGGAATCATCACAGATGGAGGAATAATTTGAAAGCAATAATCGGCGGAACAGGTATAGATAAAGATCAGCGGTTCAGTTCAAAGATCGAACGCATTGTCACTAAATATGGGGAGGCCTTTTACTCAGTCTCAGATGATATCGTCTTCCTGCCGCGGCATCGTCCAAGTCACTCAGTGCCTCCTCATATGATCAACTACAAAGCTAATGTACAGGCTCTTGCCGATCTGGGAGTTGAGGAAGTCATATCAATCTATGCAGTAGGTTCAATTACCCGCCGTCTCTCTCCTGGGCGTTTCGGTCTTGTCCGCGATTTCATCGATCTGGCTTACTCAAGGGAGAATACATTCTTCGACGGCAGCACAAGGGATGTGAGGCATACGCCTTTCGTAGAGCCTTTTGACCGCCTTCTTGGTGCCAGGTTTGCCCGCAACGCTGTTCATGCAGGCTCGTCGCTGGCTCTGGACTGCGTCTACATAACAACTAATGGTCCCCGGCTGGAAACGCCTGCAGAGATTATGGCGTACAGAAGCATGGGGGCAGATGTTGTCGGTATGACGCTCGGAACGGAAGCCGCGCTTCTGAAAGAGGCAGGTATCCCCAACGCTGCTGTCGCGTATTCCATCAACTGGGCTGCAGGACTGGATGCAGAAGGTGTTTCATTTCTTGAGGATGAGTCTGTAGAAAAACTTGTGAGTACAATCATGGCTATCGCAGTCAGGACACTTTCTGTATGAGGTCTGCCATGAAGGAGAATCTCACACCTGCGTACAGAGTACTGAAGGCAACTTATGGACGCTTCCTGAAGCATAAGTACAGTTTGTCATGTGAGGCAATAGAAAGTGTTTACCCGTTTACCGGACCTGCTATCGTCTTCGCCAACCACACTCATACAAATGATCCGTTCTTCATCTCTGCGGTGTACCCTTATACAATCAGATGGGTTGCAGGGAGCTATCTTTTCAAGATGAAAGGTGTTGGATTTCTCTTGCGCCATCTGGTACGTGCAATCCCTAAATCCCAGGGCAGGAGCGATCTTGAGACTATACGCAGTATCTCAAAGGCTCTGAAAGACGGAGACATCGTCGGCCTTTTTCCAGAAGGGACAAGAAGCTGGGATGGCGAGATGATGGATATCACAGGGGCGACTGCGAAGCTTGTCAGGCTTTTCAGAGTTCCAGTTATATTCGCTCATATCGAAGGAGGTTTTCTCAATAAGCCACGCTGGTCTGACACCGTGCGCAAGGGCCCTGTCTCTGTCCGTATCGTGCGTGTTCTCTCTCCTGAAGAGATTGCGTCGATGTCGCTTCCCGAAATCCAGAGTATCACAAAGGAGTGTCTTTCCTTCTCCACTGATGAATGGGAAGAGAAGGCGAGGATACCATATGAATCGAAGACTCTTGCAGAAGGTTCGGAGCGTCTTTTCTATCTCTGTCCGAAGTGCCATGCCTTCTCGACTGTCCGTTCTTCCGGCAACAAGGCTGAATGCAGCACATGCGGTTTCTCAGCTGAGTTTGATGAGTACGGAAGAATCAGGACAAATGACAGCGCAATACCTTTCACGAAGCTTTCAGAGTGGCATGAATACGAGAAATCCGAAATGGAACGCATCTACGAGAATGCTGCTTCAGGCTCTCTCTTCTCAGATGATGGAATCCTCTTCCAGATTCCCGGCAAGAAGAAACTGCAGACAGTTTCCACTTCTTTCCGGATTGAATGCAGCCATGAAGGCCTTCGTTTTGTTTTTCCGGAAACAGTTGATCACAATGGACGGCGTTTCAGGGAACTTGAGATTCCGTTTTCTTCCATTGAATCGATGGTCATAAACGCAAAGCAGACAGTCGAGTTCTATTCCTGTGGTGTTCAGTACCGTTTCCGCACATCGCTTGACCGTTCTGCCCTGAAGTATCAGGAATTGTATCTTATTACCAAATCTAAGGGGGAATCTTGATGGATTTCACAGCTATTATCAATCTGGGAAATGTTGGAGCGGGGTTGCTTCTTGGCGCACTGCTGAGAGCAAAGGTGAAGCTCTTTCAGCGCTTTTTGATACCATCCGCTATCATTGGAGGATTCTTCCTCCTTGTTTTCTATAATTTCGCAGCGCCGTTCTTCGGGCTTGATGCTGATTTCCTGGGAGACCTTGTTTACCATCTTCTGAACATCTCATTCATAGCGATGGCACTGCGCAACCCAGCTGATGATAAACCAAAGGACGGTAGCGCAAGACGTTCGTTTCTCGAGAATGTTGTCGCTATATTCGGACAATATGGACTGCAGTGCTTCTTCGGCCTTGCAGCAACTCTTCTGATGATTCTCACTTTCGCTCCGGATCTCTTTCCAGCTATCGGTCTGACACTTCCTCTTGGCTTTGAACTTGGGCCCGGACAGGCTTATTCGATAGCGCTTCCATGGGAGGATATGGGTTTTGAAGGTGCGACGTCTGTAGGACTTGCGATGGCTGCTGCCGGGTTCATCACAGGCAGTATTGGTGGTGTGATTCTCATCAACCTTGGTGTGCGGAATGGCTGGATACCATCATCCGATGCTGAAAAGCTCAGGGAACGGAAGCTTTTTTCGGGATTCATGAAGAAAGGAGAGACAAGGGAAGGATCGAGACTGACAAGCGAGGGAGAGTCCATCGATACACTTTCATATCATGTTGCTCTCATCATGCTTTCATACCTTGTGTCATGGTTTATGCTTACAGCGATTGAGTACTTGCTGGGCTATCTGGGCGGAATCGGTGCTGAGATTGCTTCGACACTCTGGGGCGTCAATTTCATCTTCAGCATGTTCGCAGCGGCCATTGTCCGCTTGGTTATAAAGAAGACGGGGATTGCTTACACAATCGATAACGGTACTCTGAACCGTATCAATGGTCTTTCCGTGGATATTACAGTATCTGCATGTCTTGGCGCTATATCGCTGACAGCACTTGCCGCATACTATGTTCCTGTAATCATACTTATCGTAGTCGGTATACTCATCACGTGCTTTGTGCTGCCCTGGTATTCCTCGCGCTTGTTCTCCGACCATCAGTTCTACAGGATGCTTGTGCTCTTCGGCACTGCAACAGGAACGCTTCCGACTGGGCTTTCGCTTCTGAGAGTGGTTGACCCTGATTTCGAGACACCTGCAGCACGTGATTATGCATATGCGTCCGGCATGGTATTTGTGTTCGTTTTCCCCCTGATTCTCTTTGTGAATCTTCCTGCATACAGCTATGTGCAGAATAACCCGGCGCTCTTCTACGCTATGCTCGGTATAACGCTTCTTTATACGCTGATTTTCATTGCACTTTATTGTGTCCTTGCGAGGAAGAAGGCATTCAGAAACGCTGGTACATTCTGGCTTAAATAGGAATGGTGGGCTTCTTCTGAAGATTATGTGAAGCTGGACTCTTTCTTTTTCCGATGTGTTATCTTACTAGCGGAGGAAGATAAAATGAGAAAGGGTTCAGTAGTTGCTCTTGTTTTCGGGATAATACTTCTGGTTGCGGGTATTGCACTTGTAGGTGCAGGTGCATGGTTGGATGCTCCTCATAGTGCTGTATACCACTATGGTCATGGTGCTTTCATGTATTCAGCGCGTTATACTGTCGCATCCCCTGGTTCAGGCTCTGCTCTCTCATCATTCGGTCATCTCTCCTTTGATGCAGGCCTTGTCCTGATGGTCATCTTCGCAATTCTGCAGATCAATGATCATAAGGAAGGCAAGGTGACTGCAGAGAAGGCAAGGAAAGCTGATATCAGCGAGATGAAGAAAGCAAAAGCAGAAGCTGTGGATGCTGAAGTTCATCCTGAAACAGAAAACAAAGAGAACTGAGGTTCTCCAGAACAAACCGGGCTGGCCGCAATGCCAGCCTTTCTCTTTGCCATTCCGTTGCTTCAGATAATGACACTGTAATAAGAATTTGTTTGATGAAAATTGCTGCTTTGGCTCTCATTTTCAGCTAATTGTATATATTGCAATCAATAATTTGTTTGATGGTTGTTTGATAGAAAGATTGTTCTCTGCGTCTTCAGCTGTTTGTTGTTTCACTGCCAAGGGAAATAAATTGAGATAATACTTTCTGCTCACCACGAAATATGAAAACAAAATGGGTGCCCATGCGGACACCCGGCTTATTGAATTGAAATTAATTAAATATCAAGTTTCACGTATCCAACAGGAATTCCATCTGCATCATAAGAAAGAACAATGAAATCAAGAGATTTGATTACATGCTCCGAACTTTCATTGGAGGCTGTTATCACTGCAGTTATGTCCTGATTGACGTGAGGATGCCTTTCTGTGACAAGGTAATATGTAGTGCCGTCAATTGTTACGATGTCGTTGCCGTTCTCATCGGTACCAGTAATTCCATTATGCTCTTCTGCATATTTGTAATCTACAACCTGTCGTATAGGATATGAGACAACTGCAGTATTACTATTGAATTCCCCTTCTGTGTCGAATGAAACGAGAAGCGTTCCATTATATTCATAGTCAGAAGTCATCATATAAGTGTAGATTGATCCGGAGATTTTATAAGTTACAGCTTCTTCTGAAGTGTTTGTGATAGTGATCATTTCACTGTCAACATCATAAGCCGCACTTAATGTTTTTCCTAATGTGTATATTTTTCCAGAACCTGTAATCTGCGCTTCTGATTCTTCATTCAATTTTTTAATTTCATCTTTGTCAGGATTGAGACCGCAGAATGCTCCGCTGCCCTCAGTTCCGATGACAAGACCGTTGTTGACACAGTTTTTGACTATCACTTCTTTTGGAGTGTATGTACTGTTTCCTGTCAGCAGTCCTGCGTTTTTGACAATGAGGGTTCCTTCATTTACACAGTTCTCAAAGACGAGACGCGGTGTATATTCCTGTGCAAAACCTCCGAGGAATACGCCATCATAGCTGTCGCCTGTTGCAAATACATCGCTTGTGCAATTGTGGAACTCGAGAGCACCTTTGAATGCCTGGAGAATATATAGTGATGCGTTGTTCGCAATGTCACGGAACTCACCATATACATTCACGTTCTCAAATGATGTGATCCATTCATCTCTTGAGCTTTCCACATCACTTGTCCATCCTGATGTATAAGCCAGTGCGACCATCTCATCCGGTCTGTATTCGAGGTTTGCGAT
>CASDZV010000087.1 GCA_949285905.1 uncultured Spirochaetales bacterium | reverse complement strand
TGCCGATCCGGCAGAGATGCATTATAATGAGCTCAGCTGGAAGGTGCGGTATTTCAAGGAGAAAGAGGAAGGGATAGAGAGAATGGGAAACGAATTCGTGGAAACCTACAATGAAGGAAGGGATGAGGGAATCAGAACCGGAAGGAAAGAAGGTCTTGAAACCGGAAGGAAAGAAGGTGCGGCGGCAAGCCGCAGGGAGACTGCGCGCACGATGATTGCTGACGGACATCTTCCGCTTTCCAAGATTGCTGAATACTCAGGACTCTCTATGGGAGAAGTAGAGAGCATCCAGAGCGGAATGCTTCTCTGAATTTCAAGTCATGAGGCGGCTCGTTGTATAGACTAAACTTTGCAGCAGCTAATGCTTTTCATACAAATTACATTTAACCGGGGAGACGTTACCCCGGTTTTTGTGTAAATTAGTACTATTGAGTGTGCTGAGGAGGTTTTCGATGATAGATGGAGCTCTGGCTGTGGAAAGGCGGCCCCTATCGGAGCAGGTTGCAGATATTCTCATAGAGGCGGTTAAGACCGGAAAGCTTAAACCTGGCGATAAAGTCCCTTCGGAACTTGAATTGGGCAAAGAGCTCAATGTCAGCCGCAGCACTGTCCGAGAAGCTGTGAAGCAGCTTGTTTCGAGTAATATTTTCGAAATACATCGTGGTGAGGGAACTTTCGTCTGCCACAATGTCGGAATCGGGAAAGATCCTCTCGGCTTCCAGTTTTTCTCAGACCAGAGGCAGCTTGCATTGGACTTGTGCGAAATAAGGGCTGTGATGGAGCCCTGGATTGTCCGCAAAGCAGCTGTCAATGCGACTGATGATGATATCAAAAAGATGGAAATGCTCTGCCGCGAGGTAGAGGATCTCATCAGGAGCGGTTCCAATCATGCTGCCCCTGATATGGAGCTTCACAAGCTCTGGGCAGAGTGCACAGGCAACTCCGTAGCACCAAATCTTATTCCAATACTCATGCAGGCGATTCCGCTATTTATTGATGTTACAGGACGCTCGCTGGTTGAGCCAACTATCAGGACACACAGGGCAATTGTAGATGCAATACGCCGTCATGATCCGGAAGCAGCTGAGAAAGCTATGAAAGAGCATATCGCATTCAACCGTGAAACGATGGAGAAGGACCTCAGGGATAATTCCTGAAACAGGTTTGGAAGTTTTTCTTCATCTTACTGTTACTGCTCTCAGCGATGCAGCGCAGGGTCATTGCGATTTCACTTCCCAATATGATGAGAGATTGACTTGCATTTCATGAATATGCAAGCATTCCTGCTCGATTTTTCTCAGTTTGTATTAATCTGCAAATTCTTATTGTTTCTTAGCAAATCTGATGTATAATCTCTAAAGATAAGACGTCAGACATCTGTTGTCTTTTATCGGAGGCTAGGATGAGTAAAGAGACTTTAATAAGTGAAAAGATTAGGGCAATTGCCCCTGAAATGGATCCTCTGAGACTGGGAATGGGCTGGAAGTCAAGTGATCTGGATAAACCGAAGATTCTTATAGAAAGCACATTCGGTGACAGCCATCCAGGTTCAAGCCATCTGCTTGATCTCGTGAACAAGGCCTCCGATGGTGTCAGGGAAGAGGGCGGAAAAGCAGCCCGCTATTTCGTTACTGATATCTGCGATGGTCAGGCACAGGGCCATGATGGTATCAATTACTCGCTCGCTTCACGGGACATGATTGCAAATATGGTGGAGATCCATAACAATGCAACCCCTTTCGATGCGGGTGTCTTCATTGCTTCCTGTGACAAGGGCCTTCCTGGACTTCTGATGGGAATCGGAAGAACAAATCTTCCATCTGTTGTGGTTCCTGGTGGTGTGATGGCCGCAGGTCCAGATCTCCTTACGCTTGAGATGATCGGTAAATACAATGCAGAGTGCGCCCGCGGCGAGATTACTCCCGAAGAGTTTGATTATTACAAACATAATGCATGTCCTACATGCGGTGCATGTTCTTTCATGGGAACAGCCTGCACTATGCAGGTGATGACAGAAGCACTTGGTCTTGCTCTCCCTGGAACAGCGTTGCTGCCAGCCATCTCCCCAGAGCTTCAGAAGACAGCAGAGAGAGCCGGAAGAACAGCAATGGCACTTGCTCTTTCAGGAAAGACTGCCCGTGATATCGTGACACTCAAGAGTTTTGAGAATGCCATCATGGTACATGCTGCTATCTCTGGGTCGACCAATGCAATCCTCCATCTTCCTGCAATCGCGCATGAGTTCGGCGTATCAATAGACGCTGAGACATTCGAGAGAATTCATAAGAGTGCCCATTATATCCTGAATGTGCGCCCCGCTGGATTCTGGCCAGCAGAGTACGTCTATTATGCAGGAGGTGTTCCTGCAATCATGGAGGAGATCAAGGACCTTCTTCATCTTGATGCCATGACTGTTACAGGTAAGACAGTCGGGGAGAATCTCGAGGATATAAAGAATTCCGATTACTACGCTATCGCAGAGGAGTACCTCAGGAAAAAAGGCGTTAAGAAGGAAGATATCATCCGCCCATACTCCAATCCGATAGGATCGGAGGGAACTATTGCGATTTTGAAAGGCAATCTTGCACCGGAAGGTGCTGTCATCAAGCACTCTGCTGTGCCTAAGGAGATGTTCCATGCAGTGCTGAAGGCAAAGCCTTTCAATTCAGAGGAAGAAGCTATCGCTGCAGTGCTTTCCCATAAGATTCAGCCTGGAGATGCCGTGATTGTCCGTTATGAAGGGCCGAAGGGATCTGGAATGCCGGAGCTTTTCTACACAACTGAGGCAATCTCATCGGATCCGGAGCTTGGAAAGAGCATTGCACTTATCACTGATGGAAGATTCTCAGGGGCTTCAAAGGGCCCTGCTGTCGGACATGTAAGTCCAGAGGCCGCAGAAGGCGGACCTATAGCTCTTGTGGAAGAGAATGACCTTATTGAGCTCGATATTCCTTCCAGAACGCTCTCGATAGTAGGTGTTGCTGGGAAAGAAATGAGCGAGGACGAAATCGGGAAGATTTTTGCAGAGCGCAAGGCACATCTCAAACCGTTCCATTCAAAGTATCCATCAGGGGTGCTGAAGATTTATTCCGAACATGCTGTCAGCCCAATGAAGGGCGGTTATATGGAGTGAGGAGGACTATATGGCAGAGAAACTCAGAACAGGTCTAGTAGGCTGTGGAAAGGTCGGAGATTTCCACGCACTTGCATTTTCATCTCTTCCGGAGAGCGCATTCACCGCTGTGTGTGATGCAAATAAAGAGAGAGCAGAAGCATTTGCTGCTAAGTATGGCGTGAAGGCATATACAGATGTCGCAGAGATGTGCCAGAAAGAAAAGCTCGATGTCGTTTCTGTCTGCACTCCGCATCCTCTTCATGCATCCCCGGCAGTCGCTGCCGCTTCATGTGGGGTGAATGTGCTTATCGAGAAACCGCTTGCTTCCCGTCTTGCAGACTGTGACGCAATCATCAAGGCAGGGGAAGAGAACCATGTGCAGATCGGTACGATGGTGCAGAGAAGATTCTATCGTCCTTGCATGCGTATAAGAGCGGCAATTGATGATGGCAAGATCGGACGGCCTGTGCTGGGAATGGTACAGATGTTCGGATGGAGGGACAAAGCTTATTACGATTCCGATCCATGGCGTGGTACATGGAGCGGGGAGGGCGGAGGTGTCCTTGTGAATCAGGCACCACATCAGCTTGATCTCCTTCTCTGGTACATGGGAGATGTTGAAGAGGTATATGGTGTCTGGAGAAATCTCAACCATCCATATATCGAAGTCGAGGACACTGCAGTAGCTGTGATCAAGTTCAAAAACGGCGGTCTCGGCAATGTCATTGTAAGCAATAGCCAGAATCCTGCTCTTTACGGCAAAGTCCATATCTTCGGCGAGAATGGCGCATCGGTGGGAGTTCAGACAGATGGTGGCGCGATGTTTGTCGCAGGCATGTCCAGCATTGCAGAGCCTCCTGTGAATGACCTTTGGACAGTGCCTGGTGAGGAAGAGATGCTCAGCGTATGGAAGAAAGAGGATAGTGATTTCTTCAACAGCGTTGACTCAACACATCATTATCATGTTGTCCAGATTGAGGATTTCCTGAAAGCGATACTTTCCGGCACGAAGCCTCTAGTCGATGGTTATGCAGGAAGGAAGACAGTAGAGCTTATTGAAGCTATCTACAGAGCAACAGAGAGCGGAGAGCCTGTCAGATTCCCGATTTCAGGAGGCGCTGTATGATGACTGTCTCCTATAACGAGGCCTGTGCAAAGGATTGTTCCACACTTGAGAATGACCTTGTCCTGACAGAGAAGGCAGGTTTTGACTGGATTGAAATCCGCATAGACATGCTCCGTGGCTATCTCGTGAATCATACACTTGATGACCTTGCTGCGTTCTTCAGGACAAGCAGGATCAAGCCGCATGCTTTCAATGCAATCTATCTCTATCCTGAGTTCCTCTCAGATCATGATGATGCTGTAAAGCGTGATGCGCTTCTTGATGAGTTCCTCCTTGCATGCATAGCGGGTAAGGCTATCGGATCGGAGTACATAATCGTCGTTCCTCCTCTGCAGCGCAATCCTCAGGGAGGGCCGTACATGGGCAAGTGGGAGGAGACGTATACAGAGTGCGTCCGTATTCTCAGAACGCTCTCTGATTATGCGCGTCCATATGGCATGAAGCTCTGTTTTGAGCTTGTTGGCTTCAACCGTTCAAGTGTCAGAAGCATTGAGAAAGCTGATCAGATAGTCAGAGCCGTCGATCGCGATAATGTTGGCTTTGTATTTGATTCATACAATATCTATCTCAATGGCGGCAACAATGATTTCTCTCCGCTGAAGAATGTGCAGAGCGAGAAGATTTTCGCAGTTCATCTCATGAGCGGAGACGATGTGCCGGAAGAGGAGAGGGGACAGGATAAAAGGTGTTTCCCCGGAAGCGGTGTTGTAGACACTACCTCATTCCTGAAGACACTTGATGAAATCGGATACAGCGGGATGGTCTCAGTAGAGACATTCCGTCCTGAATACTGGGCAAAAAGCCCTGAATGGGTGATTGAGACAGCTTACAAGACAACAAAGAAAGCTGTCACAGATGCCCTTTCGTGAAAACAGAATCTTGCTTTCTGCTTTTGCAGAAGTGAAACATTCCAAGGAGGATAATATGGAAGTTGCAAGATCGGTGATTGCTTTGGCAATCGGTATGGCGGTCCTGATCGTTCTGATCATGAAGACCAAATTCCACCCAGCTCTTGCTCTCGTTACCGGTGCCTGTGTCGTAGGTGTCTGTGCTGGCGTTGAGTGGGCGGCTATTCCTGGCCTTATTACGTCAGGTTTCGGCAATACACTTGCCAGTATCGGTCTCGTCATCGCATTCGGATGTATGATGGGCCAGATAATGGAAGAGTCGAATGCCGCGAAGGTGATGGCGC
Organism: uncultured Spirochaetales bacterium; assembly: GCA_949285905.1. Lineage (GTDB taxonomy): Bacteria > Spirochaetota > Spirochaetia > Sphaerochaetales > Sphaerochaetaceae > Ornithospirochaeta. The sequence goes on along the minus strand of CASDZV010000087.1, from coordinate 29,325 downwards.
ATACGTTCATAAAAGCGTTGCATGGAAAGAATGAGGAGATAGCATTAGGTATTACAGGCTTCTTGGTATCAATTCCTATCTTCGCAGACTCTGCTCTCATCATTCTCTCACCGCTTATCAAGTCAATCTCCCAGGTCAAGAAGAAGTCACTTACAGGACTTGCACTTGCAACTGCATGCTGTCTGAACATCACACATGCCAGTGTTCCACCAACACCTGGCCCGCTCGCAGTAGTTGCTCAGTTCGGAGATGCAATCAATCTCGGTTCCTATATTCTCTTTGGTATTGCTATGGGTATTCCTCTTGCAATCGTCATCATGATCATGGCAAAGATTGCAGGAAAGAAGTGGTATAAGATTGTGGATGACAATGGTGAGATCATCGATGTCACAGGCGATCTTGCAAAGAAGTATGCAGAAGAGTCATCAAGACCTGACATTCCTGCTCTTGATACAAACGAGAAATACCCATCAGCCTGGATTTCATTTGCACCGATTCTCATTCCTGTAATCCTTATCCTTCTCGACACTGTCACAGACATGCTTTTCCCTGGTGTGAAGAATATCGGAACAGAGCTCGTAGGATTCTTTGGAAATCCAGTCATCGCTGTTTCCATCGCACTTATCGTGGCAATTTATGGTCTTGCAGGACATAAGTCAAGAAAAGAAGTTCTTGATTGCCTTGAGCGCGGTGTCCAGAGCTGTGGTACAGTCATTCTCATCACAGGCGCTGGTGGTGCATTCGGCAACATCATCAAGTCAAGCGGTATCGGCGACGTCATCGCAACAGGACTTGCAAGCATGAATATGCCGATTCTTCTCCTGCCGTTCCTCATGGCTGGTATCCTGAAGCTTGTTCTCGGAAGTGGTACTGTTGCTATGACAACAACAGCTACAATCTGTGCTCCGATCCTTCTTCAGATGGAAGGTGTCAACTTCATGTTTGCTGCATATGCTGCATGTATCGGTTCGCAGATGTTCTCACTTCACAACGACAGCTTCTTCTGGGTTCTTACAAGAACATTCAAGTTCGACAAGCTCGATGTGCAGATTCTTGGCTACGAAGGTATCCAGTTCATCTGGTCGTGGATCGGTTTCGCACTGCTTTGCGTTGTGAACCTCGTATTCTGAGATTCTCTCATCAGTCAGGCACCGGGGTTTCCGGTGCCTTCATGAAAGGAGTTGTGATAATGAGATTTGGTTGTTGCGGAAACCTGGCATCAACTCAGCCGGGAGGAGTCGGGCTCGAGATAGTAAAGCCTGCTGCTGAATTCGGTTATGATTATGTGGAGCTTCCTCTTGCGGAGATGTCAGCGCTCTCTGATGAGGATTTCGCTTCTCTGAGGAAGACTGTTGCTGAAAGCGGTATACATTGTGAGGTATGCAATAATCTGTTTCCTGCTTCTGTGCGTCTCACAGGTGCGGATGCTGATTTCGGCAAAGTCGAGGCATATCTTGATAAAGCCCTTGCAAGAGCAGAGTCACTGGGTGTGAAGGCAGTTGTCTTCGGTTCCGGTGGTGCAAAGACAGTTCCTGCAGGATTTCCGTATGATGAGGCGTACAAGCAGGTCGTAAGTGTCTCCAGGATTGTGTCCAGAGAAGCAAGAAAGCATGGCATCATGGTTGCAATTGAGCCGATCAGGAAACCTGAGTGCAATATCATCAATTCATTTGCAGAGGGCGTGAAGCTTGCTGATGATGTCAATGAGGATAATGTCAGGGTACTTGTTGATTTCTTCCACCTCACATGGGAGAAAGAGGATCCTGAAGTACTTGTGAAGTATGGAAAAGATTATCTTATCCATGTTCACTTCGCATTCCCGCAGGGCGGTGACAGGATTTATCCTGAGTCACTTTCCGAGTATCCGTATCAGCCTTTCATTGATGCAATCAAGGCATGTGGCTACTCAAAGCGTATAAGCCTTGAAGCTGGGTGCAAGCCCGATTTCAATACACAGGCTCCTAGAGCACTGCGTTTCCTGCACGAAGTATTCTGAGGAAATTATGGACGCCGAGAAAGCTTTCAGAACCATTGAGAATAGGCGCAGGCTTCTCTATGTCTCATACATCGTCACGATGTGTCTGGGACTAAGCAGCCTTGTCGCGCTTTTCATGTACAGAAACCTCTTTTTCCCTCTTCTGATCATCACGCTTCTTTTCTATCTTCTCGTTGTTCTCACCCTTGACAGGAGATACAGCAAGGAATTCATCCGCAGTAATCTTCTTTTAGGAACAGCGAGGGGCAGGGAAGGGGCTGTTGTCAATGAGAGCAGCATTGTACCTGAAAAGGATATTGCAGACGCTGCTCTTTTTCCTCTTCCGTCATCTGGCAAGAGGAAGGCAATCACAGGAATGAGCGTAACGATTCCTGTCGATGATGACAGTGTGACTATTAATGAAATTCTCTCATATTACCGTCTCCCAGCGGGTTCTGATAAGCATAAGGTCGCTTTGATCAAAGGTATCTGGATCAAGCTTCCTCTCCGTCGTTCATCCCGTATAGATGCGGGGATAATCCGCAAGAATGCTATTCATCCTGCTGTCAGAAACAATTTCTACAGATCCAAAGGCTTTGTACTCGAGGATGGTGCGGATGAGTGGGATGGCTGCCTTTTCATTGCCAGAAATGAAAAATCAATGGAAAGGCTCCGTGCTCTGCTTCCCCGCATCCAGGAACTTTATGAAACTTGTTCATCAAAGTCCGGCTCGATGCTGCTGCGTATTGCTGACAATTGCCTATACCTTCTTGATTACGGGCGCACGCTGGACTTTGATGCTCCTGTCAGAAAAGGTCTGACAATGGAAGTGCTTGAAAGTGACAGAATCCCGGAGTTCTGGGCCCTCAGGGATTTCGCTGATTACCTTGAAAAGAGCTGATTCAGCTTCTCAAGATGATTCTCGCTGTGTTGCTTACAGCATATAAGGGCAGGTTCACGAGAGAGCCTGCCTCTTCATATCCTCTCAGAGATAAGCCGTATAGCCTTTTCCGGTCTGAATTTCTCCATATATGCTTTCAGGCTTTTAGCTTTCGCATTTATACCAGACTTCACTTCACTTCTCGCTATTTTTCCAATCAATGAGTTCCCGCATTCCTTCGCGTTCCATCCATCTCCTTTGTATATTAAAAATTATAATTGAGTATAGAATATTTTCCAGGGGAATATGCAATCAGTTCTCCAGTGCTTTCCTCACATCATCTCCATGTGTTGCTGTGTTCACTTTCTTGAAAACCTTCTCAATTGTCCCATCTGGACTGATAATGAATGTTGATCTTATGACTCCTGTTGTCTTCTTGCCATACATCATCTTCTCGCCATACGCGCCATAGACATCCATCACCTTGTGATCTTTGTCTGAAAGGAGGGTGAATGGCAGGCTGTGCTTCTCTTTGAATCTGATGTGTGATTCTCTGGAATCAGGGCTTACTCCCACTACTGTGGCATTCACTCCTTTCAGGTCTTCTGTCGAGTCTCTCAATGAGCATGCTTCCTTTGTGCATCCCGGCGTGTTGTCCTTTGGATAGAAGTAGAGGACGATTCTCTCTCCTCTGTGCTCTGAGAGCGTGAACAGCTCTCCGCTGTCGCTTTCGAGTGTGAAATCCGGTGCTTTTGTTCCTTCTTCAAGCATGTTAGCCTCCACATCAGATTCTAGTACCTTTCTGTATTCTTGGTGAAGAAGCATTCTGTTATTTGCCCTTACCATTCAGATAAGGTATATTTGAATTGTAAAAGGAGTTCTGCTTTTATGAATGAAAAGAAAGAATTAATATTGAGAGATGTTCGTCTCAGGGAGAATTCCCTGATGAAGACAGTCTATCTCTGGATGATACTAGGTCTTGCTGTCACAGCAGGCGTATCTCTGGCTGTTGCCAATTCTGTCACACTTATCCGCTTTGTGCTTCTTAATCCTGTTGTGACAATCGCAGTGTTCATTGCACAGATTGTGCTTGTCATGGTTCTTTCAGGACGTGTTGAGAGGCTGTCTACAGGGGCTGCAATCGGTATATTCCTCGGCTATTCAGCTCTCACAGGTGTGACACTCTCATCGATTTTCATCGCGTATGCCGGACGCTCAATCGCACTTGCATTCATCTCCGCGCTCTCTGTTTTCGCAGGCGGTGCCGTTTATGGAGCGGTGTCCAGGAAGGACCTCAGAAGCTGGGGAGGCTACCTCACCATGGGGCTTTTCGGCCTGATTGTGGCATCGCTATTGAATCTCTTCTTCAGATCCTCCGGGTTCGATCTTATTGTATCTGTCATCGGAGTCCTTCTCTTCACTGGTCTCACAGCATGGGATTCGCAGCGTATCGCGGACATGAACAGGCAGTATGGTCAGGACATGACAAGCGAGGAGCTGACGAAGATCGGCATCCTCGGGGCGCTTGATCTCTACCTTGATTTCATCAATATCTTCCTGTATCTGGTAAGAATCTTCGGACGCGCCAGTGACAACTAGACTCCTCTTTGAGGGCCCTGATACGCTCGTCTACTGGAAGGAAAGCGGCATTCCCACAGTGCCGCTCAAAACCACAATTGACGGGCGTACTTTATTATCCATAGTCTCTGCTTATTATCCGGAAGTACTCTGCTGCCATGGCACAAACGAATGGGAGGGCGGCGTTATCCATCGCCTTGATAACCTCACCAAAGGCATTGTCCTTATTGCCCGCTCACAGAAAGCATATGATGCTCTGATGCAGCAGCAGAAGAAGGACATGATACAGAAAGAGTACAGAGCTGTCGTTTCGAAGGGCAGGGCATTCGATGAGGGATTTGAAGCTTACCCGTATCTCGATCCATTTGAGAGCGAGTGTATCATCACATCATATTTCAGATCATTCGGCCCTGGTGGGAAGAGTGTGAGGCCTGTGGTTTCCAACAAACGTTACCAGGAGGGCCGGATTTATACAACAATAACAGAACCAGAGAGCGAGAACAGCCTCCGCTGCACGATAACACGTGGCTTCCGCCATCAGATACGCGCCCATCTTGCATGGGCAGGCTACCCGATTGTAGGCGACACGCAGTATGGTGGCACGTTCTCGGAAGACTTCGGCCTGGAAGCTGTGGCTATCAGCTACATTGAGCCATGCTCCGGCCGCCGCCTTACCATCACCGCTTAACGTTCGACAGAAAAGACAATTGTCCTGTTCTTGTAGATGATGACTCTGTGCTCGAGGTGCGCCTTAACAGCTGCCGCCAGTGTCCGCTTCTCTGAGTCTTTTCCTACTTCTTTCAGGCCATTGGGTGTCAGCTCGTGATTCACTCTGATTACATCCTGCTCGATAATCGGCCCCTGGTCGAGATCCTCTGACGCATAGTGCGCTGTTGCTCCTATCATTTTCACGCCACGCTCATATGCTCTCATGTATGGGTTCGCTCCCTGGAAAGCCGGAAGGAATGCATGATGGATGTTTATGATTTTCCCTCTCCACTCATCGATGAACTCTGGTGTGAGAATCTGCATGTAGCGCGCAAGAACAACAAGGTCTATATCAAAACGCTTCAGAAGCGTCCGTATCTTCTCCTCCTGCTTCTCCTTTCCTTCCGTCATAGGAAAGTAGTAGAACGGGATGCGGAACTGCATGGCCGCTTTTTCCATATCAGGATGGTTTGAGATGATCAGAGGAATCTCTGCATTGAGCTCTCCCTCCAGCTGTCTTGAGACGAGATCATAAAGGCAATGCCCTGTCTTGGAGACGAGTATTGCGACTCTCATCCTGTAATCCGACCAGTGGCATGACCACTCAAGAGAGAGACTCTCCGCCAGTGTCCTGAACTCATCCTCAAGCTGCTTTCTTGATGTGCCGATATCGCTTGCATCGACTTCTATGCGCATGAAAAAACGCTTTTCATAACTGTCTGTGTGCTGCTGGCAGTGCAGGATGTTGAAGTCCCTCTCGGAGAAGAAGTTCGTGACTTTTGCTAGAATACCCTTGCTGTCAGGGCTCTGGATGAGAAAGATTGCTTTAATCAAAATACATCCTCCGTGTCGTCAAAATCCTCTGTGGATAGTTCTGCCTCATCACTCGATGTAACTTTCTCCACCTTCCTCTGAATCTCTGTCAGTGTCTTTGTCAGCTTCTTTCCAAGCTCCGTTGCTTCCTCATAGAGTTTTATTGACTCCTCAAGTCCTGTATCGTCTTTCTTCAGGAGATCTGTTATCTCCTCCATGCGCTTAAGATCACTTTCAAAGCTCATACTATCTCCTTCACGAGGGACCTGATCTCTCCGTCCATCACTCGTGTTATGATTTCATCCTCTTTCTTTACGTCGCTTGTCTTCCTGATGATTCTGCCACTTCTGTCCATCGTCACGGAATATCCCCGGCTCAGAATGGAAAGCGGTGAGAGCGCCTCAGTCTCCTTCAGGGCAGAAGAGAGCATTGCTTTGTTCTCTTTGACACAATCCATCATGGCACGGCTTGCTTCCTTCCTGAGCTGCAGGATGTTTTCCTTTCCCTCTCTGATTTTACCAGCTGCTGCAGTTCTCATTTCCTCTTTAAGGCCACAAAGTCTCTTTTCATTTGCGGCCAGTCTTGTTTCCATAAGCTCGAAAATGCCATCCTCTGCATAATAGAGCCGCGTCTCTGCATTGCGCACTCTCAGTTCAAGGAGCTTTCTCAGATCGTCGACACTCGGAACTCTTCCTCTGTATCTTAGGACTTTCTTCTCGAGTTCTGTCAGGCTGTGCATCGCTCTTTCAAGTCTTGATGAATACTCAGAGAGCTTCCCTCTGATAAGCGATGAAGCTTCGCTTAGTGTCTTATCCAGCCTCTCGCGGCGGCGGAAGATGGTCTCTGTGACGATTTCAGCTGCAGCTGATGGGGTAGGGGCTCTCCTGTCTGCGACGAAATCCGATATAGGCCAGTCGATTTCATGTCCTACTGCTGATATCACTGGAATTGATGAGTCATGTATTGCCTCGATGACCTCAGGCTCAGAGAAGCATGAGAGATCTTCTGTGCTTCCTCCGCCCCTTCCAACAATGAGCACGGAGCAAGCATCAAAAAGGTTTGCCTGCCTGATGCGCATAGCAATGCTCGCAGCAGCTCCTTCTCCCTGTACAAGGGAAGGGAATATGATGATTGGCAGGGAGGGAGCACGGCGGCGTGTGATGTTGAGAATATCGCGGATAGCTGCACCTGTGGGGCTTGTCACGACACCCAGCCGCTCTATCTCGTCAGGTATGGGCTTTTTCTTGTCTTCGTCGAAGTATCCGAGAGCACGGTAATATGCTTTGCGCTTTTCGATGATTTCCATAAGAACACCATCGCCTTTCTTCTTCATCTCACGGATGACGAATGTGAGCTTCCCGCCTTTTGTGTAGAAGGAAAGCGAACCCTTTGCGATGACAAGATCTCCGTTCTCAGGCATCATCATTCCGCTCTGGGCAGAGCGGAAGACTGCTGCATCAAGCTGCGCTCCGCTGTCTTTGAGCGTGAAATACCAGTGTCCTGAAGATGCCGGTCTGAATCCTGATATCTCTCCCTCGATGCTCATGTCACAGAAAAGCTCTTCGACAGTACTGTGTATCAGTCCATTTGCTTCTGTTACAGTGAGTGTCCTGCCAAAGAGGTCATATGCTTCCATGGCATTATTCTAGCTGTTCTTCATCGCTCCTTACAAGCGCCCGTTTCCTGAAAACGATATGCTGTCACAGTCAGAAAGCTTACTTAGAAAGCGCATGCGGGAATTCTCCCGTCTTCAGGCAGGATATGAAAGCAGGCATTATTTTCCCTTCTGGCTCTCGATGTATTTCCTGACGGTCTCTGCCGACATGCTTCCGGCAGATCCGATGTGGAAGTTTCTTGTCCATAGCGTAGGGAGCCACACCGCTGTAGCCATCGAGGATCTCAATGTGAAGGGGATGCAGAAGAACTATAGGCTTGCGAAGGCTGTCGGCGATGCCTCCATGTCGCAGTTCCTTTCGAGGCTTGAATGCAAATGCACGGCAGCAGGGAAGATGGTTGTCAGGGTAAGCCGCTGGTTTGCATCCAGCCAGATCTGCAGCTCGTGCGGATATGTGAAAAGAGGTCAAGGATCCTCCTGCAACTGGCTTCGTGGAAGCAGGAAGAGTTCTGTCTCTAACGACAGAAGCTCCTTGCCTTTAGACAGGAGAGTTGTCACCTGATTGTCTCAAAAAGATGCATGGAATCTGGAGAGTATTCATACTCTGTATTCTCTGATACTCTCTTTTCGAGGTGTAAAATGCCACAGCACGTTGTTGTCAGAGAATATAATCCAGAATGGATGTGGATGTATCAGTGCGAGAAGAGAATTATCCGGGACATTCTTTCAGACAATGCCACCGCTATATACCACATCGGCAGTACCTCTGTCCCTGGACTGGCGGCAAAGCCCATCATCGATATCCTTGTGGCGGTAAAGAGCCTCAGCGGGGCAGACAAGGCTTCTTCTTTATTTGCAGAGGCTGGGTATGAATGGATGGGGGAGTATAGGATTCCCGGTAGACGCTATCTGCGGAAGGGCGGGGATGAACGCTCTCATCAGATTCACATCTTCCAGTCCGATGACTGGGAGAATATTGTCCGTCATATCGCTTTCCGTTCATATCTTGAGAAGCATGAGGACGTGAGGGCTGCTTACAGTGCTCTCAAGAAAACGCTTGCCTGCCGCTTTCCATATGACATTGATTCGTACTCTGATGGCAAGGACAGTTTTGTCAGACGTGTGGAGGCTTTGTCTCTTGCAGAGTATTGCGATACATGGGACAGGCTTTTCATCCAGGCCGCATCCCTGAGGGGAGAAAGAGCAATCTCTCCATATATTGATGCAGGAACGGTCTCGGCCGCTGTAATGACTGAAAGCGGGAATGTTTACAGAGGCGTGTGCATAGATACAGCATGTTCACTTGGGATGTGTGCAGAGCGCAGTGCGATTGCCTCAATGATTGCGTCCGGTGAGAGCCGTATTGTAAAACTTGCTGTGGTGATGGGCGATGGAAACGCAGGGCTGCCATGCTGTGCATGCAGAGAGCTGATGATGCAACTTTCTCCAGAGAGCAGGGATATCGAAATTCTTACTGATTACGAGAAGAAGACAACAGTGAGGCTTGGAGAGCTTGTTAATAAGTGGTGGGGAAGTGAGAAAAGATAAGGCCGTCATTGAGACGGCCCTCTCTTTGTGAAGAGTTTCTCACTCCTCTTCGATTGCTCCCTGTGGGCAAACGCTTGCGCATGTTCCACAGCTGATGCATGTATCTGCATCGATGACGTAGATATCTCCCTCGGAGATTGCTCCGACTGGGCACTCGCCTGCACATGTTCCGCAAGCTACACAGCTATCAGTAATCTTGTAAGCCATACCATACTCCTTTCGCTGCCAGGCAGCTTTGTGTCATAAAGAGAATTTACACCCTTTCATTGCCTGCGGTCAACTCTTCTTCCCCTTGCTCTGAGCAAAAGGAGACCTGCAGCATCTGCCAGGGCCCATCCGATAGGAATACTCATCCATATCCCTGTTTCCCCAATAGGTAGACGCGAAAGGAGAGCTGCGAGAACTACTCTCAGGCCGAGACTGATCACAGTCAGAAGCAATGAGATTGCAGGAGCCTTGAGGGCACGGAAGATCCCGTAGAAGAGGAAAAGGTAGCCGATGAGAATATAGAACGCACCTTCTATTCTCAGATACATTGCCCCTGTCTCTATCAGGGCTTTATCTCCCGGATCTATGAATATAGACATCAGTACATGGGGCCATGTGAATACAATGATGGATATAAGAAGGCCGAAAACCGTTGCGAGGGAGAATGAAATCCTCATTCCCTTCCTGATCCTGCCGCTCTTTCCGGCACCGCTGTTCTGGCTGACGAATGTCGAGAATGCATTGCCGAATTCCTGGAGCGGCATGTAGGCGATACTGTCAATCTTCACGCCAGCGGCAAATGCAGCCATTACTCCAGAGCCGAAACCGTTCACGATACCCTGAACGCAGAGAATGCCGAGATTCATCACAGACTGCTGCAGCGAAGTAAGGACCGAGAGCGAGAGAAGTTCCTTGAAAAGCCCCTTCTCAGGGCGCATGTCCGTGATTCTGAAACGCAGTATTGGATGCTTTGCGACAGAGAGAAGCATGATGCCGATTCCGGCAGCCCACTGTGAGATGATTGTGGCCACCGCCGCTCCCCAGATACCCCACCTGAGACTGATGACAAAATACAGATCGAGGATGATGTTCATGATGGCAGAGACTGCCATGAAGAGAAGCGGCGTCCTTGAGTTTCCGACTGCCCGCTCCGCAGCTGCGTAGAAATTGTAGAGAAAGAGCGCCGGAAGGCCGTAGAAAATGACACCAAGATATACTGCCATATCACTATATACATCCTCTGGCACCTGCATGATGCGCATCGTCTGATGCTGAAAGAGAATTGCGAGTGCTGTAATTATTGCTGAGATGATTCCAATGGATAGAAACGATATGCCAAGCGCTTTTTTCAGCTTCTCCCTGTTTCCCTCTCCGAAGAGATACGAGAATACAATGCCAGCACCCATCGAGAGCCCTATCATCAGCGATGTGAGGAAAGTCATCAGCGAGTAAGCTGAGCCCACTGCCGCCAGAGCCTCAGGTCCGACAAAGCGGCCGACAATGATACTGTCCGCAGCATTATAGAGAGTCTGCAGCATGTTGCCGAGAATCAGAGGAAGAGCAAATGTGAGAATCGGGCCGGCAATGCCTCCCTTAGTAAGATCGCGGGAACTGTCACTCATAACTGTAATGTAACAGGCAGCACACTCTTTTTGAAGGGGTTCCTTTCTGCTATTATCGCACTGTATGAAGAAGCTTGTCATAGCGGAAAAGCCCTCTGTCGGGCGTGAAATCGCAAAGAATCTCGGTTGTTTCTCGAAAGAGAAGGGTTATATAGACGGTCCTGAATATATCGTTACATGGGCGCTTGGACATCTTGTGGAACTTGCTGAGCCACAGCATTACTCTGAAAGCTGGAAACGATGGTCACTCAAGGAGCTCCCAATGCTCCCAGAGCATCTGGACCAGGTTGTGATAGAAGAGTCAAAGGAACAGTTCGAAGTCATCGACTCCCTTCTGAAACGCCCGGACCTTTCTTCTGTCGTCATTGCAACCGATGCCGGCCGCGAGGGAGAGCTAGTCGCCCGCTGGATACTGAAGATGGCTGATTACCAGGGACCGCTGGAGAGGCTCTGGATCTCCTCGCAGACTGAGAAAGCCATCAAGGAAGGCTTCCAGAACCTGCATCCCGCCTCTGAATATGACAACCTCTATCAGGCAGCATCCTGCCGCGCTGCTGCTGACTGGTATGTCGGTATGAATGTCACAAGAGCTCTCACTTGCTATTACGATGCGAAACTCTCTTCCGGGCGTGTTCAGACGCCGACTCTTGCGCTCATGACAAAGCGCGAGGATGAGATTGAGGCGTTTGAAGGAAAATACTATTACACAGCCCGCGGTGATTTCTCTCTCTTCGGTGCCTCATATTACCCTGAGGAGAACAGTATCAGATTCACAGATGACAGCACTGCCGAAGAGATGAAGGAGTGGAAGGATAAGGAAGGCATTGTGAGTGCAATGGAGACAGAGGAGAAATCCGATCCTGTTCCACAGGCCTATGACCTTACTGAACTTCAGCGCGATGCGAATATCATGCTGGGGTTCTCCGCAAAGGAGACTCTGGATACGCTCCAGCGGCTCTATGAAGTGCATAAGATCGTGACTTATCCCCGTACCGATTCTAGATATATCACTGAGGATATAGTCCCGACGCTCCAGGAGCGTATCAGGGCACTTTCAGGAACTGTTTTCTCCCGTCAGGCCGATGAGTACCTTTCAAGCGGTTTCAGAAAAGACAATCCCCGTTTCGTCAACAACGCGCTTGTGTCCGACCACCATGCCATCATCCCCACAGAAGAGCCTGTCCATATGGAGAAGCTCTCTGCTGATGAGGCAAAGCTCTGGCAGCTCATCGCTCTCCGTTTCCTCGAAGTGATAGGAGAGGATTATCAGTACAAGACAACAGTATGCACAGTTTCTGTGGATGGGAAGAACTTCAAGACACGTCTGACTATTCCTGTAAAGAAAGGCTACAGATCTGTTGCTGAGAGCGCTGGCATCAAGAGCGCATCTGCTGTCACAGAGGACAGTGAGAACAGCTTCATCCTCACTCAGATGAAGGAGGGTGATAAAGTAACGCTTTCGTCAGTAAAGGTCAGAAAGAATGTGACAACACCTCCAGAAAGGTATACAGATGCCACACTCCTTTCTGCGATGGAGCATGCAGGGCGCTTCGTGGAGGACGATAAGCTCAAGGCTAATCTCGGTAATGGCCTCGGAACTCCGGCAACACGCGCGGATATGATAGAAAAGCTCGTGCAGAACAGGTATGTCGAGCGCGAAGGCAAGTACTTTGTGCCGACAGCAAAGGGCAGGGAAGTTGTACGTCTTGCGCCTGAAGTCCTCCGGTCTCCGGAGCTGACAGGCGAATGGGAAGGCAGGCTTGAGAAGATTGCGAAGGGAAAAGAGGATCCGGAGCTGTTTATCAGGGACATCAAGAAGATGGCCGCAGAGCTTGTGAAGGAAGTGGAGAGAAGCGACAAGGTCTTTTCTCCTGTATTCAAGGATTCAAAGAAGTGTCCTTACTGCGGGTCAGAGATGATGAAGGCTACGGATCCAGATGGTTCTGTGCATTATATCTGCCAGCGCCTTTCATGCCAGTACGAGGAGAAGGAAGTCCGCGTCAAGGTCGATACAGGTTCGGTGAGCGTCAAGAAGATCTCACAGATACCTGGCGAGAAGGTGAAGGTTGTTCTCAATAAGAAGAGCGCTGTACGCGTACCGAAATCCGTCTATGAGACAAAGACTGTGGTTGTCAGGGAGTCGAAGAAAGCCTATAAACGAGATAGGACCATTGATGATCAGCGCAGAGTTCAGCCACAACGCCATACATCAAGCGATTTCGGTGGTGGTACAATGGCCGATTTCTTCCGCCTCTCTAAAGAGCGGCAGGAGAAGGACAAGGACAGGAAGAAAAGGAAATGAGAGAGTTCAGACTGAAAGCAAGGGTTTATTTTTCCGACACTGACGCAGGTGGCATTGCATATCACCGGAGCTATTTCGACTGGGCAGAGCACGGAAGAACGGAGATGCTGCGCCAGGTCGCGCCTGAGCTTCCTCAGTCTGCGCTTGCAGAGAATGACGGTATACTCACAGTTATAAAGAAAATCGACATACACTACAGAGTGCCTGCACATCTGGACGATGAGATAGAGATTGTCACTTCTGTTGCGAGAATCATGCGCTTTTCATGTATTATCAGCCAGAAGATAATGCGTGGCACAGACCTTCTTGCCGATCTGAAGGTGAAGGCTGCATTCATAAACAGAGCAACAAAACGGCCAGTACCTGTCCCGCAGCTCTTTTTCAATGCACTGGAGGAATGAGATGAGAGAGTTCATTTACAGAACCAGAGCATATTTTTCCGATACGGAAACCGGGGGGATTGTCTATCATGCCAGCTATATAGACTGGGCAGAGCATGCAAGGACCGAGATGCTGCGGGAGATGGTCCCCGAGAAGTCTCAGTCGGAGCTCGCTGAAGGCGATGCCGGTATTCTCATACTTGTGCGGTCCATTTCCATCAGCTATGAGAAGACCGGATATCTTGACGATGAGATTGAGGTCCATACATCGATTGTGGATATGCGCCGTCTCTCATGTACTGTAAAACAGACAATCATGCGCTCCGGCACTGTGCTTGCAGAGCTGAAGGTCGGACTTGCATTTGTCTCTGCAGCAACCAAGCGTCCTGCGCTCATCCCGGATTTCATCAAAGCTGCATACGAGGAGTGATGTCTTTCTCTCTTTTGTGATATAACCGTGGTATGATCATCCATGGCTTACAGAAAATGACTCTTGTCGATTACCCGGGAAAAGTGGCTGCGATTCTATTCACAGGAAGCTGCAATTTCCGTTGCCCGTTCTGTCAGAATGCCTCCCTTGTCCTCCATCCAGATTCAGAGCCTGCGATAAGCGAAGAGGAAGTCTTCTCGTATCTGCGAAAGAGACGCGGGATGCTTGGTGGTGTTGTCATCACAGGCGGTGAGCCGACAATCCACTCGGATCTTCTCGATTACATCGCACGGATAAAAGATCTCGGATATGCAGTAAAACTCGATACAAATGGTTATCGCCCGGATGTGCTGAGGAAAGCCGTCGATGGCGGTTATGCCGATTACGTTGCCATGGATGTGAAGAACTCTCTTTCCCGCTATGCGGAGACAGCAGGTGTCCAGCATCTCTTCACTTCTCTCATAGAGGAAAGTATTTCATTTCTGCAGGAAGGCCATGTCCCCTATGAATTCCGCACTACAGTTGTGAAAGAGCTTCATAGCGATGAATGTTTTGAAGAGATAGGGAAAATATGCAGCGGTGCCCGTTCTTATTTCCTGCAAACCTATAGCGACAGAGGAGATATCATCAATCCTGTTTTCACTTCTCCATCTCCTGAGGATATGGAAAGATATATAAAGATACTAAGAAAGACTATAGAAAATGTATCACTGCGTGATCGCTGATACCGCTATATATAGTGCCATAAAAGTTATATAACACTTTCTATTGTGTTTTTTATTGCACTTAATTAATTATCATGATAACATAGTCATCCAGAAGGAGAACACTTCCTTCACTGTATTAGAGTTTGTTTTTTCAGATTCTTGCGATCTGAAAATATTTTTACACTGATTATCTGAGTTTTTCAGATAAGTTTAAGAGGATCATTGTGTATCAGGTAGTCAAAAGAGATGGTAAGACTGTCGCATTCGATATCCAGAAAATCTCGAATGCCATCAAGAAGGCTTTTGAATCGATTGAGAAGCCTTATGACGAGAACGTCATCGATTTCATTTCACTCAAGGTAACTGCGGATTTCACATCAAAAATCGCAGATGACAAGATTTCCGTTGAGGATATCCAGGACTCTGTTGAGAAGGTTCTTGGAGAAGCGGGCTATGGAGAAGTTGCTAAAAGCTATATTCTCTATCGCCGCCAGAGAGAGAAGATGAGGAACATGAAGTCGACAGTTCTTGACTACAAGAAGATTGTCGACAGCTATCTGAATCTCAATGACTGGAGAGTGAAGGAGAACAGTACTGTCACATACTCTGTCGGTGGTCTTATCCTTTCCAACAGCGGCGCTATCACTGCAAATTACTGGCTCTCTGAAATCTATGATGACGAGATTGCAAATGCACACCGCAACTGCGATATCCACATCCATGATCTTTCAATGCTTACAGGATACTGCGCTGGCTGGTCCATCAAGCAGCTGATCCAGGAAGGACTTGGCGGAATTCCAGGAAAGATCTCTTCCTCTCCAGCATCGCACCTTGCCACGCTTTGCAACCAGATGGTGAACTTCCTCGGTATTCTCCAGAACGAGTGGGCTGGCGCTCAGGCGTTCTCATCATTCGATACATATCTTGCTCCATTCGTGAAGAAGGACAATCTCACATATGATGAAGTCAAGAAGAGCATCGAGTCATTCATCTACGGCGTGAATACTCCGTCTCGCTGGGGCACACAGGCACCGTTCTCGAACATCACGCTTGACTGGGTATGCCCGGCTGACCTGAAGAATGTTCCTGCTATCGTCGGTGGAAAGGAACAGGATTTCACATATGGCGACTGCCAGAAAGAGATGGATATGGTCAATAAGGCCTTCATCGAGATCATGATCGAAGGCGATGCAGAGGGCAGGGGATTCCAGTACCCAATCCCGACATACTCAATCACAAGGGATTTCGACTGGTCAGAGACAGAGAACAACAAGCTTCTTTTCGAGATGACAGCGAAGTATGGCACTCCTTACTTCTCGAATTACATCAATTCCGATATGTCTCCGAATGATGTCAGGTCGATGTGCTGCCGTCTGCGCCTTGACCTCAGGGAGCTCAGGAAGAAGTCCGGCGGTTTCTTCGGTTCTGGAGAGAGTACAGGATCTGTAGGTGTTGTCACTATCAATCTTCCGCGCATCGCATATCTTGCAAAGGACAAGGAAGATTTCTACAAGCGCCTTGACAGAATTATGGACATCTCAGCCCGTTCACTCAAAGTGAAGAGAACTGTCATCACAAGACTTCTCAATGAAGGTCTCTATCCTTACACGAAGAGATATCTCGGCACATTCAACAACCACTTCTCGACAATCGGGCTTGTCGGCATGAACGAAGCTTGTCTCAATGCTTCATGGCTCGGTGTCAATCTTGGTGACAAGAGGGCTCAGGACTTCTCTGTAGAGGTTCTCAACCATATGAGAACAAGACTCTCCGATTACCAGGAGCAGTATGGAGACCTTTATAATCTCGAAGCAACGCCAGCTGAGTCCACATCGTACCGTCTGGCAAAGCATGATGTTGAGCAGTACCCTGATATCATCACGGCCTCAGGGGACGAGAATGCGCCATACTACACTAATTCCTCCCATCTTCCTGTCGGCTACACCGATGATATCTTCTCAGCTCTCGATGTCCAGGACAGGCTGCAGACGCTCTATACATCTGGTACAGTCTTCCACGCATTCCTCGGTGAGAAGATGCCTGACTGGAAGAGTGCTATGACGCTTGTCAGGACCATCGCAGAGAATTATGAGCTGCCTTACTATACGCTCAGCCCGACATACTCTGTATGTGCAGATCATGGATATATCGCAGGCGAAGTCTATAAGTGTCCTCACTGCGGCAGACCGACTGAAGTCTATTCGAGAATCACGGGGTATTACCGCCCTGTCCAGAACTGGAATGTTGGAAAGGCGGAGGAATTCAAGGAAAGGAAGACTTATGATGTGATGCATTCGCATCTGACGCATAAAGGTCCTCTCAACCCCCAGTCTCCGCACCATGATGATGAATGCTATTCAGTGCTGGGCCATGATGACGAGATGCTCCTTTTCACGACAAAGACATGTCCGAACTGCCGCATAGCAAAGGCCGCGCTTGATAAAGCTGGCCTGAAGTACAGGGTAGTGGATGCTGAGGAGAACCCGGAGCTCTGCAGGGAGTATAACATCCAGCAGGCGCCGACACTTGTCTCCTTCACTGATGGAGTTGCTACGGTCATTGCCAATGCTTCTCAGATCAGGACATTCGCAGAGAGCGCTGTGTGAAAATGATAGCCGGGGAAAACCCGGCTATTTAAATCAATAAGCAATTATACAAAAATTCTACTTTTACTATATTGAAACTTATTTTTCCTCAGCTAGTTTAATCACTTTCTCTACAGCTCTTTCATAAGCTTCATCATCTGTCGTTCCGACACCGAGGAAACGGTATCCTGTTTTGATGTAGTCTGTCATCTCCCCGAACTGTGCCTTAAGAAGCCCGAACTCCTTGTCATCATCTTCTGCAGCGCCATTGACGACAATTGTAAGTGTCTTCCCGTTCCAGTCTTTCCCGCTCATAGGGTACAGACGGTCCAGAATGAGTTTCGTCTGTGCAGTGAGCTGCCACCAGTAGATAGGAGAGAAGATAGCGACACGCTCTGCTTTTCTCACTTTCTCCAGGATATCGGGCATGTCATCCTTCTGGACACATTTGCCTTCTCCCTTGCCTCTGCACCATCCGCAGCCATGGCATGGATTTACGTTGACAGCCCGTGCGTAGATAATCTCTGCCCCTGTAATCTCTGCATATGCTCTGGCAAGCCTGTCTGAATACATGTCCTTCCTCGGACTTCCTGCGATCACGATTTCCATACAGCCTCCTTCTGGAAAAGAAAATGCCTTGCCTCCTGAGAAGCAAGACATCCAGTCGGGCAAGGCGGATTTGAACCGCCGACCCCAAGTCCCCCAGACTTGTACGCTAAACCCCTGCGCTATTGCCCGAAATACGGACGAACATTAGCACAATGCCCTTTCTCTGTCAAAGGCCGGTGCATTTGATATTTTCCAGGAAAGATAATATAGTGCACAAGTAAACGGAGCGTCTATTGATGCAGAGTGAAGTTATTGATGATATCCTCTCAGTAGAGGATAAGGCGGCAGCAATCATCAGCGAAGCCGAGAGAAAGTCGAAGGAAATCATCTCTCAGGCACATGATAAAGCTGCAGCATTGATTTCAGAAGCAGTTGAGGCAGTGCGTGAGCGTGGCCAGAGCGATGTCGAGAGCGCAGAGGCGCTGTTAGAGAAGCACCTTGCAGAATATGAGGAAGAGCGCGAGAGAATCGAGAGCGAGGAGAATGCAGTAGATCCTGCTGTGCTTGAGAGAGCAGCATCAAGGATCGTCTCCTGTATCTGCGGCACTTCTTACCCGGAGAGGAAATGAGCACGTTTTCGAACTATGACTTTGTAAATGCGAAGCTGCGGGCACGTATGGGAATCATGCGTGACTCATCTCTTTTTGACGAGATGATCAAATCTCCGTCGCTTACAGAGGCATTTGCGAAGCTTGAGGGAACGTATCACTCAGATCTTCTGGAGGTTTACCGGAATACAGGCGACCTTGAGCAGGTAGAACTCAGGATGCTTGAGGATGAGATTGCCCTTTACCGTGAAGTCGAGGGGTATCTTCCAGCAGTGCCGGCAGCATTCATATCCGTGCTTCTTGAGAAAATCGAGGTTGACAACATCAAGAATGTGATCAGACTCTGGTACTCGGACGTAATCCGTCACCATATTATTTCATATCGCTCTGCGTACCTGTATAAAAAAACAATCGTTCACAGCATCGATTACGACAAAGCGGTCAATGCCGCAACGTATTCCGAGCTTCTGACAGCTTTCCATGGAACACCGTATCTGGATGTGCTTTCATCATTCACTATGGAGAGAATTGCCTCTGAAGGGCTGTTCCCGCTGGAGATTGAACTGGATCATCTGTGGTTCAGGGACCTTGAGGCTGGTATAAAGCACCTGAGCGGCAAGGACAGAAGTATTGCAGAGTCGATTTACAGCGTCGATGTCGATCTGAAGAATATTCTGATGCTGACGCGTTACAGCTATTCCTATCATCTTTCTCCTGGTGAGCTCAGGCGCGTCATGATACCAATGGGGTATATCGCAAAGGAAGCTGAGAAGACAGGAGCGCTATCGTCAGATGATCCGATGGCCGTGCTTTCGGCCATTGTCCGCCATCATTATCCTCAGATATCTGAGGAGATCCAGAGAATCAGGCGCACTGCAGACGATCTGACAACAGTCGAGGAGAACAATAGGGAGATTGTGCTCATCGAGGCATATCTCGGAGATAGAAGGAAGAAGGAATACAGGAAGATACTGATGGGAGATCCGTTCAATATCGGGGTCGTGCTTGCATATTTCTTCCTGTGCCTGCAAGAGGACAGCAGTCTCAGGGCAATTCTTTCCGGGAAGTACTACGGCCGAAGTGAAGCGGAAATCAGGGAGGGGTTAGGATTATGAGCATGTTCACCCGCAAGATGCGGATGCTGACAGCTGTCGTAATGGAGAGCGACAAGGAGGCCGTTGTAAAGGCGCTTCTGGAGAAGGGAGTGATGGAGTTCGTGCACATCGGCTCTCTTCCTGCAGACAAGATGGAGAAGCTTACCGGTCATTCCTCATCAGTTCCAAGAGCTGTGCTCTCCGATATGCGTGTCAGAGTTGAGACGCTTCTGAAAGAAGGAGGAATCAAGCTGCCGGAACTCTCGAATGGAATGATTGAGAATCTGCCGCAGCTTGATATGGAGACATACAGACGCACGCTCGACAAGCTTTCCCTGTCACTTCAGTCTGTACGTGACAGGCAGAGGGTGATCAATCAGGATATCAATGCGCTTGAGGAGATTATCCGATACAGTGAAGATAAGAAAAACGATTATCTCGATCTGAGAGTCGGCATCTGCAATCACGGATCTGCAGATGACCTGAAAAACCGTCTTGAGCAGATTGGCGGCGTCTTTCTCTTCTCATCAAAGCCTTACATCTCACTCACGCTGCGTCGCGATTCGCAGCGCGTGACGGATGTGATGGACAAGTTCTCATGGACTGAATCAACAGACAGCGAGGCACAGAAAAGCGCACTGGGAGAGGCAATAGGAGAGGCCAGAGCAAAGACAGAGAGTCTGAAAGGAGAGCTCCAGAAGCTCTCTGATGATGTGAAGTCCCGCATTGGCAAAGTATCTTCGGATCTTGTTTCAATCTGGACGAATGTGCGTGTCCATGAGCTCTGTGAGCACGTCGAGTCCTATTTCTCATATACACGCAACACGACACTCTTCTCCGGATGGGTACCTGCTGAGTATTCCGATGACATTTCTGCGCTCCTTTCCCGTGTTACAGACGGACGCTGTATCATCGAATGGACAGAAGCTGATGAAATGCCGCGCGATGCGGTTCCTGTAGAGATGACAAGCCCGAAGATCCTGAAGCCATTTGAGCGTCTTGTCGACAACTATGGTACTCCTGAGTACGGATCGATAAATCCGACACCATTTACAGCTGTGGCATATCTTTGCATGTTCGCTCTGATGTTCGCAGACCTCGGACAGGGTTTTATTCTGCTTCTCGTCGGTCTTGTCGGCAGATGGCTCTATAAGAAGAATCCAGCAAGGAAAGACGGAATCATCTCCCGCTATCTCTGTTCGCTCCTTATTTTCCTTGGGCCCGCATCTATGATCGGGGGTCTGCTTTTCGGATCATGCTTCGGTTTTGAGCTCCTTCCTCCGCTCTGGTTCCCATATGACGCAGTCGTGGAAGGTGAGATGGTAGATGGGCTGATACAGGATATTTATGACATACTGGGCATTACTATCAAATTCGGCATCGTTGTCATATATCTTGGCCTGATTCTCAACTGGATAAACCTCTTCAGGAAGAAACGCTTTTTCGAGCTTGTCTTCGATAAAAACGGTCTTGTCGGCGGCATTATGTATGCCCTTGGTATCTGGTTTGCTTGGGGTTTCGTGGCTTCCGGATACAGGACATTCCCATCCGCTCCGTTCTTTGCGCCTCTTCTGATGCTCTGTCTTGCTCTCATCTTGATCAAGGGGCCGCTGGGTGCTTTCCTCAAAGCAAGAAAGGGCGAGAAGGAAGGCATCGGTGCGGTTGTCATCGACACAGTTATGGATTTTCTTGTAGAGGTACTTGAGATTTTCTCAGGGCTTCTCTCAAATACGCTTTCGTTCATGAGAGTCGCAGGACTTGGAATTGCGCACGCTTCCCTGATGTCTGCATTCTACCAGATGGCGGCGATGCCTGGGAATGTCGTTGCAGAGATTCTCATCATGATACTGGGAAACGTTCTGGTTATCGTACTGGAAGGACTTTCGGCTGGAATCCAGTCGCTACGTCTCAACTATTACGAGTTCTTTACTAAGTATTTTACCGGCCGTGGAATGGCTTTTGAGCCTGTAGGACTCAGGAGCAGGGCCTCGGCTGATTGAATTAAGGGAGGGTCATTATGACCGCATACGCATTCAGGAGAAAGGTTCGTCTTTCGCTTGTTCTCACAGTGGCAGTACTTGTTGCTACGGCATTTGTCTTCACACCATCGCTTGCAGCGGCAGCTGAAGAAGTGGAAGCTGTTGATTACAATCTTGCCTGGGTCTGCATTGCCGCAGCTCTTGCATTCGGTTTCGGTGCGCTCGGAGCGGGGATGGCAATTTCCCATGTAGGTTCTGCTGCTATGGGTGCTATTTCCGAGAAGCCTGAGATCGCAACAAACGCGCTTATCTTCATTGCACTTGCAGAAGGTCTTGTCGTTTTCGGCTTCATCACAGCATTGATGATCCTGGGAAAGGTATAAGATGGAATACTTCGTTATCGGGGATGAGGACACGGTCCTTGGCTTCTCGCTTGTCGGTGTTTCCGGTATCGCCTGTACAACTCCAGAGGATGTGAAGGCTGCCTGGATGAAAGCCACTGAGGATAAGGAGCACGGGGTCATCATCATAACGGATGACTGCGCTTCTGCTATCCGTGAAACAGTGGACAGGTATCTTTTCACGATGAGCTTTCCTCTTGTCGTGGAGATACCTTCCCGCACAAGCAAAGGCTCAGCAGACCTCCGTGAGCTCGTTAACGAAGCAATAGGAGTTTCGATATGATGGCAGAGGATAATCCGCTGATTCAGGGCATTCTCTCCGAAGCAAGAGCAAAGGCGGAAGAGACAGTGAATAAAGCCGAAAGCGAAGCGGAGGCAATCATCAGGGAAGGCCATGAGCGTGCTGAGCGCGAGGCTGAAATGGAGAAGCGCAGCTATTCAGTCCGCCTGGAGCAGATTCAGGCCAGGGAAGAGAGTGCAAGACGTGGCATTGACAGGCTTTCTGAACTCAAGAGCCTCGACAGCGTCTTCAGGGATGTGATGGCAGAGGTGGACAGGCGCCTTCAGGCAGAAATAGAGTCTCCTGCATTCTCCAGTGTGCTTGTTTCATGGATTGCGGAGGCTGCTATCGGGCTCGACAGAAAAGAGGCAAAGGTCTCTTTCTCTGAGAAAACTCCGGTCTCTGAGGAGATGCTCAGGAAAGCAGAGGCACTTGTGAAGAATGAAACAGGTGCGTCTGTCGTTCTTACGCTTGATACAGAGCGTCTTTCAGGTGCAGGAGTGGTGCTTTCCAGCATGGATGGCAAGGTATCTTACAACAACCAGCTTGATGTCAGGATGAGACGATACTCCAGGGATATCAGGCGGATAGTTCAGGAAGAAAATGCAAGGCAGAATAGTAGGTAAGGTAAAGCGCGTCAATGGACCAGTTCTCACAGCATCGGGCATAACAGACGCCCAGATGATGGAGCTTGTCCATGTCAGCGATCTTGGTATAGTCGGGGAGATAGTGAAACTCCGCGAGGGTGAGGCCACTATACAGGTCTATGAGGATGCTACGGGTATCAAGCCCGGTGATAACATCTATGGATCTGGTATGTCTCTCTCTGCAGAGCTCGCCCCTGGCCTTATCGGGAATATTTATGATGGTATACAGCGTCCGCTTGAAGAGCTGAGAAAGCTTTCCGGTGATTTCATCGGCAAAGGTATCGCAGCCAGTGCGGTCGATCATGATAAACTCTGGCATTTCGTGCCGAAAGTAAGCGTCGGTGACCATGTTCACAAAGGAATGGTCATCGGAACGGTTCAGGAAACGGAGCGGGTTGAGCACCGTGTGATGATTCCTCCGGCAATTGATGGAGATCTTACTGTTCTCAATATGGTAGAGGAAGGCGATTACCGCGTGACCGATCAGCTTGCGCTTGTCTCATCAGAGAAGGGAAAGACGATACCTGTGTCGATGCTGCAGTACTGGCCGATCAGGGTTCCGCGTCCAATTGCGGACCATGCGGATCTCCGCACACCGCTTGTTACTGGGCTGAGAGTCATCGATACGCTTTTTCCTCTTTCAAAGGGAGGCACTGTTGCAATACCTGGAGGCTTCGGTACAGGTAAGACAATGACACAGCACTCTGTCGCGCAGTGGTGCGATGCCGATATCATTGTCTACATCGGATGCGGTGAGCGCGGAAATGAGATGACAGATGTTCTCAGGGAATTCCCGCATCTTACAGATCCTCGTACAGGGCTGTCTCTGATGGAGAGGACAATCCTCATCGCTAATACATCCAACATGCCTGTATCTGCCCGCGAAGCTTCGATTTACACAGGCATCACGATGGCTGAGTATTATCGCGATATGGGTTACAACGTCGCTATCATGGCGGACTCTACATCACGCTGGGCTGAAGCTCTGAGGGAGCTTTCAGGGCGTATGGAGGAGATGCCGGCAGAGGAAGGATTCCCTGCATACCTTCCGACACGTATCGCCCAGTTCTACGAGAGAGCAGGGCATATGAAGACGCTCGGAGGCAGTGAGGGGTCTGTTTCTGTAATCGGAGCTGTATCACCTCCAGGCGGTGATTTCTCAGAACCTGTGACTTCCCATACAAAGCGCTTCGTGCGCGCATTCTGGGGGCTGGACAGGTCGCTTGCATCAGCAAGACATTATCCTGCAATCTCCTGGCTCGACAGTTACTCAGAGTATGTGGAGGAAGTCAAAAACTGGTGGAACAGCAACAGCCAGGATAAATGGTATGAGAACAGGCAGAAGATTATGGAGCTTCTGCAGAAGGAAGTGAGACTGCAGCAGATAGTGAAGCTGGTCGGTCCTGACGCGCTTCCTGATTCGCAGAACTTCATCCTTGAAGTCTGCTCGCTCTTCAAGACAGCGTTCCTCCAGCAGAACGCGTTCGATGAGATTGACCGTTTCTGCTCGATAGAGAAGCAGACGAAGATGCTTTCGATCATCCTCCGCTACTACGAGCTTGGTTCTGAGGCAATCCAGAAGGGTGTTCCGCTTGTGAAGATCCGCCGTCTGCAGGTTGTGCAGGATATAACAAAGATGCGGTTTACTGTGTCTAATGATCATACAGATGATATCGATAAGCTTGAGCTGAAACTTGAGCGCTCGATGCTGCAGCTTGGGAGCATTTATGATGACGAATGAGACTCTTCTGAAGGAAACGGATAAATCCCTTCTTTCAGGAAGGGAATACAGCGGTGCATCGCGTATCGATGGTCCGCTTGTCTATATGAGGAATACACATCCTGTCGGATACAATGAACTTGTGGAGATTATCGCACCAGATGGTTCTGTACGCTCCGGACAGGTCCTTGACACATCTGACGATGCAGTGTGTGTGCAGTGCTTCGAAGGAACTGATGGCCTCAATCTGCCAGATACGAAGATGCACTTTCTCGGGGAACCACTGACGCTTGGTGTTTCCGAGAAGATGCTTGGGCGTGTCATGAACGGGCTAGGCAAAAGCCGTGATGGGGCAGCTATCCCGGCCTCCGAGGATGAGAGGGATGTCAATGGTGTTCCTATGAATCCTACAGCCCGTGAGTATCCGAGGGATTTCATCCAGACAGGTATTTCTGTGATCGATGGAATGATGACACTCATCCAGGGCCAGAAGCTTCCGATCTTCTCAGGCAACGGCATGGAGCATAACCAGCTTGCTGCCCAGATCGTGCGCCAGGCAAAGGTCCGCGGCGGAAAGAGCGAGTTTGCAATCGTCTTTGCTGCTATGGGCGTCAAATATGATGTCGCGAAGTATTTCATCGACTCATTCGAGGAGACTGGAGTTCTTGATAATGTCGCGATGTTCCTCTCGCTTGCTGACGATCCATCGCTTGAGAGGACAATCACACCGCGTACGGCACTGACTCTTGCTGAGCATCTGGCATTTGACAAAGGCAAGCAGGTCCTTGTCATCATGACTGATATGACAAACTACTGTGAGTCACTGAGAGAGATATCCACTCAGCGTGGTGAGATTCCGTCCAGAAAGGGATATCCTGGTTACCTTTATTCAAATCTCGCTGAGATTTATGAGCGTTCAGGAAAGATTCAGGGAAAAGCGGGCTCTATTACCCAGCTTCCGATTCTCACTATGCCAAATGATGATATAAGCCATCCGATTCCTGATCTCACAGGGTATATCACAGAAGGGCAGATTGTCTTTGATCGTGATATGCATGGCCGTGGAATCTATCCTCCGATCAACTGTCTCTCGTCTCTTTCGCGATTGATGAAGGATGGAATAGGTGATGGGATGACACGTTCCGATCATCCTCATCTTTCCAATCAGCTCTTTGCCTCCTATTCCCATGTCCAGGAGGTAAGGAACCTCGCTTCCGTCATCGGCGAAGAGGAGCTTACAGAGCTTGATCATAAGTACATGGAGTTCGGTGATTTCTTCGAGAAGAAGTTCGTCGGTCAGCGCTTTGATGAGGACCGTTCCATCGAGGAGACACTCGACCTTGGCTGGCAGGCTCTGTCCATACTCCCCGCAGAGGAGCTGCAGAGGCTGACTGACGAGGAGATTGAAGAGCACTATAAGGGCTGAATATGAACACGAATATAGCACCGACAAGAAGTAATCTGATGAGAATAAAGGATGAGCTGGCGTTCTCACGCACAGGCTATGATCTTCTTGATCAGAAACGCTCGATTCTTGTTTCAGAGCTTCTTACTCTTGTCGACCAGGCTGTTGATTACCAGAACAGAGTGGAGAAGGCACTGAAGGAGGCATCCCAGGCGCTCGAGGACGCTATCATGCACATGGGGCGCCTGAAGGTTGCGAATCTTGCGGGAGCTGTGAATATCTCATCATCAATCTCCCTCGGAACGAGGAAGGTTATGGGTGTTGAGCTTCCGAAAGTGAATACCGAATTTTCCGGTATCGGGCCGTTTTTCTCGCCTGAGGGCACAAGCATGCTTGCTGAAGTCGCAGTCGGCCGCTATCGTGAGGCGCTGTCTCTTATGGGACAGATGTCGGAGCTCAAAGTCTCTATCATGCGTCTTTCAAGGGAGGTCAGAAAGACAATCAGGAAAGTCAATTCGCTGGAGAAGCTGGTAATTCCGGACCGCGAAGCGACTGTACGTTATCTTACATCTCGTATCGAGGAAGCTGAGAGGGAAAGCATGATACAGATGAAGACAGTCAAGAACAGAATGGAAAAGGAGGCGAGGTGATGGGAGCGCCGTTTAAGAATATTCTTGTCTATCTCGATGGCAGTGAAGGATCGATGACAGCTGCGATGTATGCAATCCAGCTTGCATCGTCCATGAAGGCAAATCTTCATGCTGTCTATGTTGTCAATACAAAGGCGCTGTCAGACCTTGTGAGGCAGCGTATCTTTGTCGATCAGGAGAAGGCTGAGTTTTTGTCAGATCTAAAGAAGGATGCGGGACGCCACATAAGACATACAGAGCGTCTTGCAGCCTCGAAGGATGTTCAGATCACGGCATTATCGCTGGAAGGCTCACCGCACAGGGAGATTGTCTCGTATATCAAGAGTCATGATATTGACCTGCTTGTGCTTGGTTCTGTGAATGCGATACGCTCACGTCGTGATGAGCTGACGAGCGAGAATGACAGGATGCTCAGAACATCACCATGTCCGGTTCTTGTCGTCCGTGATATGGATGACAGTATCTGGCAGCAGTTCGAGGAGGTTTGATATGGCATTTCTTGAAGCAATAAACAAGGATCTCATCAAGGTTCCTATGACAGCAAGAAACGGCAGGGAGGCTGTGGAGGAACTTGTATCGCTCTATTGCAGCAATGCTGGTATCTCCCAGACAGAAGAGGAGAATATCCTGAAGCTCGTCATGGACAGGGAAAGACTGGGGTCGACTGCGATGGAGAATGGCATTGCCATACCGCACGCGAAAATAGGAGGGCTTAAGAAACCGGCTGTCGTAATCGGCATTTCTCGTCTTCCGATTGATTTCGGTGGCGAAAAACCCTCATCTATCTTCTTTCTTGTGCTTGCACCTGCAGAGAATCCCGCAGAGCATGTCCAGATCCTTTCCTCGATAGCAAAGGTATGTTCATCTCAGCTTCTGGTAAGAATGCTTCAGTCATCCAGGACCAAGGATGATGTATACCAGCTGTTCTTCGAATGAAAAACACAAAACACAGTGCTTTCCGATGCTAGAATAGTATCGGAGGCATGGATGGAGATTACATTCTTTGGTGCAGCGCGCACCGTTACGGGATCCTCGTTCCTTCTTGAGCATGAAGGGTTTTCCCTTCTTGTCGACCTTGGCCTTCCGCAGGGAAGTGATGAAAAGAAGATGGGCGAGGATCTTCCTTTCTCGCCGAGTGCGGTGGATGCTGTTCTGCTGACGCATGCCCACATAGATCATTCCGGACGGCTGCCGCTTCTGGCAAAACTCGGCTACACAGGTCCTGTGTACTCCACGCCTGCTACATTCGAGCTTGCTTCAATCATGCTTCAGGATTCCGCTCATATACAGGAGAGCGAAGCAGAGTGGAAAACCAGGAAGCGCAGGAGACATGGAGAGGCTCCTGTAGAGCCTTTGTATACAGCAGAAGATGCAGAAGAGGCACTCTCTCTTTTCCGGACAGTGAAGTATGGAGAGCGTGTCGATCTCTCCCCGTCGCTCTGGTTTGAGCTCAAGGATGCAGGTCACCTTCTCGGTTCTGCTTCTGCCCGTGTCCACTGCATTACGCCTTCAGGGGAGAAGACAATTGTCTTTTCCGGCGATATCGGGAATACGGACCAGCCTATAATCAGAGATCCAGATTATTTCAGAGAGGCTTCTTTCGTAGTCATGGAATCCACTTATGGTGACAGGCTGCATAAAGCAGAATCCAGAAATGAGGGAGAGGTTCTCCTCGAAAGAGCAAAGAGACTTGCAGAGATCACAGATTCCACATTCAAGCGAGGAGGCAATCTTGTCATACCATCTTTTGCTGTGGGAAGGACACAGGAGATCCTCTATCTGTATAGAATTATCCAGGATAGAAAGCTCCTGCCATATGAGATACCGGTCTTTGTAGATAGTCCGCTCTCTGTGAAAGCCACCCGTGTCTTCTCTTCATGCCTCCGTGGCGATTATTTCGACAAAGAGGCAATTACCATGATAGAACGTGGTATCAATCCGATCCTTTTCCCGTCATTGGTGACTATAACAGATGTGGAGGAGTCAAAAGCACTTAATGAAAGAAGAGAGAGCGCAGTCATCATCTCTTCATCAGGAATGTGTGAGGCCGGACGTATCAGGCACCATCTTAAGCATAATCTCTGGAGAAGGGAGTCAACGATACTCTTTGTCGGTTATCAGGCGGAAGGCACACTTGGACGCTCTCTTGTAGATGGTGCTGATCACGTCACACTCTTCGGAGAGCAGATTGCAGTCAATGCGCGGCTTGAGATACTGGAAGGCACATCTGGTCACGCGGACCAGAAAGGTCTTGAGCGGTGGCTTGATGCCTTTAAGGAAAAGCCTGAAGCAGTTTTCGTTGTGCATGGTGATGATAATGTTGCACAGTATTTCGCCTCGAAACTGAAGAACGAGAGAGGCGAACATGCATATGCACCAAAACTATATGAGCGTTTCAACCTTCTTGATGATGAGATACCGCTGCAGAGTGATACAGTACTTAAGGAAAAGACACGTTCTGCTCTGCGCCAATCCTTCAATGAACTGGAAGAGAGCAGGGCAAAACTCGAAAAAGTCGTCGAGCGCATGGAAAGAGCCGCGGCTGGAATTGACCTGACGAACGAGAAGAAGACAAAGAAGCTTCTGAATGCTATTGAAAGACTCACAAGCGATGTTGATTTCCTTGCTTCAAAGTGGGACAGCGATTCGAGGTGAAAAATTTTTGCATTCTTTTTCATTATATAGCAAGAAGATAGCAAAATAAGAAGAAAAAAGTCTGCAAAAAAGTGCTGAAAGTGCTTTACAAGGATGTGGAAAGTGTGCAGAATACAGCCTCGGTGCTCGGAAGGGCGCCGGGAGGCCTGAGGCTGTTGACAGGCGCCTGAAAGGGTGCTAGATTGGATGGACAGCCGGGAACGGCC
>CASDZV010000086.1 GCA_949285905.1 uncultured Spirochaetales bacterium | reverse complement strand
GTCCTCCATCGTTATGCGTCTTATGCAGTCATTCGTCTCCGCAGCTGTCAATTCTGCCATTTCTCCTCCTCCGGAGCTCAATGGCTCCTGTAAGGTATACGCAATAAACCCTCTGTTCGGTCAAACTTTGCGGAGAAAAAGATGAGGATTTTGAAATCAGATTTTTTTCTTGACACTTTTCCATTTTGTGTCATTCACATCATTATTGTAATGTGATACCATCGAGCCATGAAAATTTACAGTGAGACCTTAGACAGGCAGAAAGCATACTTCAGAAGAGGAGAAACACTCTCATACTCATTCCGCATTAATGCACTCAGAGCGCTGAAAAACGCACTGAAAGCACATGAGACTGAGATTCTCAGTGCTCTTGACAAAGATCTTGGAAAAAGCAGCTTCGAAGGCTATGCAACGGAACTCGGCATCGTCTACGAGGAAATAGGATACCTTGAGAAACATCTGAAGAAACTGATGAAGCCGACGAGGGTGAAAACACCTATCACACAGTTCTATTCCAGATCATACATCATCCATGAGCCTATGGGATCGGTGCTTATAATGAGTCCATGGAATTATCCTCTGCAGCTTACAATGGTACCGCTTGCAGGAGCTATTGCAGGGGGAAACACTGCAATTGTCAAACCTTCACGCTACAGCGGAGCGGTCTCTCTCGTGATAAAGAGAATCATAGAAGAGACATTCCAGCCAGAATACATCGCCCTTTTTGAAGGTGGCCATGAGACAAATACCGCGCTACTTGACCTCAGGTGGGATTTCATCTTCTTCACAGGTTCTCCAGCGGTCGGCCGCATCGTGCACCAGGCGGCAAACAGATATCTGACGCCATGCATACTCGAGCTGGGAGGGAAAAGCCCCGTGATCATCGAGGAAAGTGCAGACATTCCCCTCACCGCGCGCCGTCTCACATGGGGCAAGTTCCTCAATGCAGGACAGACATGCGTCGCTCCGGATTATGTGCTCATCAAACGCGGCTATGCTTCAGCATTCATTGAGGCAATGAAGAAGGAAATCGTGAAAGCATTCACATCAGATCCCCTGAACGCAGAAGATCTTCCTAAGATTATCAATGAAAAACATTTTGAACGTATCAGGGGCCTTATCAGCGGATCCGAAGCAGCACATGGAGGCAGATGTGATGTCAAGCACCTCCGTATTGAACCGACAATTCTTTACCCTGTGAAGGAAACAGATTCTGTCATGCAGGAGGAGATATTCGGACCTGTACTGCCGATTCTGGAATATGACAGCTTTGAGGAGGCTCTCGACTTCGTCAGCAGCAGGGAAAAACCTCTCGCATTCTATATTTTCAGCAAGAACAGGAAGCACATTGAGAAAGCGCTTGCCTCAGTCTCATTCGGAGGCGGATGCGTGAATGACACAGTTGTCCATCTCACAGATCCCGAACTTCCGTTCGGAGGAGTAGGCAACTCTGGAATGGGTTCATACCATGGAAAGAGAAGTTTCCAGGCTTTCACACACGACAAATCGATCATGGACAAGGCTCTCTGGCTTGACATCGGAGTAAGATATGCCCCATACAGAAACAAACTGAAACTTCTGAAGATGCTGATGAAATGAAAACGGACAGGAAAGACAATGCATTGAGAATCGTGTTCAACACTGTAAGAAGCCTCGGTGTAGGCATAACAGTCGGTTTCTTCATCACAGTCTTCGCCAATACAGTGAATCTCGCGGGCGTCATAAACACACGCTATCCGCTTCTGATACTCCTGATTCCTCTTGGAGCATACCTGACACTGAAGATCTATCAGAAGATGGGCGATTCGTTCAGACGTACGACAATATCTGCTATCGACACAATTCATGATATCGAGGATAGCGGAGATGATATGGCGCTGCGGCCTGGCAGGATTTCTCCATGGATGGGTCCGGTAGCATATATCGCAGCTGCAATTTCACACTTCACGGGAGCCTCTGTCGGAAAAGAAGGCGTTGGCGTTCAGATCGGGCTTGCTATCGGGGAGCTTTTCACGAAAGTTGAAAGAAAACTTGCATGGCGCGGTCACTATGGGAGGGAAGATTACTACCTGATGACAGGTTCTGCAGCCGCATTCGGCTCGCTCTTCGGCTCCCCTATTGCCGGTGTCCTTTTCGGCCTCATGTTCGCAACCCCTGACATGCTTCGCCTCGATGCGCTCTACCCTTGTCTCATCTCGTCCTACTCAGCTGTGTATGTCGCCATCATCCTCGGAATACACAAAATGACAATTCCTCAATTCACTGAGCTGCCTGCAACACTTGGAAACCTCGCAACTGTCGTGATATTCGCAGCGATAATCGGATTGATGGCACGCCTCTTTCTTTATCTTCTGGGACGCTTCAGGTCAGGAGTCGAGAAGAAATTCGGAAGCAAGACACTCAGTGCTCTGATACCGGGGTGCATGGTGACACTGCTCTCGCTCATCACATATTTCCTCGTAGGTTCATTTGACTATAACGGGCTCTCACTTGATCTTCTCTACAGAGCGATAGACGGCAGAGGTGTTCCGCTGTATGCATTCATCATAAAAGCACTTATGGTCTTTCTTTCCATCGCGGCAGGCTTTTCAGGAGGTGAGGTTGTTCCCCTTCTTGTGACAGGAGGAACATTCGGCTATGCATTTGCAACTGTGCTGGGACTTGAAAGCTCTCCATTTGCCGTTCTGGGTGCTATCGGGATGCTGACAGGCGGGACAAATCTTCCCCTTGTATGCTTTGCGCTCGCACTGGAGCTCTTCAGCTACAGTGAACCATTCCTGCTTTTCATGACAGTCTCCATCGCATTCCTCTCATCAGGCGGAGGCAGCATCTACCACCATCAGAGAATTGCGTTCAGGAAAAAGACTACAAGGTAATCACTATTTCCAGATCCACCAGGAACGGATTCTGCCCCTCACAAGACCTAGCTTCTCCTGCAGTCTTATACTCGGCTGATTTGAAAGGAACACATTGCAATAGGCTCTGCGATGCTCTTCCAGCGCTGTGTTGATAAGCTTCTTCTCCATCATCATCCCAAGCCCCTCTCTCCTGTACTGAGGAAAGACTGTCAGCATACCCATGGATCCCTCGGCGTGAAAACCAGCAAAGGCCATGAGATCACCTGATTGGGACAGCATGCCAAACAGATGGCCACTCAGCATTGCACCTCGTACATCCTCTGCAGAGGATACATGATAATTGCTTACGACAGTATCAAGGTATTCCTGCCCAAGCTTGACTATATTCCCATAGCACTCAAACATCCCACCGCGATAGTGATACAGATACGTTGCCTCGTCGCTTTCGTATCCTAGTCTTTCAGTCATGTATTCCTTTGACCGCTCTCCATGAACTGATGCAAGACCAGAGAGCGGAAGATGTGACAGGATCTCATCGGAAAGCCCAGTGTCTGCGACATACCACAGACCTGACAGATGACGGCACACGAGGCCGGAGGATGGCGAGAAATATGCAATCTCCACATCTGACTGTTCCAGCGCATCGATAATGTCCACAAAGCTCGCTTCATCAAGGGAAGCAAGATAATCTGCAACATCATGTCTATTCACAGTCAGAGAATATAGCAGAGCTTCTGTATTTTGTGATAGATTATCCACGCTATGGACGACAAATGCATACGAAACATCGGCATCATGGCTCATATCGATGCTGGAAAGACAACTACAACGGAAAGAATCCTTTACTATACAGGCGAGAACCACCGTATCGGAGAAGTCGATAACGGCGAAGCGACAATGGACTGGATGAAACAAGAGCAGGACAGAGGTATTACGATAACATCGGCTGCCACGACCTGCTACTGGAGAGAACATCAGATAAACATCATTGACACTCCGGGCCATGTTGATTTCACAGCAGAGGTTGAACGCTCACTAAGAGTGCTTGACGGCGCTGTTGGAGTATTCTGTGCTGTCGGTGGGGTCGAGCCGCAGACAGAGACAGTCTGGAGGCAGGCTGACAGATACAGAATTCCGCGCATTGCCTTCGTGAACAAGATGGACAGGCTCGGTGCCGATTTCTTCCGTGTGCTTGAGGACATGAAGAAGAAGCTGGGTGCGAATCCTGTGCCTCTCTGCATTCCAGTAGGAAGCGAGAACACATTCTCCGGTGTCATTGACCTCGTGCATATGGAATATCTTGAGTTCTCCACGGATGATGAGGGAAAGACCATCACACGCTCCCCTATCCCAGAGAGTGAGCAGGCAAAAGCTGATGAGTGGAGAGAGAAGCTCATCGACAGCGTCGCATCATTTTCAGATGAGATCACGGAACTCTATTTCGACGGACAGGACATTCCTGCTGAGATGATTATAAAAACGCTGAGGGAATGCACACTCTCCCGCTCTCTGCTGCCGGTATTCGTAGGCTCATCGCTGAAGAACATCGGAGTACAGACAGTGCTGGATGGCGTTGTGGATCTCCTTCCCTCCCCAGCAGAGACAGAGCCTGTGGAAATCATCAACGTCAAGAATGAGAAGACAGAGATGCTTCCTCATAGCACCACAGGCCCTCTGGAGGCCCTGATATTCAAAATCCAGGTCGATCCTCAGGCTGGTCCTATGTGCTTTGTGCGTGTCTACTCCGGGACACTCAAGAAAGGTGTCTCAGTATTCAACATCACGAAAGGCAAAAAAGAACGTATCAACAGGCTTCTGAGAATGCATGCTGACAGGCAGGAAGATCTTTCGGAACTCAAGGCAGGAGACATTGGAGTGATTATAGGTTTCCGTCTTGCACAGACTGGAGATACAATCGGTGCAGAGAATCATCAGTATCTTCTGGAGAAGATGTCATTTCCAAACCCTGTCATCTCTGTAGCAATTGAGCCTAGCAGCACCGCTGAGCAGGAGAAGCTCAACAAAGCGCTTCAGACACTTGCCATGGAAGACCCGACATTCACATACAAAGATGATGCGGAAACTGGCCAGCTGATTATTTCAGGTATGGGAGAGCTTCACCTTGATGTTCTTGTGACACGTATAAAAGATGAGATGAAGGTGAACTGCCGTGTCGGTAATCCTCAGGTATCCTACAGAGAATGCATCAAGGAAGAAGCCACAGGATCCGAGGAGTTCTCACGGACTATTGCAAACAAAGAGAACAATGCTGGCCTCACACTCACTGTCAAACCACTTCCACCGAAGAGCGGCAATGTGCTTAAAATCACAGCCAATACAAGGGATATACCTGAAGAGATTATCGAGGCAATCAGGAATGGTATCAACGGAGCGTTCTCAGGCGGTATCAAATTCGGCTATGAGTGTACCGATATCGAAGCTGATGTCACTGCAATTGAATATGATGAGAATACATCAACGCCATTCGCATTCACATCATGCGCGGCAATGGCTTTTGATAAAGTAGCTTCAATGGCTGGACCGGTATTGATGCAGCCGGTGATGAAAGTACAGGCCTCAGCTCCAAGTGAGTATATCGGGGACGTCATCTCATCACTGACACAGCGTGGAGGAATCGTGCTCTCAATGGAATCTAGGCCTGGTGCAGATACTGTCATTGCAGAAGCACCTCTTGAGAAGATGTTCGGCTACACAACAGTCCTCAGATCATCCACTCAGGGCAGAGGCTCATTCAGCATGGAGTTCTCACACTACTCTGAGAAGCTCTGAGAGAATCTGTACAGCAATCATGGGAGCGGAAAGCTCCCATTTATTATCTTACAACTTGTTTTCACCACTGATCTCAAAGGTCAACCTTCGAGGACTGAATTTCAGCGTCTTGCAATTAAGACGTTTCTTGAGAAATCTCCAATAGCTTTTCCCTGCAAAGAAAATGAATTCAATGTCATCAACAGATCCTAATTTCTGAATAAGAGCGGCATAAACGTCATCAGCCCATGCCTTGCTCTTGTACCCACCTTTGTCATAATACTGGATGGCATCAGAAGGAGATAACAAACCATATTTGTCAGAAAGAATGAAATATCCTTCACATTCAAAGTATTCCAGTCCTTTATCAACAGCTTTTATAAAATCTGATCCTTCATACATCTCAGAAGCAGGAAGTTTCTTACTGTGATCATTTTCCGCTTCTATATTCTTCTTCGATGAACATGCTACAAGTCCGATTCTTCTCATATTTTACCCCCAAAGAAGAAGGCCCACCCCGAAGGATGGACCAACAGATAATTCTTCAAGAAAGGGTTGATGATCAACCTTTCTGAAAGCCAATTCAATGGAGAGCTTATCTTGCTCCCCTTTCCGCCCACGAATTGTCGCCAGCGGCATAGCGCC
>CASDZV010000085.1 GCA_949285905.1 uncultured Spirochaetales bacterium | reverse complement strand
TAACGGTAACACTGCAGATTCTGGTTCTGCCTTTGGGGGTTCGAGTCCCTCCATCCCAGGAGTAAAAATGGTCCCTTCGTCTAACGGTTAGGACGGGAGATTCTCAGTCTCTAAATAGCGGTTCGATTCCGCTAGGGACTACTAGCTATCCTTCTCTTCAATAGGGAAGGATTTTTTTTATTGAGAAATTATCTCGATTCTGTTTTCACTCTTCGCTACGATGTATGAACCGTAATCACCATCATCTGTCTCCCTTGTAATAGGTTCTGCTGGTACAGTGAGCGTAATAGTGAGTGTTGCAGATGCGATTGTCTTTGCAGATATTAATGACACTGCTATGAAAAGCAGGATTACTATGAGCACAATTGATTTCATCATACTTCCCCCTGGCAAACCGGCGGTCTGCCATCTTCTTTGAAAAACACTAAAATACTATTGTGATATCCCTGGGTATATGATGTTAACTTTCAGATAATATGCTCTTTGTTCTGTGAGATGTTTTTAAGTCTGTTTTCAGCTCTGCGATAGTATCCTCTGTAAAGAAATGGCAGGGCATTGATTTCAATTGTCTCTGGAATGCTTTTGTCTTTCAGGATTCCTTCAATCTCATACGCGCCATTGACTTTCCATCCATTGAGAAGTCCGAGAGAAATGGCATTTGCTGGGCAGTAGAATGAGCAGCGTACACAGAGCATGCATTTATCAGAGAAATGGGGGTGTCCGCTGATCATTGTGATGTTATTCATCGGGCAGTTCTTTGCACATAATCCGCACCCTGTGCATTTGCTGTCTGCTTTCATGAATGGTCCCTGTGTTCTTGCATAAACCCATTCGATGCGGAAAAGGAGGGAGATTATATGCCTTATAGGCATTGCTGTGCATTCTTCTTCCCTCCGGGTTTTGATTGACAGGCTGTGCTCATATACAAGTGACTTCATGTAATTGACCATATGTTTAACAATTCTGTCAGAGTGGCGGAAAATCATGTTGTAAGGCATTACATAGTGACGTTCCGATAGAATAGTGAAATATGGTTTGAGGATTTTCCTGATTGACACAGAGGAGGCATCGTTGAATGGAAGACCTTCTCCTCCTGTGTGGAAGAGAAACAGATTCTTCTTTTCCGCTGTCTTCAGTGTTTTTGAGAATGTGTGGATAATCTCCGGTGCATTGAAAGCGTGTACAGGGTATCCTAGTCCGATGAGGGAGTAAGCATCGGGGGAGGGATGCGAGGAATAATCATGGTTTATCTGGACGATATCTGTAGGAATATTGAGAGCTTTTCTGTACTCAGATGCAACACGCAGCGAGTTGCCTGTTCCAGAGAAAATGTAGATTATGCACCTTTCATCCATAGAGGCATTTTCCCCATCTTCCCACGCTTTGTCCAGAGTACCTAATTGTTGACACTAAAAAGAGCAGTTGCTAACATAGCACCGGTTTAAGCGGATAATAAATTATTGCGAGGTAATCTTTAGATGATCACAGCGTCAAATATCTCACTTTCATATGGAACTCAGGTTCTCTTCAAAGATGTGAATATCAAATTCACACCTGGCAACTGCTATGGAATTATCGGTGCAAACGGTGCCGGCAAGTCTACATTCCTGAAGATTCTCTCAGGAGAGATTGAACCTGATACAGGAGAGGTAATCATCACGCCTGGCGAGAGAATGACGGTTCTCAGGCAGGATCACTTCGCATTCAATGATTACCGTGTTATCGATACAGTCATCATGGGCTTCCAGAAGCTCTATGATGTGATGAAGGAGCGTGACACCATCTATGAGAAGGCTGACTTCTCAGAGGAGGATGGAATAAGAGCCGCTGAGCTTGAGAGTGAATTTGCCGAACTTGGGGGATGGGAGGCTGAGGCTAATGCCGCGCAGATGCTTGATGGCCTCGGAATTCCACAGGATCTCCATGAAAAGACTATGGCTGAAATTGAGGATAATCTCAAAGTACGTGTTCTTCTTGCTCAGGCGCTCTTTGGAAATCCGGACATTCTTCTTCTTGATGAGCCTACGAACCACCTCGATCTCGAATCAATTCACTGGCTCGAGGATTATCTTGAGAATTTCAACAACACTGTCATTGTTGTCTCTCACGACCGTCACTTCCTCAACACAGTATGTACTCACATCTGTGATATTGACTATGGCAAGATCCAGCTCTATGTAGGTAACTACGATTTCTGGTATATGTCATCACAGCTTGCCGCCAAGCAGCTCAAGGATGAGAAGAAGAGAAGGGAAGACAAAATTGCAGAGCTCAAGGAATTCATCCAGCGCTTCTCATCAAATGTAGCTAAGGCCAAGCAGGCTACAAGCCGCAAGAAGCTTATCGAGAAGCTGACGATTGATGATATCCGTCCATCTTCAAGGCGGTTCCCGTATGTTGCATTCAAACCAAACCGTGATATTGGAAAGAATGTACTTGAGATAAAGAATCTCTCTAAGACAATTGAAGGTGAGAAAATCATCGACAATCTCACGCTGACAATCAACCCTGGTGACAAGGTTGCATTTGTCGGGCCTAACCACTATGAGAAGACAGTCCTGTTCCAGATTCTCGCAGGTGAGATGGAACCGGATGAGGGAACATTCACCTGGGGGGTCACCACATCGCTCTCATATTTTCCGAAGGACAACACGAACATGTTCAAGGAGAATGAATCGATTACGGACTATCTCCAGCAGTTCTCAACTGAGGATGATGACACATATGTCCGCTCGTTCCTCGGCAGAATGCTCTTCACAGGAGATGAGGCTCTTAAGCCATGCAATGTCCTCTCCGGAGGCGAGCGTGTGCGCGTTGTGCTTGCGCGCATGATGCTGGAAGGCACCAACTGCATGATATTCGATGAGCCTACATCGCACCTTGATCTTGAGGCAATCCAGGCGCTCAACAATGGGCTTATTGATTTCAAGGGAGTTGTTCTTTTCAATTCACATGATCATCAGTTCGTTGATTCGATTGCAAACCGCATTATCGAGTTCACGCCGAAAGGTGTGATTGACCGCATGATGAAGTTCGATGATTATATCAATGATGATAACATCAGAGCGCTTCGTGAAGCTGCTTATGAGAATGTTAAAGGAGTCGTGCTTCTCTGATGCTTGTTGCTTGTGATATCGGAAATACGAATATTGTCATGGCGCTCTTTGACGGGGAGCGCTTTGTCGATTCTTGGCGTGTCTACACAGATGCGAAGAAGACGAGCGATGAGTACTTCGTCATTTTCAATGCGCTCTTCAGGGAGGGCGGAATCAGGCACGATATGATTGATAAGGCCATTATCTCATCCGTTGTGCCTAATATGACACGCTCTGTCGAGAAGAACATACAGCGTCTGTTCGGTATCAGGCCTCTTGTTGTTTCACACAGTGTGAATACGGGTCTTGTACGCTCCTCGATACCGGGAGAGCTTGGCACAGATATTCTCTCCAATCTTGCATATGCACACTATTCTGTCCCTGACAAAGCAGTTATGGTCGTGGATTTCGGGACAGCACTGACGCTTTCAGCTGTAAACAGCAAAGGTGAGGTCCTTGGTTGTTCCATCGCGCCTGGGCTTGTTACGGCAGTTAATGCGCTCTTCGGCAGTACTGCACAGCTTCCGCAGGTAGAGCTGAAGATGCCGGAGACTCCTATGGGCAGGGACTCGCAGGAGTCTATAAGAGGTGGCATCATGCTCGGTTATGCAGGGCTTGTTGACTCAATCATCAGACGCACAGAAGCTGAGATAGGTGAGAAGCTTTACGTTATTGCAACTGGAGGACTTTCAAAGACAATATCACCTCTTATCCCGCGGCTTGATTCTGTTGATGGGCTTCACACGCTGAAAGGTCTTAACCTTATCGCATCGCTCAACTGATCATTCTTCTCTGATGAATCCATCTTCCATGATGGTGTATTCATTTCCCTCTCCATCTTCTGCTGTGAAGATGAGAGTATCTGTACCGACTGGAAGCGAGAGTGTGATAAGCGAGTCATTTGCATTGAGTCTGGCCTCTGGTTCTCTGAGGCTTTCAGGTCTCGGGCCTCCCAAAGTTAAATTGACACCTCTCATCCTGTCCCACTCAGGAAGCGCAAAGTATTCGATATTCGCCGCTGCAGTGCTTTCTTCTGCTATCGACAGTTCAGAAACAACGCCTGCATTGCTGTCCTGTTCAAGGTAGAGACGGATAAGACGGCTGGCTTTCTCGTCAGCGGAAAACTCTGTGATCTTTCCGTTCTCTATACGTGCTGAGAAAGATCTGATGATGTGCCCGAAAAGCATGAAAGGCCGGGTTGTCGTGAAATAGCCTGTAGCAGATGTCTTGTCGAGCGCTCTGAAGATGTCGGAGGAGTAGATCGTCGGTATGAATGTCCTGCCGCTCTTGAGTTTTGTTATTGTCGTGGCAAACTCTGAACCAGGAAGAAAAGAGAATTCAAGATCTGTTCCTTCCTCATCCTGCAAGTGCCCACTGACCAGCGCAAGGTCATTAAGTTTATCCTTTTCATAGAGGAGGAGGCTGCTTTCATCGTTCTCAAGGTAATCATCTTCCCCGAGTCCTAAAAGATCTGAAAGAAGAGAAGCGGAGAGCGATGCGTTCCCTTCATCATCCAGGACCTTTCCCCATTCATCAGATGGTACTGGCGCGCTTGCGAATGGCAGCATAGGCTCTGAGTTGTCCAATGGCTCAGATAAGTGCCTGAACATCTGAATTTCAGGTGCTGTGAAGATCTTTCCATCTTCTGCTTCTCTGTATGGCTTGTATACAGGGAGATATAAGAGAGCTGTAGGGCGCTTCTCTATAGGAAAATCAGTAGCGGCTTCTTCTGTTTCAGTGACTTTTCCATTCTCGATGTTCTGTATGTAACTGCCATTTCCTGTGATTGCACGGGCTTTGCTGGCAATGAGATGTGCAAACTCACTGTTTTCTTCTTCGGTGTTTATTGAAAGTACATCACCTTCCTCAAGTGCAAGTGCTCTCCTGAGAATGATGTCGGCATATCGTTCCATTAGAATGTTCATACCGCAATTATATTAAATGACAGAGAATAAAAAAAGTTCCTTCAGTGAAGGAACCTAGAGCGACCGACGGGAATCGAACCCGCATCTTCAGCTTGGAAGGCTGAGGTAATAGCCATTATACCACAGTCGCATTGAAGCTAACGGACAAGACAATACACAAAAAGACATTGCAGTGTCAATAATCTTGACAGAAGATTTCTGCATTTCCTTCAGATTGATTTCAATTTTATTCTCTGCTATAGTCTGACGAAGCAAATTAACGGAGGGCCCATATGGGAGAGCGCGGAGAAGTCTTTTCAACGAAACTTGTTAAGGATGACAGAACTTATTTCTTTAATGTAAAGGAGAATATCTACGGAGATCTCTTCCTGAACATTGTGGAGTCCAGACCGACAGATACAGAAGGCAGATACCTGAGGCAGTCAATTATTGTCTATCAGGAGGATATCGGGGAATTCATCAAAGAATTCCAGAAGTCAATTGATTTCATCAAGATCAATGGCACGAGAAAGCCACGTCCGACAAACCTCGTGCGCCGCCGCCATGCGGATACAAGTGCCAGAAAGGAAGAGGAGTAATCAGAGCAGGGACGGTGTCTCATCCACCTCTTTGACAGTGAATGTGAGACGCTCAATGGGGGATGGACCGTACTTGGCGATTGCCATGTAGTGCTCTTTTGTCGGATAGCCTTTGTGTTTTGCGTATCCATACTCAGGCCATTTCCTGTCGCAGAGCATCATGATTCTGTCACGTTCGGTTTTGGCTAGAATGGAAGCTGCCATGATCTCTGGTACTTTCTGGTCGCCTTTGACCACAGCGTAGCATCGAATAGGTACATCCGGACATTTGTTCCCATCAACAAGAAGTGTATCTACATGGCATGATGAGGCAACTTTCTCATAGGAGAGCCTCATCGCCATCAGGGATGACTGAAGGATGTTG
This sequence comes from uncultured Spirochaetales bacterium, assembly GCA_949285905.1. GTDB lineage: Bacteria > Spirochaetota > Spirochaetia > Sphaerochaetales > Sphaerochaetaceae > Ornithospirochaeta. The sequence continues at coordinate 12,955 of CASDZV010000085.1, read as the reverse complement.
ATGCGGTCTATGACTTTGTGAGAAAGCGACACAACCGCCCATGCGACAGCCTTTTCTTTGATAATCAATTCAGCCTCATTGCGTTCTTTCTCAGTCAACTTTTTTGAGTCGTTTAGTATTTCAAAGGGGAAATCCGCGTTCAGAACGACAGAAGCTGCGGTCACAGGTCCCGCCAGTGGTCCGCGGCCCGCTTCATCGGAGCCGCAGATGATACCGTAATCATCATAAGAGAGTGTCTCAAAAAGGCCGTTTTCCATAATCGTCATCGATGCTATAATCATCGCGATTCAGTTTCAAGGAGGAAAGAGCTTGTTCCTCAAGTCTCTCGATATATACGGATTCAAAAGCTTTGCTGATAAAACCCATATTGACTTTGCAGGTGGTATCACATCTCTTCTAGGCCCGAATGGATGCGGCAAGTCCAATATTGTCGATTCAATCAAATGGGTTCTCGGTGAGAAAAGCACCAAATCCCTGAGGGCAGGGAAGATGGAGGATGTCATCTTCAATGGCACGGATACGCGTAAACCGATGCCGTTTGCTGAAGTTGAGCTTACTATTGACAATTCAGAGCATCAGCTTCCTACAGATGTTCCGGAAGTCGCGATAAAAAGGCGTTATTTCCGTACAGGCGAGAGCGAATATTTTCTCAATGGGCAGAAATGCCTGCAGAGAAACATAAGGGAGCTCTTTTTTGATACAGGTGTAGGCAAGAGCGCGTATTCAATCCTTGAGCAGGGTAAGATTGACCAGATACTTTCTACAAAGCCAGAGGACAGGCGATACCTCTTTGAAGAGGCTGCCGGTATATCGCGCTACAAGGAGCAGTGCCACAGTGCGGAGCTTGATCTGGAGAAGACAGCCCAGAACATCGATGATATAACCCGTTCTTACAATGAAGCAAAACGCGCGTGCGATCGTTCGCGCTCACAGGCAGAGAAGGCAAAGAAAGCAAGGGAGCTGGAAGCAAAGGCCTTTGACCTGGATGTACGCTACAACCTTGCGCGAATAAGGACATACAATCTTCTGAAAGGACAGAGGGAGAAGTGGAAAGCCAATGCCGAAGCTGAGATCACAAGGCTTCAGGATCTGATGAAGACACTTACAGAGGATATTGATACAGCACAATCTGAGCTGAAGGGTAAGAACGAAGCGCTTTACCAGTCACAGCTTGGTATCAATAATCTGGAGAACAATATCAAGATGGCAGAAGAGCGTATCAACCTCTGGACAGAGAATTTCCAGGACGCTTCTATCCGGCTCAAAAGCGCAGATGACAGAATCGCAGCCATCCAGAGTACCATTGACCGCCTGAACGGAGAGGCAGAGGCTCTTGAAGACAGTCTTTCATTGAAACAGGATCAGGCCGATGAAGAGCTGAAGCAGATTGCTGCAATGACGGGAATGCAGGAGGAGAAGAGAGTCCGGATCTCCAATCTTGAGAAAGAAACCAGTGAGCGCGAAGCGAAGGGCATTGCTTTCGATGAGGAGCTGCTGCACCTTACAGAAGAGCTCAAAGGCGTTATCGAGGATCTTGTTGCCGAGGTTGATGCCAACACGGATACCGCATATTCAGGAGAGCGTCGCGATAAAGCTGCAGAAGCCTTTCTTGAGAAAGCCGATGAAGTCAAAGGTATTGTCACAAACAGGATTAACTTTCTCGACGGACTCAAGGATGATGCGCTCGTATCGCGTGAGATAGCCACGAAGGATTTCAATGCTTTCCGCTCTTCTGTAGATGAGCTTGTGACGCTTTTCGAGGAATACAGGTCATCCATTCCTCCGATTGTTGACCGCCTTCTCTCGTCAGACGGCCTTATTGCACGTAAGCGTGATATTGAGAAAAGGGAAGATGAGATCAGATCTGAGAGCCAGAAGAACAGGACAGCTATCCAGTTATGCCGTGATGAGATAGGAGTTCTGAGACACGATGTCGATTCTCTTTCAGAGACTATTGATCAGCAGAAGGAACATTATCGTTCTGTTCTCTCCAATCTTGATATTGCCAAGAACTCACTGCAGGCTGTACGTACATCAATTGAAGAGAAGCTGGATGAGAAAGAGAACGCTCTCCTTGATTCTGAAAAGGATAGGTCTCTTGTCCAGGAATACAATGACAGAATCAAAGCGGAGGAAGATAGCAGGAGAGAAATGAAGGCTGAGCTCGGTGAGAAGAGCAGGGCGATAGAAGGAGAGCGTGCTGTCGTTGCAGATCTCACCGCATCACTCCAGAAGAAGCGTACTGACAAGGAAAACGCATATAAGGATCTGAGTGAAGCAAACAGAATTCTTTCAGAGCAGAATGCGAACATCGGATCGACTGATACGCTTATCGAGAACGTCATCCAGTCGTTCTTCACAAAGTATTCAAGAAACCTCGGAGAATTCCAGAAAATCATAGAAGAAGAGGATCTTCCTGATGACACATTGCTGATGAATGAGCTCTCAGAGGTCAACAAGGAGCTTGAGAAGCTCGGAACTGTCAATTACCTTGCAGAGGATGACTATAATGCGGCAAAGGAGCAGTTTGATTTCTATGCCAAGCATCTTGAGGATCTGAACAAGGCGCGGATCGATCTTGAGAAAGTTCTTGAGGAGATACAGAACAGAGCAAAGGAGCTTTTCCTGAAGACATATAATGAAATCAGCGATAATTTCCAGGCGATGTTCACGCGTCTCTTCGGCGGTGGAATAGCAAAGCTCACACTTGAAGATCCTGAGAATGTTCTCACATCTGGTATCGACATCTTCGCACAGCCGCCAGGAAAGAAGCTTGTCACGCTCTCCCTCCTTTCAGGTGGGGAACGCAGTATGACTGCTGTTGCTCTGCTTTTTGCGACATACCAGGTCAAGCCATCTCCGTTCTGTATTCTCGATGAGCTTGATGCTGCTCTTGACGACAAGAATATCGGCTACTTTCTTGATGTGCTTGTCGATTTCGGAAAGTCAAGCCAGTTCATAATCATCACGCACAACAAGCACACTGTCACAGGCTCTGAGACGCTACTTGGTGTCACACAGATGGAAGCAGGTGTTTCGACGACTGTAAGCTATCGTCTTGACCGCATTGCCGGCAAGCCCGTAATCCTCAATGATGATGACAATGTTGTCGATTTTGACAGTGAAGGGAAGCTGCGCTGAAGTTGACAGCCTTCGTGCATTATTGTATAAGCATTAAGGCTGTATTTGCTGTTCGGATTATACGATGTTTGATAGTATCGCAGGAAAATTTTCAGGAATAATGAGAACACTCTCCGGAAAGGGGAAGATCTCAGAAAAGAATGTACGTGACGCGGTTGAGGAAATCAAGGAAGCGCTCCTTGATGCCGATGTTAATCTCCGCGTCGTGCGTCGTTTTGTGAACTCAACTCTCGATGAAGCACTCGGAGAGAAAGTTCTTGCATCTGTCAACCCAAGCCAGCAGTTCACGAAGATCGTCTATGACAAGATGGTAGAGCTTCTGGGAGGAGCTGGGAACACAGCCCTTAATCTCAAAGGCAAAGATGCGACATCTGTCATTCTTCTGATGGGTCTCCAGGGTTCTGGAAAGACAACAGCGGCACATAAGCTTGCGTATAAGCTGAAGAAGGAAGGTCGCTCTGTAATGCTTGTCGCTGCAGACCTTGTCAGGCCAGCGGCTATCATGCAGCTTCAGGTGCTTGGTGAGAAAGCAGGTGTTCCTGTATTCACTATTCCGGGAGAGAAGGATCCTGCAAAAGTAGCAGAAGCTGCGATTTCGAGAGCAAAGCATGATTTAATTGATACAGTCATCATCGATACATCTGGTCGTATGCACCTCGATGAGGCGCTAATGGAGGAAATCCAGCGCGTCGCTAAGGTATCGCGGCCGGATGAGACACTCTTTGTAGCCGATGCAATGACAGGACAGAGCGCTGTAGACATTGCAAAGGAATTCGAGGAGAAAGTCGGTATTTCCGGTGTCATCCTCACTAAATTCGATTCAGATACGCGTGGTGGTGCCGCACTCTCTCTCAGAGCTGTCGTTGGCAAGCCAATCAAATTTATCGGTACTGGTGAGAAGATGGAGGACCTTGAAGTCTTCCATCCGGAGCGTATCGCAACACGTATCCTTGGCATGGGTGATATCGTCTCCCTTGTCGAGAAAGCACAGGAACAGTTTGATCAGGCTGAAGCAGAGCGTCTGCAGAAGAAGATGGAGAAGAATACCTTCGATCTTCAGGATTACCTTGATCAGCTTGAGAATTTGAAGAAGATGGGTTCTGCAGACAAGCTTCTTGAGATGATTCCCGGCGCAAAGGGGAATATCTCAGAGGAAGATCTGCACCTCGAAGAGCTGGAGAAGGAGAAAGCTATCATCCGTTCCATGACGCGCTTCGAGAGGAGCAATTACCGCATTATCGGTCCATCCCGAAGGAAGAGGATTGCAAAAGGGTCTGGTACTTCTGTAGCTGAGGTTAACAGGCTTCTCAAGAAATTCGAGAAATCCAGACTGATGATGAAGAAGATGATGACAAACAAGAAATTACAAGCTGCCATGCTGAAGCAGTTCGGCATGTAGCTTTCAAGCAGTATAAGGAGTATACCGTGAGCACAACAATGAGACTTAAGCGTTTCGGCACGAAGAAGAGACCTTATTACAGGGTCGTTGTACAGGACAATCGTCTTGCACCATCATCGAAGACAATCGATGAGGTTGGAACATATCGCCCAGTCGAGAGCGAGAATCAGGTGACACTCAATGAGGACAAGATCAAGGAGTGGATCGGCAAGGGTGTTGTTGTTTCCCCGACTGTAAAGGATCTTCTCAATAAGCAGGGTATCCAGATTAACCGCAAGCAGAACTAATTCCAGGAGGGCCTATGGAAAAGGAACTTGTGGAATTTATGGTCAGGAGCCTTGTCGACCAGCCTGATGAGGTGAGCGTGAATGTCATCGAGGGTGAGAAATCAACCATTCTCGAGCTTCATGTCGCTGAAGGTGATGTCGGGAAGGTGATCGGTAAGCAGGGTCGCATTGCAAAAGCTATCAGAACAATTCTCTCGGCTTCTGCAACCCGCGATGGCAAGCGTGCCGTACTGGAGATCCTCGACTGATGGAAGAGCTTCTCTCTACCGCGACAATCGGAAGAACACATGGCGTGGAAGGTTTTCTGAAGGTTTACTCGCTCTCAGGCGAGTATGCACATCTGAAAAAGCTTAAAAGCGCCGTTGCAGTCTCCCCGGACGGTAAGGAGAAGCTTCTTTCTGTCTCACAGGTCCGCTCTCAAGGTGAAATGTTCCTGATGCAGTTCTCGGGTTATGAGACTCCTGAGAAGGCAAGAGTGCTTTCAGGCTCTGTTCTCAAGGTGAGAAGAGAGGATGCAAGGAAGCTGAAAAAAGGCGAGTATTACATCGCGGATCTCTATGGACTGAGCGTCATTTACAACGGCGAGAAGGTCGGTGTTGTGAAAGATGTCTCCGAAGGCGCGCAGGCAATGCTTTTGCAGGTCGAGCGGGAAGGGAAGATATATCTTGTGCCGAATATCAGTGTCTTTGTCTCCAGACCTGATTTCCAGAAAGGCGAGATTGAACTCCTGATGGGGGATCTTCTGGAACTATGAAAATAACTGTCCTTACGCTTTTCCCGGAGATGGTTGAGCCGTTCTTCCGGTCATCAATCATGAAACGTGCTGTAGATAAAGGTCTCATAGAATACAGCATTGTCAATTTCCGTGACTGGGCAGAAGGGATTCACCAGAAAGCCGATGATATTCCTTATGGCGGCGGTGCTGGAATGGTCATAATGCCAGAGCCTTTGTCAAAGGCACTTGATTCTGTAAATGCGGCTTCAAAGCGTGTTATATTCGCAACACCATCTGGCCGTGTGCTTACCGAGCGCTATGCTGAAGAGCTTTCATCGGAGAAGGAGCTTGTATTCATCTGCGGCCATTACGAAGGTATTGACCAGAGGATAATAGACACATATGTGACTGATGAGATTTCAATAGGGGACTATGTTCTCTCATCAGGAGAGACATCATCTCTCGTTATCATCGATGCTGTCTTCAGACTCATAGATGGTGTCATTGCATCTGAAAGTCTTGAGGATGAGAGTTTCAATAACAATCTTCTTGAATATCCTCAGTATACAAGACCTTACAGGTATTGCACTAAAACAGTTCCCGATGTATTATTAACCGGTCATCATGGCCATATAACCCAATGGCGTTTTGACAAAAGGCTGGAGAAGACGATGCTTAACCGGCCTGATCTGCTCTCTGATGCCCCTCTCAGCATCGATGAGCGGAGAAGAATGATATCGATACTTGATCAGAATAGAAGGACAAGGCAGAAATGGATATTATCAGAGCAGTAGAAGCAAAGCAGATGAAAGAGAATGCTGAGAATTTCAGCATCGGCGATACAGTACGCGTTTCTTTCAAGATTGTTGAGGGCACAACGGAGAGAATCCAGGTTTATGAAGGCATCGTTATTGCAAAGAACAATACTGGTGTCAGAAGATCATTCGTTGTAAGAAAGATCAGCTACGGTGTCGGAGTTGAGAGAATCTTCCCTCTGCACTCACCGAGAATCGAGAAGATTGAAGTTGTGAGAAGGGGTCGTGTCAGAAGAGCAAAGCTTTATTATCTTCGCTCCCGCGTTGGCAAGGCAGCAAAGGTTCCAGAGCTTCTCATCAAGAAGAATGCGTAACAATGAAAACCGCTCTATCCGAGCGGTTTTTTCATAGCCTTACTCCCAGATCCATCAATCAGCAAGAGACAGTTTTCAGAACCTCACTCTCGGGGCAAAAAGGAAAAAATGATGGACTACGCTGACATTCACTTTTTACTGCATTGATGTTAAGATGCCTGTATGGCAAACAGAAAGCCTTCAAAACAGAAGGACAAGAAGAAAAAGAAGAATGCGGGAATCAATGGATTCTCGACACTTAACCAGGTTGCTGGTGTTCCTAAGCCTCGTGATTATCGGTCATCAATTCCTGTTGAGACTCCAGGTGTTATTCATGAGCCGCACCCTGTATGTCCGATGTGCGGCGAGATAATCGAGAATATTGCGTCAGCCCTTACATCACCAGACGGGAACTACGTTCATTTCGATTGTGTGCTTAAAGCGCTTAATGAAACAGAACGCCCGGGTGAAGATGAGAAGATTTCCTACATTGGCGGTGGTGCGTTTGGTGTCATTGGCAAGGATGAGGAAGGAAAGCCTTATATTGTGAGAAGAATTCCATATGAGACAGGCGATATGCTGAAAGCCATGAAGGAATACGTCTCATCACTCAGGAGCTGATATGAGCATCGCACTCTTTCCTGGATCATTCGATCCTCCCACACTTGGACATATTAACATTATTGAACGGGCATCGGCGTTATTTGACGAACTCCATGTCGTGGTTGCAGATAATATATCAAAGACATACCTCTTTACCCCAGAAGAGAGAATCGAGCTTATAAGGGAATCATTGCCTGATAAGAAGAACATTGTTTACAGCGTGCATTCCGGTCTTACCGTCGATTACGCCAGAAAGCACGGCATCAACATCATGATAAGAGGCGTTCGCGGTGCTGGTGACTTCTCATATGAACTTGAGATGGCTATGACTAACAAGCTTCTCTATCCGGAGCTGGAAGTGCTGCTGATGCCAACTGACTCGCGCTATTTCCTTATCAGGGCATCCCAGATCAAGGAGCTGGCAGCCTTCGGTGCTGACTTTTCCTCTATGGTCACAAAGCCCGTACTGGAGGCGCTGAAGAAGAAATTTCCTGATTCTAATAGTTAATTCTTTATTTGTAAAGCATTTAAAAATTAAGTTGAGAAATCTTTTCTTATTCTATTGACTAAAGTCTGCTTTTCCGGTTAAATAGCCATGGTTTTATGGAGAGGTTCCCGAGCGGTCAAAGGGGGCAGACTGTAAATCTGTTGGCTAAGCCTTCGAAGGTCCGAATCCTTCTCTCTCCAGAATCTAGCCATATACGGAAGCGTAAAGCTTGGGGTATATGGCTTTATTTTTTTCCAAAGCTGATTATGCTGTATTGCCTCAGCTCTCTTCCCTGTCTAAAGGCGTTCTGATATCAGCCAGAACTCATCATCCACTAACCAGGCCACATACAGAAGCGTGAAGCTGAGTATATGGCCATATTCCTGATTATTTACAGAGAGTAAGACAGGTTATTTCTGATCCTGTATCCTCATAGCTGATGCTTTTCACATCATCATTCCATCTGATAATCCTGAAGCTGTATGGTTTCATCTTCTCATTCTCAATCGGAAGATCTGTTGCAGGTATATGGTCTGCTATCAGCTTGCTGATGTTGAATCCAATATATTCCGGGTCTTCTTTTGTGCAGTTGAAACCAGGAATTTCATAGCTTGGGTCAGTTGTAAGACCTCTTCCTGTTGTTAACAGCATGATGCAGAAATCACGGAAAAGTGTGTTGAATTTTTCACCTGTTGCTTTCTCTATTCTCTTGTATCCGGATGCTGTTGAGTCATAGAGCTTTTCTATCACAGCATCACCGAAGCGGAGTCGCAGGTAATGCATGAATAGAATTGACATGCCGTAATCGCAATCAGGTGGGGTACTGCTGAACTCTATAAGTGACTTTTCTCCTCTGCCATCGATTCCGTATGCAGCAAATCCCGCTCTCGATAATGCCACTTCATCCCCTGTGAAGCACTCTGCAATCATTGAAAGTCCCTCATCAATCCAGAGTGCCATAGGTTCGCCATATGGATTATTGAGAATATCATTGCTGAAGTTCAGCAGATGCTGGAACTCATGTACTACGGAGACCTTTATCTGGGAGAAGGCATTATCATCATTGAGACCATTGGTGTTGAGGAAAATGATATCTGCCATGTTTGATTCAGGATATTCCTCTGCCGGGAAATAGTTTGTGGATAGGAAGTATCCGAGAGTGCCTTCTTCAATAGGAGCGAATGCGATAATTATCTTGCCATTTCCATCAACATCATAGGGCTCGGAGAAAGTCGATGTCATCATTTCATAGTTTTCCTCGAAGAAAAGCGTAATCTCATGGATTCTATCAAGAATATCGGTATCAGAAAGAGAAGTATCCACCATTGTATATGCATTCTCAGTCACTTCTACGCATCTGAGATCTGTCTTTTCCAGTGTATCATTATCTTTCAGGTAATTAACATCTTCCCAGATCTCTCCAACCTTAAAGACGTTGGTTGGCTGGGCAGAACGTGCTGTGTCCGGGCTGATCACTCCGTCCAAGTCTTTAACAGTCCGCAGTCCGCATCCAGGGATGAGAATACTGCTTCTCTCATCTGCAGAGTCTGTTTCCGCGCTATCCCCGTCAATGCTGTAGCAGCCGTAGTCGGATGCAGTGAAATCCGCAACTCCTGTCTGCGTTGCGCCGTAGTCGCTGGGCCTTTCTGGAATTGAGAAAATGATGGAGAGGGATGCAGGGCTGCTTAGCGATGCCGTACCTTCTTCGATTTCGACAAGCCAGGCAGGTGTGATTGCTTCTTCGTGATTTTCCTGTGGCATGCTGCATGAGAAAAGCAGCAGAATTAAAAGAAAAGCTAAGATTATTCTCGGTTTCTTCATAAGACTATCTTGTGTTTTTACAAAAATTTCATCAACTTGGATGAATACTCTGTATCAGCAAAATCATTGGAAAGCGCAGATGATTGCATCAATCCTTCTTATCATTTAGATTAACGGCTTGATATGTTCTACGATAAAGGTCTCAGATTCGAATGCCAGATGTGTCAGTACTGCTGCTCGGTTGAACCCGGGTATGTCTATCTGACTAAAGATGATATTGAGAAGGCTTCCGCACTTCTGAATCTGTCATTTTCAGAATTCATCGATAAATATTGCCGCTATGTTGATTTCGGTTCATATTATCTGGTCTCTCTTCAGGAGAGGGAGAACTATGACTGTGTTTTCCTTTCTTCAAAGGGATGTGGAATATATCATGCCCGCCCGCTGCAGTGCAGGACATATCCATTCTGGAAGCATGTGATTGAGAATGAGGACAGCTGGAAGAAGGAAGGAGAGAGCTGTCCTGGTATCGGAAAGGGTGGAGTGATACCGAAGAAAGAGATTGAAAGACTGCTGAAAAAAGGCGAAGAACCTCCTTTTGTCGTCATCAAGAAGTGACGACCTGCTGATTTTCTGTTATATTCTCCATTGGAGTCCCTGTTTTGCCTGTATATACAGATAGTACAATCAACGCGATTAAAATGCGCCTGACAATGTCTGAAGTTGTCCAGGGCTATATTCCTGTTGTCACGCGCAGCGGCAGAAACTGGGCAAAATGTCCTTTCCATGGTGGTGGCAATGAACGGACTCCTTCATTTGCAATCAATGACAAAGATGGATTCTATCACTGTTTCGGCTGTGGTGAATCCGGGGATATGTTCACGTTCGTCGAAAAAATGGATCATGTCTCCTTCAATGAAGCTGTCGAGATTCTTGCCAGGAAAGCAGGTGTTGAGCTTGAGACAGTGAGAGGTAAAGCAGAGAGGCAGGATAAGGATGAGATAGATACACTATACGATCTCAATAAACGTATTGCGGGAACATTCCACTATCTTCTTCTCAATAGCGCTGAAGCTTCGCGTGCCCGCGATTATCTCTCATCCCGTGGCATTTCGGATGCAATGATAGAGCGCTTTGAACTCGGCTATGCGCCATCTGATCCTGACTGGCTTCATAATTTCCTCTCGAAAAAGGGGTACTCGGAGGATATTCTCAGGAAATCCGGATTGTTTTCTCCTAACAGCTTTCCTTATCCAATGTTTGCGTGCCGCCTGATGTTTCCTGTGCGATCCTGGCAAGGACGCTATCTGGGGTTCTCTGGCCGCGATCTTACAGGGAGAGAGAATGTTCCGAAGTACAAGAATACTTCAGACACACCAGTTTATTCGAAGCGTCATAACCTTTTCGGTATTTACGAGGCTCTTGATACGCTGAAGAAAGGAAAGGATTCTGCGCTGATAGTCGAAGGGAATTTTGATGTCATTTCTATGCATCAGGCAGGTGTTACAGCCGCAGTCGCGTCGCTTGGAACTGCATTCACTGCAGAGCAGGTGAAGCTGCTTTCGCGTTATGTTTCCAGAATTGACCTGATGTTTGACAGCGATGAAGCTGGGCAGAAATCTACAGACAAAGCCATTCAGCTGATCCATCAGGCAGGGCTTGAATGTTTCATCCATAAGCTGGATGGTGGCAAGGATGCTTCAGAAATCCTTGAAAAGAACGGACCAGAAGCCCTTTACAAGGCTTATGAAGGCGCAGAGAACGCCTTTCAATATCTTGTCAGTAAAGGGAGTAAAAAGTATAATATCCATTCAGGCAGGGGAAAGTCTGACTTTGTCAGATATCTTTCTCCTTTTCTTCAGTCGACTGTTTCGAGCGTGGAGCAGGCTTCCTATATCAGGAGCCTCAGTTCTCTGCTCTCAGTTTCTGAGGAGTCAATCAGAGCCGACATCTCCAATGGAAAAAGCGGAGATGATGTGGCTGAGGAGGATGAGAGAGGCATAATTCAGGGCAGTACACCGGTTAAAAAACGCTTCAATCCTGCAGCTGTTTCAATCGATCTTTTTGCAATGCTCTATCTTGCAAATCACAGAGAGCTCTTTTCAGAGTACAGACAGAGAATCAGTTTCGGCGATTTGAAGGACAGTGAAGCCCAGATTATTTATATGGCATTGGAAAATGCCATGCGAAATGAGATAACGAGCAATGAGCTCTTCCTTACCATGATAACAGATGAGGGTGCAAGAAATGATGTCGCAACCTCCTTTGCTCTTGATGAGTATTCATCGAAGACAGGGAGAAGCGCACTGGATGAAGCCGCAGACCGGATCAGCCTCAGAGGAATGGAAGAAAGAAGGGATGTTCTTTTGAACCAGCTCAGATCATTCTCGGATTCGCTCGATCCGGACCAGCTTTCAGATGCGCTTCAGCGCAAGAAGGAGCTGGATGAGGAGATTAGCGCGCTCAGAAATGAGCTTTTCAGAAGTACAGTAAAAGAGGAATAAATGGCGGAACAGGATATCAGGAACACAGCATTCTACAAGGACCTTATTGCACTCTCGAAAGAGCAGGGATATGTCACGCTTCTGGACATAGTCTCGGCTATAAAAAAACACAAGGATACATCTGGTGATATCGATTCAATCATCGAGGCATTGAAGGAAGATGGTGTCCAGTATACAGAAGCTGAGGACAGCGACCCTGATTTCTCGGAGGAACCCAGCGAAGAAGATCTCGAAAGCTTCGATGAGGATGAGTTTGACGAGGATGCAGAGGAAGATGTCGATGAGGAACCGACTGATTCTGAGCTTGCTGACATCGAAAGCGAAGAAGAGGAAGAGGAAGAAGAGAGCAAGTCCCGCGACAGCGACGATGATGAGGAAGAAGACGAAGAGGAAGAAGAGGAGGAAGAGAGCCTTTCTGAGTGGAAAGGAACCGATGACGATACAGAGGTCTCCACAGAACGCTTCATAGATATCTCTTCAGTCTCTGATCACCAGAGTGATCATAAATCACATTCATCGCAGGGCAAGTACGATACATCACAGGACGACCCGATAAGGCTCTACCTCAAGGAAATCGGTAATGAGAATCTTCTTACCGGTGAGCAGGAGGTTGAGCTTGCAATGCAGATGGAGAATGGAGGTGATATCGTCCGTTCTGTGATCAGGGAGAGCGGAATTCTCATCACATTCTTTGCGCATGTCATCGAGAAGATGAATACTCGTATCGAGGAAGATACAGAAGAATCTCTCTCTACTGAGGAGCTCAAGGAATTCCTGTCAGTTCAGAAGCGGTACAATGCCGCTTACAGGGAAGCAATCGGAAAAGAGATTCCCAAGGAAATCAAAGAATATAACGATCTTAAGAGCAAGCTTCTCCTTGCTGGAGAGACTCCAGAGCTTACAAATGAAGTGCTTGCGCTCAGAGAGAAGCTGCTTTCTGAACTTGGTGG
>CASDZV010000084.1 GCA_949285905.1 uncultured Spirochaetales bacterium | reverse complement strand
TTTTTAACGCCAACTGTTCCTTGCAAATATTTTTGTACAATTTCTAACTTCAGTTCTGTTGAATACATCTTTTTTCCTGATGGCATGAAAAAACCCCTTTCATTAGACTTTTATTTTGTCTAACAAAAGGGGTTCACTTCATGGAATAGCGGCTGAAAGTTCTATAGACGTTGTTTTGTGCCAAGAGTTTCGTATCCTCTGGCAGCAAGGAAATCATTGCAGTCTGATATAGGATGCCCGGAGAGACCGGTAATGCAGAAACGTAAGGCCCTATCTTCTGGAGTATCCTTGAAGCTTCTGCCGGCAAGATAGAGCATCTTGTCGACAGTTTCTATATCGAGGGATAGGCCTACACCTATGGCGACGATTGTTCTGACTGTCGGATCGTTCTTTAGGCCCTTTTCTGCCTTTCTGTAGTTCTCTTCTCCGAGCTCAGTCAGAGTGCAGAAGTGAGCTTTGCTGATACCTTTGATGTTGATGACTTCAAAGATATATTCCCAACAGTTCTTGTTTGCAGTAGAGAGCAAATGTATTTTCTCGTTTTCCTCAAAGTTCTTATTTTTGCGCTGAAGATCCTCTGACAACTGTAAGACTGCAGTATTATGATCAGCATCATATTTGGATATGTCCTGTTCATCATTTTCGCGATGGAATATGATCTCAGGAAGAACTTCTTTTGCGGATGCACGACGTATCCGCTGCCAGCCAAAGGACAAGGTGCATTCATCGAGATTGTCCCAGGCATATTCGGCAAGAGTTGCCTTTCCGGTTTCATCAGCGGTGATATACTTTTCGTCGTTGATGACAACATACCCATCAACATATTTGAATCTGCCGGAGTCAATGAGCTTGCGGAAATCACCATTAGTGCTGTACTCATAGAAAACGTCTTCGAGGCTGACGTAGGAATGCCATTCTTTTTCGTTTATGGCTTGCAGTACAGACTTTGCTTCAGGATAACCTGTCTCTGTCATGCGAATGAGGGCAGACTGCCTTGATACACCATAGAATCTTGCGAGATCATCGGCAATGCAGGTGAGCACTTCCAACTTCAGCGGCGTATCCTCATAGCTGTATTGCTGATACAGCTCATCAACTTTAATCTTAAAGGTTTCGATTGGCATAAGGATGCGGGGAGCCAAGTTGTTGGCTTGCCATTCCATACGCTGTTCATCAGTCCATTCTTCGCTTTCATTGGGATATACCATGTCAGCAGGGCAACGACAGGCAATGAATCTTTCATTCCGTAGAATGGATTTTATCGCTGCATATAGTCTGTGACGATGCCAATGATAGACTTCGTGTGCAATGGTGTTGTTTACACAGCCGCTGTTACGCTGCCAGTAGGTATAGGCGTCAATCAGTATTGTGCCTCTAGGCACTTCTTCTTCTTTCTCTGAAGTTTTGAAGAAATCATATATTTTTACTTTACCTGGAGAAAAGCAGATCTGGCCGAATATGCTGAAGTCGTCGGTGATCCGATATCCCTGTACAACATTCAGATGAAGTTTCTCTTTAGCGATATCTTCAATTGGAACGCGCATCGGCTCAGCCAAGGCTTCCGGATAATACTTTTCCAGAAAAACCGTAGCTTCTTTATCAAGATCCTTACGAGCAATAATAGGAACTATGCTCTTGGAAGCTGCAATGCCATTCCCGAATGGCTTTGAATCCCTGCTCCAGGGCTTTACGGATGAAACCTTCAGAAAATCCAGCTTATCTGTGATGACAGCTTCGCAGGACGCAATCAACCACTGTGATGTTTCTCCGGACATTTCTCCGCGGTATTCATCAAATTGCTGAAGTTCTATGGTACAGCTTAGTATGGCATCGAAGAACAGAGAATCTTCATCGATACGGATATGAGTGGCATATTCAAGAAGCATATCAAGCAGCAGAGCAGTATCAGGGTATTTAATGCGTGCCATGCTGAGATTCAGTGCTGTTGGATGTAGTGCTATATAATTATTTACCGATTCCCAGATGGGACGGTAACAGATTTTGTATATGAATTCTTCAATCTCATTCTGAGCCTTGCTCATGGATAAGTACCTCTTTTCGAAGGAATGTCCTCTGGACACAATAATACATGATGCATTATAGCATGAAAACGGAGAGAATTCAATTAAAAGCGGTGGGTATTCCTGCGTATATGGAGTTTTTCGCTTGTGATTTCGTTGGGCTGGTGGTATAATCGAAACTGTATTAGTGTGCACAGTTACCTGATGATATATGAGTTCTGAGAATGGAACCGAGAGGATTGCTATGGAAGTAAGTTACAAGAAGCTTTGGAAACTGCTTATAGACAAAGATATGAAGAAGAAAGACCTTCAGGCACAGGCCGGAATCAGCTGGACTTCTGTCACAAAATTGTCCAAGGGCGAAAACGTGAGTATGGAAGTCCTTATGAAAGTGTGCAAAGCGCTTGAATGCAACATCGGCGACATCATGGATCTGATTCCGGAAGAAGGTGATAAGAATGTCGAGCTCAAAGAAGAATGATGTGATTAGCGTTGCTCCGCCACACAGCATTAAGAAATTTGAATTGATCTCGGAGTATGTGAAAGCATGGATCAACATTCTTATGCTGAACAAGAAATGTCGCGGAATAGTCTATATCGACTGCATGTCAAATAGTGGCGTATATAAGGATGATGAAGGGAATGAGATAAAAGGTACGCCGCTTCTGGTATCTGAGATCATTGCGGAAGCTATGACCAGATACACAGATAAGCAAGCCTACATATATTTTAATGATCTGGACGAAAGAAAGATTGATTTGCTGGAAACTAGGCTACCAAAGAAGGCCAGCAATCTCACTATCTACACAGAGTCGATGGATGCTAACGTATTACTTCGTAAGATTGGAAGCCAGTTTTCGACGATGTTTAGTGATATGCATTTTCTACTCGTTTACGATCCTTATGATGCACATATTGAATGGGATGCTATGATGCCATTTCTTAAAAACTGGGGTGAAATCATCATCAATCATATGGTATCCGATACAATCCGGGCGGCAAAGATGGCAAAGAAGCCAGAAGTCATTGAAAAATATGAGGAAACCTATCAGACGACGATTGATGAGCTGATTTCCTTCGGCAGTGACAGAGAAGCTTTTGAGAAGAAGATAGAGCAGATAATACTGGACCTTAGTGGCAGAAAAAACGGGCGGTATTATGTAGCTGCATTTCCGTTCTTCAACAGCAATAACTCTGTTGTGTATAACTTGATTCATTGTACTGGGCATCAGACAGGATTTGATCTTTTCAAATCAACAGCTTGGAAGGTCTTTGATGACCAGTCGTCTGGCAAGCATGTCAATAATAGCGGGGAATATGATCAGCTGACATTCGATACGCTTACGGGAGAAATTGTCTCAGGACGAACAGTAGATGATACATGCTATACAGTTCGAGATATAGCAGCATATCTACAAAAGAAGTTTAAGGGAAGGCAGGATGTACCTAAGGATGAGGTAAAAGCCTATTTGTTTGAGCATCCGGTTTTTCCTGTACGTGATTACAGTAATAAAACATATGCTGCGTTGAAACAGTACTATGGTGCTGTGATTCACAGATCAACAATAACATTTTCAGATAGGAGTTATTGATTATGCCGCAAGTGGAAGGCTACATACAAAGAAAATCTATGCTCTACAAAACCGGTGTGGAGTATGGAGATTATACACTGAATTTCGTGCAGGGATGTGCGCATGGCTGCCGGTATCCTTGCTATGCCTTCTTGATGAAAAAAAGATTTGGGCAGGTCAAGACATATGAGGATTGGCTGAAACCGTATCTTGTTTCAAACACTTTGGAGATTCTGGACAAGGAGATTCCCCGGCTGAAAGATAAGATCAAGTCTGTACAGCTTTGCTTTACTACGGATCCGTTCATGGTGGGATATCCGGAAATTGAAAAAATGAGCTTAGATGTGATCAAGAAGCTGAACGCAGCAGGCATTAAGTGTACAGTGCTTACGAAGGGCATTCTTCCAGTCAGTCTTGCAGAATGTTCTAAGGAAAACGAATACGGAATCACTCTTATTTCTCTGGATGAGGAATACAGAGAGCGGATGGAGCCGGGCTCTGCATCATATAAAGACCGTTTGAAGGCATTGAAGAAGCTACACGACAAAGGTTGTAAGACATGGGTTAGTATCGAGCCGTATCCTACGCCGAATCTGATAGAACAGGACGTGATGGAGATCCTGAAATCAGTCAGCTTTGTAGACAAGATTATTTTCGGAAGAACCAATTACTGTAAGGATGTAACGACTGGATATCCGGAACACAAGCAGTTCTATAACGAGAAGGCAAAAGAAGTGATTGATTTCTGTGAGAAGAAGGGGATCGCCTATCACATAAAAGATAAAACCATTACAGATTAGAGTCCGTATTATGGGACAGTATATTCGATAGAATTAAGATGTCGGAGTGTATAATGCCGGCAAATGAGACAAACAGTAGGAGGAAATGGCATGGCTGCAATACATGATTTACTTGCACAAGTGCAGGATGAGGCACTTAGAGCCAGACTGGAGCAGGAGATAAACAGACTGTCAAAGACAAAGAAATTCGGGTTGGTGTTTGAAGAACATCTGCCGGAGTGTACGCCGCTCTATGATATACCGGTAAAACGTGGCTCGACTGTGGCAAAAAAGACGGGTGCAGTCAGTGAAATGTATGAGGTTAGTGCCATCAAGGATGGTATAGCTACTTGCTATCACAAAGTGACGGCACAGATGGAAGAAATACCTGTAGATGAGCTGGTTTCAGTTGCCCAGTTTGGTGAGCCTATCTATCCGTACTTAAAACCAATCGATAGTGTGTGCAATGCTCCTGATAGTGATTTGTGGCATACGCTGATTGAGGCTGATAACTATCATGCTCTTCAGCTTCTGGAATATCTTTATGCGGGCAAGGTGGACTGCATTTATATTGATCCGCCATATAATACAGGCGCTAAAGACTGGAAATATAACAACGATTATGTGGATGGCGCAGATGCATATAGACATAGTAAATGGCTGAGCATGATGAAAAAACGGCTTGGGTTAGCAAAAAAACTATTAAATCCAAGCAATTCAGTTTTGATAGTGACAATTGATGAAAAAGAGTATTTGCATCTAGGGTGTCTATTAGAGGAAATGTTTTCAGATGCAAGAATGCAGATGATTAGTTCTGTTATCAGCTTCAAAGGCTCATCACGAAAGTATCAGTTTACAAGACTTGATGAATATATTTATATTCTGGAGTTCGGAGATGCTATGGTAAATCGTTTGCCTCTTTCTGATGAATGGAGAATCAATCCTGATGATAAAAGGGCAACACATTTAACATGGAAATATCTGATTAGAAGTGGAGGTGCTGGACTAAGAGAAAAGAGCCCAGGGAACTTTTATCCGATTTTCTTTACAAATGAAGGAAAATATTTTGGTGTGGGAGATCCGCTACCACTTGATAAAGACAGAAATAGTATAGTTCCACCGGAAGGAACGTTTGCGGTATTTCCTGTTGATACACAGGGAAGAGAACACTATTGGAATATAAACAAAGAAAAGTTTTTAGATTACAAATCGAAGGGATATATTAAGTTTGGCCGTAGAACTCCTAACGGTGTTCCGGTTATGTTTCTGACTAGTGGAGAAATTAAAAAAGTCGAGGATGGTGTCTATAAGATTGATGGATATGATGAAAACGGTACTATCATATCGGAGGATGAAGTAAGAGACATCATGCCAGGTACTCAGTGGAGAGTTACCACTCACGATGCGACTAGACATGGAACAGATCTGCTTTCAAAGATATTACCTGATCGCTCATTCCCATATCCTAAGTCTTTATATGCGGTGCACGATGTTATTAATTTCTTCGTTACTGATAAGCCAGATGCGCTAATTGTTGACTTTTTTGCGGGCTCTGGAACCACATTACACGCGGTTAATTTGCTGAATAAGGAAGATGGCGGTCATAGAAGGTGCATAAGCGTTACAAATAATGAAGTATCTTCGTCAGAGCAAGAGGGATTGAAGAAGCAGGGATTGTTCCCTGGGGATCCTGATTGGGAAAAGTATGGTATAGCAAGATATATTACTTGGCCAAGAACTTGCTGCACCATTCTTGGAAAAGATAGCCTAGGGAATGACATTAAAGGCGATTATTATTCGTTTGGGCGTGAAGAGGCATTTCATATGTCGGATGGGTTTGAAAGCAATGTTATGTATTACAAACTTGGCTTTTTAGATAAAACCTCAGTCGCCCTAGGACGGCAGCTTGCGGAATTATTTCCACTTTTATGGTTAAAGGCAGGCGCTCATGGGCAATGCCCGCAAATGAAAGATGAAAAAACGAAAATGATGGTTCTTCCTCAAAATCATTTTGCAATTCTCATGGATGAGAAGAGTTTTCCTGATTTTGATAACGCAATAAAAAATCATCAAAAGATTCAAACCATATACATTGTAACAGATTCTGAAGCTGGATATCGAGAGATGATTGCAGGCTACGGCGAAAAAGACACTTATCAGCTGTATCGTGATTATTTAGATAACTTCAGAATCAACACAGGGAGGTAGGCCATGAAAGCAGAATTATTTCCATTTCAGAAAAGAGCTTTAAGCGAGCTCAGAATGAAATCAGCGGAAGCTGTGTATCGATATGGTCGCTCTCACTCCAAGCAGGTTGTTTCTTTTACGGCCCCTACAGGTGCGGGAAAAACTATCATTATGGCGGCCTTGATCGAAAGTATTTTCTTTGGGGATGAGGTATATCCGGAGCAGCCGGAAGCAATCATCGTGTGGCTTTC
This sequence comes from uncultured Spirochaetales bacterium, assembly GCA_949285905.1. Classification (GTDB taxonomy): domain Bacteria; phylum Spirochaetota; class Spirochaetia; order Sphaerochaetales; family Sphaerochaetaceae; genus Ornithospirochaeta. Next base: position 14,954 of record CASDZV010000084.1, on the reverse strand, counting down.
TGATTCTCCGCAGTTAAATGAGCAGTCTAAAGACAAGATCGATTTGAAAGCCGATAAGATCCGTTTAGGACAGTGTGTAACTGTGCAGGACGATTCCTTTGACCAGGAGATGTTTGATGATGGTCATATCTATTTTCTGAACACACAGAAGCTGGGTAAGAGCTCAAATCTTACAAAGCATACGGATAATCGTCAGTACACAATCTGGGAAACGCTGGCAAACACGGCGCGTGACAAGAGCGACCGTCTGTATTTCATCATTGATGAAGCACATAGAGGTATGCAGGGCCGTGAGGCAGGACGTGCTACAACCATCATGCAGAAGTTTCTTAAAGGAAGTCCGGCAGATGGCATTGAAGCTATGCCGGTGGTTATCGGTATGTCCGCTACATCAGCACGGTTTAACGCATTGGTACAGGGCATCGCTTCCGACACACAGTACGTTGTGGTTACGACGGATGAGGTCAGAGCTTCCGGGCTCTTGAAGGATCGAATCGTCATCTCTTATCCAGAAGAAAACTCCGGAAACAAAGATATGGCTGTGCTTCAGGCTGCAGCGGATGAATGGAAGGATAAATGGGATCATTGGTACCAGTATTGTTATGAGCAACACTATGCTTATGTGAATCCAATTTTGGTTATCCAGGTTCAGAATGCGACATCGTCCTCGATATCTGCGACTGATCTTCATGATTGCGTACAGAAGATTGAGGAACGAACAGGAATCCGTTTCCGAGAAGGCGAAGTGGTTCATACCTTTGGAGACGCAAATAATGTGATCCGAATCAATGGTTTGAATGTACCATATGTGGCTCCTTCGGCAATTGCAGAAGATAAGCGGATTAGAGTCGTTTTCTTCAAAGAGAGTTTATCTACCGGCTGGGATTGTCCGAGAGCAGAAACGATGATGTCCTTCCGGCATGCTACGGATGCGACATACATTGCTCAGCTCCTTGGCCGTATGATTCGCACACCGATGCAGATGCATATACAGGTGGATGAGACATTGAATGATGTACATCTGTATTTGCCATATTTCAATTCCGATACCGTAAAGAAAGTTGTGGAAGAATTGCAGAATGCCGAAGGCGGTGACATTCCGGCAGATATCTACGGGGAGTCTCTCGATACCAGAGTTATGGATACATTGTCTGTTAGACCGCGAAGCTCAGCTAGCGGTGGAACAAGACATACACCTGCCTATCCGGGACAGATGTCAATGTTTGATTTGCCAGGTGGAACACAGCCTATGGAACTGCATGATGGCGGTGCTACTCCGTATGGCAGTGGCGGACAGACTGGAACTGCTTCCGGCGTTCGCGAAGCGTCATCCTTCAGCACAGGTACAAGGGGTACACAACAGGAAAACCCGCAGCAAGTTCAACCTGCACAGAATGCGGATCGGCCGAGTGCAGCAGTACCTTCGTCAGGGGCATCACAAGCAGCTCCGGAAGGTCAAACAGCACAATCAGAGCCGGAATATGTTCAGGAGTCTTTCATTGACACCTTAGATCGAGAGGGTGTCGTAAAAGCAATCAATGATTCCGGACTTCTTTCATACGATGTAAGGAACGTCAGAATCAATAACTATTTGAATTCGCTGTACAGTTTGGCAAGACTTCTCAGACAGTCCGGGAAATACCAGGATGCCACAGATGATGTTCTGGAAGAAATCGTAAAGATGATCCGTGAGTATGTGGGTGATCTGAAGAGAGATGGAAAATATGACGATATGGCAAAGAAGATCATGGAATTTCAGATGAAATCCCAGGTCTTTGATGTGTTTGGAGAAACTGTAGACGATAACATTGTCCATATGTTCATGTCTACAACGGATATTGATATTGACCGGCAGTTCCGCCGTGCTGAAACAAAGCTGGGGAATGAGGGCGTAGGCAATAAGTATGGACATTATTATTACGATGAGGATGATCCGAATGCATATAAGATCGATGTAATCTTGTATGCCTCTAATGATGACTGCTATGCACGCCTCCTGGCTTACGCAGAGAAGGCATTCCATAAGATGAATGATAATTATCGTCGGAAGATTGTCGGCCTGGGTGATCGTTTTATTAAACAGTATGATGCAATTGTCTCCAATGGAGATGTTGTCAGTAAGCATAACTTCCGCCTGCCTGAGACCATCAGCTTACCACATGAAGTGAATGGCAAGGATTATGATGATCATCTTTTCGTAGACGACTCCGGAAAGGCTCGTATCAATCTGAACACTTGGGAAGAAGGCGTTCTTGTGGAGGAACAAAGTCAGGCTGATTATGTTTGCTGGCTGAGAAATCCTCCGAGAAAGCCTTGGTCCCTCTGCATTCCGTATGAGATGGGCGGAGAGCAGAAGCCGGCGTATCCGGATTTTGTGATCATCCGTAAAGACAGCGATGATGAGTATGTTGTGGATATTCTGGAACCGCACGATCCTACAAGAATTGATAACCTTGGAAAGGCCAGAGGATTTGCAGAATATGCAAGGCAGAATCCGGGTGTAGGACGCATTCAGCTGATACGTATGAGTAAGGATGCCGTGGGACATAATCGTTTCAAAAGGCTCGATATGGCTATGAGTGCTGTGCGTGATAAGGTCTCACGGGCCATGACGAATGATGAGTTGGATCACATCTTTGATACGGATGGATTTTTTATGTAATACAGAGTACAGATGGGAGGCTTCAAGATGGATAATGACCAGATTGTAAGCAGGATGAATACATATTTGCATACTTCCGCCAATGTGCTTGCTGAGTGGCTTGGAAAGCTGTTACCCAGAACATCGGAAGATTGGTGGGAGGACTGTGTTATAGCTAAGTTGAGTTATAACCAGGCGGAGATGGCAAGAGAACGCGGTTTTACGGAGCTGGGACAGTTTGACCTGGCTGCGTTGCTTCGCATTGCGGATAAATCATGGTATGAGATGAGGAATGTGGCATTCCTTCCTACCAGGGAAAGAGAATGTATCCGTGATATGATGCGTGTCCGTAATAACTGGGCTCATGTTGGTGCTATGCTTCCGGGCAAAGATGCCATCCTTGCAGATCTGGATACCCTTCATCAATTCTTTGAGCAGAGAGAATGTGATGATAGCCTCGTAAACGAAGTTGACCGTATGATAGAGGAGGTGAAGTCTCCGTCTACGGTTGATTTTGAGTCTTTTTCACAGGAGTCACAGCCAGAAGCTGCAGAGACTGTGGTGTCGGATGCTAGTAACGAAGATGAAATAAGAGAAAAGAGCCTGGTATATCTGGTGGGAAGTCCAGATGTGCGTGGGATTGTTATGTCCATTACAGATCTTGGGGATACAAAGAAATATGATGTCTTTGTAGATGGTAATTTCAAGACTTTTTATTCCGGGCAGATCGCACTATACGTTGAGACAGCATCTTATAACTGGGTTGATATCAATACATTCCGCAGCTACCTAACAGCGTACCAGATCAATAATCCTTCTGGAAATGATCTGTATTCATTGAATTCAGCCAGGATCGATTTTGTCCCTTACCAGTTCAGGCCGGCATTGAAGCTGATCCACGCTGATGAGCCAAGAATACTGATTGCTGACAGCGTTGGCGTAGGTAAGACGATTGAAGCCGGTCTGATCATTAAAGAACTGCAGGCAAGAAATGAACTGGAAAATGTTCTGATTATCTGCCCCAAACCGCTTGTAACAGAGCGTAAATGGGAGATGGAGATGAAGCGATTTGATGAGGAATTCGTGCCGGTGGATGGACCGATGCTTCGTCAGATCATTTCCGATACAGATCGAGACGGTGAATGGCCGATAAGGTTCAGTAAGACAATTGTGCCTTATTCCATTTTGGACAGCAGAGCCTATGAGGGAGAGACCACTAGGAAGAAGCATACATTTGGCTTAAGGGATCTGGATCCGGCTCCGCACTTTGATCTGGTTATCATCGATGAGGCGCATCATATCCGAAACGGCAGTATGGAGAAGGAAAAGGCCTTCGAGTATAAATGCGTGAAGTATTTCTGTGATAATGCCGATGCTGTTGTCATGCTGACGGCAACGCCGCTGCAGACCAGTGATGATGATTTGTTTACACTTTTGAATGTTCTGCGACCAGATGTTGTGATTGATAAACAGACATTCAATATGATGTCCAGACCGAACGTACATATTTCTGAAGCTGCAAAGGCTATTAGAAGGGCTGATCAGGACTGGCAGGCTCAGGCCACAGAAGCCCTCAAAGGTGTTCTGGGGACACAGTGGGGAGAAAATGTCATCGCCGCTAATCCGACTTACGGAGAGATGATCAAAACTCTGCAGCAGGACAAAATCACACGGGAAGAACGTGTGAAACTGATTTCGGATGCGGAGAGCCTTCACAGTTTTAACTCCATGCTTAACCGGACCCGAAGAAAAGATATACAGGATTTCTGCATCAGAAGACCGTATACCTTAGCTGTTGAGTTTACCGAGCGGCAGCAGGAGCTGCATGATGAACTGTTGCGATTTGAGTCAAACGCATTACTGCAGCTTCATGGAAGCGCCAGATCCATTCCGTTTATGATGTCCACTATCAAGCGCCAGGCAGCAAGCTGTATTTTTGGTTTGGCGCCGCATATTCGGGATCTGATAAAGAGAAGATTCCAACAGATGGAGGATGATCCGGATCTGGACTATTCTCCAGGCTTTACCTTTGATGGAACTGATGCTAATGCGCTGGAGGCGTTAGCTCAGAATCTACTGGCAATGGCAGACAATCTTCCGGATGAAGATCCTAAGTTTGATCAGATGCTGGAAGCCATTATGGAAAAGCAAAAACAGGAGAATAACAAAATTATTCTCTTCAGTACCTTCCGGTATACGCTGTATTACCTGAAGAAGAAACTTCTCGATGCCGGACTCAGAGTAGAGCAGGTTGATGGCAGCGTCAAGGATGCTATGCGGCAGGAGTTTCGTGCAAGATTTGAGCTTCCGAAGGAAGATGCGGATGCTATTGATATCCTGCTATTTACGGAAGTTGGTTCCGAAGGTCTGGATTATCAATTCTGCGATATGATGATTAACTATGATCTTCCTTGGAATCCTATGAGAATCGAGCAGCGTATCGGTCGTATCGATCGAAGAGGACAGCAGAGTGAGACTGTTAGCATCTATAACATGATTACGAATGGTACCGTTGATGCTGATATCTATTTCCGATGCCTGATGCGTATCGGTATATTTGAAAGCAGCATTGGCGAGTGCGAGGAAATCTTGGGCGATATTGCTACACAGCTTGATCATATCGGGATGGACACGACTCTTACCGATGAAGAGCGAAAAATAAAACTGGAGCAGATGGCTGATAATGAAGTCCGAAGAATCCAGGAAATGAATCGTTTGGAAGAAGAGGAGAAAGAATTCTTTGGCTTTGATCTCTCTGAGTATATGACATCACAGGAGATTCATAACGCAGAGAATCCGTGGCTTACACAAAAAAGTCTGCAGATTCTGATTGAACAATATCTATACCGCCGGCTTGGACAGGGTAGCTATATTCTGGGTGAAGGTGACGCAAAACAGCTGAGATTATCAGCAGCGGCCAGAGCGGAGCTTAGAGATGATTTCCGGAAACTTCCGAGCGGACGAAATGCAGTACGTCAGAGCTGGGATGTATACCTGAAGGGGAAAGCTCCTATTCATCCGATTACTTTTGATGCAGAGACTGCGGAAAAGAAGAGGGATAATTTCTTTATCACAGCTATGCATCCTTTGGCAAAACAGGCAGCGGCATATTTTGCTTCAAACGAGCAGGCGTATATCAGACTGCAGTACGCAACAGAAAATCTGCCAAGTGGCTCTTATCATTTCTCCGTATATGCCTGGAGCTATGTTGGGATCAATCCACATTTTAAGCTGGTTGTTGTCTGTGATGATGATGTAATTGCTGCAGAGCTTCCGGATATTCTTCAGGAGGCTCAGAGTGGTGCTGCAGCTGTTAAGATGCAGCCATCCGATTGGGATATGCTTGAGAGGAAACAAGTGAAATTATGGATGGATGAGAAGGCTGAAGAAATCAAGGAAGCAGAAAATACATCCACGTTTAAGATAGAGAGTTTGTCCAATAATTTCAGAAACCGCAAGAGATCTCTGGAACAGAAAATTATAGATACCAGCAGCGAAAGCATCCGACGGATGTATACGAGTGAGCTGGAATCTGCTACAGAGAGCTACGAGCTTAAGGTTGCCGAAATTAGGAAAAAGGTTGATCAGACGGATATCCACACGACATTGATTGCCAATGGAATCCTGGAAGTTGTCAACTAACTATACGTGTTGGAGGTGTCAGGCATGGCTAAAATGGCGATTGCAGATCAGGTCTTACAACGCCAGGACAAAGATGGAATGCTTCGGCGAGCATTGGAGAGAATTATCCAGCTTTACACGGATAAATCTCACTTCGTTTATGAACTGCTTCAGAACGCGGAGGATGCCGGAGCCACTAAGATAAAATTTGAACAGTATCCTGACAGACTTGTGGTGCTTCACGACGGGCATCCGTTCTCTATGGAGAATCTGCAGGGCCTCTGTGATATCGGAAAATCTGATAAGACCGATGACTTAAACCAGATTGGTGAATTTGGCGTCGGCTTCAAATCGGTTTTCGGTATTTGTGAGACCGTGCGCCTTTATAGCCATCCAAGCAAGAGTGATCAAGAGAAAGGCTACCATCAGTTTGCCGTTGAAATCAAAGATTTCACGCATCCGGTCGATATTGATGATCAGGATGTTGCTTTGGGATATACAACGATGTTTGTATTTCCGTATAGTGTCGGATTCACATTCTCCGGATTTGCAACGATTGAGAAGCTCAATGATGTTCTCTCAAAGCGTTTGCAGAATTTGGGAATCACTACGCTTCTTTTCATGAAGCATCTTCAGTCCATCGATTACAAAATTGAACTTCCTAGGCTGCGGACATCCGGAACGTATCTGTTAGATAAAACACCTATTAATGATCACTGTTCCCTTGTATCGGCAATGGGTGAGACAGGAAACAAAAAGGAGAATGAAGAGATCTCTTATCTGATGTTTTCACGTCCGGTCACAGGAATTCAGGCAGGCAGGACCATTGATATTGCTTTTGCAGTCAAGGTGGAAGAGTCCGGCGAGTATACGTTCACAGCTTCTAAGTCACCATATATTTCCGTCTACTTTCCGACAGAAACGGAGAGCAAACTTAAGTTTATTGTACAGGGACCATATCGAACGACACCGAATCGAAGCAGTGTTCCGGCAGACGATAAAGATAATATTGATCTGGCAGAACAGACAGCATCATTGCTTCGGGATAGTGTTATAGAACTGAGGGATGCTGGAAAACTAAATTTTAGCTTTCTGAACATTCTCCCGGTGGACAGCGATGTTTTCTACAGTGCACCGCTGTTTGAGTGCATGTTTAACGAAACGGAAGAAATGATGACGGAGGAGGCATTGCTCCTCTGTAAAGACGGATCTTATGCGGCTGCTGATTCCGTAAAGATAGCCAGAGGTGCTGATTTCGCAGAGGTATTGACGGAAGAACTTCTGACGGAACTTTTGAATGATGGAACAGGCTATCATTGGCTTCCGACATTTCTGACGGAGACCAATAAGACTTATAAGACATTATATGAGTTTCTGACGGATGTTCTGGATATTGAAGTGATCCGTCCTGAGAATCTCAGAAATGCTTTTAATAATAACAGAGCTTTTCTTCCCAGGCGTGATGATGAGTGGCTGGTTAAGCTCTATAACATGTATGACTCCGTTGCTGCCGCTTTCTCAAAGCAAAGAGGCGGATCCAACATGCTTACAGCGGAATTCATCAAGACATCAAAGGGGACGTTCGTTGCGCCTTATCGGAAAAGCGATGGTAATGAGTTGAATAGCTTTTATTATCGCGGCTATGAGAATGCATCATATTTGCCTAACATCTTCCTGCCGAGTAGCAATACTGATGGCATGGATGATATTGCTTTTGTGGATGAAGGTATCCTTCAGAGATGTAGGCATTTCTTTACGGAAATACTGAACCTACAAAAGCCAAATGAATATGAATTCTTTATACGGGATTTCAAGAGAAGATATGAGAGTGGTGCCGTTCTTTCCGATGATCAGCATATTACTGATCTGAAGAGACTTTTACACTATCGCGGCAACACTGACTATCGTGATGAAGTAAACAATCTCATAAAGAAGTATTTGAAAGTCAGATGCATCAAGGATGGTAAAAAGGTTTATGTGAATCCTAGTAAGGAGAAGGTTCTCTTCTCTGTTAATTCTGAAGGGATGAGCATAGAACAGTATTATTCACATATAATCAGCTATCCTTATGTGGACGTGGAATTTTATAAGATTGAAGATGTTGACAGAGATATGCTGAAGCTTCTTGGGATTTCCGAAGAAGTGGGGACTGGTCTTGACCGAACAAATGGCGAGTATTATACCGGAAATCCTGGCCGGCAGCCTGAATGGACAACCTATCAGAACTTCCGGTGGAAACTGAGCCTGGATAAGTTGGATGCGGTATTGGAATACATATCGAGCCATCCAAAGTCGCCAGACTCTATGGCGAAGTCCAGCTTTATTTTCCGGTTCCTTCAAAACCATGAAAATATGCTCTTTGGCACGGTTTATGTAGGAGGCAGTTCTCCGAATATTCCAAACACATACTCAGACATCGTGATAAAGCTGCGTCAAGACGGTCCGAAGCATCAGTATTACGGAATGAAGTGGAACGGCAAGTGGCTTTTTACAGAATCCGGAGAGCTGGTATCACAGAAAGAAATCACAAAGAGGGATCTGCATCCGCAGCTGTATGGAGATATAAGACCTGAATCCAACTTGTATGATTTCCTTGGCTTTGCTAAGAGTGAAGAAGATCAGCTGGAAGAGGCCGCAAAGGACTATGATCAGCTGGATGATGAAACCAAAGAACAGTTCTTTGAAATTGAACTGAGACGTAGGTTCGGCATTTCTATTACAGATTTGGAGGAAAGCTATGGTTCCGGTGCAGTCGGTGGCGGAAGCACTCCGACTTACACGCCTCAGGAGACCTTTGAGTTTCCATCGGCACGAGTTAAAAACTGGGATTCATTGCGAAAACATGCAGCCGAAGTCTTGGTATTTGCCATCCCGGTAAAGTATGAGTATAAGGTCAGGAAAATTCGTGTAAGCAAGCCGGATAGTGAAATTGATGCCTATCTCAGAAGCATGTATAGAGTGGAAGGATCATATAAATATGCATGCCAGATGTGCCATGAGCCTGTGACAACATTTGAGAAGTGCCAGCTTTCTACAGGTATGGAAAAAGAGTTGGATGCCATGTATTTATGCATGTGCCCGAACTGTGCGTCAGAGTATCGCAGGATGCGATCTGATGCGTATGATCTGCAGGAATTCATAGATGAAATTACGTACCTTAGCGAACAGGATATTAATTCTCATGATCCGGTTAAGATCGATTTTGGCAATGAATCCATCTGGTTCACACAGACGCATATTGCTGAAATCAGAGAACTGATGGCGCTTAAGGATGCAGCGGATGAGTATGTAGAGCCGGCATCAAAGCCTATAAAGAAGGCTGAACCTGTAAAGAATACAGATAATAGCCAGGAAGAAGAAACAGAAAATGTAAAGGCTGAGGAAAAAGAGGATCCTGAGGCTGAAGTTGTTGTTGCGGGGACAGGTGTTTACAAGGCCTATATCGGGAAGAGAGTTCGGCATAAGTCTGTCGGATATGGCATTGTTAGAACCTGCGACGGTAAATATCTTGGCATCGAATTTGAAGAAGGTCCGAAAGCGGGTAAAGTGACGAATTATTCTTTGGAAGCATGCCTTTCAAGGGGACTGATAGAAATTGTTTAGGAGGTAGCTTATGGCAATGCATATGAGCCTGAGGCTTGCATGGCACAGTGATGGATGGAATGGTCATATTTGCAAGAAGCCTTGTGAAAATGTTTATTGCGTAGGGCAGCATTCATATCCAGGAGAAATGATTGCTGAACAGCGTGATCTTGATTTTGAAACAGCTCATGCAGGAGAGCCCTGTGGTCAGCATCCGTGCAAGGTGGCGTGTGCATTGAGCGCTAATGCCTTCGGTAAGGAAACTGTTCAAGTTAAGGTTGAACCACCGTCATGGTGGGAAGAAAAAGATGCAGATGCAACGATTTTGACCTTGCCGCCTTATACTGCGTGTACATGGTGTTATGAGGCCATGTATAAGAATGACGTGTTCTCATCGGTAAAAGGAAAGACATATGACTATAACAAGAGACAGCGTAATGCGGAGGCATATTTTTCGCAGTTTGAAGAAGGAAAGTCTCTTGTGTTCTACTATGCAGGATACAGTAATCCGTTTTCTGAGAATGAAGAGGATAACTATGTCATTGTTGGAGCCTCCCGCATCAAGAAAATTGATGATTTCCATTACTACGAGAATACAACTGATCAGATAAAGAAGGACTATGCCGGTGGGGTTATCTGGCAGAAGCCGATCACGTCAAATTATCCGGACGAAGGCTTATCTATCCCATACTGGAAATACATGGGAGATGAATCCGTCTTGGATCGTATCGTTATTAAGCCACTTCACAGGTCTCCGTTCAAGTATGGTAGCCGAGAAGTGTCTAACGACGATGCCATAGAAATCATAAATCAGCTGATCAATAGTGTTGATGTGTTGATCGAGATTGGAGATGATACAGAAAACTGGGAAGAAAGGAAAAAATGGCTGAACAGCGTTCTAAGCGAACTGTGGAAAGCCAGAGGCCCTTATCCGGGATTTGCATCAGCAATGATCAATATGGGGCTGGAAGAATTGGTACAGCCCTATATCACGCTGACCAATGAGCAAGATATGAAACTCTTCCGTGATGAAGTCCGTAGGCTTATGGATGGCGATCAGGATGATGTGTTCGGACATAAGGTGGCAAATCTTCGTACTGTACGCCGTGAGTTTCTTCTTCGTGAAGATGAGGAGCAGAAACTGCTTTTTGATATTCTGCCGCGATTCGATATTTCTGCAGATCAAATGGGGCATATTCTAGGCGAGGACAGGGAGGATGTTTCTATTACAGCCTCTTTGAAGGAAATTGTGGAGAATCCATATATTATCTTTGAGCAATATCAAGGCATGGATCCTGATGATGCGATTCCATTCTACAAGATCGACAACGGAATAATTGTATCTCCAGAATATGGAATTGAAAACTTGTTTGATGTAGGTGATCCGGAACGGTTAAGGGCATTTTGTGTAGATGAGCTAAATCGCATTGCGGCACATTCCTTCGGTAAGGCAGAGACTATCTTGAATTCAGTGAACCACCGACTGGATCGTATGCCGGAGTGGAAACAGTATACTTTTAAAATTAAAAACTTCAAACTCGACAGAGAAATATATGATAAAGCGCTGCATTTACGTGAGGATGACAAGAAAGATCTTTATCTGTACCTGAAATGGGTGTATGAGGATGAGCGGCAGGTTGAATCTATATTTACCATGCTTGCCGAAAGACCGGACATATCCCTGAAGATGGCTATTACGAAGGAGAAGTTTAAGAGCAAACTCAGAAATCCAGAATCTAAGCTTAATGAGACTGCGGCTGATCAGTATGAGAGTATTCTTGATAAGCAGGCAGATATCTGCATGCAGATATTCTCTAAGCCGATATGTGTTCTTTCTGGTGCTGCCGGAACAGGCAAAACCACTGTAATAAAAGCCATTGTTGAAAACATTGAGAGAGTGCATGGGCAGGCAACAGGTTTCCTGCTAATGGCTCCGACTGGAAAAGCGGCAGAACGAATCAAGACACAGACAGAGAAAAATTCATCAACGATTCATTCATATCTTGCAAGTAATGGTTGGCTGAACAAGAACTTTACTCTTAAGCGGAAGGGCGGAAGCAAAGGCCAGGACGTAAACACAATCATTATAGACGAGTGTTCTATGATTGACCTAAATCTGTTTGCGACCTTGATAAGGAGTATCAATTGGAATAGCGTACAGAGACTCATTCTTGTAGGAGATCCGAACCAGCTTCCACCAATCGGAAGGGGAAAAGTTTTTTCTGACACTATCGAGTGGCTAAATCAGGAATACCCTGAAAATGTTGGTGTCCTTTGTGAGAATATTCGCCAGTTGGTTAACCGGGTAGAAGGCAATGGTTGTGGAATCCTGGATCTGGCTGAGCTTTTTATTCAAGAAAAGCAGTCTGATATGGAAGACACCGGGGCAGCAGATACTCTGAAGCAGAAAAAAGAAGAACTGTTTACAAAGATCATGGAGAACGGAAACGGAGATATTGACAAGGATCTGGCCGTATATTTCTGGAAAGAACAAGCTGATCTTGAAACGTTGCTAAGAGATGTTCTGACACAAGACATGGAAGCAATGACTGGCATGGCAGAGTACAGCGGATTAGATAAGCTATGGCAGCAGGCAATCCGAAAAGCTGATGGAACATCGAATCCAGATGCTATCCAGATTATTTCTCCATACCGCGGTGAATTCTACGGAACGGGAGCGCTGAATGTACTTATGCAAAATGATTTTAATCCTTATTGGAGCCATAGATACAATCTCGATGGCATTAGCTATTTCGATAAGGTAATTCAGTTTAGAAACCGTCCGAAATCTGATATGGCGTATGCATATAACCAAGAGACAAGAGCCGTTGAACAACATGAGGTATATAACGGTGAAATCGGCTTGGTGCTTATGCATCCATTTGATCAAAAAAATAAGCGATACAATTACATAAGCACGATTGAAAGATTTCAGGTCGCCTTCTCAAATAAAAACCGGCAAAGGCTGAGATATAACTATGGACGTGAATATGGCAGAAATGATAAAGGCTGGAATCTTCCAGAACAAAAAGTTCAGGAAAATCTGGAACTGGCATATGCCATCAGTGTTCATAAATCTCAAGGATCTGAATTTGATTACGTGTACATTGTTATTCCGAAGAGAGACAGCCATCTTCTGTCTATGGAACTGTTATATACTGCAATTACCAGAGCACAAAAGAAGGTCACGATTCTCTTGCAGGAAGATATCGGTACGCTGACTGCACTGGGACACATTGAAAAGTCTGCTGTCAGAAGAATTAATTCATCGGTGTTTGCGTTTAATCCGCTTCCAGAAGAATTGCTGTATATTCAGAGCTGGTATGCTGATGAGAAGAAATTGGCCACTTTGTCGGAATACTTTGTGAGATCAAAGTCCGAAGTCATCATCGCTAATATGCTTGTGTCAGAAGAAGTGCCGTTTGTTTATGAGGAACCGCTGTATGCTCCGGACGGAACGATGTTCCTGCCTGATTTTACAGTGAAGTTCCGAGGCGAAACATATTACTGGGAACATGTAGGAAGACTGGATCTTCCGGATTACCGTGCACACTGGGAGATTAAAGAAAAGTGGTATGAGAAGCACTTCCCTGGCAGGCTGCTGATAACATATGAAGGGAAGGATTTATCGATAGCGGCTATGGATATTATAAAAGGACATAAATAGATGAGAAGAAGTGATTATGAAGTATTACAACTTCAAACAAATAACATGGCATTAGTTTGGAAGGAATCTAGGGGAATCGCTCCAGATAGTGTTGCGGATAAACTTGATGATGCTATGCTGAAATGGATGTCTGAACTTACAGACACCTTGAAAATATGGATCGATAAAGGATCCACTATGACAGAAGGCGAATTGATATTAGCTCGTACAAATATGGGAGCTTTAGTAGAATCGTGGCTTAAATTCTTTTATTGTGTATACTATGAAGACTACATGAAGAATCCACTGACACAGAATAAAAAAGGGAAAACCATTACGGTTGAACCGAATAATATGAGATTCGAGGATTTGAAGAACTTCAGTAAAGGAATATTATGGGACGACGATAAGGATCCGTTATATGTCTGGGTTGATAAGATTCAACATTATCGAAATGCGGTACACGCCTTTAATTACGGAAACATAGGTACTGCAATTGAGTTCATGGCTGATATGGAAGAATTCTATAAATACGTGAACCACATACTAGATCATCTTCCGCCTATAGAAGATTTTTTGCTTTCCTATCCAGCGGGATACGTAATGAATGTTTATTTTGATTAGTTGTTGTATAGCGGCCCTCCGGCGATGAACCGGGAGCCGCTATTTTCACGTCAGTCTTTTTTATAAAAGCTGGTTTCGTAGCCGTCGGCGCGGAGCAGAATGTCCGGTATCCAGTCCGGAGATCTGCCCATCTGCTCACAGACAGCTTTCAGATCAACATCAGTGCTGCATTCGATGATCAACTCATCATGAACATGACCGACGATGAAGCAGTGTCGGAGAGTCTTCATGGCAAAGCAGAGAATATCTCGGCTGACGGCCTGAACGATGTTCTCCACAAACTTCGGTCCGTAGGATTCGATGCGTTCCCACTTCTTTGTAGATCCAACACCTTCGTAGGTGACGGATTTGCCGCCATACTGGTTTTCTACGATACGGGGCTTCACGTAGGAGAGCAGGCGACCTGAGGGTAGCTTGATGAAAAGCATGCCGCTTTTATAGAAGAAGCGGATCCCACGTACTTCAGTCTGGATGCGTTGCGTTATGGTGGTTTTGACAGCGCGGTCGATGTCCCACCAAAAGGATGTGATCATCGGGTTGGAGTTTCGCCAGGAATTGACCAACGGCTGTAGTTCTTCTTCGGTCAGCCCCATTTCCAAGGCTCCCATTGATTTCAGTGCTCCGACGCTGCCGCCGTAACCGAGAGCCAATTCTGCGATTTTGCCTTTCTGACGGAGATGACCGTTGATACCGTGCTTTTCAACCGGGATGCCGAACATCTGGCTGGCAGAAGCACAGTAAGCGCCAAATATTAATGCGGTCAGATACAAAATTACCCCAGCCCTTTGCGAGTTGGAGTAATTCACTATAATTCACATGCGATTTTTGATAGATTGGAGT
>CASDZV010000083.1 GCA_949285905.1 uncultured Spirochaetales bacterium | reverse complement strand
CCTTGTCTATCGTCTTGCACACCGAGCACTTCTGGCTTGTATAGCGTGCATCCACTGCCTCCACCCTTATGCCGTTCCTCTGGCATTTGTAGCTGAGCTTCGCCTCAAGATCGGAGTATGACCAACCCGACAGCCATTTCCTCATGGTCTTGCTGCTCTTTCCTTTAAGCTTCAGCATGTTCATGGACGACAGATTCTCAAGGACATATACGGATACATCCTCATCTATGTTGGCAAGCTTCTTGGAAATGCAGTGGTTCTGGTCCTGGACAAACCTCTTCTCGCGGCCAGAGAAGGCCTTAAGCCTTCTCTTGGCACTGCGAGTGCCTTTCTCCTGCAACTCAGAGCGCACATGATTGTATTTCCGCTTCACCCGCCTTACATCCTTTGCCCCATAATGGTCTCCTTCAGAGGTCGTAACAATGTTGTAGATCCCCCTGTCCAGTCCCACTATCTTCCCATCATTATTCTCTTCAATTACAGGATCGGGGCATTCGTAGATGAGATTGACGAACACCCTTCCATTCCTGTCTATCCCGATGTTCGCTCCCTTGAGCTTCCATCCGTCTGTTTCAGGATAGCGCTCTGTAAAGAACTCAGGAATTGATATGATTGTCTTTATTCTCTTGTCACAGGTGCTGAATGTGAGCTGACTGCCTCTTAATGTCACAGTGCGCACATCATAGCGCATCGTGCACTTCTCCTTCATCGATGGCCTCTTCATTCTTTCAGCTTTCTTCGGAGGCTTCTGCTTCAGCTTCGTCTTCTTCACATTCCATGTCTTGACAGCTTCCACAGCAACATCCCTTGCACACTGTATGAGTCCTGTAGGAAGAGAAGGACACTCTCCCTTTATTCTCTCATACTGGACCTTGTGGAGAAGCCTCTTGGATGTGCTGCTGTTATTGATGAGGCACTCTGCAGACATATTGAAGGCCCTTGCATACTGCTTCCTTGTCTCCACAACAGCAGAGACTTCCTTATCAGAGAGCTTTGGGAAAACAGTGATTGACCTTCGCATGTATCAATTCTACTATAGTTCACAACATAAGGCAACACAGAAAACAATAATATGATTTTATACCAAAAGGAAACATAACCATGTGTTCTGCTGGCTGGATGCTGAAGGTGCCGGCCTTTTCCGAAGCATTTCCTGATGATGCAATCGCGTCAATTTCAGCTTCACAGCCTTTCCCGGATTGAAGGGATGCAGGTTCTGGGAAACCTGTCTATGGCAGAGGAGATGCTATTACGGAAGTGTCGGGGCTATAACAGAGGAAAGGGTGAAGAAGTATATAGAGAACCAGAAGCCGGACATCAGAGGTACCGAATGATGAATTGTCCAATCTGTGGCAAAGAGATGGCAAAAGGAACAGTCATTTCATCGGGAAGCATGCCTTTCAACACAAACGTAACATTCCAATTTGAATTGCACACTGAAAATGTCCGATTTTGCTTGATACTGGAAAAGAAGGCTGCTGCATACTATTGTCCGGATTGTGGCCATGTGATTGCCTTCTACAAGACGAAGTGAACTTTGCCGCATTCATTCTGCAGGACAAGCCTGGTAGGTTTTCTGGCGGTATGTCTTATAAAAAGGTGCTTATAAAATGATGTGCTGATTCTCAATGACCATCAAATCACAAGCAATCCTGAAGTCTGATTATCCTGTGGCGTCCGCGAGGGCGCCCTTTTCAGTTCTTGATTGCCATTTTCCCCTGAGAATATGCCATTTAGTGAATATTCACTATACATTATCATGTGTTTCTTGTTTGACTTCCCCTCGTCGAGCTGTAGAATTAACAGAAGCGTAAGGGGAAACTATGAAATTCAAACCAACAGAACCATGGAAATTCCTTGATGAATTCAGAGGGAAGGAATTCGATGGAGAATGGCCTGACATCAAGACGATGTTCCATATCTCATGCCTGAGATATCCTGATAACCTCTGCTTCCATGTTTTCTCTCCGAAGGAAGAGAAGTTCACGTACAGGGAAGCTGAGAAGAAGATAAAGGAAGTCTCGTATTTCCTTCTTTCAGAAGGTGTCAGGAAGGGCGATAAAATAGCAGTCTCAGGTAAGAACAGTCCTGAGTGGGCGATTGCATATCTTGGCGTCATATATGCAGGTGCTATTGTTGTGCCTCTCGATTATTCCCTGAAAGATCAGGAGATGGAGCATCTGATTGAGTTCGGAGGAGTCTCTCGTCTCTTCATCGACAAGGAGCGCATAGACCGTATCAACTGTTCACTTGAGGCTAAATACTCTCTTGAGCCAACCGATGCATACCCGTTTGTACTGGATATGAATGGAGAGGAGAAGGAAGGTGAGAAGGCTGACGTGAAGGATATCGCGGCAATTCTCTTCACTTCCGGTACAACAGGTACTCCAAAGGGTGTAATGCTTACGCATGAGAACCTTGTCTCTGACTGCTATCTTGCACAGGGGAATATGAATATCTATTCAACAGATGTCTTCTATGCGATATTGCCGATTCACCATGCCTACACGATGCTTGCTGTCTTCTTTGAGTCATTCTCCGTAGGAGCGGCCACAGTCTTCGGCAAGAAGCTTGTAGTCTCACAGATTCTGAAGGAGCTGAAGGAAGGACATGTGACGATGTTCCTTGCTGTTCCGATGCTCTTTAACAAGATGATTGCTGCTCTTATGGCCGGAGTCAGGAAGAAAGGTATTGTCGTCTATGGCCTCATCAGGGCGATGATGGGTATTTCCGGTGTCATCAAGAAAGTGTTCGGTGTGAATATCGGGAAGAAGATGTTCGGCTTCCTTCTTAAAAATCTGTCACTTGAGGAGAACAGAATCTGCATCTGCGGTGGTGGACCGCTTCCTGCGTCGACGTTTAAGATGTTCAATGAGCTTGGTATCGACTTTGTCCAGGGCTATGGTCTTACTGAGACGTCTCCTATCACTCATCTCAATCCGACAGAGGCTTATATAGAGACATCAGTCGGAAGAAGAATCCCTGGGTGCGAAGTGAAGATTGTCGATCCTGACAGCGATGGCAATGGCCTTATATACATCCGTGGCTCAATGGTCATGCAGGGCTATTACAATAATAAGGAAGCCACCGATGAGGTGCTCTCTCCGGATGGATGGCTCAACACTGGTGATGTCGGGTATCAGGATGATGATGGATACCTCTATCTCACAGGCAGGAAAAAGAGTGTCATAGTTACAGAAGGCGGAAAGAATGTATTCCCTGAGGAAATTGAAGATCACTTCCAGCTCTATGATGACATTGATCAGGTGTGTGTTATTGGTTACATGCTGGATAAGGCAATGAAGAGCGAAGGAATCAGAGTGCTTATCTATCCTGCTGAGAAGTATTCGAAATCTGCTGGTGGCGACAAGGCTGTGATTGAGAAGCATATGAATGAAATAGTCGAGGAAGTGAATAAGGAACTCCAGAGCTATAAGAAGATTACACGGGTCACCGTTGTCGATGCTCCTATGCCTATGACCAGCACGAAGAAGATCAAGCGCTTCGAGGTCAGGGCACAGTATGACGATTGAGACTTGCCAAGAATAGACGGAGGCCTTATCTTTTCTCTGTTATGGAACTCAAGAGTTATCAGAGGGCATTCCTGCGTTCGCAGGCAAGTGAGCTGAGCCCGATTGTATATGTAGGTAAGGAAGGATTCACAGAAGCAGTAGCTGCCGCACTTGATGCGGCGCTCACTTCACACGAGCTTGTGAAAGTAAGATTCACAGGCTCAAAAGATGAGGTGAAGGAGATATCCGCATCTCTTGAGAAAGCTACTCTTTCCACGCTCGTTGCCATTACAGGTTTCACTGCAGTTTTCTTCCGGCAGGATGCCTCCTCTCCTGAACGTATTTATCGTATCTGAGGATGAGTTCAGGCTTTGACGGCCTTGGAACTCATTTTGCTGCAGTGCATGTGACTTCTTTCTTTTTGGTGTTAGAATCGTCGTATGAACGAGAATCTTATTGCAATCCTTGAGAAGCAGGAGAGCCTCCTTCGTTTCAGCCATGTCTCATATAGCGTTCTTCATGAAATAGGGGAACGTTTAAGAGCAAAGGCAGAGAGCCTCGGAGGGGCTGTATACATCCAGATAAGGCTTTCTGGTTTTATTGTGTATGCCTTGGCAATGGATGGAACGACACGGAATAACGCGCTCTGGGCAATGCGCAAAGCAAACACAGCAGAGCTTTCGGGCAGAAGCAGCATGCATGACGGACTTGTCAACAGGGCCAGGGGCAGAACGCTCAGAGAGCGCGGGCTGGATGAGGAAAACTATACAGAAGAAGGTGGTTCTTTCCCTATAATGCTCAAATCCGGTGTGACAATAGGCTCTATTACTGTATCAGGGATGAAGAGCGAGGAAGATCATCAGATAATAGCTTCTGTGCTCTCAGAATACCTCGGAATCGAAATTCCTTCTGTAATTATGTAAATAATGTTGGCTCATTGTCTGATTTTCTGCTAAATTTAGCCTGATCGTAATTTCCGGGTAACCGGATAGAGGATAGAAGCTATGTATACATCATTTTTGTTTGGCACTTCTGAGCAGGAACTTCACTATGTCCTCTTGCAAAAGAAAGCAACTGAATCGTTTCCACTTCATTGGCATGATGAGATTGAGATCTCATTTGTATTATCTGGAGAGCTGTCCCTGATGCTGGACGGAGAGGATCTGGCAGTAAAGGCGGGAGATGTTCTCTTCATCAATTCCGGAGACTCCCATTATTTCAGGCCATCCGATGCAGAGGTTATAACTATCATTTTCTCGCCGGATCTTTTGTCTGGAACCGCTGGCAGTGATAGTATAATCAGCGGAGTCAGGGAGAGGCTTGGCAGACTCTCAAAGACTACAGAGCACTGGAATGCAGAAGCTAAAGAGGAGCTTATAAGCTATATAAAGGAACTTTCAGCGCTCAGCAAAGAGAGCTTTTCTTATGAGCTGATGGTGCGTTCCATTGTTTTCAGAATAGTCGCCATGATTACTGATGAGACGTATAATCCGCTCTCTGAGAAGACCAGTATCTCAGAGCAGAGCAAGGTCAGGGACCGCATAGCTGCAGTCTTCAGCTATATTGAAGCGCATTACAAGGATTCCATATCTCTGCCAGATGCGGCAGAGGCTTCAGGCTATGTTCCGACATACTTCTCGCGAGTGTTCAAATCATGCACTGGTATGACATTCTACGATTACCTGACAATATTCCGTATCCGCAAAGCTGAGATCGCACTTGTAAGCACATCCTCAAGCATTCAGAGTATTGCAACAGAAGCTGGATTCAGCAGCGTTAAGACATTTGACAGGGTCTTCAAGGAGCAGACAGGCATTTCTCCGCTTAAATTCCGCAAGATGCATACAAAGCGCTGACACTTTCCTTTCCAGCGCCATCCTTGTTATCTTTCTTGCAAGGAGTTCTTATGCTTGAACTTAGGAATATATCTTGGAGCACGCCGGATGGGCACCAGATTATTGACTCATTGTCGCTATCCATTCCAGAGAGCGGTATGACAGTCATAACGGGATCGAACGGCGGTGGAAAGACAACGCTTGCAAAGATCATTGCAGGCATCGACACTCCCCAGAGTGGAAGGATCTTCTTCAACGGGGAGGATATAACGGATCTTGATGTGACAGAGCGTGCAAGACGCGGCATCAGCTACGCTTTCCAGCAGCCTGTCAGATTCAAAGGCATCACAGTACGTTCTCTTCTTGAGATCGCATCAGGAGGCAGTCTTGATGAGAAGGATCTATGTGCACTCCTCTCGAAAGTAGGGCTCTGTGCCCGCGATTATGAGGACAGGGATGTTGACGCTTCCCTTTCTGGAGGAGAGATCAAGCGCGTTGAGATAGCTTCAGTTCTAGCACGCCGTGCCAAGCTGACAATCTTCGACGAGCCTGAAGCTGGAATCGATCTCTGGTCATTCACAGGGCTTATAGAAGCATTCCAGGAAATCAAGAAGTCAGAGACAAGAGCAGAAATCATCATCTCCCATCAGGAGCGTATTCTCTCTGTCGCAGACAGAATTGTCGTCATCGAGGACGGGCATGTCACTCACGATGGTGAGCGGGACTCTGTTCTTCCTCTTCTCATCTCGTCATCACATTGCCCGGTCTGCCCGAAAGGAGGCGTGAAGTGAAGAGCACGACAGAAGAAATCCTGAAGATTGTCTCAGACTGGAAGGGCTCATTCTGCGGAGCATATTCAATCAGGGAAGATGGCAAAGGCATAGCACGCATGAGCACTGAGCATGTGCATATCGAGCCGAAGAAGGACAAGCCTGGACTTGATATCATCGTGGATGACGGCACGAAGGGCGAGCGCCTTGCAATACCTGCATGCGTTACGCATGGAGGTGTAGATGATCTTGTCTACAATGATTTCTACATCGGTTCAGACTGCGACGTGACAATCATCGCCGGGTGCGGTGTCCATACAGATAACGGGGAGCCTGCCCGCCACAACGGCATACACCGCTTCTTCATAAAGGACAATTCCAGCGTGAAGTATCTGGAGAAGCACATAGGACTCGGAAAAGGGGATGGGCGGAAATCCATCGATCCTGTGACTGAGGTGTATATCGGGGAGAACAGCATCATGGACATGGATACTTCCCAGATCGGTGGGGTCTCTGACACGCATCGTGTGACGAATGGTACTGTCGGAAAAGGAAGCAGCTTCGTTATCCATGAGCGCCTGATGACTGAGAAAAACCAGAATGCTGATACAGACTTCTCTGTTGAGCTCAATGGAGAGGGAAGCTCTGTTGATCTTATCTCACGATCTGTTGCAAAAGATGAGTCTCATCAGTCGTATCGCTCCGTGATAAAAGGCAATGCACCATGTACAGGACACAGCGAGTGCGATGCCATCATCACAGGGCATGGTACTGTAAGCGCCTCTCCTCAGCTTGACGCGAACCATATTGATGCTTCCCTTATTCACGAGGCCGCGATTGGCAAGATTGCAGGTGAGCAGCTTCTGAAACTGAAGACATTCGGCCTGACAGAAGAACAGGCAGAGGAAGAAATCATCAAAGGCTTCCTCCGTTAACTGGACTGCCGGGAGAATTCCCGGCTTTTTCATCAAAAATTAATCTTATAGCAATGATTAATTCATCCATATGTGTTTTAATACTCCCCGTGAGATTAATAAGTCATATACGTTTAGGATTACATATCATAAGGAAATATCCTTTCGGTCTCATTGAGTCCCTGGCTTATCTGTTTGGAAACATCCAGCCTGATATATGTGCTTACTCATACCTCAAGGGGGTGGCACCGGGGGACGAGAAGCGGGGTCATAACATGAAAACTGCCCTGATGAGAATCGAGAGAATGGAGATGAGCATGGTCCCTGACGGCATCGCTGCGGCTTACACACTCGGTAAAATCACACACTATGCTGCAGATATCTTCACGTATCCTCACAACCCTGAGCTTTTCCATGGTTCGCTGAAAGGGCATATGATATATGAACGCGTTCTCGATAACCGTCTTGAGAAAGTCCTTAAAGAGAGCGAGACATTCCTTCCTGATACGGTAATCACAGGGGCAACACCTTTTCTGAAAGAACTTCATAGGGACTATGAGAAGGCAAAACATTCACCGATGAATGACATCTCATACATCCTCTCAGCAGCATTCATTCTGAGAACTTCTTTCAGCTACGAAGCTGTATACAGCAGCAAACGCCGCATTGCAATCCGTTAAGCCTGTACGGCATTGCTATCTCAGGATGAGCATTATGATATTGCAGTGAGCATGAAACAAAGCAGAAACTCACTGCAATGCTATAATATATATTATAAAATCATACTAAATATGCAATATACAATATAAATATTATACATTTTTAATTATTTAAATCATTCTCATCCGATTTCAAATTTTCTTCAGTTAAAAACAAAAATTCCCTTGACAAATCGATACCGGGGGGGGGTAGGCTTGGTATTAGAAAATTTGGAGGAGAGGATTGATATGAAGAAAACCTCAATCTTATTGACTATCGGCCTCGTGCTCGTTGCAATCCTTGCAGGTTGTAACAATGAGGTTGTTTACCCAGAATTCCTCACGGGTGGCTACATCAAGCAGACCGGAGACTTCGTAGAAGGAGAAGCATTCGACTCATCGAAGTTCCAGGTTGTAGCAACATACCTCAGTGGGGACAGCAGGAAGATGGATGCAGCTGTCACTTTTGTAGATGCTGACAAATCAAAAACTGTAAGCGAAGGTGATAGCGTAAAGACTGACCTTGGATACGATTACTATGGAAAGGAGCTCAAGCCAGAGCTCACAGTCACAGTGTATCCGATTGACCACTATGTAGTAGAGGTCAAGGAAGGCGCTACAT
>CASDZV010000082.1 GCA_949285905.1 uncultured Spirochaetales bacterium | reverse complement strand
CAGATCCAGAGGATTGGTACCAAAGGCTTCTGTGTATTGAATGAAATCTTCCGTAAACACAATATCTGCTGATGGAGGTTTACATCCTTCAGGGACATATATCGCATGGTATAGAAAAATTCGCAGCAACTGTTCATCACAGGCTTTTGCCTGTCTGTAAATTATCATTGGTTTTATTGGGCTTCCTTTTGATTGCAAGCCGTCTCATGAAATCAGAAAACAGGGACTCATCACCAGGATAGAACATAACCCATTTCCCGTCATGATAGGTCTTGGATTCATCATTTTGGATGCATCAGGAAGAGCGAGTCCTCTCTCCCATTTTGAAACGGCTCGGCCTGTTATGCCCAACCTCTCAGCAACTTCAGCCTGAGTAAGGGATTTCTCCTTCCTTTTAGCTGCGATGAATTTTCCTATCTTTATCTAATCAATCATTTGTTCTCCATGTGAACAACATTCTGTTCCTCGATTTCAATATTATGTATTCTATCCCCTGTATTAAACAAACCATTGGTTGAGTTTATCATTACATGTCTTGTAAAAGGAATTTAGAAGCAATCTTATATACCTGTTTTTCTTCTTTGGACAGCAGTTGCCATGAAGAAAGCTCTTTATGAATAAGCTCAGGGAATTTCTTGCTTATATCCTTTAGGGCATTGCCGATTGATTTTCTGCAGTATTCACTTGTATCGTTTCTATTCGTGGCGAGCAGTGCAATCGCCTCTTCAGGATGTTCTCTAAAGTATGGACGGCTAGTCCAAATCCTCAGACCTTCTGAGACAGCTCTTCTTACGTTTGAATTTTCATCTTTCATCCAGTCCCTTATGATGGGTAGAGCCTCTTTATAACCGGTGTCACAACAAAAGATATCAAAGGCCATTGCAAGTGTCTCCTGTACTTTCCAGCTTGCATTTTCGCTTACTGTATATCTGAGAAAGTCCAATGCCTCAGGACATCCTGCAGATATATGACCAAGAATGAATACACCTACCTCCTGTATCTGATAGCTATCCGAAAGATAAAGCCTTTTACCGGTCAAAAGACAGTCTTCCGTACCGTGATTCATGTAGTATTCCTGTGCTTCTTTCCTTACAAGTTTCAGATTTTCCTCGTCGTGTAGGACTTCCCTCAGATGATGAATATAATCCATTACTATCTTCCCTTCATACGCTTTCTCTTGGCCCTATAAGGCTGGCTGCCCATAGAGACTCGAAAGTATTTTCCGCTCCACTGTGTTTCGACAATTTTACCATCAATGACTTTATCGATATCGATGCCTGTGATTGAGATTCTTTCGCCTGTTGGTTTTATTCCAAGCCACTCGTTCTGGAAGGTGCCTTCCATCCTGAATTCTGATATCACATAATCACCGGAAACGAACTGCCAATTGCTTTTCACTATGAATTTTCCTATCTCCATTTTTCTCAGTGTTTTCTGACAGTTGCGCGTTTGGTAGCAGACTTCTCCATACGCCCATGAAGTAAACCAGATGTAAACATTATAGCCGCTTATCTTTACCTGCATAAATCCTTGAAACAGCAGAATCATGAATATGCTATTCATAAAAGCTCTGGCGAGAATGATGACAGTCATCTGTATTGTCTTGATGATATCCTCAGCTCTTCTGGCTGTGATTATATCAGCATATCCTGATATCATGACTCAGGTTATATTCTATTCCGTAACGGGACTATGTCTTGCAATTGCACTCACTTTGCTTATTGCATTCATCAGAGCAGCAATTGCCTCATGCTGCAGAGGAAGGAGGGAAGATGGCGACAATACTTATCGTGGATGATGAAAGGAACATGCGGCTCCTTACTGCGGCAAGGCTTGATGGGCTATACAATGTCATTACTGCTTCTGATGGACAGGAAGCCATGGATATAATTCATAAAGGAAACATAGATCTTGTTGTCGCTGACATCATGATGCCGGTAATGGATGGATACGATCTTCTCAGGACGTTAAGGAATGAAGGATACAAGATGCCGTTCCTGTTCCTGACAGCGAAGGAAGCCCTCGGGGATAAAGAGCGCGGTTTCAGTCTCGGAACCGACGATTACATTACCAAGCCATTCAGCAGTGATGAGCTCATATGGCGGATCAAGGCACTTCTGCGCAGGGCGAATATCGCGGAAAGCAGGAAAATACAGATAGGAGCTGTTGTAGTCGATTCGGAAAAATATGCGGTCTACAGCGATTCAGAGTATATAGAGTTCCCTAAGAAAGAGTTTGACATACTTTTCAGGTTACTGTCCTACCCTGACCAGATTTTCTCAAAGGAACAGCTTATGGAAAGCATATGGGGATATGACTCTCCAAGCGGTGATGATACGGTAAAGACTCACATAAGCCGGATACGGAACAGGCTGAACGGCATACAGGAGTTCAGCATCATCACCATCAAGGGTCTGGGATATAAAGCGGTGATCAACAGCGAGGCTGGCAAATGAAGAGAATGACAAGGAAAACAAAACTGCTTCCAATGCTCATCATACAGTCAATCGCTGTCATTCTGGCCGCCCTGGCATCATTTGCCTTCATGACGTGGCTTATTGCAGATGTATTCGATATTGAGGATACCTACGCTGCAGCCGGCTATGAAATCCTCGGCACACTGATCATCTTCATTATCATAATGGTTCCGATCAACACAGTGCTTTACATGAAGAGAAACAAGGAGCTTTCCATACTCTCGGAAAACATAAGGAGAGTCGCAGAGGGAGATTATTCAGTAAGGATACTGTACAAGTCATCGGACACAATGGCCCCGATCTATGAGGACTTCAACAAGATGTGCTCGGAACTGGGAAGCGTACAGGTGCTAAGAAATGATTTCATAAACAGCTATTCCCATGAATTCCGGACTCCCATCGCATCAATCAACGGTTTCGCTTCCCTGCTGCTGGAAAAGGAGTTTCCTGAAGAAGAACAGCGGAAATATTTAAGGATAATAGCAGACGAATCCGCAAGGCTGTCACACCTCGCAAGCAGTTCCATTCTTCTGTCCCGGCTTTCAACGCAGCAGATTGTCACAGATGCGATCGATTACGACATCTCTGAGCAGATAAGGCAATGTTCTATAATGCTTTCTCCCGCCTGGACCGAGAAAAAGATCGAATTCAGTGGTTCATTTGACATCTGCCCTGTACATTTAAGCAGAGAACTTATGCAGCATGTCTGGCTGAACCTGCTGGACAATGCTGTGAAATATACACCGGAAGGTGGAGAGATCTCTGTGGTATCCAGAATGGAAGGAGACTCTGTGAAGGTCTTAATATCAGATACGGGGAAAGGAATGGACAGCGAGACTGTCGCACACATCTTCGAACCATACTTCAAAGGTAACCAGAGCCATACGGCAGCAGGTCTCGGTCTCGGTCTGGCAATCGTGAAAAGAATCATTGATCTCTCTCATGGAACGATATCAGTGACAAGTGAGGAAGGAACAGGCACGACCTTCACCATCACGTTTCCTGCGAATGTGAACCAGAAGTAAACAAATAGACATCCTCGTTTCACACAGCTGCAACCAGTAACCCGTAGATTCTCCATAACGGAGGTAAGTTATGAAGAATCTTTATGTAATCACAGGAGCCGCAGGACATCTTGGAAGCACGATAATACGGAGATTATCAAAGGAGGACTGTGCGATCCGCGGACTTGTTCTCCCAGGTGAGAAAACTGAATTCTCTGACAGGGTCGAATATTTCAAAGGTGACATCACAAAACCTGACACTCTTGAGCCGGTTTTCGCCGGTACCGATGGTTATCAGGTATATGTAATACACACCGCAGGACTGATAAGCATCGGAGGCGATGACTTCAGAACACTGTATGATGTCAATGTCAGAGGAACGCAGAACGTAATCAGCAAATGCATCGAACATCATGTCAGAAGAATGCTCTATGTAAGCTCTGTCCATGCTATCCCGGAAACACAGGGACATGTAATTTCAGAAGTATCATCATTTGACAGCTTTGATGTGAAAGGATCCTATGCGAAGACCAAGGCCGATGCCACAGAGGCAGTCATAGAAGCTTGCAGTGACGGTAGTCTCGATGCTGTGATCGTACAACCTTCCGGGATAATCGGACCATATGACAGCGGACACAACCATCTTGTCCAGCTTGTCAAAATGTACATATCAGGAAAGCTTCCGGCAGGAGTGGATGGAGGTTACGATTTCGTCGACGTGCGCGATGTCGCGGAAGGATGCCTCGAAGCAATTGATAAAGGCCGTACGGGAGAGTGTTACATTCTCTCGAACAGATACATTTCCATCCGGGACCTTCTGGAAAGCATGAGAAGGATTATAGGAGGAAGGAAGAAGATATGCCTGCCAGTCTGGGTTGCAAAACTCTTTGAGCCTCTCTTCAGTCTGATTGCGAAGATCTCGCATACAAGACCTCTGTTCACCCGCTATGCACTCGATACAATAGAGGGAAACGGTCATTTCTCACATCTCAAAGCCACACTGGAACTCGGATACAGACCAAGAGAAATGGATGTAACAATCTCAGATACGATTGCATGGCTGAGGGCCGAAGCATGAGTAAACTGCTGATTGTACTTACCAGACTGCCGGATTTTGGCTCCAGAATCATCGGTTTTATCACCAGAAGTCACTATACCCATGCCTCGATCGCTCTGGAAGAGGATCCATCCCCATTCTACAGCTTCACGCTGAAAGGCTTCAGGATCGAACATCCTAAGGGACTACTTGGAAGTAACCATGTACCATTTCCATGCCGGATCTATTCTATCGATGTACCTGAGAGCATATATCAGAAAGCAAAGAGAATAATCGGCACATTCACTGTCAATAAGGAGAAATACCATTATTCAGTTGCCGGTATCATACTTGCCCTATTCCATATTCCTCTGAGCATAAGCCGACAGTTCTACTGTTCGCATTTTGTTGCGGACATTCTGGAAAGAAGCGGGGCCATGAACCTGCAGAAACAGAGCTGTCTGTATATGCCATGTGATCTGCAGAGACTGAAAGGACTTTCTCTCTGCTTTGCTGGAACAATACAGGGATATGCCATGAGTCTTGCATGAAAAAGGAGGCAATATGAGAAGCGGCAGAACAATAACATTCGCTGAATGCAGAAACGCAGTCAGGAACGATGGCCTGCAGATGAAGACAGTCCTGAGATATACTTTTCCGGATTTTCTTGAAGCCATTGTATCGAGATACAATGATCTCACCTGCTACAGAATCTTCAATACAGGAATCTCATTCACATACGGGCAGATGAAGGACTGCTCCGAGTCCATTGCATCGTATCTCATAAACCATGGAATAGAAAAAGGAGACAAAGTCGCAGTGCTCGGGGAAAGCTCCCCTATGTGGATGATCATGTACCTTGGCATAGTCTCCATCGGGGCAATAGCGGTTCCGATCCTCCCCGATTTCCCCGAATGCGATGTGGAAATGATACTGAGACTCTGCAAAGCAAAGGGAATAGCTGTGAGCAGGAAATACATGTCCAAGATCAGGAATATTGAGAATGCGCTCATTTTCAGACTTGATGATCTGACCTGCATTGGATCCGGCAATGATAAGCCTGAGGATATCACCAAGAGCATGATTGACAGAGATAAGCTCCTGAAAGGAAAACCTGATGAACAGGATATTGCCTCGATTATCTTCACATCAGGCACAACAGGTGCATCAAAAGGGGTGATGCTCTCCCATATGAATCTTCTCAGATGTGCGGATCTTGCAACAGATGAGTATGTGCGGATCAAACCGGGCATGAAAGCACTTTCAATCCTGCCCATGGCGCATGTCTATGAGTTCTCGCTAGGCCAGCTCATACCTCTTATGACTGGTATGGAGATTGTATTCCTTGGTAAACAGCCTGCCCCCTCAATTGTGATGGAGGCATTGGCCAAAGTACGGCCACACATAATGTTCTCAGTTCCCCTTCTGATTGAGAAGGTATACAAATCAGCGATTCTCCCTCTTGTCAGGGACAGCAAAACACTTTCCCATCTTATGGGAAACAGGATAGCAAGCCATGCTGTATACCGTATAATCGGGAAAAATCTCAGAAAGAAATTCGGAGGACGGCTTATCTTCTTCGGCATAGGCGGAGCTGCTCTGGACAGGGAGACGGAAGAATTCCTCCATGATATCCACTTCCCATATGCAATCGGCTACGGACTAACGGAAACAAGCCCTCTTATCGCTGGCTGTAAACCAGTATATAAGAGACAGAGACCCGGGTATATCGGCATGATTGTCTCCGATGATGATGTAATCCTTCTGGATAAGAACGCCGCTGGAATCGGAGAAGTCGCGGTGAAAGGACCAAATGTCATGAAAGGCTATTATATGCGTCCCGATCTTGACTCTGAGGTATTCACAGAGGATGGATACTTCCGTACGGGAGATCTTGGATATATAAATGTCAATGGCGAGCTTTCCATCAGAGGCAGGGTAAAGACCATGATACTCGGACCAGGAGGTGAGAACATCTATCCGGAGGCTATCGAGTCAATCATCAACAACCAGGAGTATGTCGACGAATCCCTTGTAATCCCTGAGAATGGAGGACTTGTAGCCCTTGTGAAACTGAATCTGGAACAGATGCAGAAAGCGCTGGATCTTCCGTTGGAGGAGATAAAAGCAATGACAAAGGATTACCTTACGAAGATCAGGAAAGAAGTTAATGCACGACTTGCATCGTTCTCAAAGCTCACGAGTATAAGGGAACAGACCTCTCCATTTGCAAGGACTCCGACTTTAAAGATAAAGCGATTCCTGTATGAGAAGAACCATGGAAACCACAGTGAATCTGACATTACCCAATCAAAATGAAATTGTTTGATAAAAAACATATTTTCTTTTCAATTCTTCACTCTGAAACACTTTATGTTCATTAAAAAAATAGGACTTAGATAATACAGATAATACGTATACCAGTTTTAAAGGTTTTCAGCTGGTAGGAATTTGGCAGGAAAAACCTGAAATAATAGCGATAACTGACATAAAACAGAAAATCGTCATAATACAACTCGTTGTATTACAACGATTTTCTTATTATAGACAAATTAGAATCACTCCCACTCATAAATTCCAATGTCTCATAGGCTATCTATAGTGCCACGAAGTCT
>CASDZV010000081.1 GCA_949285905.1 uncultured Spirochaetales bacterium | reverse complement strand
GAGAATGTCTTGTCTCTTTCAAAGACTGTTTCCAGTGCATCACCTTCAACAAGTGTGAAATCCTCATCAGCAAATGCTTCGGATCGGAGTACTGAAGCAAAGCCATGATCGATTTCAAAAGCTGTCACATGAGCACCCTTCTGGAGAATAAGGTGTGTAATCGCCCCGAGTCCAGGACCTATTTCCCATACATCATCCCCTCTCTGCGGATTTACAAGATTGACAATGCGTTCCCGGACATCAGGCGCAATGAGAAAATTCTGTCCGAACTTCTTTGTCATGGCCAGACGATGCTCTGAAAGCACCCTCTCCAGCTCAGAAATGCTGCTGTAATTCAGATTCCACATATTGCAAATATAGCAAATGATTATCTTTTTGCCACTCTGGAAAGAAGAAATGAAAGCAAGATAGTACAGAAGACAGAGCTGACAAGAATAAGATAAGGCAGCGCAGTCTCTGACTCAGGGAACTGGCTTGCAAGACTGAATCCTTTCTCTATTAATGCATAGAGCAATTCAAGAAGCGGTGAAAGAAATGGAAAAGGCAGGACAAGAATTGACGCAACCATATAAACTGTAATTGCAGCGTTAAGAGGGAACGATGTGATGATAGCCCCCATCTGATAACATCCGAAAATTGAAAGAGTCATAGGTATTGAAGCAAGCATCGCGGCAATAGAGGCTGCTGCAGAGAGAGAAAACGAATACGGCAGAGGCAGAAAGAAACGCAGAGATCTGTCAATTCTGCCGGAAAGCAGGAAGATACCGCCTAGCGAAATGAAGCTATACGCAGCGCCGAGATCGGCAGATGACTCTGGAAGACACAAAAGAAGAGCTATAAGCGACAGAGCGAAACTCTCTTCAAGAGGAAAACGGAATGTGAGAAACAGACGGAACAGCAACGCTCTCACAAGCGATGGCCTCCATCCAGAAATCCATGAGAAGAGGAAAAGAACTATGAACAGCAAAGCTTTCCCATACAGAGGGCCAAGAATGCGTCTGAGAAGAGGTGAAAGAAGAGCTGCTATTATCGATAAGTGCATACCTGAAAGTGCCAGCACATGCGAGAGTCCGGAGCGTCTTGCATTTAAAGCAGTATCATATGATCCATCGCTACCTGTACCAAGCACAAGCAGAGATGCAAGTTCTCCAGCATCGCCATACGCTCTCAGTCTTTCCTTCACAGCACTTACAATCCTCATTCTAAGAGAAGTGATACGGTTACGGCTCACAAGCTCTGCAGACTCTCCATAGAAAACAGAACCGGAGAAATGACCATGCACACGGACCATGTCCCCATAAAAGAAATCAGAGGGGACAGAGGATACATAAACGCTTCCTTCTGCTGAATATACTCCGCCCGTTCCGTCTTCTGCACTCCTGAGCATGATACGGAAACCTGTGCGCCTTCCGCTCTTGTATTGGCTGTCCTGCACTACCCGTCCGGACACTGCCGCAACAGCAGTTTTTTCAGCACCTATATTCTCCGTCGTTTCCTTCAATGAAAAAACCATGAGAATGTAAAGCGCTGCAACAATGACAATAAAAGATGCTTCCCGCCTCTCAGAGAAGACAAGGCAGAGAATGGAGAGAAGAGGCAGGACAAAAAGCGGCCTTGAGTAGAATGACGGGAAGAACCACATCAGATACACAGTGATAACTACAGAGAGATACATACTCTCTATACGCGTTATCAGGGGCCTTCGGTCAGTTTTTCAGCGAAATATACAGTGCGAGATCGAGTAAATCAAGGGAACCTAACGTCATCTGGTGAATCAGGAAACGTTCAGTTTTTTCTGTGTCATCATCATTCTCTATACGCTTGAGAGTCCTTCTGAAACCTCTGTCTGCATGCTCGAGACAAAGAAGAAGCGAAGCTGACAGATTCTCAGCAAATGATGGCAAAAGCCCTTCCAGTTGTGGAAGTGTACGGGTTGCTATCATATGGGCAGTTGCCAGCGGCGTGAATGAATATAGTGCTTCATAGTACTCCTCAACGGTCTGCATCTCTGATGAGACAACCATTTCCGCATTTTCGATGGAAAGCTCCAGAACCTCCATCATCTTCCTCATCAGGGAAGACTTCTCATCCGAACGCGAAAGGATGATCCACAGAGCTAGACTTCCCAGAAGAGAGAATACAATCTCATCGATTACGGGAATCGGATCAGGAACAGCGACTGACAGGAAGAGATAGAGAATGATGAACACAGCAGATGAAAAAATCAGGCGCGGGATATAGCGTCTGTCCTGAAGTGAGGAGATAAGAGATCTATGTACCTCCTGCCCAAGCACACTCCTCGCAGTCTGTAATTCCATCTCGTCAAGAGGAGATGAGACAACTATCCTGAAAGTCTCTGATCGGGATATCGATGTGAAGTCCTCATCAGCAAGAGAGGAGAGGACGACCGGTCCTCCCCTTCTCCTCATGAAATAAACATCCATCAAAGTGCAGCCATGAACTCCGCTTTAATTTCTCCGACCTTGCCTTCCAGTGCTTTTCTACCATCAGCTCCTTCTGTGAGGAAGAGATAGTACTTGATCTTAGGTTCCGTGCCAGAAGGCCTTACAACAAGCTTCTCACCGGAAGTGAAACGTATGATGATGACATCTGCTTTCGGGAAACCTGTATTCTCACCCATGAGATCATGCACGCTCTCGATTTCTCTGGAAACAAGTGTATCACCACTCTTCAGAGCTCTCATCGAGGCCATGATTGACGCCATCTTCTCCTTTCCTGCTGCTCCTTCATATTCATTGGAGAAAACAACCTCTGTTGAATATCCATAGCTTGCATAGATTGCATCCAGACGCTGCTGGAGAGTAATACCCTTGGAAGCGTAGTAGCACATCATCTCAACAGCAGCCACAGCAGAAGATACGGCATCTTTATCGTGAACGCTTGTTACTGTCAGAAAGCCATAGCTCTCTTCACAGCCGAAGAGGAAGTAGTGGCCAGGATAGACTCCTTCATCAATGCGCTCAATCTCTTCTGCAATGTACTTGAAACCTGTGAGCACATCCTTGCACACTCCCCCGTTCTTCTCCGTGATTTTCCTTACGAGATCTGTTGTCACGAGGCTCTTGGCAACAAATGGAGTTCCCTCCCTCTTCAGTTCATGAGCGCTGGTGAGAAGATAATCGACAAGAAGCGTAGCTATCTGATTGCCCGTCAGCAGAAGATAATCCGTCTTTGAAGCATCTGTAGGTATAGCAATTCCAAGTCTGTCAGCATCAGGGTCTGTTCCAAGAACAATATCCGCCTTAATCTCCTTTCCAAGCGCAATGACACGCTGCATAGCTTCAGCACTCTCGGGATTCGGAAGCTTCACAGTCGGGAATGCACCATCTGGTTCTTCCTGCTCCTTCACAACATGGCACTCGATACCAAGCTCTGAAAGCATATGGCGCACAGGCTTGTTGCCGGAACCATGAAGCGGCGTATAAGCCACTTTGATAGAAGATTTCTCAATGAGCTCAGGTCTTCTGAGAGAGGCCTTGACCATTGCATAATATGCTTCATCAACTTCTGCAGGAACACTCTGGAGAACCCCAGAAGCTCTGAGATCGCTCTCATCCCCATCTTTGATGTCGGCACTCACCACTGCATTGGCACGCTTTGCTATCTCAATATCATGAGGAGGTGTGACCTGCCCGCCATCTGACCAGTAGACTTTGTAGCCATTGTATTTTGATGGGTTATGGGATGCTGTGACGACAATACCTGCTGTCGCCTTCATGTATCGCACAGCGAAGGAGAGCATCGGAACTGGATGGAGAGAATCATAGAGATAGACTCTGACACCATTGGCAGCAAGGACCTTTGCGGCAGAAAGCGCGAACTCCGGGGAGAAAAGCCTTGAGTCATATGCAATGACTACAGAAGGATTCTCTGCAGATGCAGTAAGATAATCCGCAAGCCCCTGAGTGACACGGCGTACCATGAAAGTGTTGATACGGTTTGTGCCGCCGCCGATCATACCACGCATACCAGCAGTTCCGAAAGCAAGTGATGTATAGAAGCGGTCATATAACCCTTCCCAATCTCCAAGTGCCACGGCACTTTCAACTTCATTTCTGAATACGGAATCTGTTTCCGAACTTATGTATTCTCTGGCAGCGGAGAGAACATCTGCCTTCATTTTTTCCGTGAATTCCATCGTGCATACTCCTTTTTTTCATCTATTTTAGCACATCAGAGAAGACTCTCCAGCTTTTCCTTAAGTGCTCTGACATCATCTATTGGTGAATTTATGCCGTTTTCCTCCAGTTCCACCTTAGTCCTGAAGCCGTAAGAGACAATAAGTGTCAGGACTCCTGCGCGTTCACCTGTTACCGCGTCAACTTCGCTGTCACCGATATAAACAGCCTCCGCTGGTGATGAACCAACGCTTGCAAGACCATGAAGCAACAATGATGGATCGGGTTTCAAAGGGTACCGGCTATTCTCCCCTGAGACAAAATCGAAGAGAGATGGAAGGAGTGAAGAGATGATTTCCTGCGTTACAGTGTCAGCTTTGTTGGAGACTATTCCAAGCTTGACACCCTTCTCCTTGAGCTCTGCAAGCAGCTCAGGGATGCCAGGATAAGGTACAGTCTCAACAACAGGGTGACGCTTGTATGCATTGAGCATCAGTGCGAACATCAGCTCGAACTCATCTTCATCAAGTCCCTTTGGATGCTTTTCGACAACAGCCTGGGACAAAGCCCTGTGAAGGCCCCGGCCTACATATCGACGGACATCCTCTTCACTCGCCTCTTCACCATCATATGCCGCCAAGGCATAATTCATTGCCCTTCTGATATCCGGAAGCGTATCGAGAAGTGTACCGTCAAGATCAAAGAATACTGCTTTCATACTCACAGAGTTTAGACCTTATTGCATACCTTGCACACACTCTGTACGATTGACCTATGTACAGAATAACGATAAAGGAAGGAAAGGACAAAGCTGCACGCCGCCATCACCCATGGGTCTTTTCCGGAGCAATAGAGAAAACAGAACCCGCATTCACTGAAGCGGACTGGGCAGAAGTTGTTACGCCAACAGGATTTTTCATCGCTTATGGCTGGTATGATGAGAATAGCCATATAATGCTCCATCTTCTTTCCTGGGACAGAAAGGAGAAGATGGGAGACAGTTTTATAGAGCACCTTGCCGAAGAAGCGGTAGAACGACGACGAGCTTTCTTCTCTCTTCCTGATACGACTGCATTCCGACTCATTCACGGCGAAGCGGATTTCCTCCCGGGATTCGCCGCAGATGTATATGGCAGAGAGATACGTATGATTATCTCATCGCGCTTCGCAGATCATTTTCTTCCAGTTGTTACCAGAAAGCTCTCTCAGCTGCTCAGTCCGTCTGTAATCGAAGCTGTGACTGACAAACAGTTTGCGGGGCTTGAGGGACTGAAGGAAAGAACAAGACATTTCCGCAATGGCCTGGAGACAAAGGAAAGCGAAGAGCGCGACAATGTCCGCTTCATAGAAAGCGGCCTCTGGTATGAAGTTGCGCCAGGAAGAAGCCAGAAATCAGGATTCTACTGCGATCAGAGGGACAACAGAGTGCTTGTAGAACACTATGCAAAGAACTGTACTGTCCTGGACCTCTTTTCGTACACAGGCGCATTCACGCTTCACGCATTAAAAGGCGGTGCTGCCTCTGTCGATGCAGTTGATTCCTCAGAAAGCGCTCTGCGGCATCTCCTGTATCAGGTCCATCTCAATGAAGACAAAGGCATTCTGCCCCCCGCTTCAAGAGAAAGAGTAACGATAACACCATGCGATGCATTCGACTACATACGTCAGGTGGAGGACAACAAATACAATCTGATGATTCTCGACCCTCCGAAACTGGCAAAGACAAAGAGCGCATTGGAGAATGCGATGAAGGCATACAAAGACCTGAACAGAGTCGCAATGCTGAAAATCAGGAGAAATGGTATTATCGCCACATTCTCATGCTCTGGCGCAATGACAAGGGAGGATTTCCGCATGATGCTTGCATGGGCAGCTTCAGATGCGGGGTGCGAGATTGAGATACTGCACACTCTCAGTGCCGGTTCCGATCACCCCGTACGGCTGTCTTTTCCCGAAAGCGAATACCTGAAGGGATATATAATCAGAGTTCTGAAATAATCAGTCATCCCCTTCAAGCGTATGCTGTTTACGTCTTAGATACTTGATTTCAGATGGTGTGCGTGGTTCCTTCTTTTTCTTTGAGCGCTTCTCACCAAGGCCTGCCCTGATGACAGAACGGTTCTTCCTGTCGGAAATGACAATCGTCCCGACAATAGCAGCAATGGCACAGAGAGCCAGGAGGAAAATCCACGCCCACCTGCCATCCATTCCCGGTATTATGACATTCATGCCAAAGAAACCGGTAATGAATGTAGGGAACATCAGTGAAAGCGAAATCACAGTCAGTCTCTTCATGATGACGTTCATGTTGTTGCCGATGACAGAGGCAAAGGCATCCATCGTGCCAGTGAGAATATCTGAATAGATATTAGCCATTGCAATAGCCTGCTTGTTATCTGTAATGCTGTCTTCCAGAAATTCCAGTTCCTCATCACTTGAAAGGTGGAAATAAGGCGTTTTCTGCAGCTTTTCAAGCAGTACTTCGTTATCTGTGAGGCCCGTCGTGAGGTAAACAAGCGACTTCTGTATCTGCAGAAGCTGTATAAGCTCATAATTCATAATCGACTGATGAAGCTGCTCTTCCACAAGATCTTTCTGTCTGTTGATGTATTTGAGGAATCTTATATAGACAAGAGCAGCCCGTCCGAGGATGGATATTACAAAGCCTTCCTTTGTCTCGACTGGGCACTGGCGGAAACGACGCCTTGCGAAATCATCGATAACAACACTGTCGCCACGGCAGATTGTGATGATTTTATCAGGATAAAGCACAATACCAAGAGGAATTGTCGTCCTCTCCAGAGGCTTGTCCTCATCCTCCTCTGCCGAAGGAAGACGGCAGATTATGACGGTATAGTCATCTTCTTTCTCGATACGGCTCTGCTCGTCAGCATCCATGATATCTGCAAGGAGTTCTGAAGAGATGAGATACTCATCTGTCAGGATTGAGATATCTTCTTTATCAATCTCCCTGCAATCAATCCAGGTATAATTCTGGTTTTGGGTTAAATCTGTTCTCTTTGTGATCATCTGGCACACTCCCGGGGCCTTCAGATCATCGCGATGATGGTGACAAAGGCCGCGTCTTCTACTTCTGCATTTCTAGGCAAAGGATTTATACTGCCGCCTTCATCCATAGCATTTTCCTCCACCGGGATAGTAACACACAAGAGAAATGAGGAAAAGTAGTGAAACATCAAGTGCCATCGAAAGTGATTCCCGGTACAATGCTAAATATTTCAGGCAAAACGTCCCTGCACATTCTGGAGATAATTGACGCATCTTTCACTTTTTGCTGTTTTCTGAGAGAGTAATATAGAATACGGAGGCAAAATGAAGACATTTGCAATTGCAGGCTGCGGACATCTTGGAAAGATTGTGCAGAAAGCATACCTGGATGGGCTTTTGAAGGATTATAAGCTGATAGCCGCTTATTCTCGCAATACAGAAGATGCCGAGGCACTTACAGCAGGAACAGAAGCTGCTGCTCTTGCTTCGATGGATGAAATCATATCTTTGAGACCGGACTATATCATAGAGACTGCATCTATTGCGCTTCTCAAGGAATTTGCAGTCAGCGCGCTGAAGAACGGAATCAGCATCATACCACTCTCAATAGGCGCTTTTGCTGACAGAGCATTCAAAACTGCGGCAATGAATACTGCAGCAGAAAGCGGTGCGAAAATCTATATACCTTCTGGCGCAGTGGGAGGTTTTGATGTTCTCCAGACAATTTCGCTTATTGCAGAAGTCAATGACTGGGACATTAAAGCGGGAATACACACGCACAAGGGACCTAATTCGCTTAAGAACACTCCACTATATTCAGAAGAACTGCAGGATGATGAAAAACAGGTTTTCTCCGGTACGACAGCGGCAGCAATTGAACTTCTCCCCACGAAAGTGAATGTGGCTGTTGCTTCTGCTCTTGCGACTATCGGGCCAGATAACGCAAAAGCTGAAATCACAAGCGTTCCAGGCTTCATCGGCGACGATCACTGCATCACAGTCGAAACAGAAGGACTGAAAGCTGTTGTGGATATCTACTCCGCCAATAGCGATATCGCGGCATGGTCAGTTGTGGCGCTTTTGAGGAATCTCTCGTCAGAGATGGTATTCTTCTAGGAGTCTGTATGAAGAAATTCAGGAAACTTGTTGAAGCAGGGCCTATTGGTCTTCAGCCATGGGCTGAGGAAAAACTCAGTACCTATGCAGAGGAGATTATCCGTTTCGATACACTTCCAGAGAACGAGAAAGAGCTCATTGAAAGAATCGGGGAGGCAGATGCAGTTCTTGTCAGGACCCTTCCTTCAGTTCCCGCCTCTGTACTCTCAGAGTGCCGGAATCTCAAGTATGTTGGGATGTGCTGTTCCCTCTACTCCAAGGAAAGCGCAAATGTTGATATCGACTATGCGGAGAAACATGGAATCACTGTCTATGGAATCAGGGATTATGGAGACAAAGGTGTCACAGAGTTTGTCGTCTATGCGCTTGTAAGAATACTCCATGGATATGATTGGCCTATGTGGAGGACAAGGCCAAAGGAGATTACAGGCCTCAAAGTCGGATTTGTAGGCTTCGGAACAAGCGGGAAGATGACAGCAAGACTGCTGAAAGCGATGGGAGCTGAGATTAAATACTATGCACGCTCTGTGAAAGATGAATGCGAGCACGAAGGGATGCACTACTGCCCCCTCAACACCCTTCTTGAGGAATCTGAAATTGTGATCACATGCCTCAACAAAGGTGTGATCCTTCTTCATGAGGAAGAATTCAAACATCTTGGGAACAACAAGATCATGATAAATACTTCAATCGGTCCAGCGGCAGAGATGGCAGCACTGAAGAAATGGATTGATGATGACAGGAATATCTTCGTCGCAGATACGGCTGGAGCGGTGGGAGAAATCTGGCCGGACGTCAAGGGAAGGGATAACATTCTCTGCCCTGATGCTTCTGCAGGTATGACAGAAGAAGCTTATGACCTGATGAGCCAGAAAGTGCTGGACAACATCGAGAGAAAGCTTTCGGAAATGTAAGAACAGGCAGAGGGTGTGCCCCTCTGCACTCTTCATTCCCTATAGTTTTCCAATATTCTGAGAAGTCTAGCCAGGTCTTCATTGATATGCCTAAACCCTTCCGTCTTCTCACAAGTCTCTTCGTCCATATAGAGTGACCTGTTCACTTCAATCATCACGGAGCTGACTCTCCTGTCCTTTTTGTAATGTTTCAGCGGAACAATGGAGCCGGAAAATGGTACATCGTATGCGCAGGAATAGCCTTTTTCAGAGAAATAGCTGTAAATAAAACCTGCAAGCTTTGGCGATGTATGGAAGCTGTCCCTGCCTATGCAGAAATCAGGGCGCGGGTATGATTTATCTTCCTCATGGGGAAGAGGCCTCGACGAAAAGGAATGGCAGTCAAGAATCAAAGCCATACCAGTTCTCTCCAGCGCATCATCAACCGCTTCTTCCAGTGCCCTGTGATAGTCACAATAATATGGCTGGACTTCTTCCTTTCGCGCCTCCACATCTTTGATAAGACAATCCCCTCTGCTTGTTCGGCTGTAGACTGCACCCATACCAATCTTTGATAAAGATTCTTCATCATCATCCCAGAATCTTTCCATATCCACGACAAGCCTGGATACATCAGCAACGACCTCTTTCGCATACCGATGTGAGAAAAGATTGTTAGTATACCAATCTGTCATGATTCTCAGCTCATCGGCAAGGT
Organism: uncultured Spirochaetales bacterium; assembly: GCA_949285905.1. Taxonomy (GTDB): domain Bacteria; phylum Spirochaetota; class Spirochaetia; order Sphaerochaetales; family Sphaerochaetaceae; genus Ornithospirochaeta. The sequence goes on along the minus strand of CASDZV010000081.1, from coordinate 7,525 downwards.
AATCAACAAGGAAGGTATCACGGAATTTCTCTGGGATGAATGTACTGGAATGCGGAATATTCACTACCAGCGGTGAATGTCTGAGACGTGACTCATGAAATCGTCTCGCGACTTCGATCATGTCATGGGCTGAACGGGAATCATACACAATAGTTCCTGTTGGCAATCTGTACATATTGTTCTCCTTTGACCAAGGAGAGGGAAAAAGAAAAAACCATCGTGATGATGGCTTCAGGACCATCATCCAAGCTTTAGCACCTTACTACTGCAGGTTGCTGTGCGGTCAACGGGCTTGTCCCTAACGCACTCTCTATGGTCATTGAAAATATCTATAAAAACAGAAACAATGTCAATACAGACTGCTATCGCTGCTCGAGAAGCGCCTCCACACGAGGCCTTACCTTCGGTGTGGCAGTCACAGCGACTGCCACTTTTAGAACATCTCCGACGATGAATGGAACAAACCCGGATACTAATGCAGCCTCCAATGAAATATTCATCTGGAAAGAAAGCCATGGAATACCAACAAGATATATGAAGACGGTGGCAATCACAGCAGAAATCAGACTTGTTACAATCGGATTTCTCATTGGAACTTTCATCACAAGAGATCCGGCAGCAACAGCTGGTATCATCCCGAACAGATAGCCTCCGGTAGGCCCGGTAAGCGCGGCAAGGCCACCGCCGGAAGTGAAGATCGGAAGACCGATTGTTCCCAGAAGAAGATAAACAACAACACTCGCCAATGCCATTCCAGGGGGCAGACACGATGCTGCAAGAAGCACGAAAAGCGTCGACAAGGCAACTGGAACAGGAACGAGAGGAATCTTTATAAACGCCCCAGCTGCAATCAGCGCGGAAAAGAGCGCTATAAGCACACATTTCACAATCTGTTTTCTTTCCATTTCAAACCATCCATTTTCTAATGAAAGAGAGACTCACAAGAACCAGGCTCAGAGATATCACAATCCAGTCTTTTGCATGATATGGTGCACACTCACGCCTCCTGGAAGCGTCATAACCACGGCTGTAAAGCGCATCGATATAGACTTCTGCTTTATCCAGAAGATCCATGATGACAGATACGGAATACTCTGAAAGGAAGCGCAGAGGATGGGAAAACACTCTTCCCCCTCTTGCTCTCCTCGCTTCATAGATATCCAGCGAGCTGTCTATTATCAGAGGAATCATCGAGAGCGTTATTTCCATCAGAGACGCAAGATGATATGCATATCGGCCTGCAATATGCGAGAGCGCAGAGCCAAGAGACCGAGACAGATCATCGAGCATTGTCGTATCAGTAAGAAGCATTGCACCAATCACAGTTGCCAGAAACGCCACCGCAGGAGATAGCGATGAAGTAATATTGTTATCTGAAATATACGACGTGAAAAACATTACGGCAGATAGCACGATGAAGAAACAGCATTCCTTCAGATAAACTTTCCAGGGAATATGTATTGCGAAGGAAAGCAGAACTGGGAGTAAAGCAAGTATGAATACTGAATAAGCATCCGAGGAAGAAACAGTTATAGAATAGGAAAGAAGCGCGACAAGCTTCGCATTCGGATTGAAGTGCACGAGGAAATTATCATCATCACGATAATGGAAAATCAGGGTCTGAGCCATGTGATATCCTCAAATGACGCATTCCGAGGAAGGTAGATACCATAATCCGCAAGCAAGTAAAACAGATCAGAGGACGCGCCTGACACTTTCAGTTTGCCGCCTTCCATCACAAATAACGTATCTGTATGAGCAAGAAATTTCTCTACTTCATGTGAAACAACAAGAATGGTATAGCCTCTCTCATGAAGAGTCACCAGAGCTCTGATGACAGCAAGCACGGAAGGATAATCAAGATTCGCAAAAGGTTCATCCAGAAGTATCACATCAGGTTCCATAGCAAGAATACCTGCAATCGCGCACTTGCGAAGTTCGCCCCCTGAAAGTGTCTGAGGCCTCTGTTTTGCCTTGCCTTCCAGCCCCATCAGGGACAGAGCACACTGGACTCTGTGCTCAACCTCTTCCTTTGCAAGCCCCATGTTCTCCGGGCCGAATGCTATATCTTTCTCCACACTCTGACTGACTATCTGGGCATCTGCATTCTGGAAGACAAGCGCAATACTCTTCATTCTTAACTTCTCATCAGCTTCAGTTCCATTAATCAGGATATGCCCTCCATCCAGCTTTCTCAGGCCTTTTATACAGCGCAGGAGCTGACTCTTCCCTGCACCATTCCGGCCACAGAGGACAGCAAATGCGCCCTTCCTCAAAGAAAGGGAGATATCATCAAGAATTGTCTTTCCATCAATGCTCAGTGATACATCAACAAGTTGCAGAGCGTTTTCCATGCCCAGGAGAATAACATACGAAAACCCTTTTGTAAACCAAACATACAAGCATGGTTTACAATGTTCCTGGTCAGTCTCACTACTGACATTCCCGGAGAATCTTACATCTAAAACAAACCACCCTGTTTGCTGAAAAGAAGAATATCATAATGCACCGCGCCTGAAGTCCGCCCTATCCAGAAAACGCTTGAGAAAGTGGTTCACGTCCTTCTTATCTCTTCATGGTAAAAATAATTGACAATTACAGGTGGAGAATCAAAAGAACGATTCATAGTGTCATCGTTACGTACATACTCAAGACCTTTATTCTTTGCATATGAACGCAGTTCTTCATCAAGACATTCCCAATAACTTCTGCTTCCATGCAGATAAATATCCTCATATAGAGGTAGAAGCTCCGGATGTTTTTCACTGATATAATCCATTATTACTGAACGATAACTGCCGCGGAGATTAAGGTTTTCCAGCCAGATCAGATTGCAATGATTCTCTACGCTGTCAATAATTGCCTCAACATCAGTAATGCCGGGAAAGATCGGAGAGATGAAGCATGTCGTTCTTATACCGGACTCATGAAGCATTTTCATAGCATTCATTCTCCGCTCTATGCTCACAGCACTGTCCATATCAGCTCTGAACTCCTCATCAAGGGTATTGATGGAAAAGCCTACACGTGCGTCAGGAAACGACCGTATGAGGTCTATGTCCCTGAGAACAAGATCCGACTTTGTCTGGATACTCAGCTTCACACCACTGCCCTGCAGCTCTTCCAGCAAAGCTCTGGTACGGCAATATGTCTCCTCCTGTGGAAGATATGGATCAGTAACAGAACCGAAGAAGAATTCCTTGCCGTTATACTTTCCAGGATTCTTTACTGGCTGCCAGTATTTCACGTCCAGAAAATGTCCCCATGGCTCCGGATGATTCGTGAATCTTTTCATGAAACTGGCGTAGCAGTACTTGCAAGCGTGGGTACAGCCAACATATGGGTTGATGGCATAATCTCCGACAGGAAGTCGCGTTTTCGTAATTACGCTCCTCACTTCAATCTCTCTTATTACCAGATCAGTCAATCCGCGTTCTCCGTCTCTGCATTGAATTCCATGTTCGGATAAATCCTTTCCATACGGCTATCTGGGAACCTGTTATCCACAAACTGTTCAAAACCATTTGAAGCGGCATGCCCTTCAACTCTTTCTGACCATCTATATACCGCAATGCCTGAGACAATTGAGTTGAAGATCATGAAAACAAGAAGCACCCAGACCATGATTTTGCCGATTCTGTTCGGGATTTTCATGACCCATACAGAAAAGCGTGGATATACCTGCTTGATCCAGAAAACTCCCAGAAATCCCCAGAACACAGAATAAAGAAGGCAGATCCTCCCATTGATATTCAGCGGCACATTGGAATAATCCCAGCTCGTGGACCCGAACAGCAGTTCCTGAAAAAATGAACATGCATACTCAACCACGCTGCCTGTTATGAAACCGCCCAGAAATGAATAGATTGCAGACCTGTTCCTATACCCATACAGTACCATAGTCAGGAAATATGCTCCGAATCCATAAACTAAATTGAAAGGACCATAAACAAGACCTGAACGGCTTTCGATGTAACCATGACGTAGAAAACACCACAGAAGCTCCACAACCACACCTGCAAATGATCCGATGAAGAGGATAATGAACTGTTTATAGAGATTCATTCCACGCGCGAAGTGCATGGTTCTCTCCTCCCTGTAATCAATTGTACCATTAGCAGGGGCTCTGGATATGATGAATGGCTTCTTGCTACTGTTGATTGTATCCTTCATCCTTGCCTTCAGCTCATCTCCGGCCTCTGAAAGGAATCGGGCCCATTCCTTGGCGCGTTCTTCCTCATCTTCAATGTGATCGATAGTCTTTCTGATATCCCTGTAAAGCTTTTCCTGCTCTTTATCACCAAGGGATTCAATATTCGCAAGAGAGAAATAATAGGCATTGAGCTTATCCTGAAGCTTCTTCTGCCGCGCAGATGGTTCTGTTATCATATAAGAAGCTTAGCACAGATCTGCTCAAAGCACACAAATCAAACTGCACATTCCGTGCTGTCCGCTGGAAAACATGAAACTGTGAGAGCTGCTAATCCGGTATTTATCTGAAGCAAATGAAGGCAAAATAACGCATGGAACATATAAGGCGCCACCATATTCTGGCGGCGCCCAGTTACTTACGATGGAAAATAAGCTGATTTTGGTCACTTATTCATTGAATCAATGATGCTTATGGCCTTCATATACATTCTTGGTATATGGAAAGGACCTTTATAAAGATTGCCTTTAAGCGCAGTGGCAAGTGTCCCATCGCGATGGAAATACCCATACCACTCGCCATATTCCTTATCTATAAAACGATCGGAAATATACTTGTCCACTTCTTCAAAGTGCTTAAGATACTTAGCCTCCCCTGTTATGGAATATGCCATGAGATTGGCAATGACTGCCTCGCACTGCGGCCACCAGAACTTCATATCCTGATGATACTCAGAAAGGCTCTTTCCAAGGGCATCCCTGTATTGGATTATTCCTCCATATTCTTTGTCCCAGCCAAGCTCCCACATCCAATCAAGGACATCGAGACCTGTATCAATATAGTCCTGTCTCTTTCTAAGGAGCCCTTCTCCCATGATGAACCATGAGCCTTCGATAGCATGACCGGGGTTGATGATTCTTCCTTCGAAATGATCGGAAAGAAACTCTCCTTCAGGTCCCACTGTCTCAAGAACGAGCTTCAGTTCCGGATGAATAAAATACTTTCTGCAGTCTGCAATTTCCCTGTCCAGTTCTGATGTGAGATACTCGCTCATTTCCGGCAATGCTTCCCTGAGCTCGGAAAGAACATTGATCATTATCATCGAATCCGCATGAGAGCGCATCGGGCGCACGGATGTATCGAACTTCGGGACAAGAAGACCAGGAGTATTTCTGATAGTCTTCACCCTCTCATAAAGTTCAAGAGCTTTCCCGATATACTCTTTCCTGCCTGAGGCACGGCCAAATGTAGCATACCCTATTATTGCGAATGTCTCGCTGAAGAAGTATCTGATGCGCTTTATCACTGGGCGTCCATCATCTGCAACCCTGAAAAACATCCTGCCATCGCTGTCAAAGCAATGATTATCTATAAACGGTGCTATCAGGGAAGCGGCTTCAAGATATTCATCCTTTCCTGTCATCATATAGGCTGTCGAAAACACCCACAGCGCACGTCCCTGGAACCAGACAGATTTATCACTCTCAAGCAATGATCCATCTCTGTCCAAAGCTGTATAGATTCCACCATGTACCCTATCAAGACCATTCTTAATCCAGAATGGCAGGATATTCTCAGTCAAGGCTTTATAATATCGTCCTCTTACATCATCCAGCATTTCCATAATACTTCTCCCATTTAAAATGATGTGCTGTTAATTGTAGCAGTAATATTCTCTCCAGTCATGATTATATCTCAATGCTAATCATGAACCATTTCACAGCGTTTTCATAAGTTTCATATATAAAATGGGATAAGGTTTTCCCTGCTCATCAACAGCTGACCGCTTGTAAACCTTGAATCCCATATGCTCATAAAATCCCCGCGCCTGTGGATTCTGCTCATTCACTGTGAGAGTAGTTACGGAATAATCATTGACTGCAATCTCCAACAGCTGTCTTCCAAGCCCTTTTCCACGCTCGTCATCCTGAACGAACAGCATTTCCAGAGAATTGTCCAGTGTTCCCATAAAAGCAATTGCCCTTCCCTCATCATTCACGGCTGTTATCAAATGTTCAACTCCTGACAAAGCCTCTGGTACATACTTCTTTATACTCTGGGTTTCTGCCTCTGAAAGAAAGAGATGTGTAGCTCTAACCGATGATTCCCATACTGATAGAAGAGCGGCTATCAACTCTGGGGTTCTTTCATGCACCTCGTATATCTTCATATTTTCTACTACCTTTACAAACAGACTGAGATAGTCTTACCAGATTTTATCAAAATTAAATTACATTTCAAAATTTGTAGAGACAAATCCAGACATAACAGAGAAAAATATAATTTGGCATGAGTTCCGGTCGTGGAACGCATATATACAGGACGGTAGTTTGAGAATCTTCACGACCGGACCAATCAAGGCAAGATGTACTGACGTATGCAGCTTTATGAGAATCCAGCAGAAGGGAGACATATTGGGATTGCCCCTGAAACTTCCCATCCCGCATGGGTTGATAACCCAGAGCCAGCAGCAGAGCTTCTCCAGAATGAAAGAGAAGAGAAAAGAAGATATCTCGAAGAAACAAATACTGATGTCATTCTTTATCTTCAGCAGCTTATGACTCCTATGACACTGTCTGAAGATTCTGCAGCCCCTGTCTTGTCCATGGAGAAGTATTCAGAGATGAATGCACAACGTCTTCAGTATGCCGAAAGGATAAAGGAGATTGATGCTGCACTGTCAGCTGCAGTTTGACTTTTCCTGGAAGCCTGGCAATAAATAGATATGAAGTCGTCAGCAAGACGGCGGTCTCGATAATTAGATTGAACAACCCCACTACCTTTGTAAAACAGCGTTCAAATGAAGAGTTTAATGAGTTTATTAAACTTGTTTAAACTTGGCCTTCAAAGGGACAAAAATCGCCTGGGGAAAGAGGCTTACAGCCTTCTCTGACTTCATTTTTCGCCATTTTTCGAAAAATCTTCCGTTTAAACTGCCCAAAAGCCCTATTGAATAGTAGTTTTCAACCTTTTAAACAAGCAAAATCAATAGCTTTTTCGCCAAATTATCAAGGAATATGGGATTAATTGCGTCATTTTCTCTGGGATTTAACATATGGCATAGCAATATGATGCCTTTCTTCCTTCTGATTTTCTGCTTCTTCTGATGATGGTTACGTCTGAAATTGTCACTTTCTGTCCTGTTTTCACTTCTCCCTCCTAAATTTTACCGCAATGGAAAATGACCTCCAATACATTTGGAAGAAGAAATTTCAGAAACTTTAGTGCCCATTTTAGTGCCCACCCCTGTTTTTGAAGGTATCCGGCAAATAAAAAAAGGCTTACCCAATTCCTTATCTGGAATAGAATAAGCCTTGTTGGGCGGTATAGGGTTTGAACCTATGACTTCCACCACGTCAAGGTGGCACTCTCCCG
>CASDZV010000080.1 GCA_949285905.1 uncultured Spirochaetales bacterium | reverse complement strand
TGCCATATAGGTCTCAAAGAATTTTCCATATTCAGTGCTACCTGTCTCTATCTTCTCAAAACCGAGAAGATTACGGATGACACCGAGGTCGAACATATAGAACTTCGAAGAGGCATATGCTTTGCGTTTCTTCGTCTTTGTATATGCGGGGACCTCAAAGGCTAAGAGTGTGTCATAGAGAATCTGGAACCAACTGATGATAGCTGAGCGACTGACACCGACATCCTTCGAAATGTTCTCATAGTTGAGTATTTCGCTGTTGCTCAACGCAGCGATTTCAAGGAAGCGTTCAAACGATGGCAGGTTTCTGACAAGCCCCTCAGCCTGAATCTCCTCATTTAGATAGAGTTGTACATAATCGAAGAGATCGGAGTCCGGATCATCTGAAAGATACATGGCAGGGATAAGTCCTGTCCTGAAAACTGAATCAAGGCCTCTCTCATCGCTCTTGATTTCAGGCCAAACGAGAGGGAACATCTCCTTTCTGCCGGCTCTGCCTCCAAGGAGGTTTGTCCCATGTTCTCTGAGTCTTCTTGCGCTGGATCCTGTCAGAAGAAATCGTATATCTGTTGATTCGATCAGGTTATGCACCTCATCAAGTAGAAAAGGAAGTTTCTGTATTTCATCAACAACGACAAGCCCGCTGTCGATTCCTTCTCTCCGCAGCATGCCTGCAAACAGGGCAGGATCATTCTCCAGTGCCTTCACCAGCTTCTTGTCCAGAAGGTTGAAACGGTAGCGGACACCATCAAGCTCTTCTCTGATCCATGAAGTCTTTCCCGTTTGCCTGGGGCCGAACAGAAACTGTGACTTTCTTTCCAGGTCGTGACTGATATCCAATATTCGCTTTATGTACCTCATGATGATAGTCTAAACTGGAGATACGTTGTTATCAATCAATTTTCATGAAAAATGACTTTTGAAAAGTTGTATTTCATGAAATATGCAGATTTCGTGATTAAGAGTTTTCTGTTCGTGACCTATTAACTATGATTCCGCTTCCAATGATAGTACTTCTTGAAATTTTCCATGTTAAACTAGTGCCTCGTTTCATCTAAATCTACGATAAAACCGGATAGAGTTTCTTCAGTTTTATCCGGGCATCCTCAGTTGTGAATTGCCAGTCTATTCCCTTTTGTTTTGCATTACGATCTGCAGCCCACGGTGAAATCTCCTTCTGAAGTGATTTGAAATCAGGAATTCGTCTGCTGCCAAGGCATTGCCTGCCTAGAACGGAAAGTTCGCATTCTGCTATGTTCAGCCATGACCCATGCTTCGGTGTGTAATGTATTTCAAGCTTGTCTGCAATCCTCGATGCTTCTGCTGGAGGGAATGCCTCATACAATGAGCTTATGCGATGCGTATTCAGGTTATCCATGACGAGGACGATTTTCGCTGCTTCAAGATATTCATCATCGACAAGATGCCTTATCTGTTTTGCCCAGTCTATCTTCGTCCACTTCTCCTGTGCGTCAGCGTATCTCCAGCCTGCCAGTGGTTCTGTGAAAAGGAAGATGCTTGCTGTCCCATTCCTTATATATTCGTTGTCCTCGTACTTCACTCCGGAGGATGATGTGAAGCTTTTCCTGTTCTCAGCAAGGAACTGCACAGGTTTCTCATCCATGCAGACGACAGGTCTCTTCTCGTTATAAGGCAGTGAATATACCTTGAGCACGTCTTCCATATTGGCAACAAAATCTGCGTTCTGGTGCGGTGGTATGCACCATGTGTGCTTCAGGTGAGGACGAAATTCGTTTTTTTTAACGTGCGCTGCACTGTAACGTACGATATCTCCGGGAGAATGCTCAATTCTACGACTTTGTCAGCAAGAAGGCGGACCGTCCATCTGGAATATCCCTCAGGAGGTTGAGTACACGCAAGTGCAATGATCTTCGCCTCAACATCCCCTGTCACTTTAGCTGCTACCGGCGGTGTTTCCCTCTTCTTCCTTGTTATTGTGGCTTCAAGCCCTTTCTCTGCATAGCTTGCCCTTACATTCTGAACGGTCGTTGCCGATGTGTGATAGGTCTCGGCTATTTCCTGAACCGTCATTGGGTGCTTGCCGTTCCTGTCTGATGCAAGAAGGATATTTGCTCTTAGTATCGTCTTTGCGGGAGCGCTCCCTTTCCTGACGATATCCATGAGTTTCCTACGGTCATCATCACTGAGTTCGATAAGGTACTTTACTGAAGGCATAGCTATCCTCTCTTTGATTATAGTCGTTTTGAATAGGATAGTTGAGTTGTTTATTTTATACAAGTCTTAGATGTAACAAACTACTAGCATTATTTCAGGTCCAGCTTTAAGGGTTCATCTCACTAATTACTTAGTGCGACAGCCCCTAATTATATACCAAATCACAAAACGGCAATTCCTTACAAATATGGGGAAGCGATATAAAAGCCAAAAAAGTTGACAAAGGATATTCCTATATAGTATAATCCTGAATGAAATCAAATGGGGAGGTTTCTACAATGAACAAAATCAATATCAGCAATGCGTCGGCTTACACTTCTCCCAATTCCATGACTCTGATCTGTACAGAGAAACCGGATGGCAGCACCAATCTTGCGACTCTGGCATTCTGGGCTTTTGCGTCCACCAATCCCGGAAAGATCATGTTCTCCCTGAACAAAGGGGCTTACAGTCTGGAACTGCTGGCTGAGAAAAAAGAAGTTGTTCTCGCCATTCCCGGAGTTGAACTGACCGGCGCTCTGATTGGCTGTGGCGCCTGCTCCGGACGTGATACGGATAAGGCTGCTAAGGTCGGTCTGACGATGCATGAAGTGGAGGGAACAAATATCAAAGCTCCTGTTCCTTGCAAGCTACTCATTCATGCGACTGTTGCCCAGACGATGGATGCGGACGATCATGTTGTCCACCTCTGCGATGTCAAGGGTGTTTACGGCGATGAAGATGTGGATGCTGTATTTGGCTGGAAAGGTTACGCTGAATTTGCGGCTGCGCAGCAGAAATAAGAAAGGACAAGGCGGCTGTCTGCGGATAGCCGCCTTGCGGTTTGAGGTGGCAATATGAAAACACAAGGCGGATTTTTGATAACCCGGATCAAACAGGTCGGAGGACGTGTTTTTGAACGCATATTGAGCGAAAAAAACATTGATGCTTTTAATGG
>CASDZV010000079.1 GCA_949285905.1 uncultured Spirochaetales bacterium | reverse complement strand
TCGCGACGCGGAACGCGAAATCATCAGCAAGAGAAAGATCGTCCACCCTGATATCCTCAATGCGTATTCGTCTTACAGGCATAACACCTCCTGACTGATATACGCTCTGAGTCAGCGTTTCGGTTAACTTTTTCAGAAAAAAGTTTGAAATGCCTTAATTTTACACAACTGCCTCTGAGTGTTATATTTCAGCCATGAATACCGAAATGAATGATTTCCAGAAGATGGTTGTCCTCATCGATGCAGACAACACACAGCTTTCGAAGCTTGAAGGTGTGCTGCATGAAGTCTCCACCTATGGCCGTATTGTTGTGAGAAAGGCCTATGGGAACTGGAAGAAGCGGCTTCTGGGAAAATGGGAAGATGAGATCAAACGTCTTGCAATCAAGGCAGAACAGCAATTCGATTATGTTCCGGGAAAGAACACAACTGACATCGCTATCGTGATTGACGCAATGGATCTCCTGCATACTGAGATGTACGATGCATTCGTACTTGTGTCGTCAGACAGTGACTTCACACCCCTTGCAGTAAGGCTGAAAGAATCGGGCATCTATGTCATAGGAGTCGGAGAGAAGAAGACACCGGAGGCTTTCTGCTCCGCTTGTGATGACTTCATTTACATCGAGAACATCGATCAGACAGAGAATGAGAAGAAGCAGTCATCTGAGAAGAACGTGAAGAAGCAGGGAAAGAAGAATGAGCGGAAGGACGAGGACAATGAGCAGATCACACTCCACGTTGGCTTTGCGTATCCTGATATCGCCGAGATACACAATCTCCTTCACATTGCCTGCGACAAATTCCAGGACGATGACGGATACACAGCCCTTACGCTTGCGGGAAACTACATCAAGCGTGTAAGACCTGAGTTCAATACAAAGAACTACGGTTTTTCGAAGCTTTCAGATCTCATACGCTCGTTCCCCGAGCTCTATGATGTGAAACGATACAATACTGGAAACAGTTTCATGATTGTTTACCGTTGCAGATAATCATACCGTATTTGGATGCTTTATATACGTATATATAGATAATTCCTCCACATTCTATTTAAAACTCAGAGTGTGGAGGAAAACACGGGATGCATCAAATAATGTACAGGTCCAAACTTATAAGACACGCCGTCCTTTGATGAATTTAGCTTTAACTGGAGCTTCTGCCATTCTGTACACGTACTGCTCAAGACGCTCTTCAGGGGCAAGGGAATCGAGAACTGAGAGAGGAGAGCCGTCAAGTACCACGATATCTGCATCGTACCCCGCTTCGAATGATCCAACTTTCCCGAAGTATGAACCACCACCCTTTGATGCAAGGTAAAATGCTTCACGGAACGTAAGAGGCTTTTCCATCTCATCCACAAGCCGCCAGCGGAGCTTGCTTACGCTTATCGCGTCGCTCATGATTCTGAAAAGCGAGAGCGAGGATCCTCCTGCGACATCGGTTGCAAGTCCAACAGAGCATCCTGCGTCTATATACTTACGCACAGGTGCAATACCGGATGAGAGGTTTGTATTTGAGGATGGAGCATGCGCTATGTATGTACCGGTTTCACTAAGGAGTTTGATCTCACTATCATCAAGCCATACACAGTGTGCCATGACAGAGGATTTTCCGAGCATGCCGAAACGGCAGTAGGCAGCAGCATAGCTTGATGCCCATGGACAGAGTTCCTTCACCCATTCAACTTCAGAGAGATTCTCATCAAGGTGCGACTGCAGGGGAAGAGCGTCTCTTCGCCTGATATCTCCGAGTGTTTTCAGCAGTGGCTCACTGCACGATGGGATGAAGCGCGGTGTGATTGAAGCCTTCACATTCATAAACTGTTCAGCTTCATGAAGGAACCGCTCTGTTTCAGTGACAGACTCTTCCGTTGTCTCCGAAAGGTAATCCGGCGAATTCCTATCCATGTTCACCTTCCCGACAAAACCAGAAAAGCCTGCGCTCTCCAGCTTCTTCATGAGAAGGATTGCCGAATCTGTGTGGATCGTTGCGAATGCGGAGAAACGCGTTGTGGGGCTTTTCCTGAGATCATCCGCAAAGATCGAATAGGCTCCGTCAGCATAGACAAGATCCTTGTATTTGGCTTCCTCTGGGAATGTATGGGCGTTGAGCCATTCCAGAAGCTCCTCATCCATATAAAGGCCACAGAACGCATACTGCGGTGCATGAAGATGAAGATCAGAAAGCCCCGGTATTATGAGAGAGTGACCGGTTTCTATGATTTCTGTATCGGGTCTGGACGAGGAGACGCTTGCTATCTTCCCATCTTCGACCGTGAGGTAACCATTCTCCACGCTCCTGATTTCTCCGATGCGTTCTGTCCAGATGATATCGCCATGAATGGAATATGATGCCATAGAACCTCCCTGATGTAGCTGGTTCTTTACGGCAACCGTAGATACACCCCTCCATATCAGGGGCTTATACATCACCTGTATTGTACCATACTTTCCTCCATGAAAAACACATATTCTACATCCCGTGTTTGATTGACAGTATTTTCTTCATTGGGCTAGCATTCTCTTGTGAATTTCGATAATCCAAGGGTGAACAGAACTAAAGGATATCTGAAGCAGGCGCTGATCGAGCTGCTGAAGACAACATCCTTTGAGAAAATCACTATAAAAGCAATCTGCGAGAAAGCTGCAGTGAACAGAAGCACTTTCTACGCTTATTACTCATGCCCCAGGGATCTGATAGAGGAGATTGAGGACGATATCCTCATGCAGCTGCCTGAATACAGCTCATCTACACGGAGGCCGTTCATTGAGACTTTCAGGCCTTTTATCGAGTACATCCGCGAAAACGGTGACACGTTCCGCATCCTTTTGTCGAGCAGCGCTGACACATCATTCGGCGAGCAGCTTGTGTCTGCAGTGATGGACAAATACGACGAGTTCGCGAATCTGACAGACCAGGAAGACAAGGAAATGATATTCCTCTTCATAGTCAACGGCGTTGTAGGCATCGTGCGCGAGTGGATAACAAACGATTTCAGATGGAGTGTTGACTACGTCTCCCGCTCAATCGTCGACATGGCATTCAGAGCTGCAGGCATCAACCCGATAAGAGCATACAGGAAAGGCCTGTGAACGCTCTCCATCTTATCCGGACGTATCGTCCATCCTGAAGATGGAGCTTCCAGCATCGAGTGCTGAAACTTTTCCTGCTTCTTTCAGCTCGGGGCACTGCTTCTTAGGGGATTGCTCCTTGTCGTCCACAGTCGGCC
>CASDZV010000078.1 GCA_949285905.1 uncultured Spirochaetales bacterium | reverse complement strand
TGGCTGGGAGGAAATAGAAAAGCGCTTCAAGTCTCGCCTGCCTGGTTCCGTACATAACGACATCGGGATCAGATGAGAAGAGCGAGACAACAAGCGGTGCTGCAGCGAAGAGAAGCAGCCCAAGCACTTCTCCGCTGATGATATCCATCGCCATTCCTTCCATAACGCCCTTCTTCGTGCGCTCAAGATTTCCTGCTCCGATTGTCTGGGCAGTGAATGTTGTCAGCGCAAGCGAGAATGTCGTAATAGGAAGAAGGACAAAACCCTCAATTTTGCCATAGACACCGAAACCAGCGATGGCTGCGGCCGGGAAAGTATTCACGGAGGCCTGAACGACAGTATTTGCAAGTCCTATAATAGAGTTCTGGAGTCCGGCAGGAAGACCGTAGCTGATGATTCCTCTCATCTCGCGTCGCTGCATCCTGATTTTCCTCACGCGGATTTTTATCCCAGCCTCACCTTTCATAAGGCGGATAAAACACAGGATAGAACTGACAGCCTGCGAAATGATTGTCGCAAGTGCCGCTGATCCTACACCGTAACCAAACCCCGCGATGAATAGAATATCAAGAACGATATTTATGACTGATGAGATAATCAGATAATAAAGCGGATGCCGGCTATCTCCGAGAGCATTCATAATGCCCATGAGTATGTTGTACATGACAGAGAAGAAGATACCAAGTGAATATATGCGGAAGTAATCTGAACTCAGAGGCATGATGCTCTCCGGAGTTGAAATCCAGCGGAGTATGTATGGTGTGAATATGACAGCAAAAACAGTCAGGAGAACACCAGCGACAAGACCAAATGCTATATCTGAGTAGATTGCACGCTCAAGCCTGTCTTTATCCTTAGCACCGAATGCGTGCGATATGATGACGCCAGCTCCGACTGCCATTCCATTGAAGAAACCCACCATCATGAATATAAGAGAACCGGAGGTGGAGACAGCGGCCAGTGCTTCAGGTCCAAGGAAATTACCAACGATGAGGGTATCTGCAGCGTTGTAAAGCTGCTGGAAAAGATTACCCAGAAAAAGCGGAAATGCGAAAGCAACAATCTTCTTCGGAACTGAGCCCGTAGAAAAATCCACATTGGAACTCTTGTCTGCCATAACTGCATTATACTGCTCTCTTGATGGGGGATAATCAAGGGAAAAGTGAAGGGAAACACTCTAATGAAATGTTATAATTGCACTCTGCAAAAATAACAAAGGCCTCCCTGTCATAACAGCAGGAAAGCCCTGATTCTCACTGGGTACTTACCCAGACACAATCACTTGATACCGCTGCCCTCTCCTGTCGGTGTACAGCCTGTGATTGTCGTCACTATATCTTCATATCCATCAATGCCACAATTAACATTGTGACCAATGAATGTACCAACAACACCTTCTGTGTTAGTAACTACAGCATCATCAGAATGGCAGTCTGTGAATGTGATACCATTCTTTCTTGCTTCACTGTAATTAGCATCAGGAGTTGATGTCACAGGTTCTCCTGTTGAATCATCAGTATCGCCTGTGGACAGGTACTGCACTCCACCGCAGAAGCCGCCGACCATGTTATTTGTTCCACATGTCACAGTACCCTTGGAAGACGAACCTTCGATATTTCCAGCCCAGTAGATCATTCCGATTGCACCGCCTGTAGCGTATGCATCATCACCGCTTGATGTGACATCGCCATCATTATGGCTGTCACTGACACTGCAAACAAGATAATTGTTGTAATTAGCATTGTCATAATATCTTATCCAGCCGACAAGTCCACCTGTGGATCCAGCTGTATTGTTAACAGCAGCATGGTTGTAGCATCCGGAAAGAGAAGCACCATGAATAAGCTGCCCGGCAATACCGCCAACACCAGGGCCACCACCCTGGACTGTTCCTGTTGCGTTGTTCGTGCAGTTGATAATCTCAACACCGCCACCTGCCAAGCCTGCGATGCCACCGATGTAACCACTGCCCCGTCCGTCAATCACGCCATTGTTTGTGCATCCTTCGATTTTGAATGTTTCATAAATGAAGTTTTCCACATTATCCTTGTTCTGGTCGTAATAAGCAGAACTGACGATTCCTGCGGCTTTTCCTCCAGCGCCTGTGACAGATGCGTTGTTTTCAGAGCCGATGATACTGCCTGACATCAGCATCCTGCCAGCAATTCCACCAGCCTCTTTTGCTCTGATAGAGCTTCCAGAAAGCACTGTGCATTTCTCGACAGCCGCACCCTTCTCGATAATTCCAGCAATAAAGCCTGCCGCGCCATTTGCATCATTCTCTATTGTTCCCTGGACAAGCACGTTTTTGACAACTGTCTCATCACCGCTTATTGCAGAGAAAAGACCAATGCCCTCATCTTCTTCAGTGATGCCATCACCAATGCTGAAGCCGCTGATGGTATACCCCTTGCCGTCAAAAACACCGATAAAAGGATTGCTTCCTTCTTTCAGTGCACTTCCTGAACGTACTGATGTCCCGATTGGTACCCATTCTCTTTCTTCAAGATCAATGTTTGCGCCAAGTTCCACGCTGACAGGTGTTTTGAATTCACCGCTATTATAAGCTCTTGCGAAACTGAAGAACTGTGATGCAGTACTGATGACAAGAGGACTTGTCTCAGTGCCTGTACCTGTAACACCACTTGCATTCACTGTTTCATTGTCAACAATAATAGTGGAAGAGATATCAAGCGTGATATTCTTCACATCGCGGAACGCATCACCTGTAAGAGTGCCTTCGATTGTACCTGTCACAGGTTCTGAGGCACTGACAGTGTACGGCTCTGCATCGGAGCTATAGTAAACGTTCAGATTACTTGCTTCTATGATAGCAAAAGACTCGAGAGCGGTGCTGTCAACTGCTGTGTAATATGCAATTGTGATATCACCATGCAAGGATACTTCCCCATTGCTGTAACCGGAGAAATTCACATACCTGTAAGCTGCAGGTGCCTCAGCAGGCAGAGCGCTTGTGCTCGGAGCTGTGCTCACTGTCATTCCCGAAGCAGGATTTGATTCACCTGTTGTTGCAAGACGAACAATTTCCTCGATACCGAGTTTTGATGCAAGCTGATCCGGTGTCAGGCGTTCTTCAGTTTCGCCCCCCCCGATGCCAGGATCAGGCAATTCCCCTAAAATATACTGAGTGCAGCCAGGTATCAGAAGAAGGACAATAACCATCGCTGCCGCAAGGAACTTTGCTTTCATAAAAGCCTCCATATTCCCAGACAGTCTACCATAGAGGGTGGAATACAGCAAACATCAGCATTCAGATGATTGCAACGTAAAATCGTGATTGATATTATTCTGATTTATAATGAAATCGGATATTGTATTGGATATAGGCAGGAGTGAAATAAATGAAAAGAATTTTTATCGTCTGCATTGTTCTGATATGCATGATATCAGGCTGCTCTGATAAATTCGACGTGAGTTTTATCAATAACACACCAGATGCAATAACACTTTCCATTCTATGGCCGGGTGATAACAATCGACAACTAATTACCATTGGAGGAAATTCAACTTCAAAAGTATCGTCTTCAATGTATCCTATTGATGCATATGTTGTGAATAACGATCAAAATTTGATGCGTGATAATGCATATGCTGTTGAAATGATTGATTTCAGATGTGCTATCAGTACCCAAAATCCAAATGTATGGACTGTTAAGAATCAGCTATCCGATGCGCAACTATCAGGGGATGAACGACTGTTTCTTGCTGAAAAAAACAATCTTATAGGCAGATATGTCATACCTGATAAACTGACTACCATTGAGATAACAAATAATGAATCTATCTTTGAAATCGAATTGTATGAAACAATTTCTCCTGAATTTATCCTCACCGATTCTGATGGAAATGAAAAAACAGAGCTCAATGGATACCCTGTAAATCTCGAAACTGACGGAAATACCATTTATATAATCTAATCCATAGAAGTTTGGCTACTTATTACTTTTACTTTTTTATAAACCTTCCAAGTTGATTACAATTTGGAGGGTTTGATTATGAATACTAAAGAAGGTATACATCATCAAGACCACCCGTACATTTCACAGAATAGCGATTAGTGGTATTATGCATTCATGGAAAGGAAAATAGGATTTATAGGACTTGGAGTGATGGGAGCTTCGATGTCTTCGAGGCTTATCGATGCAGGTTATACTCTATATATCTACAATAGAACAAAATCAAAAGGCGACGCACTTGTAGAAAAAGGTGCTATCTGGTGTGATACACCCCGTGCTGTTGCTGAAAATGCAGATATCACATTCACGATTGTAGGCTATCCGAAGGATGTTGAGGAAGTATACCTGGGACGAGATGGTATCATTGCGGGAGCATCTTCGGGGAAGATTTTCTGCGATATGACAACCACAAAGCCTTCTCTTGATATCCTTATCGCTGAAAAACTCAGGGAGAAAGGAGCAGAGATGGCAGACGCACCTGTCTCTGGAGGGGATACAGGTGCAAGAAACGGAACACTTTCAATTATGGTCGGATGCTCTGAAAGCACATTCTCCTCCCTCCTCCCCTGCTTTGAGGTGATGGGGAAGAACATCACACACATGGGATCAGTAGGATCGGGCCAGCACACGAAGATGTCCAATCAGATTGTCATTGCAGGCACGATGTGCGGCGTGTCCGAAGCGCTTGTATATGGCGCAAAGGCAGGACTCGACCTTGAGAAGATGGTAGCAACGATTTCCAAGGGTGCCGCAGGTTGCTGGACACTGGATAATCTTGCACCGAGAGTGCTCAGAGGAGACTATGAGCCAGGATTCATGGTTGAGCACTTCATCAAGGATATGGGTATCGCACTTGAAGAAGCTGAGCGCATGGAGCTTTCGCTGCCCTCTCTTGCCCTTACAAAACAGCTCTATCTCGCTATCAAGGCAGAAGGACAGGGCAAGAAGGGAACACAGGTACTTGTCAAAGCGCTGGAGGCCCTTGCAGGAAAGGAGATTCTATGATCAGAGAGAAGGATGCTGCACTCATCTATCTTACGGGGGGAAAGGAATTCAAGGCTGATATCATCACCGACAACATGGGAGAGAAGTCGATTGATATCACAGCACTGAGAAAAGAGACAGGATATATCACATACGATCCGGGATATGTGAACACAGGTTCCTGCATGTCCTCCATCTGCTACATCAACGGTGAGAAAGGCATCCTCCGCTATCGAGGCTATGATATCGCGGATCTTGTCGAGAAGTGTGACTTCATCGAGGTTGCATATCTGCTGATCAAAGGCCGTCTTCCAAGCGCAGAGGAGCGTATCGGCTACCAGAAACTTCTGAATGAGAACTCTCTTTTGCATGTGAATATGCGTGATTTCTTCCGTGCCTACCCGCATGATGGGCATCCGATGGGCATTCTTGCTGCGATGGTCGCGTCTCTTTCTGCATTCTATCCCGAGCTGGAAGACAAGGATCCAGAAGAGAATCTTGACCTCACTGTCACAAGACTGCTTTCGAAGATGAGGACAATCGCAGCTTTCACATACAGGCAGATGAAGGGTCTCGATTTCGTGGAACCGCAGTATAACTACTCATACTGCGCGAACTTCCTGAACATGATGTTCCGCACATCCGTGAACAACTATGTTCCAGCCCCTGTACATGTAAAGGCACTGAACAAACTCCTGATACTCCATGCGGACCATGAGCAGAACTGCTCAACAAGCGCAGTCCGTCTTGTAGGCTCTTCAGATGCCAACCTCTACGCGTCTGTCACTGCAGGTGTGTGCGCTCTCTGGGGCTCGAAGCATGGAGGCGCGAACCAGGCTGTGATGGACATGCTGCAGCGCATACAGACAGAAGGAATGTCAATTGATGAGGTAATCAGACGTGCAAAATCCAAAGAAGATCCGTTCCGTCTCTATGGATTCGGACACCGCGTATACAAGACATTCGACCCGAGAGCAAAGATCGCGAAGGAACTTACACGCGACGTGCTTGCAGAGAGCGGTAAGACTGATGAGCTTCTGGACATAGCACTGGAGCTGGAAGAGAGAGCGACACATGATGATTATTTCATAGAGCGCAACCTCTACCCGAATGTCGATTTCTACACAGGTATCACATTCCATATGATGGGCATACCTGTATCGATGTTCACAGTTCTTTTTGCTATGGGACGTCTTCCTGGCTGGATAGCGCACTATCTTGAATGGAGACATGATCCATATCAGAAGATCGGACGCCCGAGACAGGTCTATTCAGGTCCGGAAGAGAGGGATGTCATTCCGATTGCCGAGCGCTGAGGGATTCATCTTCGATTTTAACGGCACGCTTTTCTGGGATTCAGCAGAGAACAGGGGAAGTGTGGTCAAAGACATTTGAGAAGTTCAGGGATTTCCCATCACAGACAATGAGTTCACGCTTCTCAACGGACGAACAGACGAAGAGACTGTACTATATTTTGCGCCTGAGAAGTCAGAAGAAGAGCGCGATGCAATAGCTCTTTACAAGGAAATACTGTACAAAGAGCTGTGTATTGGTCATCGCCTCACACTCTCACCGGGCGCAGAGGAATTTCTGACAGGACTTTCCAGAAAGCACATGCCAATGGCAATCGCATCATCTGCGCCGAAAATGAACATGGACTGGTATATTCCTGAGTATGGACTGGAACGCTTCTTCAGACAGGAGTGCATCATCGCAGGCAGAAGAGATATTCCATCAAAACCTGACAGCACTATTTTCCGAGTAGCCATTGGGCTATAGGAACAAGGGCAGATGAGACAAGCATATTCGAGGACTCCGCATCTGGCGTGAAGGCAGCCCTGGACTCCGGGGCGAAACTTGTCATCAGAATAAAAGAGCCCGGAGCAGAGAGCATCCGGGATCCTCGCGTTGTTGAGATTGCATCGTTTCTAGATCTCTTATAGCAGGGAAATCAGGCTCTCCGTGAATGCAGTGGTCGAAAGGCACTCGCCTCTTCTCCCTTCCTTCACAAGGAGATTGTAGAAATCCTTTGTGACACGGCCAGAAGCTATTGCGGAGCGGACTGCCCTTTTAATGCAAAGAGCGGCTTCGTTCCATCCTATGTATTCAAGCATCATCACACCTGAGAGAATGATTGACAAAGGATTGACAATATCCTTTCCCGCGATATCAGGGGCAGTGCCATGTGTCGCTTCAAAAACAGCAGCCCCTGTCTGGTAGTTGATATTCCCGCCCGGAGCAATCCCGATGCCACCGACTTCCGCGGCAAGCGCATCTGATACATAGTCTCCATTGAGATTGAGCGTCGCGATGACATCATACTCCTCCGGCTTGAGAAGGATGTTCTGCAGAAACGCATCGCAGATACAGTCCTTTATCTCGATTTCACCATGCTCGGAAGGTATATAAATGTGTCCGTCCCTCTCAAACGCACCATACTCATTTATGGCAGTATCATAACCCCACTGGCGGAAACCACCCTCCGTGAATTTCATGATATTACCTTTATGAACAAGTGTGACAGAGCGCCTTCTGTGTGCGAGCGCATAATCTATTGCGGCTCTTATCAGTCTCTTTGAGCCTTCCGGGGACACGGGTTTGACACCGATAGCTGATGTTTCAGGGAAACGGATCTTACTGACACCCATTTCACGTTCAAGGAATGAAATGACTTTTCTCACATCATCAGTCCCCGCTGCCCATTCAATGCCTGCATATATATCTTCAGTGTTTTCCCTGAACACAACCATGTCCACATTCTCAGGATGGCGCACAGGAGAAGGCACTCCCTCAAAATACTCAACAGGACGGAGGCATACATAAAGGTCCAGCATCTGGCGTAGAGCTACGTTTATAGACCTCGCGCCCTTTCCGACAGGAGTCATAAGAGGACCTTTGATAGCAATAAGCGAGTCTTTTACCGCATCAAGTGTCTCATCAGGAAGATTCACACCTGTCTTCTCAACAGCCTTGCCCCCGGCAAGTGCTTCCTTCCACAGGATTTTCCGTTTCCCCTGATAGCACTTCTCAACCGCCCTATCAAGGACTGTCTTCATTTTATCTGTGATTTCCCGCCCTACACCATCGCCTTCGATATATACAATCTCTGGATTATCAGGCACGAGAAGACAGCCATTCTCCATTCTTATTCTCATATGTTTTTCACCTCATTTAGCCGTCCACCTGCCCTCAGCATTGCTTTCTGTTTCTCAGAAGCGAAGAGTGAGAGAGGAATCTCTTTCTTTTTTGACAGATTGCGGAGCGTGAACTCACCACTTGCGAGAGAGGCAAGCGGTGAAAGAAGCTCAAGCTCATCACCTTCATCAATTGAATTGTAGTCCTCCTCATTTCTGAAAATGAGAGGAAGAATACCGAAATTGCAGAGATTGGCCTGATGTATGCGTTCGATTGAGATGGCCACCACTGCCCTGATACCAAGATACATCGGACATATCGCAGCATGCTCTCTCGACGAGCCCTGACCATAGGATGCGCCTGCGATTATGAAGCCGCTCTCACCTTTATCGCGATACTCAGCGGCACGGACAGGGAATGCCGGGTCAACAGATTCAAAGACGAACTCAGCATAATGCGGTATGTTGGAGCGGTACTTGAGCCTTGCACCTGCTGGCATGATATGGTCTGTAGTGATTTTATCGCCCACCTTGATAACCGCATGACCCATCACAATCTCAGGAAGAGGTGTATTCTTCGGAGGCTCTCCGATATTAGGCCCCCTCTTTATCTCCTCAGTGAATGTCGGCAGCAGGAACATCGAATCGTCGACAGTACATTTCTCCGGCATTGAAATACTTGATAAATCCGCACCTGTTTCACGCGGATCAGTGAACACACCAGTAATTGCAGAGGCCGCAGCGGTCTCTGGAGAGACAAGATAAAGAGAGGCTGAAGCAGTACCAGAGCGTGCGTAGAAGTTGCGGTTGCTGGTTCTGAGGGAGACACTGTCAGTGCCCGGACTCTGATGATTACCGATGCAGAAGCCACATGCGGATTCAAGTATCCTCGCACCAGCTTTTATAAGAGTCTCAAGAGTTCCATCCTCTGTTATCATCATCAATACTTCCCTGGATCCGGGAGCGACACCAAGAGAGACAGAAGGATGCACATGATGTGAGCGGAGAATAGCGGCAGCTTTCTTCAGATCTGTATAGCTTGAGTTCGTGCATGATCCGATCAGGACCTGATTCACTTTCATGCCACTGAGCTCAGAAACCTTCTTTATGTTTCCAGGACTATGCGGGCATGCAGCCAGAGGCTCAAGCGTGGAGAGATCTATCTCAAACAGCTCATCATAATGAGCGTCCTCATCAGCAGAGAGAGGCACATATCCACCCTCCCTGCCCTGGGATGCGAGGAATGCTCTTGTATTCTCGTCAGATGGGAAAAGCGATGTTGTCACGCCACACTCCGCACCCATGTTGGCAATTGTCGCTCTTTCAGGAACGGATAATGTCTTTACGCCATCTCCTGTATATTCAAAGACTGTGTTTACATTGCCTTTCACGCCGAAATGCTCAAGAACAGCGAGTATGACATCCTTTGCGGAGACAAACGGCCGGAGCTTTCCATGAAGACGTATCTCAACAACTTTCGGGCAGATAAGGCTGAAAGGCATACCTGCCATTGCAAGTGCGACATCAAGTCCGCCAGCCCCAGCTGCAAATGACCCGATACCGCCAGCTGTCGGTGTATGCGAATCCGAACCTAGAAGCGTCTTTCCGGGAAGAGCAAAACGTTCCAGATGCACCTGATGACAGATCCCGTTTCCTGCCCGGGAATAAATCACACCTTTTCTGTCTGCAACAGTCCTCAGATATTCATGGTCATCAGCATTCTCGAAGCCAACCTGTACTGTATTATGATCGACGTAACTCACAGCAAGCTCATTCCTGACTTTGTCGATACCAAGCGATTCAAATTCGAGATAAGCCATCGTGCCTGTAGCATCCTGTGTAAGTGTCTGATCGATTTTGATTGATATGCTTTCGCCCTTCTTCAGCTCACCTTCAACAAGGTGGGAAGAAAGTATCTTGTAGCACTGAGTCTGTCCCATATTAACTCCTTGCTGTTCATTATAGGCAATACGCTGAGAATTGACCATGCACCGAGTCAATGATAGGCTCTCTCTCATGGAGAAGCTACTTGACAACATCCCTCTTTTCTCTGCCGCGATTGCCTTTGTATGTGCGCAGATACTGAAACCTGTGATTAATGCGCTCTTAGGCAACGGATGGAAATGGAGGTATCTGACAACTACAGGGGGCATGCCATCATCGCATAGCGCAGCCGCTTCTGCGCTTACTGTATCCGTCGGCATGATTGAGGGACTGGACAGTACTTTATTCGCCATCTGTCTCTTCATCGCGCTCGTCATCATGAATGATGCCATGAATGTGCGTTATGAGACAGGAAAGCAGGCAGAACTCCTCAACAAGTGGTCAGAAATATTTGCAAAGATCCATAAGGATGGTCCATTCTCCCCCACAGCATTCAAGACAATGATCGGGCACTCTGCCCTGCAGGTTATCGCAGGTGCCATCCTTGGGCTCCTTATCGGTGCTCTACATACTTATCTGAGGATTTACAATGGCTAAGATCTCCTTTGATGAGTTTTATTCGTCTCAATATGGCGAGAGATGGGAAACACTTAAAAACGCCATGCTCTCCGATGAATGTGACAAGACAGCACCGGAAGGACTTATCGTTCCTTACTTTATGGACAGGACATCAATAGAGACTGCAAAGCTCCTTCCTGTCAGAGAAGGCGACACGATTCTTGACATGTGCGCCGCTCCAGGGGGAAAGACAATAGTACTTCTAACAATGCTTAAGGGAAGCGGACATCTTACATCCAATGACAGATCATCAGAGCGAAGGGAGAGGATGCGGAGAGCTGTGGAGGCTTCAGTTCCTGCAGAATGGAGAGGAAACTTCCAGATAACAGGGCACGATGCTTCAAAATGGGGGCTGTATGAAAAAGACGCATATGATGCAGTCCTGCTGGATGCGCCATGCTCTTCGGAACGCCACGTGCTGCAGAGTCCTGAGCACATGTCACAGTGGTCGCCATCGCGGCCAAAGAGACTTCAGGCATTACAGTACTCGATGTTTGCATCAGCCATGCTCGCACTCAGAAAAGGCGGATACCTGCTCTACTCCACATGCTCAATCAATAAAGGAGAGGACGAGGATATCATCGAACGCTTCATGAAAAAGCATCCGGGCGAAGCGGAGGAAATTGCGATAGAATTGAAATATGGAGAGAAGCGCAATCATGGCATGATCGTACTCCCGGACAGAAGCGGGGGACGAGGCCCTATGTATGCTTCTCTTTTAAGGAAGAACTAATGCGCTGTGCGATAACTGAATGCAAAGACTATACTGAAAGAGAGCTTATCGGAGCTCTGGAAAGGATAATAAGCAACTCGGAGTTCCCAGATGTGAGGGGAAAGACTGTCTTCATAAAACCTAACATCCTCTCTGACTCTTCTCCAGAAAAGGCCATAACCACAGATTACAGAGCACTTGAGGCTCTGATGATTATCCTTAAGGAACATGGTTCTGGCGGGATTATCGTAGGAGACAGCCCAGGCACACAGACAGGGAAGCTCTCTGTTGCAATGTCTGGTATCGGGGAAGCTGTTTCCAGACAGGGTGCAGCTCTTCAGGATTTCAGGGAGAGCAACAGAACACATGAAATAGATGGCGTTAAGATTCCGATGGCAAAGGCTCTTGATGAGGCAGATGTCGTCATATCATTTGCAAAATTCAAGACACACCAGCTGATGAGTGCGACAGGAGCTGTAAAGAACATGTTCGGGACGATTCCCGGCCTCAACAAGAGTCCTCTGCATTTCCGATACAGGACACCGGAGACATTCGCATCGTTTCTGATGAAAATCTTCGCAGAATGCCATGTGGATTATGCCTTCATTGATGCGGTCATCGGAATGGAAGGCCCTGGACCGGGAAGCGGAACACCACGTCATGTCGGAATAATGATGGGCAGTGCAAATGCCTATGCCCTTGACAGAGCGGAAGCGCTGATGATGGGTTATCCTTCTGTGCCTCTAATTGAGACAGCAGAGAAACTGTCACCGGGTATAACAGATGCAGAATTCCCACTTCTGCAGCCCTCCGATCTCATCATGTATGATTACAGGAGAATCGGAGAGGGAAAGAAGAACACCTTCCGCTCACTTGTTCTGGGAACGATCAAGAACTTCTTCACAAGGAACGGCAGCGGCCGTCCCCGCCCTGTTTTCGATGAAGACAAATGCAGGGCATGCTCAAGATGCGCGAATGTCTGCCCTGCAAAAGCTTTAAGGATTGAAGATGGCCACGTCGCATTCGACAAGAAGAAATGCATCTCCTGCTACTGCTGCCATGAGATGTGTCCCTTTGATGCTATCAAAGTCTGATACTACAAGGGATTAATTATTATACGACCTGTTCGGAAAGCCTAAAAAGTGCCAAATCGACCACGTCGGATTTTCCCGTGGTCGATTCACCCAGTAGATTTCAGGAAAAACAGTTACAGAAGGAGATGGAGCCTCTTAGCCGAAAAACAATGGGTATTGTTTTTCTTCATCTGGAAAAGCGTATTGCTTTCTTTTTCTGTACATTTGAAATCCTGTGCCAGCAGTATTTTTCTTCCCATTCAGGGTCCCTTTCCTTCCCGTATTCCGAGATGCGGCAGTCATGGAAGAGATCATCAGCGATTTCCAGTATGATATCCTTCAGCTCCAGGTTCCTTATCCATTCATCGGAAATCCTCTCCAGCCCTAGATAAGCCCCTACGATATTTCCCGTTATCGCTCCCGTCGAATCGCTGTCTCCATCATGGTTGACTGCCGCTACTATCGCCTTGTCGAAATCATCACTATGCCGGAGAGAGCAGAAAATCGCGATAGTCAGGGCCTCCTCTGCTACCCAGCCTCCGCCGAGCATGCTTATGGCTTTCCGGTCATCAATCTTCCTGTCATATGCAAGATCGACAGCCTTTCCGATCATGCTGAGAAAGAAGTCGATAGATTCCTTGTCATATTCCTGATCTCTTATTGCCGTCCGCATACCGGCAACAGCCTCGTCGATTCTGCACCCATGATGGACAATAAGCGTGATGATGTGCGTAAGCGCGGCAGCAGGGATGTATCCAAGGGGATGCCCATGCGTAAGTGCCGCAACCTCCGCGCCTATATAATCGGTCGTGCCGATATCATATCTCCTTCCGAAATAGAGTCCGACAGGAGCAACGCGCATGACACCACCGCAGCCCTTGCTACCGTTGATCGGCTTCTCAACCGTTCCATCTGCATCCGATGCAAGAGCGCTCAGGCAGGTGTTTCCCGGTGCTCTCCGGGAGAACAGCTCCGGGACATCATCAAGCCATGAATAATGATAGCCATCAAGGGGATATCCCTCTGTCTGAGTCCTATACCAGTCCTTATAGCTGTAGCGGACATAGTCCCAGGGTTCAGCTGATATGCCGCGCATGCTTGCCCGTGTGACTCCATGCAGGATGCCGGTCGCGGTAAAGAGCGTCATCTGGGTGTCGTCAGATATCTCGGCAATCCCGTTCCTAAGCTCATATGACGTTATGCCATCCTTGCCATATTCTCTGATTATCTCGTCAAGGCTCATGAATTCCACAGGATAACCTAGAGCGTCTCCAGCGGCCCCGCCTATGAGACATCCTCTGTATCTATCTAATAGTTCCATATCAATTTTATAATACAGCAAAAATATGGGTTATAAGGCTAAAAGAGCCATGTATCCATGTTTCACGATTTCAGCCATCAGGTGCCGTCTTGCGTTCAAGAACTCTGGATAATCCATATTCTCCCATCCTTCAGGAAGAGCATACTCATCGCATATCTATCGCATTGCATCCGAGCTCTTTAAAGTATGATAATACAAGAAACTAATTATCATACAACCCGTGAGAAACATTTTTCCACGGTTTTTCTAGTATTAGCTGTCAATCTGACAGCATCGCTTCCATCTTGGCAGGATCAAAAGCCTTGCCATCAAGCGCACACTTTGAGATTCTTGTGACATTCTCTCCGTTTTCGATAGCTGTTCTTGCAACATAGACTAGTGAGCGCTCATCACCAATGAGAGGTTTGTAAGTCACGTCAATGTCATATGTGACCGACTGCCTTCCCTGGAACATGCCGGAGAGGTCTATATCAATCTTCACGTTGCTGTCAGCAGTTACTGTATATACACCGAGCTTGTCACCTGCCTTATACTCTCCGTCTGCACTGTTTCCTTTAATAGCACTAACTGCGCCTCCGAAGCCGGCAGAAGCCAGAACTTCCTGCAATCTGTCTTCATACTCTGCAGCTTCCTCCGCAGTCGGAGCTGGGAGGGATACTGTCTGGCAAGACACCAGAATCAACAGTAAAAGAAATACGACAGCAAAAGAAAATTTCTTCATCACAAACCTCCGGTTAATTTACCATGTGCAGTTAGTGTATTTCAGGAATTTCACCAGCACACTCCTTTTTCCATATCTCTTTCATCAGAAAAATCTTTTCATGGAGATTATTTTCTATTAAAATATACCTGAGAGGTTACAAAATGAACTCACAAGGCGACCGAATCAAAGCGTTGAGAAAGCAGAGAGGGATGACTCAGTACGATCTTGCAGACAAACTCGGAATTGCGAAGCAGACGATTTTCAAATATGAAACAGGGATAATCACAAATATCCCATACTCCAGAATTGTTGATATCGCAGCAGCTCTGGGTGTGGAACCAGGGGAAATACTTGGATTCGGAGAGCCTTCTGCCGAATCTTCTTCTCCTGAGGGATTCATCTCAATTCCATTCATCTCACAGAAGATTTCCGCAGGATACGGAGAGGATTACCTTTCAGATGACAGCATCACGCTACGACGCATACAGATTCCTGAATCGATGGCACGTGGTGTCAGCGACAAATCAACGCTTGTCAGTGCAGAAGTCAAAGGAGACAGCATGATTGATGCGAACATATATCCAGGGGATTATGTCTTCTTCTCCAAAGGCATGATAAAAGGTGAGGGCATTTATGTGATTGCTTTCGCAGGCGATATCATGGTCAAACGTCTTTCGTTCGATACGGGAGGAAACAAACTTACAATCATCAGCGAGAATCACAACTATCCTACTCGTGTTGTTGAGGCAGACACAGATGGCGTGCGAATCCTCGGAAAGGTCATTGGCTGGATACATAACGAAATGTTCTGACACCCAAAAGGAGATTATCGTACAAATCTGAAAACTCAGAATTATATTAATGACTTATAGTATAATACAATATATATTTATTTTATGTATTTATATTAAATTGGATTAGATAGTTTTCATAGCAGATTGCACTAAAAGCTCTCTGCTTTTTGTTTTAAAGCACAACATTTTCATGTAAGTATTAACAATAACAAATATTCAGCATTCAATAATCATACAGTTTTAATATGATTCTAATTTCATAATTATCTTTTACTTAGTGTATTTTCGATGATTATTTAATTTTAATTCTATTATTTCCTGATGATTGACTTATACCCTTTTCTATGAGAGCTTTGTTTCCATGCGCAAAATGAATCTGTCAGAAATCCTCAACAGCGAGCAGGCTGCAGCAGCATCTGAGATAAACGGCCCCATGCTTATCATCGCAGGTGCGGGCTCCGGAAAAACCCGCATGATAACCTATCGCATCGCCCATATGCTCGAAAGCGGAATCGATGAGAAGAATATTCTCGCCCTGACTTTCACAAACAAGGCAGCAAAGGAAATGAGTGACAGAATCAGGGGCCTTGTGAAAACACCTCTGAAGGATCTGACAGCAACAACATTCCATTCATTCGGACTTGGTATACTAAAGCAGTATATCCAGCATATCGGATACCATAATGATTTCACGCTCTACGATACAAATGACAATGAAGCTCTTATAAAGAACTGCATCGTCAGCTGTGGCTATCAGATTCCGGATTACAATGTAAGGACACTCCTTGCCCTATTCAGCAATCTCAAGACAGGAAGGGAGAGAATGGAGAATGAAGATGGCGCAATTGCTGAAATCTACAGAGAATGGCTGCTGACACAAAAGGCTTATAACGTTGTCGACTTTGATGACCTTATTCTCCTGCCTATCAGAATCTTCGAAGAAAAACCATGGATACTTGAGAAAGTTCAGGACAGATACCGCTACATAATGGTCGATGAGTTCCAGGACACATCTCTTCTGCAATACAGACTTGTCTCCATGATTGCCTCAAAATACAGGAATATCGCAGTTGTCGGCGACGACGATCAGTCAATTTACTCCTGGAGAGGTGCGAACTACCAGAATATCGTTGAGTTCGAGCATGATTTTCCTGAACGCAAAGAATTCAAGCTTGAAAGAAACTACAGGTCGACAGGGAATATCCTGACTGCCGCAAATGCCCTCATAGTCCACAACAAGGAGCGCAAGAACAAGAAGCTCTGGACGGAGGAAGAATCAGGGTCAGCGATTTCCATCAAGCATCACAGGACAAGCGAGGCCGAAGCGTATTGGATAGGTGCGCAGATCAAAGAGGAGATGAGGAAGATAAGGGACCTAAAGTATGGTGATATAGGTGTTCTTGTCCGTACGAATTCCCTGATATCAGAGCTTGAGAACGTCTTTACCGAAATGAATATTCCCGTACGTGTCTCCGGTGGCCAGAGTTTCTTTGACAGAAGAGAAGTGAGGGATATCCTCTGCTATCTTAAAACGCTTCTCAACAGTCATGATGATGTATCACTGCTGAGAATCATCAACACACCTCGGCGAGGTATCGGAAGGACTACTATTGAAAAACTCCGGAGCTATGCTGATGATAACAGCCTCTCGCTCTATGACGCTATTTTAGCAATGACGGGCACTGACTCAAAACTTTCAGAGAAGACAAAAGAGAATCTGAACGCCTTTCTCAGGCTCCTGCAGAGCTGGAAAGCCTCTTCATCCTCACCTGACAACCTCATCAGGAGAATTACTGATGAAATTCACTACAAGGGAATGCTCAGCGAGGAGTATCCGGAGAGTCCAAAGACTGTTGACTATAAAATGCACAGCATCGAAATACTCGAGAACAGGCTGAAACGATACCTTGAAATGAATGAAGGTGCCGAGCTCAAAGATTATCTGAATGCTGTCGCAATTGTAGGCGATGAGAAGGAAGATGACGGAAACAAAGTCAATCTGATGACGATGCATGCATCAAAAGGACTCGAATTCCGCATAGTGCACCTTGCTGGCGTCGAGGACGATATCATCCCGTCACAGCGCGCACTTGAGGAGAATGCCAGGAATATCGATGAAGAGAGAAGGCTCTTCTATGTCGCAATCACAAGGGCAAGGGAGAAACTTGTAATCAATTATGCAGACACACGCATCTCACGCGACGGAGAAGAGAAAATGGTTCTTCCATCAAGGTTCCTTGAAGAAATACCAAACGATCTTTTCAAAAACGAGGAAAAGAGTCCTGAAGAACTTAAAAAAGAACAGATAGAACGGATGAAAGCCCTGCTCAACCGTGTAAAACAAAATTAATAATGGTATTTTAATTATATTACTTCAGTATGCTTTAAATAAAATTTAGATATAAAAATGAAATTAAAAGGACTTTTACATAAAATACATTATTTTATTCCGCAATCAGAATATTAATAATGCAATCATGTTTATGTATTACCAATCTCACAGCCTCCGGGAAGGAGGCGTGAAATCAGTTTTCATCAGAATACTTTTTGTAGAATTCCCTTAAAGCGAATCTGACACCAGCAGCCCAGCCAAGTCCCATATCTGTAAAAAGCTCTTCAAGCTCTGCTTTGAATGTCGGCTCAATAGAGAATGTCGTGAGAATCTTTTTCTCTTTCTCAGAATTGGAGAACACCCTCTTCGCCTTCATACCGCTCAGGCTTTCACTCTGCATGGATTCATCTTTTACATCGTTCTTTCTAAGTGCCATATTTCCACCACCCTTATTTCCAGATATCTTTATCCAGCTCCATAATTGCTTCCAATGTAGTTGCCTTAAGCCCTCGACCACGGACCTTGAAAAGCTGAGGTGCTGCAGAGGCTTCCTGTGCTTTTCTGAAAAGAGGATCGACAGGGATGCGGTAAACCCTGAATCTTCCAGAAGACTCTGCTGCGGCATAGATATCCCTGTGCTGTCTGATGCGTTCATCATACGAATTGATTATTATCTTGTTGTGACGCACATTTGATCGCATGTTCTTCTTCAGACGCTGAAGTTCATCTATGAATATCTCAAGGCCATCGAGGCTGAACACCTCTGGCGTCATTGGTGTAATTATCTCATCGCTGGCAATAAGGGCAGCTCGTTCCAGCCTGCCCAGACCTGGTGAAAGGTCAAGAAGTATATGGTCATACTCCTCCGCGATTTCCTTGACAAGATCCTGAAGGATAAATGGTTCTTCTGAAAGCTTTGTCTCGCTATAGTTCTTGAGAGTGCCACCAATACCGAATGTAGGAAGCACAAAGAGGTTCTCAACTTCCGGGATACTTACTATAGCATTCCGAGCGAAACATCTTCCCTGCAGGACATCCGCAAGTTCATACTTCGGAGGCTCCTTGAGAAACCAGGATGAAAGATTGCCCTGAGGATCACAGTCTATGGCCAGGGTTTTCTTTCCACCAAGCGCAGACTGGCAGGCAAGAGTACCGGAAATTGTGGTCTTTCCAACTCCTCCCTTCTGCAGATGAAATGCAATGGTCTTAGACATCAGTATCCTCCGAACGTCATCTATTATAGTTCAATTCTATATTTACTACAATGTTTATTCATAAAATTTTTATCAGAAATATTAACAGTGATATAATTTTATTAAAGATTGAATATTTATTTAATATTATAATATGTTGTTTCACTAAGAAAGCATACAAGAACAAACAATTCAAATATCTCTGCCCTGATCTGCTTTGCCTTTTGTATAGATTATATCTGCAACACGGGAATTTGTTAAGCTTTTTTCTCTATTCCTCTTCTGCTAGGATTAACTCATGAAACTTATAAGCTGGAATGTAAACGGACTCAGGTCATGTATTTCGAAAGGTTTTACAGACTTTGCCGAGTCATGTGATGCAGAAATAATCGCGCTGCAGGAAGTGAAAGCTTCCGAGGGACAGATTGATATAAAAATCGGCGGATATGAGAATCAGTATTTCTCATATGCAGAGAAAAAAGGCTATAGCGGCACTGCTGTTTTTGCAAGGAGCGAACCTATAGGTGTGAGTTACGGTCTTGAAGATGACAGATTCAATCATGAAGGTCGTGTCATAACACTGGAATACCCTGAATTCTTCTTTATCTGCACATATGTTCCTAACAGCCAGAATGAACTGAAACGCATCGGGTTCAGGCTTGAATTCGACAATGCACTGAGAGAACACATAACAGCTCTGCGCAAAAGCAAAGGCGTGATAGTCACCGGTGATATGAATGTCGCAAATGAACCGATCGATCTTAAAAACCCGAAGCCAAATGAAGGACATGCCGGATACTCAATTCAGGAACGTGAGAGCTTCAAGAAGCTTCTTGCTACTGGCATGACAGATTCATTCCGTCATTTCTATCCAGATACGGAAGGTGCTTATTCCTGGTGGAGCTACATGTTTCACGCGAGAGAAAAGAACGCAGGCTGGCGTATTGATTATTTTCTTGTCTCCGATGAATTGAAAAGCCGTATGCGAGATGCTGGCATACTATCCAGCGTCATGGGCTCCGACCATGCACCAATATTTCTTGACATAGATTTGTAAGCAAGACTTAATTAATTACAAGCAAATGAGTTAGCTCACAAAAGGCACCCGAGGGTCGGATGCCTTTGTAAGCTTTGTTCACTATTTCAGAAGATATGCAGGTATCGCACCTCTTGACTGCAGAATTTTTCTCTGCTGTGTATTGAGGACTTTCTTGCACATCCTGATTGACTGTGGAGTGACTTCTACAAGCTCATCGTCTTTGATGAACTGTATTGCCTGCTCAAGGGTCGGCTTTGACACAGGCGTCAGTGTCACAGCCTCATCATGCCCAGAGGCCCTGAGATTCGTGAGCTTCTTCGTCTTCGTCGGATTGAGCATCAGGTCAAGATCTTTATTGCGTTCTCCGACAACCTCTCCTTCGTAGACAGGGTCTCCCGGAACGATGAAGAATCTTCCCCTGTCTTCCAGCTCCCATATACCGTATGCGACAGCAACACCATCCCTGTCTGACACAAGCGACCCTGTGAGACGTTCTGCGAAATCGCCTTTATACGGCTCGTAGCCTTTGAGATAGCTGTTCATTATGCCGAAGCCTTTAGTGTCAGTCAGGAACTCATCTCTGAAGCCTATGAGCCCTCTGGCGGGCACATCAAAGCGTATCTTCACTCTTCCGCCTGATGTGTATGTGATATCGCTCATGACAGCTTTACGGCGACCAAGCTTCTCCATCACAGTCCCGGAATACTCCTCAGGACAGTCAACGAGAAGAACTTCGACAGGTTCTGTCTTCCTGCCTTCCTCATCCTTATGATAAATTACATGTGGTCTGCCGACGCAGAATTCATAGCCTTCACGCCTCATTGCTTCTGCAATGATTGCCATCTGGAACTCTCCGCGGCCTTTCACAGTAAAGGAATCATCAGGATTCTTCTCAACACGTATAGAGACGTTTCTGAGCGCCTCTCGCTGGAGTCTTTCCCAGATCTTGGCACTTGTCACAGCCTTGCCTTCCTTGCCGGCAAGCGGCGAGATGTTCTTCGAGAAAAGCATTGATACAGTAGGCTCATCAACTTCTATTCTCGGCAGTGCTTTCACCTCTTCTTTTGTGCAGATCGTATCCCCGATTGATACATCACTGACGCCAGAAAGCACAATGATATCACCGGCATTCGCCTGGGCTGCATCAACCATCTGAGGGCCATCGTAGACCTGTATGCGCGTGACACGTAGCTGCTCAATGACATTGTCCTTCTTTATGCAGACAAGCGTGTCATTCGTCTCTGCGGTGCCATTCATGACTTTTCCAATGGCAAGACGGCCAAGGAAATCAGAATATGAAAGATCGGATACAAGCATCTGGAAAGGCTCATCGTCATCATACTCAGGAGCAGGAATTTCCGTTATGATCGCATCCAGCAGCTGATGGAGATTCTCTTTTATATCATCAAGGGATTTGCCACACGTTCCTTCTCTTCCGTTGGCATAGAATACAGGAACTTCCAGCATCCTCTCATCAGGCGAGAGTTCAAGCAGAAGGTCATAGACTTCATTAAGAACTTCATCAGGGCGTGCGTCCTTACGGTCAATCTTGTTGATTACAACAATGAGCGGGAGATTTCTCAGAAGAGCCTTCTCAAGCACAAAGCGCGTCTGAGGAAGAGGCCCTTCAGCAGCATCGACAAGAAGAACAGCGCCATCTACCATTGACAGTCCACGTTCGACTTCGCCACCGAAATCAGCATGTCCCGGCGTATCGATAATATTGATCTTCACACCATTCCAGTGTATAGCACAGTTCTTGGCATTAATTGTAATGCCTCTTTCCTTTTCAATATCACCGCTATCCATGATCCTGACACCATCCATGGCTTTGCCAACAAGACCACTCTGTTTGAAAAGAGCATCAACGAGGGTTGTTTTCCCATGGTCGACGTGCGCAATGATAGCAATATTCCTAATATTCTCGTTCCTGACTTTCATACGAAAGGGAATATATAACAATTGAAAACTTTGTGCCATAGCCTCCACTTAATTTCCTTATACACAAAGAAAAAAGCTCCCGGAGGAGCTTAAGAAAAGGAGGTATATATGAAGGGACAAGCGTCCCAGAAGGACGAAAAAAAAACCTGGCAGCGACCTACTCTCCCGCAGAAATGCAGTACCATCGGCGCGAGGGTGTTTCACTTCCGTGTTCGGGATGGGAACGGGTGTAGCCGCCCTGCTA
>CASDZV010000077.1 GCA_949285905.1 uncultured Spirochaetales bacterium | reverse complement strand
CTTGTCCTTTACTTTTTCCGGCTGCAAGCGTAAGAGGAAGAGGTGACGGTAAATCCTGAGGAGAAGGAAAGTCTCCAGGGATTTTGCAACGGTGGGAAAGGGTGCGGGAAAAGGTAATGCATATAGGTTGTCCCGCTCATAAGACAATTCCTGGAGGAATCATTTTACTTTCACGTATGTTCTTTTGAACTCCTGTTCACTGATTTCGCTCGGAATATCTTCCTCAAAATCCAGCCGTTTGAGTATGAGGTTGGGGTAGATTTTCACTGTTCTGCCTCCAAGCCTTATTCCTTCTATCAGTTCTTTTGCTTCATTCTCATCCGCAGCTTCAGCTGCTACAGGAATATATACTTCAAGCGCCAGCAATTTACTATAGTAACTCATCGTCGTATTCTCCTATGGGCTGTGTTTGTGACTTCAGGGTTCTCCACATGTTGCCATTCCAATGACATTCCATGTTCAGTCATACTCTGAAGAACATTGTTGAATTCTGGAGATCCTTCTTTGTAAATTTCAAAGTCGATGCACTTCCAGTTCCTTGTGTCAAATCTTTTCGTTCCTTCAATAGCTATTGCCCTCGAATCACCTTCATAAAAAGCATAGCTGGTTATGATATGGTTAGTTGCGATTGATTTTCTTTCGATCCTGTAAATGGCTTTCATAGCTGGTATTCTCCCAGAATAAAGACATCATCAGGGGGACCATTAAGTCATTAAAAATTGATTAGAGGGGAATTTTAGGTGATATAATCCCCCTGATGATGAGAATTCAATTGTTGATCACTTCGTATCCTGTTTTCTTCAGGATAATGCAGTTGATTTCAATGCAATCATTGAAACGGTCTGCCATCATTTTCAGGTTTTGGAGAAAGTCAGCAATTTCCAGAGAAGAGATCTCCGGATCATTGATTCCCAAAATCAATTTACTCACTCGTCTTTCAAGCGGATAACCAAAATAATGGGTATGATTCAGTATTTCAGAACTGATTCCTGAAGCTGGTTTAAGATAATGAATCGACCACGGGCCGGTCATGGATTCATCAGCACTTATACCGACAGCCATAATATAAGGACGACCATTTCCGGCATAAGAACGAAAGGCTTCAAAGGCTTTTTCAATTGATGTGTTATTCATTTTCACCTCTTTGTATTTTCAGAATCCATCACATTGAATGATTCTGAAGATAAAAAAGGTGCAGGCGGATACAAATGATTGTATCCACCATCATGGAATTTCAGGAATTTTCAATCGCTACGATCTTGCTTGCCTTCTTCACAGTATCCGGATGGTTTTCCATATCTGTCCTTATCAGGTACCGCATAAACCCGGCAAAAGATGACTTCATCTCAGGATGCAGAGCTTTCTCCTCTTTTGCCCGCAGTTTGCAATAAGCGATTTCTTCATCTGTCATCTGTAATCCCTGCATCTTTTTTGAAGCAACACCTGAATTAGCAGCTGTTCTTCCTGTATGCTTTGTTTTCTTTTCACTGACCTTTGTTTCTTCTTCAGGTCTTTCAGCTGAGAACATTTCCATGAGTCTGTTTTCCATTTTGCTTCCTCTTATTCAAGATATGAGATTATTTCATCTGCAAGCTGATCATAATCCCGTGAAATCAGGGACTTACGGCCTTGCAATGAGCTATGACGACTTGCCTGAGCGTCCTCTATTGCAATGCTCTGCCGGATCTTGGTCTGGAACACTTTCGTATCGAGATCCTTCGCAGCTTTCATCTCTAGGGCAGGCAGGGCTTCTTTGGCCATGTTTGTTCTTGGGTTGTATCTTGTCAGAAGGATCCCCAAAACTGCTATCTTCTTGTTTTCAGATTCTCGCACCTCTCTGATTGTCTCGGACAAAGCCTTCAATCCCTGCAATGACAAGGCATTTGCATTGACTGGAATGATCACATAATCCGTGGCAACCAGGACATTGAGGTTGAGAATGCCAAGATTCGGTGGTGAATCTATGATGCAGTAGTCATATTGATTCGCAACAGAGGAGAGGGCTTTCTTGAGCATCCTGAAAGAGTTGACGCCGAAAT
Organism: uncultured Spirochaetales bacterium; assembly: GCA_949285905.1. Taxonomy (GTDB): domain Bacteria; phylum Spirochaetota; class Spirochaetia; order Sphaerochaetales; family Sphaerochaetaceae; genus Ornithospirochaeta. The sequence continues at coordinate 28,696 of CASDZV010000077.1, read as the reverse complement.
AAGCCCGGTCGGCATCGGCCATGAATATGTTGTCAGGAACCAGATCAACTCCTTCAGCCGTCTTCAAAATTGCCTTCTGGATCTCTGCCTTACCATCAAATACATCTTTCAGTGTAAGTTTTACTGAATCAGGATTCAGGCCATATACAAAAGTCATGTTTGCTTGTGGGTCTGCATCCACACAAAGAACGGATTTGCCTTTTGCCGCAAACCGGGAAGCAATTTCAACAGAGCAAGTAGTCTTTCCGACGCCTCCTTTCTGATTGATGAATGCAATTGTCTTCATATCTTGCTCTCCTTTGAATTGTTTTTCTTTCTATCTTTCCAAAGCTGTTTCATCTCTTTACAGCTCCAATACAATGCAATAGCTACAATTGTGGCATTGTATACAACTGAGGCGTAACGTCCTGCCCTCTCCCCGAAAAGGAATTCTGCCAGATTGATTATCAGCATATGAAGAAGCGGAAGACCGCCTAACAATGCGACGACACCTGCATATAGACAAAGTAAATTCGCCCACGAGTAAGGGTTTGAGCCTTTTCTTTTGTCTATAATCTTCTGCCACAATCTGGCTATTAAGAATACAGAACCTCCGGCAATGAACAATATGAGCATGATTTGATAATGCTTCATAGCTAACCCTCCCTTCTAAAATAGCACCTTAAAATATAAAAGTAAATAGTATAAAATATGAAATATAAAAGTTTTATATTTTATATAATTTGCATCTTCATTTTCCCTGTCCAGTTTTCCACAGGTTTTCAACAAAAGTGTCTGATGAGGAACTTTTATTTTTAATTTTGAAGAGGGGCAGCTTAGCGCCCTTACGTGCTGGGCGCGGCGCTGCCCTCTATTACTATAATTACTACGCGCGTGCGCGTGCGATGGTAATTCATTGTATAATAGAAAATTATTTTAGCCATTGGAATCGTGCTTTTCTTCCAAAGGTACGCTGTCATTCTTCCAAAGGTACGCTGTCATCTTCTAAAGGTACGCTGCCGTTTTCATCCTGGTTTTCTTCTAAAGGTACGCTTCTTTTTTTTTGCCTGAAAACAGTAGCATCAAATCATCAGATCACCTTTTATATATGCAAAAAACATGATGATTTTTATTGTCGAATAGACTATTATGATGAAAAAGAATGAGACATCTCTTATTGGCTTACTAAGGGATAAAAAACACTAATTTTTGTTCGTCCCTTAGTTTACCAAAATCACCTAATATTATACCCCATTCCCGTTTATTGGTCAATGTTCAGTCAAAGCATGGCCATTGAACTGTCAAACCTGTCCATCCAGTTTTTCTTATCTTCTATCGTCGGATGACAGTAAATATTCATTGTTATAACAACAGAACTATGACCGAGAATTTCCGACAGGCTTTTTACATCCAGACCACAGGCTATCCATTTCGTTGCGAATGTGTGGCGGAGATTGTGGAATTTCTTGAATTCCACCCCTATTGATGAGAGAAAATCCGCATACATCCTCCTTACCGCCCGTGGTTCAATCCGGATCGAAGAATTGGTCAATACGTACGAATCCGGATCAACCTGCTCTTCAGGTTTGATCATTGCAAGGATCATCAGTAGAGTATTACTTATCGGTATTGACCTGTGGGATGATTTTGACTTCGGACTTTCCTCTATGATGACAGTCTTCTGCCCTTCTCGCTTCGGCATGTAAAGGCGTTGCATCGTGTTTCCAACCTTGATAGTCTTAATTGCCCCGTCCGTAAGTATATCTTTCCATCTCAGAGCGCATATTTCACCAATCCTCATGCCTGCAAGAAGTCCGAGAGCTATTGCAACCAGTCTCTGTTTGTGACCAACATTCAGAAATACATTCCGAATTATCTTCATGGAATCTGAATTGCTGAAAGGATCCACAAACGTATTCTCATCATCAGGAATACATACATCACTGAAATCGACAGACGGAAGCCCCATCTTACATCTGTAAGTCTTAATTGTACTTTTTACTATCGTGCAAATGTCCTTTATTGATTTTGTTGCTAGACCGTCCTTTGTTTGACGATTTCCATTCATGCTCCATTCAAGGACACACTCCTGGAGAATTTCATCGTCAATCTCCTCTGTCCTGTACTTTCCCAATGCAGGCTTAATCTGAAATTCGATATGCGACAAATATGTCGCAACCGTTGCCGGCTTCACCTTTTTCTTCTTTATCTCAATCCATTCATCAAGATATTCCGAATACGTCATTCCATCAAACATAAACACCTCAAAAAGAACGCCCCTTAGTAAGCCAATAAAGGAATTTAGGGCATGATTACTATACAGCATAAGGAATTACAGCTTTCTCCTGAAGCCGCTGCAAATAGATTGCAGGTGACTGTACGTACTCTTTACAACATGGCGGAAAGAGGCCAAATAGAAAAGCTGGCGCTCAACAGTGGACGCATTATATTCCGTATCCCTTCATCCATTCTCAATGCCTATGATGACACGGTTACGATGAAAGGCGCCTGTTCCATCCTGAACAGATCACGCGGAACCGTATATAGATATATTGCTATGGGGCTGATTACTCCGATCAGCCAAAGCAGCAGAAGCAGGGTACGTTTCAGCAGGTCTTCAATTGAACGTTTCAATTCCTGGCTTAATTCTGTGAGTAGCTGCGCTGGAGGAAATGCATGAAGAATCAGCTTTCCGCCTACAGCAGCAACTTCATATACTTCCCGCTTCCTTATCATTATGCCGGATATCAGTACAGCAAGGTGACGCAGAATGGGACATTGACTCTCATGTCCACCGTCGGTGTCCCATACGGACTTTACGCAAGGCTTGCTCTGGTTGCGATTACAAGGCTCGCCTGTAAGACAGACAAGAATACCATAGAGGATATATCGCTCTACGAGATGCTTAATGCAATCAGGGGCGTAAAACCCAGTGGAGTCCAGCTTGATAAGTTTGAGAAACAGCTGGAATCATGGGCGACGACAGTCATCAACTTCATGTATGAGGATGATACATGGAGGACATACAGGAACCTTCTGCTTATCAAGGAAGGCCGTTTTGCCCTTCAGAAGAATCTCAAGGAAAACGAGAAAGTACAGATCACATTCTCAGATGACGGACTTGAATTCTTCCGCTCCAATCTGATTCCGATTCCAACAGATGCCGTAAGAGAAATCGAGCAGTCATTTGACTTTGATGTCCTCAGCTGGCTGGTACTCACCATTTACCAGTGCAGGGAAAAGAACAGCATTCTCACGCCCTGGCAGTCTCTTTATACACAGTTCCAGATTTCACCAAAAAATTACCCTAAATTCAGAACCAATTTTACAGAGACGCTTCTTGAAGTGAAGAAACGCTTCTATCCGAAAGCAAAGATACACAAGTCAAGAGAAGGCGGACTGATTATCGAGAACAGTCCTCTTCTCACGGACGAACGTACATTGCTGATGCCCTCTTTCAGACAAGACAAGGAGAATCCATCATGAAGTTCTTTGAAGGAATATACAGACCAGACGAGTACATGAGATTTCAGGAGACTGATATTCTGGGCAATGACCCGATGCAACAGCTTGCTCTCAACCTGTTCGCACGTCGGAAGATCATCTTCTACAAACAGACCTGCGGATACGATACAGATCCGAGAGGCTATGTGGATGTATATGGAGAGGATCCCGCTCAAAAGATAACTTTCGACAAGGAACATAATATCAAGTTCCAGATGCTTGCCGTATTCTTCGATCACATATCGGTACAGCTTCCCTCATTATGCTCAATGACAATCACTCCGGAGTCTGATGGACTCCACATAAGCGTATTCACTCAATCCAGCCGAGGTTTTGAGTATGAGCTATATGACACAACGGTGATTCCCATTGACTCCTTCCGCTCATATCTGGTCTCGATTGCAGAGGAAATACGCAGCAGGAGGCCGTCATGAAGATCTCCCGGCGCAATTTCAACAATGCCATAAGAATCATGGGCTATGTCCGGTCAAATGCAGTCTTTGCTTGCCTGTCGGAAGACGGCAACAGGCTTGCATTCGGTTCAATTGGAACGCGTGCGCTGGAGCCGGAAAATATCATTGACAGCTCTGCTATCTACTGGGATTACAAGAATTCTGTACGTAAGTTCCTTCTGCCGCTCCTGGAATCAAACCGGCAGATACTTTACGACGACATCCGCACAATAGACTGGATCAAACGGGCGTTGAAAGACACCAACTCATCAATACCTGAAGGATACGTCGATGCAATGGCTGAGGATATCCGTTATGCAATCTGCTGTTTCATGGATGACAGACGGCTAATTCAGTCATGGAATGCAGAATCTCTCTCTTTTGGAACTGAGACAATCCACCCGCGTTTTCATCTAGAGAACAGGATTGCCTATGCCCGCAAATGCACAAGGCAGATTGTGGATCTGATTGAGCAGCATTCCAATGATCTCACCATCACACAGCCAAAGATATATATTTCAGGTCCGATATCCAGCAACAGCGATTACAGATCGGATTTCGCGAAAGCTGAAGCCGACCTGACGGCACAGGGTTTTGAAGTCCTTAACCCAGTGACTCTTGCCGAACCTATTACAAGCAACAGCTTCTTATCGGAAGAACAGATATGGAAACAGTCAATGGCCGTAGACCTCAGGGCTTTGGTCATGGAGGCCGATGAGATGGCATTGATTGAGAAAGAGGGAATCCCCTCAAAAGGGGTAGCCATTGAGAAAGCAGTGGCAGCAGAGTTCAGCATCAATGTCAATCCAGCTCCCACATACAGAAAAAGAAGACCGGAAGAGCAGACAACAGCAGATGAGATGACAAGGCTCTCAATGCGTGGAGCAGTCCTTGCAAGAGCATTGGGAATCATCGGCTGAACAGGATAGGAGGGATCGTATATGAATTACGACGAGTACATGAAAGTTGTTCAGGAGAATGTTCTCTACTGGCTGAAGCAGGGCGTAAATCCCTGGCAGGCTTCCTGGACCACGGCCAAGAATGCCGAATCAAAGCGACGGTATAGCGGTAACAATGCATGGTTCTTGACAGCAATAGCCGCCCGCTACTATGACGGAGATCCACGCTTCCTGACATTTGATCAGGTGCAGAAACTGGGCTACAGAATCAAGAAAGGAAGTCACGGACATCCGGCTTATTTTTATCAGTCAACATCCTACAGGGTGAAGAAGGATGAGGACGGCAATCCTGTCCTTGATGAAAATGGAAGGAAGGTCAAGGAGAAGGTAAAGATAAAGCCTGTATTCCAGGTCTATACGGTCTTCAACGCAAAGCAGATTGAGGGAATGCCGGAATATTCCCCTACTGAATATCCTGATGAGGAATTTGATCAGAAGACAACTGAAGCAATCATCACCAATTCTCCGGTGAAGATATTACATGATCAGCTGAACAGTGCGTTCTATACGGAGGCTGATGATGCGATACATATTCCTTCAGAAAAACAGTTCACTTCGACTGCCGGATATTATTCGACAGTTTTCCATGAAATGATACACGCCACAGGTACGCCTGAAAGGCTCAATCGTGAGAGCTTGCAGGAGTATGCGGCACAGCGACCTCGTGAAGAACTTACAGCTGAACTGGGTGCAGTGATGCTTTGCAATAACGTGGGACTCAAATATGAGAATCCCAATTCAGCTGCATATATTGCCGGATGGGCCACTGCCCTTGAGGATAAAAGCGTCAATTTCAAGACATTGTATAGCGATGTATCCAAGGCCACACATTACCTGAAGTATCCGGCAGATCGTGAAAGGCTGCATAAGGAAGCTGTAAAAACAGAGGAACAAAAGAAACCTGAAAAAGATGACATTCCTGTTCCTACCGATGTGAAAGAAATTCTCCTCACAAACGGAGATGCTAGTAAATATATCCTGATTCGAAGAACAGAAGACAGCAAATGGGAATGCTGTACATTTAACGCCAAATTCAAGAGAGGAAATCATTCTATCTATGATAACTACGGAAGCCTTCAGGAGGTTATAGAGAAAACAGTCATTCCTTTTACTCCCGCAGGTGATCAATATACAAGAGCAGATCTGGACTATAAGGTACTTGATGTTCCCGGTTACGGCCCTTTTATTGATGCGGGTCAGCCAGGTCTCACTTATGTCTCGAAAGCCGGAGGAGATCTGTACGGAAAGGAATACCTCAGGATTGTTCCGGTTGTAGACAGCGATGATTATATAGTCCGTCATTTCACTGTATCCGGACAATATGCCAGGTCTTCCTATTCCAGCAAAGAGGAAATTGCGGGAAGCGGTGATCCGTTATTTCAGATCGGCTATCCGCCAGAGGAATACGAACCGATTCCATATGAGACTTTTGCGGACAAAGAAAGGAGTCTGGATTTTGAACACTGGAAATGGATTGAAAAAAACTCTTCGCATGTTTCCTTGCATTTCGACAATGAGTGGAAAAATAGCTCCATCAAGAGAAGTCTGTCTTTGTCTGAAGCAAGTTATCAGGCTGAAGAACAGCTGATACAGGAGAAGACTCCCTATACTATATTCTTCCAGCACGATGGTGAGCCTGCAATCTACAAAGGAGAATTTGATCCTTCTGCCCATGTTAGTTTTCTTGATTCCGTATCTGATGCGGAATTGAAAACATATCTCCAGGCTATGCAGAAACTCGAAGAGCGGGAAAACCTCTTAACTTCTGGCTCTGCAGAAGGCTTCATAGAAGCATCCGAGGATTACAAGAATGAATATCTTGATTACATAGCGGAACAGAGAGCGAATGCAAACACAGGCAAACCCGTTGACTGGGAGAATTTTCCCAGCAATCAGCATCACAAAAAGAATAACCATTCGGAAGAGAAGACAGCTCCCGAACATGAAACAGAACCATATGTGACCATTCCTTTTACGGAATCAGGTGAACTCAGGCAGTTGCTTGCTTCATATCCGGAAGGAAGGCTTCCTTTCGCCGAAGCAAACAAGATACTTGATAACCTCAATACAGCCACCAGAAATGAAAGCGGATATTTCAAAACAGATTTTGAAATTCACTATGATCTGGGAGATGAGGAATCAACATACAAAGGGCGATATGACATAGGCTCAGAACAAGGGGATTTAATAGCACATGTCGAAGATTTCCTCGATTACTGTCTTACCAGTCCGCACCACAAGAACATGATGATAGCGACGTATGGAGAAGCTGGATTCAATGCGGAACAGCTTCAGAATCAGGAGATAAGAGACAGGCTGATTCCCGTACTTCATTCTATTTCCAAAGAACCGGAAAAGACAGAAAAGCCTGAAGAGCCAGCAAAACTGATGATCATACCGAGATGGAGTCAGAATAAGGCCGCCGGAATTGAGAATCTGATTGACAAGGAATTTTCATATCAGGAAATCTCCAAGGCCTTTGCCGTCATATCTGCACGCCTTGATCCGAAGGAAGTTCCTTATTCAATTGTTGCATTTGATGCAGTATATCGTTCGTCAGATGGCAAGAAGGATACTGTCATCGACAGCTGCAATATCGATCTTTCCGGCAAAATGACGATCCTGAATGCAATCAGAAACAGGATAGAGTTCAAGAATTCCCCGTATGAAAGCCAAAGGTACAGGCAGAGTGCGGAGTTCTGGAAGGAGGCAAAAGTCTCTGTGCTTCCCAGAATCGAAGCAATCATCGCACATCCAGAAGCGGATATTGAACAAGAGAAGATCTACATCTCCCAATCCGGTACAAGACTGCTGCATGCCCAGCTTTCAAGTGAAGGCGGAATTGACTGGACAATATATGAATGCGATCCGGAGAAGCACGAGATAAAGCGGGATCTGGATGGTGGTCAGAACGATTCATATACGGATATCAACGCATGGATGAATGAATCAGATGATTATAGAGAGTTTGGAAATCCATCCGAAGTTGGAGGTTATAAAGAGCTTTCTACTGAAGACGGGAATGAGATGATAGAGTCATTCCTTGTCCGAGAAGAAGAGAAAATAAAGAAGATCAATCAGCTTTTTACAGATAGTAAGAAGGCAGAATCAGCCTACAAGATCTCTAGGAATGAGGATGATAAGCGATATTACCAGTATCTGATGGAACATGCCTCATCTGCAATGAATGCGGTCTATGAGGGAAAAAATCCGCAGCCGCCAAAGGCCAAGGATGAATATCTGGCCTCCATAGCTGACAAGAACGATAAGAAAAGAGGATCAACTATCGACAGAATCCAGTCTCTGGCGAAGTCTGCACAGGCCGCACTTCCCGCGGCAAATGAGGAAGACCGGCAATATCTGGACTACATCATCCGGTATGCGGGAGAGGCACAGGCCAAACAGCAGGTTACAGGTAACGATGCAATTCCTCTTCCTCTTTCCAGAAAGGCTTTTGAGAAACAGCGCGAGTCAAAACAGATAGAGGCTGAACACAGGGCAATCAGGAGGTAACAATGGATCAGGAAACAGATATTCTCGATATCAATTTCGCACGGCGGTCGGCAGAACTGGCAGCAGAACTTGCCAGGACAGATTATGACGATTTGTTCTCCCGGCATCTTCCTGATGACGACGAGTACACCGAAGAGGACATTGATATACAGGATTCAATTGACTTCATCAATGACTCCTTCTCTCCGGATGCCAGGCATATCTATTTCGATCATGTCAACAATGATCCGAAGGCCCCAATATCAGGAATCACTGTCACGGACGGTCTTGGAAACATCCTGATCGACAAGGATTTCGACACACCAATTCCAATGCAGGAGGATATGAATGAATGAGCTTGCATTAACAGGATTTGCACCGCTTCCAGCAGAGCAGATCCAGATCATTGATCAGCATTATGAAGAGACAAAATCACTGGCTCTGAGTACTAGGGTCATGAAGGACGATGAGGTTATTGATGCAGTATTTGAAGAGATCAAGGATAAGCCTGTTTATCTGGAAAACGCATCGGCCTCCATTGATATGGCAACTCTGTCACGCTTCTTCAGCAAGATATACAGGCCGGAGAAGCATAAGGAGAATAAGGACTTATATAAGTCTTCCATGAAAGACCTCAAGTATAACTCTGAGAAAGGTCTGTTTTTCCAGAACGTTCTGTCCAGAAACTCAAGAAATCCGATTAAAGCGTTATTCATCGGCTTTATGCGAGGCTGTCGATATTCCTTCAAAACCCGCAAGGGACGCATAGCAAAGAAGGAACTCAAACGGACAATTGTCAGGGAATACCGTGAGAGGGAAAAGCAGCTGAAGAAAGAGAAGACTCAGATCCGTTACGAGAAATGGAAGGATGCAATCAAGCATTCAGACAAGCCGTATTCATCTCAGGCCATGCTTCCACCGTTCAGTCCTGATTATGAGAGACAATCAAGACTTGAACGCATTTCGTTGTGGGCTGCCAGAAAAGATATGTCTGCATGGATCAGGGAATATCACCAGGGCAAGAGAGCTGACTATCCGAAAATGAGCGATTTTCTTGAAGTCAGGGATCTGAAGATGCAGGCCATGCTCAAAGAACAGAAGGAAAAGAGGATCCTTTGGGGAATCGATCTCGAAAAGGATGCTAAACAGGCCCATGAGAAGAAATCGAAGCTCAACGAAGAGCTTGAAAAGATTCTGCATCCATCCTTCGCAGATAAACAGGAATCTTTCGTGTCGAAAACACCATCCAGAAAACCACGCATATAAAAGGAGAAAAACTATATGGATATTTTACACGCAACAGCTGTTGGAAGAGCAACAGAGGATCCGAAATTCAGGACTTCAGAAAATGGATCTCCAATGGTCACGTTTTCCATCGCAGTCAATCTTTCAAAGGAACTTACCAATTTCATCTCGGTCTCATGTTTCGGAACTCTGGCCGCTGCCATGGGCGACAAGATCAGGAAGGGTTATGGCGTGACTGCCGTAGGAAGGCTAAAGATGGTCACATCGTCAAAGAACAACAAAAGTTACCTTCAGCTGGTCGCTGACGAGATCAATGTAGTTCCTCCAAAAAGCCAGTCTGATGAGTCTCCAGCAATGGTGGATGAAACGGGCGAGGAGGAATACCTGTGAAAAAAGACAAGGATGGAATGCCTGTAAAACAGGATCCGATTTCAGAAAAAGTAAAAAGACTCTTTGAAAAGAAGGACATCGGATTTATGGCTGTAATGCTGCCTATTATTGCAGCCTTTGTCATCATGCTCGTCTGCTTGATATTCCTTCTGGCCGCAGCCCCCGCAGGGAAGGACAGTGAAAACAATGTCGCTCAGGAAGTAGTCCAGAGACTTGAGGAACTTGATCGCATGGAAGCGGTACTCGCCTCTTTTGAAACGGCGACACAGGCATTACTTGATACCTGCTCAGTAATCGAGGAACAGCAGAAGGCAACTGCTGACATGCTCAATCAGATCACTGTTCTGAATACGGCATTCATCAGCTGGGCAGAACAGGAAGGGCTTATCACCAGGGTGGCACAATGAGCAGAAAGTCATCTAGGACGGCAGACGGGAAGCCATCGAAAGGACACATAAAGGCCGCAAACAGGAAAGCCATGAAATCAAGGACCACCTTGCGGCAGGAGTTCATCAAGCTGGTCATGATGAAAGAACTGAGGCCGGTATGGCTATGCCTTGGCTCTGTTCTGGTGCTTCTGTTCTACTCAGCCGTTATCCGGATGACATCATCACCTGCTGTCCGGATTTCCACATTGCTGATTTTCGCCTTAATCGGATTCCTTCTTTTCCGCTGTTTCATGAATGCTTTTGCGGCAATGGAGGAGGAAGAAAGAAGGCTGAAGAAAGAGCTTGAAAATCAGGACACAAACACAACCACGGAGGAGAAAACAGAATGAAAAACAAGATCAGAAAGATGCTGGTGCTGCTTTTCCTTGTATCAGCAATTTCAGCTTCAGTGCTTTCTGCTACCGGTATGCCGGTATTTGATCTTGAGAGCTGGATTTACAGTGTGATGGAATATTCTCAGATGATCCAGGACGCAAAGAACGTCGTCCAGGGGATCATGAACTCTGAAAAGCAGTTTGAAACGCTGTACGAGACAATTTCTTCAGGCGATCTGGCAAGCCTTCAGCGCAACAGATACAAGACAAAGGCCACACTTCAGAATGCAGCAGATGCTCTCAATGACACTCTGAATCACGCAGCAAATCTTAAATCTGCTTCAGAAGGAGTAGAAGACTATGATGTTTATTGGGGGCGTGCAGAGACGCTTTCTTCGTATATCGATGATTTCGGGGATATCGCTGATGATGTGCAGGAATCAATCAATGATTTCCAGACAGAAATAGCCTCATCAGCAGAAGATTCACTCGGTAGTTATGAAGATTCAACAGATTCTTTGACAACAGCAGTGACAAGCCAGTCCACATCACAGCAGATGGCCCAGATGAACCAGACAATAGCGGATCTAAACTCAAAACTCGAAATACAGCAACAGCAAAACCTAGCGCTTCAGCAGCAGCTTCAGCTTCTTGAAGAGGCAAAAGAGAAGGAGGCTACGGCTAAGGCTGTCCAGACAATCATGTCGAGACAGGAAAAGAGGGCGCAGTGGTATGCGGACAACCGCGTAGAACCGCCAGATACCAGCAATTTTGAGGTCTAAGACCTTGAAAAATACACGACAAGGAGATTTTGATGTTCAAATCAACCCAAACAAAGCGAGTATTCGCACTTGTGCTTATCATGGCACTCGTCATGAGTTCCGTCTTCGCTTCCGGCGATGACTTCGGATTCAATTCGTACATGACCAAAATCAAGAACTGGTTCTATGCAATCGTTGGCGGTCTGCTGGTGCTGTCCCTGATAGTCTGGGGTGGCAAATGTGCCATTCAGCGCAACATCGGCCCGAACGACTGGAAAGCTCTGGCTGTCATTGGAGTTGCGGCCATTGTCATCATCATCGGCCCAAGCCTCATTTCCGGTTTCTTCGGAGATGGAAATCTTGGCGGTCTGGATATTTAGCAGACACGAAAAGGAGATTCAACAAGGGATATGAAAGAGATGAATAGGTGGCCTGTCTATAAGGCACTATACAAGACAATCTATTTCAGTGGCGTACCACTACCGCTACTTGTTCTTGAAGTCTTTGCGGCAATCGTCTGTGTGCTGCTGGGAGCATTTCTTGCAATCATTCCGATCATACTTATTCACTTCGGAGTGCGTATTGCCTTGCAGAGAGACCCCTACATCCTTTCTATCCTGATGGATCTTCTCAGTCTCAAGAACGGCAATGCCGAGAAAGACAAAGGAGGAGAAAGCCATGACTAAACATCACCTGAAGCAGCCCAAGGTCAAAGAGGCTGCAATGCCGGATTATCTGAACTGGCTATTCTTCTCAAAAGGATTTGTAATAACGAAAAACTCATTGCTGCTTGCCTTCTATGAGCTTACTCCTGTAGGCGACTATTACAACGGCAATGCTGATGAGGAAGCCTTGCTGTGCTTCAACAACTTCACAATGTCTCTGCCGGACAATACCACAATCTGGTATGAATGGCAGAAGAGAGAACCGTCAAGCCTCATGTATCCTGATCAGGAGGCAATGTTCGACCTTCCTCTTGAGAGGATGATCGAAGAAGACAGGAACAACTATATCAACGGCCAGCTTGAAACTTATATCACACGCAGACTGATGACCGTCAGCTATACGCCGTCAATCTCAAAACAGGGAATCATGGATGAATCCTATGAAGAGTTCTCCAAGATCCTGATCGATATGGAAAGCCGATTCTCTGCGGCAAAGATTAAGACACACAGAATGAATACGGATGAGATATGTACATATCTTCACAACATCATCTCAACAAACAGACATGAGATTAAGACTCCTTCAGCTGCATCTTCCGCCTTATCTGATGCACTATGGGATGATGACATAGACACCACGCTGATTCCACTTCGTCTTGGCAACAGATACATCAGCATCATTACAATAGACGATTTCCCGGATACAGGGACAAGTACGGAGATGCTGAATGCAATCACGAACAAGAACGGGAATATCAGATGGGTAACTAGGTTCACGGCAAGATCTCCTGAAGAGGCAAAGAAGATCATAGATGACAGAAGGCGAAAATACTTCTCCAGAAGATATGGCGCAAGGGATATTGTTGCCCATACGGTATTCAAATCTGACATCGAGCTTCAGGATACCACAGAAATCAACAAATCAAACGAATGTGATCTTGCTATGCAGGATAACGGCCAGATCTGCAATTTCGGTTATTATACAGGCTTCTTTGTCATCGAGGCTGATACGGAAGCAGAGCTGAAAAGGCTTGCGGAGAAAATAGAAAGAGTCCTTTCGGAGCATGGCTTTGTCTACAGGGATGAGACTATAAATTTATTTGCGGCTTGGCTGTCTTCACTGCCTGGTAATGTAGAGGCGAATCCACGCCGTCAGTTCATTTCCACAGGAAATCTCTCATCCGTAATCTCACTTACTGCCCCATATACAGGAATTCCAGTGAATAAGCATCTGCTGGAAGAGACAGGTACAGGGCTTCCTCATGCGGTGGGTATCCTTCCAAACGGTGCATTATACAACCTCAATCTCAATGGGGCGAGTGATGTTGGCCATACCTTCATACTTGGCCCTACAGGAGCAGGCAAGACTGTTCTTCTTATGTTCCTGACATCCTGCTGGGGTAAATATCCAGGAAGCAGGGTAATCTATTTCAACAAATCGGATGAGACAGGATCGACAAAGCCGTTCTTCGAAGGAAATGGTGGCCGTGTGTATTATCCTGGCCGTGATACGACGACTTTCCAGCCTTTGCGTGATGCCCAGACTCATATCGAACGCTGCATGCGCTTCCTTACATCAATTGCGGATGTCCAAAAGATCGAACTGAAGGCAAAAGACAGGAAAGAGATGGAAGACGCCCTGAAGCTGCTTGTTCCAGGGACGGAGAATCTTTCGATCTTCAGTCAGCTTCTCGAAGGATACAATCACTCTTCAGAGCTTGTAGCCGCCCTGTCGTCTTACACAGGCTCAGGAGCATGGGGAAAGCTCTTTGATGCGGAGGAAGATACACTGAATCCCCTCTCATGGCCACGCCTGACAGCAATAGAAATGGGTGGCTTGATGGACATGGGGGAAGAAGCCATCATTCCAGCTTTGACATATATCACCAGCCAGCTTGACGAGCTTTTCATGGATAGAAAGCCTACTTTGCTCATTCTGGATGAAGCCTGGGTTTTCTTCTCACATCCATCCTTCCGTAATTTCATCATCCATTGGCTGAAGACACTCAGGAAATTCAATGTTTTTGTCATCATGGCGACACAGGAAGCGACAGATGCGGATGCGTTGCTTTCTTCCATTCTCACAAACTGCCATACAAAGATCATGCTGGCCAACGCAAATGCAAAGACCGGACCTATGGCCAACCTGTACAGACAGATAGGTCTTACAGAGACAGACATAGACGTAATTTCTTCCAAGTCGATGAGGCCAAAGAGGGATTATTACATCATTCAGGAAGAAGGCAATGCCGTAGTCGATTTCGCAATATCTCAGAAGCAGCTTGAGATTCTTGAAAACGGAGTTGCATCAGGAGGTATGCAATGAAGAAAGCACTGCTTATTGTCCTTATCCTCATATTCTCCCTTTTCCCTGTCATGGCAGATAACATACAGATTGCTGAAGAACAGGCCGAGGGCTTTGTTACTTCTGTAATATACACGATGGGAGGGATATTTGATCTCATTTATCAGGCGTTCAACGAGCAGTTCAACATGTCGTTCGCCAATCTCCAGGTGAACTTTCTTCCCTCTTTCCTGATGTGGCTTGTCTTCTTCGAGCTACTGTGGGTATGCGTGCAGGGAATCCTTCAGAAAGACCTTGGAGCCGCAGAGCTTTTCATGAAGCTCTTTCTGACAGTTCTCATTATCACGATAGTCACTAATTTGCAGGAAATCATATATGGAGTTCGTCTGGTTTTTTCATGGGCAGGAATCCAGGCCGGAAATCTCGATTCGTCACTTTATATTGAATCAAACAAAGTGACCATCGGAGGTACGCCCTACGGCTATGGAATCGCACCGTCATTAGTTGCAAGAGCAACAGTCGAGACATTCAAACCGCTTGAGCAGATGATTGCCACGATAAATCTGTATCTTGAAACACTTCAGGTAGGGCTTTTCGGCATCGGCTGGGGCAGCGATGTATCTTTGCCAACATATATCAGTACATCTCTTCCATACTGGCTGGCAATTGCCGGATGCCGTATCGTCGAGTTCATCCTTTTTGTGATTCTTGCTTTTGTGAACCTCAACGTGATGCTGTGGCTCATAGAGTTCGGTTTCCTCCTTGTTGTCGCAACTATCTGTCTGCCATTCCAGATTTTCACACCGACGAAATTCATGGCACATGGCCTGTGGCAGACGCTATTCGGGCAGTGTATAAAGATTTTCTGCATTCTTTTTTTGGTCGGTATTGCACAACCTCTCTTCACATATATCACAGAAGAAGCCTTTGGCCCGATATACGACGTACTTGAATCAGTTCCGACAAAGGCATCAGGTGCAATTGATCCAGATGAATTCCAGCTTCCTGCAAGTGTGATAATGCGGGGAATAATAATCACAGTATGCATTACCATCACATACTGTTATTTTCTGATGAAAGGCCCGTCCATAGCCTTCGCAATCCTGTCCGGAACTCCGACTATGGAAACACTCGGTACACATTCCGTGACAAGGATGGGAGCAACTGCTATCGGAGCAGGAGGAACGGTTCTTGCAGCAGGTCTCGGAGCATTAGGAGGCGCAGCTGGCGCAATATTCGGACGAGCTGGAGGAGCAGTTGGCGGAGTATTCAAGAAAATCGGTGATATAGTCCGAAAAATACCGCATCCCAATCCTACAAGCCAAGACGTTTCTGGCACCAGTTCCGATACCTCATCTCATAAATTCAATGCCGAAAAATTCCAGGACAGCGGCAACCCGGAGGAGTGACATGGCAGCAAGAATCCCTCTTCCGTACCCTTTTGATGACAGGGATCAAACGAGACTGGTGGATCTCGACATGATGGAACATCTCCGCTTCAGAAATGCGAGAAAGACTCACCAGCAGAATCTTCATATACCACATCCGGAAAGAATCCGGCTTTTTCCGGGCAGTTACAGAGAGTCCTATTCTCATGTGAGCTTTCCGACTTACGGCCATTCCGTAACAGTCAAGGTTTCCTATAACGGAAATCCTGCCACAGCTTCTGCCGCGGGAAAGGCAAGGATCAAAGCCAATACCAGAGATGCAATCTGCTATCAGATAGGAGAAAGCAGGGATAAATGTGCCTTCAGCTCAGATGAGGATGACATTTCGCAGGAGATGGCCGTTGAAGCATTCAAGGACGATGCCGTATTCAAACTGATGATCTCGCCTGATGATCCGAGTGTACTCACGAAGGAATATGTGAGGGACATCATGGAGAATCTTGAAAAGAAATCCGGCTATTCCCTCAAATGGATCGCAGCTGTCCATGACAACACGGCTCATCCTCATGTACACATCATCTTTTCAAGGACATCTGGTGACAAAAGATTGTCCTGGGACAGTCCGCTGAAGCTCGACAGAACCCTGATATCTGAAGGAATCAGAAAATATGCCCAGGAACAGGCAACAAGGATCCTTGGCCGTAAGTCACTTGAGGAATGGAAGAGGCCTTTCAATGAGACCGTAGAGAACATAGGCCCTGCAAGAATCGATTATGTGATTAACGGTGGCCGCAAGGATATGCCGCTTTTCGTCCCTACATCCGATGGAACGGCCATATTGAGACAGGACAGACTCAGCAAGCTCCCGATATGGCAGCAGATCCTCATAGAGAGAAGATTGCAGTTTCTTTCTGAACATTCATCTGCTGGATTCAAGAAAGTGAACGGCAAGTGGATATGCACGGAGCCTCATGACTGGATGAGGATAGTCGCAGATGAAGGTAAACTTGCAAGATTCTCCGACATCGCAAGAACACAAGGTAACGGCAAGATAACGATTCTCAGACACAACAGACCTCTTGGTGAATCAATAGATGGAAATGTCATTGCAAGCACTGTAGTCGATGAGAACTCAGAACGTGTCGGACTTGTCGTGAAATCAGATAAGGACGGCCAGCTTTACTATGTCGAGACTTCAATGAGCTACGGCGATTACAAGTCCATCAATGGCCGGAATGTCCACATACGGCCACGTAAAGCCAACGTGGAAAGATACAGGATCCCGGAGGTCCATATCGAAAAAACGCAAGTACCAGGAGGGCCAAGAAAAGTAAGATGAAGAAAGTACTGCTTCTTGCCTTAGGCGAGATCGTTGTCATCTTTGCAACGGTTATCTGCCTCAATATGTTCATATTCAATATCTTCAGCCTGTCTCTCAGGCCGTTTATCTTCCTGCTAAGGCTCAGTCTGGCCACGAATTTTAGGACAGTCTCCTGGATGTATCTGGTATATGCTGCACTGATATTTGTTTTCATGGTTGTCCAGTTCGTCATCTTCTACCAGATGGAGAGAAAGGCAATTTATGACTTCAAGAACAAGAACACAATGAGCCAGGGATCTGCAAGATGGGCTACGGATAAGGAGTTGAAAGCTCAGAAGATGCTTGAAAAGGATCCTTCAGGAATCATTCTGGGGCAGACAGCTGACGCCAAAGGCCATGAAGTACCTGGTGAAAAGATGTTCGAGATCGACACCTTTGGCCGGAGCCTCATCTCTGACAGTACCTCATACCATGCTCTGATCATGGGTGCCACCGGTTCCGGTAAAGGCGTTGGTATAATCATGCCGACACTCTTCAGCTGGAAGGAATCGGTCATCATCGTGGATCCGAAGGGAGAGAGCTATGAAATCACTGGCGGTTACAGGTCACAGTTCTCAGAAGTTTTCTACTTCAATCCGACGGACAAGACGGGGCGTTCATGTCATATAAATGTCCTTGATTACATCCCGCGAACAAGCGAAGCCGTTGCCGCCATTGGCAACATGTGCCTGATGATTCATCCTGATCAATCCAAAGACAATCCCTACTGGGACAAGGTGCCCAGGATGATGCTGGAAATGCTCATCGGGTACGTGCTTCTGAAAGGAGAGGAGAAATCACTTCCTGAAGCAGCTGGAATATTGTACTCCGGCAAAGCATACAAGGAGATATTTGCAGGCATAATCGCTTCCTTCAGCGATGAATCCCTTGCTCCTGATGATCCGATGTATGAGGTACAAAAGACAGTTCTGACGAATGCCCAGACATTCCTTCAGATGGCTTCAGGACAGGACAGTGAGCAGATTGTCACTCATATCACGACTGTTCTTGATGATCTCAGGGTTTATTCTTCAGCTTCATCCCTTCTCTCCTCTTCAGATTTCTCACTGGAGGACATCGCAGATGGAGAACGTCCTATTTCCCTGTATCTCTGTGTACCTGTAAAAGAACTCGACCGCATCATGCCGATGTTCAAACTGATCTACTCCCTGATTCTCAAATCGCTTCTGGGGACAGAGCAGAAACATGGCCATAAGCTGCTTCTGGTGCTGGATGAATTCTCCCAGTTCCGTAAATTCGAGATTATTGCCGAACAGATTCCATTCGTCCGCTCCTTCGGCATCAGGATCATGGCTTTTGTGCAGTCCATCTCTCAGCTCCAAGAATATTACGGACAGGATGGCTCCAAAGCACTTCTGGACAACTTCCAGCTCAAGGTTTATCTGAGAGCCGCTTCAAATGAGACAGGCGATTACTTTGAAAGACTGCTTGGCAAGCGCACTCAGGTGAAGAAGAGTGTTTCATTCTCAAAGAACCGCAAGACAGGCATAGGCGTTGACGGTACCAACGAAAGCACCAGCGAGGTAGGAAGATCCCTGCTCACATCAAACGAAATACTGAATCTTCCCTCTTATGATGAACTGATATTCCGTCCTGGCATCTATCCTTACAGAGCGAAGAAAGTCCAGTACTTCGACGACCCGCGTTTCAAAGACAAGCAACGACTTCCGATCACACCTGCAAAGCTAAAGCCATATACGCTTCCGAAACAGCAGCGTTTCCCGACAGCACTCACGGATTGGGAAAAGGCCATGATCCACAAATTCACTCTGGAACTGGCCGAAAGGAAAAAGGATGGCTCATCAGAAGAGCCAGAAGCGACAAAGGAAGATACCTTCAATGCGGCTGTCAATGAAGCCCTTGATGAAATTGAAAACGATCTCGTGACCATACAGGAAAGCAGCGCAGGCAGATCTGAAAATCAGGAGACTGCTGCAACTGAGGAATCTTCAGAAGGCGCGAAGGAAGAGGAGGAAGACTATGCCGGAGTCGAGTCTTACGTATAAACGATACAAGGAAGCCCTTGATTATCATTTCGCTCCGATTCTTGAGTATTTCGGAGACAATCGCATCACCGATATCGAATCAAACGATGACGGAGATGTCTGGGCGCATCATATCGATGGAAGCTCAAGAAAACTGAGTGTGCGTCTCAATCCTGATTCAATCGCTGCCGTAGGGGCTTTGCTTGCCTCGAAGGGGCAGAATGACATAACGGATGACAATCCTTTTGTGTCGGCAGTATGGCCTGATCCCCCCTATCGTATAGAGATTATCCTTCCTAAGGCAGTCAGACGGCCATGCATGGTGATAAGACGCTTTGCCCAGATTGTGTATCCGCTTTCACATTTCATAGAAAACGGAACACTTACACAGGAACAGGCAGATCTCATAAAGAGTCTGATTATCCGAAGGAAGAACCTGGTCATCTCCGGCGAAACAGGATCAGGAAAGACAACTCTGATGAATACACTCCTGAAGGAGATTCCATCTTCAGACAGGCTTTTCATCATAGAAGACACAAGAGAACTCCAATGTTCTGCCCCGAACAAGGTTTCCGTACTCACTGGAGACAACTACACGGCACGAAAGGCAGTCAAGAACGCAATGCGATTCCGTCCAGACAGGATCATTGTCGGAGAAGTAAGAGACGGTGCTGCCCTGGATCTGCTTGAAGCCTGGAACACTGGCCATCCAGGAGGCATGTGTTCAATCCATGCCAACAGTCCGGCCACAGTCAAATTGCGTCTCAGATCCCTGATTCAGCAGGTATCTGTGTCACCTCAACAAGATCTGATAGACGCAACCATCGACGCCGTGGTGCAGATCACGCTCTGCAAGGACGGCATCAGACGTGTAACCGATATAAAAGTTTTCAATGAATAAAGATGAAGGAGAGAATATATGCCAATTAGATCGTATGGAGAACAAGCTCCAAAGGAAAACAATTACAATGATCTGCTCAGAATCAAAGACCTGAAGATACTGATTCTACGGATCATCTCAATTGTTCTGGCAGTTGTCACAGTCCTGCTGATTGTCGCTGTCATCATCATAGCTCAGTATCCGAAGTCACAAGGGTATGTCATCGAGATTACTCCGGACGGCAGTGCAGAATACAACTCTGACGCTGTAACGCTTCTCGAAGACTGGACGCCGAAGGATGCAACGATAAACTACTTTCTCCGCAACTTCATTATTGAGCTACGCAGCGTTTCTTCAGATCCGCAGATTGTGACGGAGAACATCCAGAAGCTGTACAAATGCGTCACAGGAAATGCGGCCAGAAAAGCAACAGATTACATTGAGGAGACGGATCCGCGTAACCGCTGCAAGACGGAGACCGTGGATATTGCTATTGCCTCGATACTTCCCCTTTCAGACACATCCTATCAGGTTGACTTCAGAGAAACAGTATGGGCAAGCGGTTACAGACTTGTAAGCGATGAACACTATCGGGCTGTAGTTCACACGACACTCTACACACCAACCACATTAGAGCAGCTGACGTTCAATCCGATTGGATTATATATCACGGACTTTGACGTATCACTTGTTAAGGAGATCTGAACAGAACAATGAAAAAAAAGGAACGGGAGCGAGAGATCATCACATGGGTCCAATTCCCATACGCGCAGTCACATGTACCGTTCCTTCAATAAGCGCTTACTGGCAGCTGTCTCCAGCCGTCTTAATTAAAAGATAAGCACCAGACTTTTTCTTGTCAAGGAAATGAATAGTTTATGAATAGAACACAATTATTTATACCAGATATCATTGCTACTCAAACGTACGGGCACCAAGTTTCTGATTTATTTTATATGTTTGGTTATGCTTCAAAGGAAGAAATTGAAGCAGTTACTGATAAACCTATAACTGTCGGGGAAATACCCTTTGTTATCAGAAGTATAGGGATTCCTTCTGGTCAAATTTCTCTTCTTCCAAACAACATTCCTCACATGATTGGTTTCGGGCAGGAGAAAGTCAAATCGGATCAGATCCACATGCACAATCTTTCTCTTCAGGAAATGCTTGAAATACCAAACATGCTATCTGATCCCGATATGATCTTCAGGTCAAATACAAAGCCTAATTCGTCAATCATCATTTGCCGGGAAATTGAAGGCAGATCAAACCCTGTCATCCTTGCAATGAAAGTGGAAATTCAGGATTCTCTTTCTTCAAAAGGAATAATTGTCAGCGGATATGAAAAGGACAATTCTCCAAAGGAATTCTTTTCAGCCCTCTATGCAAACGGATATTGCGTATATGACGGTCAAAGAAGTGATTACTTTGGCCATATCAAGGCAAACACAGCTGCACCGAACGACAATGATATCCGGACGAAGGAAGGTATCATAGCGCAGTATGAGGCAAACTCAAAGGAAGTCGTCGCGATCCTTCATGAAAACAGATTTAGAGCTGAAGAAATAAACAGAAATCTTTCTGAACTTGGGTATCATACTCTCCTGCCTCACGGCGACTCTCCAAAAGAGTTCTACTCAATTATATCAAACTGTACAGCAATAGCATGTTCGAAAAATACTCGTTCTATATTTGCTAACCGCGATACGAAACACATCAAAGTCGGTGAAGCAACGGACTTTATGCCTCAACCGATCTTCAAGAACCAAATGCCGCCTCTATCAGAGGTAATCAATCAACGGAAAACACTTGGGAGGAAATCCAGATGAAGAAAATTCTATACTGTCTTGTTGTTGCTCTGCTCATAATGGGGCTGACTGCTTGCAGCACATTCACACCTCTGACCGAAGAGGAGCAGGCGATGCTCATTGAAGGACACGTTTTTACAGAGGAAGACAATCCGACAAAAGTTGAATACGTGCCTGTCGAAGTCGTCAAATACGTTTTCCCTGAAGAAGGAAAAATAGTGGAATCACAGGCAGATTCCGAGGATATTGTTTCAGACGCAATTGAAAACAGTGTCGTCACGGCTGATGCCGATACTGAATTCCTGAACTCAATCACGGAATACAATTTCCAGGATGGCAAGATCTACGAGATCTTCACTTCTCCGAAGCATGTCACGGATGTCCGGCTTGCTCCAGGCGAAACAATATCAGGGGATGCGGCAATAGGTGATTCCGAGAGCTGGCAGATGACAACAGCCGTTTCCAGTGAAAATGGCCGCTCTGTGACCCACATCTACATCAAGCCCGTAACATCAGGACTTGAGACAACAATGATCATCCCCACAGATCAGAGGACTTATTATATCAGACTCCGCAGCTTCGACAGCCTCCATATGCTTGGTGTTAGATGGCTTTATCCTGGAATAGCCACTTTCGGCAATCCGGATGGCCAGGTTGATCCGGGAATTGATCTGGATGTTTCAGAACTCAATTTCAGTTACAAGATTTCTGGGGACAAGCCCTTCTGGAGACCAGTGGCTGTCTTTGATGATGGAATCAAGACTTATTTCCAGTTTGATCCCAGATTCAGCAATGCATCCGGTGCCCCTGCTCTTTACCTGCTTCCAAAGAAGAGCAATGGAGCAAGCAAGGCTGAAGTCGTCAACTATATCGTAAAAGGAAACATGTACATTGCTGATTTCGTTCTTCAGGACAAGCAAGCATGGTTCCTCATGACAGACAAAGATCAGGTGAAGATCACAAAAGACTAATAAGAGTATGACATGGCAAAACGAATTGATACTAACAGACTCCGAATTGCAGTTGTCGGAGGAATCATGATTATGCTTATCCTAGCCGCTATAGCCTCGATGCTGCTTTCAGGAGGCAATGCCTCTGCTGCAACAGCAGCTGTAGAACCAGCATTCGCCCCGGCTGAATATGCATATCCTGAATATTTCACTGAAATTGACTTGACGGATGGTTTCAGGTGGACAATCAACGATCAGGGGCAGTTCGTTCTGACCGATAAGAATGATGATCAGTATGTCATTCTTCCGGATGGAAGCGTCTATCAGATCGGAGATGATGGCCGCCTTGATTACATTGAGGATCAGGATGTCATTGGTGAGCTGATGAATAAAGCAGCAGAAGCATCGGAGGAATCCGATACGGCCGCAGATTACTTCGAGACAGATCTTCCTCTGACAGATGCAGCTATAAAGGATCTCGTAGGTGATGAAATAACTCCTGAAAAATTCCGAATCCTTCAGGAAGCCGGTCTCACGCCTGAAGAAATAGCTGCACTGATTGCTCAGGGGCTTGATCCTGAAGAGATCTTGCAGGCACTTCAGGCCGGAATCAGTCCTGAAGATATAGAAGCATATCTAGATAGGATGGAAGATATCTTCAATCGCCTCGAAGACAGTATCGCTGGGACAGGGATGACAATCGATGACCTGCTTGCAGCGCTTGAAGATATGGGCATGACTCCTGAACAGTACCTTGCTGCGCTGGAAAGGATGAACAGTCAGAACACGGCTCCGGCGGCCACAGCACCGGCAATAACAGCCTCTTCTATGCCTTCTCTGACAATCTCCCTAGGAGGCAATGAAAGCAGCGTCCAGGAGAAGGAAGATGAATATCAGGCTTATCTTGATTCATTGAATGCCGTGGCAGATCCTACTCAGATGCTTTCAGCCATTTCCGGCATTAACGGCACATCGGATTACGTTGCTCAGAATGACCAGGCAGGAAAGCAGGAATTTATGTCATCATTCGCTTCAAATTCAGGTGCGGATCAGCTGACACAGTACGATGTCGCTCCCGGAACTGTCGTGACAATGATTCTGAAGACTGGAATCAACTCAGATCTGCCGGGACAGATTGTGGCAGAAGTCACGCAGAATGTTTATGACAGTCTGACAGGAACAAACCTGCTCATCCCCAAAGGCACAAGACTGATAGCAACGTATAGTAGCAGTGTTTCATGGGGACAAAAGCGTGCATTGGTCGCATGGACACAACTGATACGGCCAGATGGTTTCATCCTCAATCTGCCAGGTCTGCCGGGCATCGATGGCCAGGGTTATGCCGGTTACAACGACAAAGTTGACAACCATACATGGGATCTCATCTGGGGCGCTGCACTTGCATCGATTCTCGATGTTGGAGCCGGAGAGGTTCAGACTGGCCTGGAAGATTCTGACATGGGACTTCTCGGCCTTGCCTTGAGCCAGTATTCAGGCGAACTCACATCGGCGGCACAGGAATACCTGAAGAGGATCATCAATCAGCAACCTACTCTGACCATCAGACCGGGCAGGACAATCAAGCTGCTTGTTACCGAAAAACTTACGCTCAGGCCATATCAGCCATAAAGCTATATGACTCACAACTCACTTAAAAAATTCAACAGGAGGAGAAAAAATGATAAGAAAACTGCTCAACTGGCTACTTGTGATCATACTTCTTCCGGGACTGACAGGATGTTCTATGGATATGTTTGACAAGAACGGAATCGTATCAGTATCGATCCAGGCAGACAATACAACCCTGGATATCGATGAAGCCGGGCAGAAGATAATCACAATCACGGCCAAAGGAACAACCAAGAAAGGCGACAAAGTCGATCCTGATATGGTCTGGGAATATGATAAGAACGTATTTACAGCTCTCGGAACGCCAACATCTACGCTCCGTCTCGAACTCAATACAGCACAGGCCGGGCCTGATAATGATATTACAGGCCGCACTGTGGTCAAAGGCTACGAGAGATCCAATACAAGTGCGTTTGCCGAAGTAGTCATAAATATTACCGGAGACCTTCAGAGTCTCTGGTTTGAGGATGAGAACGGCAACAAGATCTCATCAGTGCAGCTACCACAGAAACAGACTGTCCGCTATTCCATCGGTACCTATCCGCGTGCCGCAGAAGGCTTTGACCTGATAGGCAGTACTGAAGACAGCAGCATAGCGCAGATAGAGGTCGATTCCGATGCCAGAACAATGACTTTGCGAACAGGAATTCCCGGCCAGACAAATGTGATAATCGATACAGAAAGAGGAGGTTTTGAAACACCTCTCACTGTAATCGTCAATGACATGGTATTGCCGGATACAACACCATCAAGGATAGTAATCGAAAATGGCAGCTTCATTTCAATGGAACCTGGAGATGAGGAAATGAAGATCAATGCTGTCGTTTATGACCAGTACAGCCAGATCATTGAGAACATGGCCATCAACTGGGAATCCTCAGATCCTGAGACGGTGAGCCTTCGAGGAGTGGGCAATTCAGTCTATATCTCTCCCCGCAAGGTCGGCTCTGCAAGAATCACGGCAAGTCTTGTTGATCAGCCGGAACTCTACGCCGTCTGTGATGTATCTGTAGGATCCGCCGTTGCAGATATCATCATTTCTCCATATGAACCTTCTCGCATAATGATGATGGCAGCAAGAAATCTTCCACAGGAGGATGCCCAGCTGACAGCTTCAATGCCTATCGGCAAGCAGCAATACTACATTGCAGAGTATTTACCCTCTGATACTGAGGACACCGGAGTAAGATGGTCTGTTGACAACACTGACGTGATTGAAATAACAGGATCTAATGATGATGAGATTGTTGCGATAACTGCAAAAGGCTCAGGTACTGCAAACCTGATTGCCACAAGTACTGCCAACAGCAGAGTTGCCAGCTATGTTACCTTATCGGTCTATGATCCGGCAGTTGAGCCGGATCTCTCAATCAAGCAGATAAAGATAGATCCCATTTCTCTTGAACTTGAAGAAGGCAGCACAGAGACAATCACGGCCACAGCAATCTATCAGGATGGAAGCGAGGAAACTGTAGATGTTCTCTGGTCAACAAATGGAAGCTCCTGCGAAATCATTGATACTTCCAGCGATTCTTCTGAAGTGGAGATCAGGGGGACAGCTCCTGGACTCACGACAATCACGGCTACAGCACTTGCTAACCCCCTCGTATCCAGCTCGGCCACTGTGCTCGTATATGCAGCAGGGACTCAGCCCGGTACAGAACTCCGTGCATTGGCCGCATCCCCTTCTTCTATAACACTGCTCCCTGGAAGCACAATGACAATCGATCTGTCATATCTTCCATCAAAGGCACAGAAAGGCATTGAAAAGCCTGTAGTATCCACAGATTCCGTATCAGTCACCAGATATGATGAGTCAGAGGTCGATATCAGGGCTGATAAGGCAGGAAATGCAACAATAACAATCACCAGTTCGGCTGATCCAACTGTTTCTGCAAGAGTGTCTGTCAGAGTGCTTTCAGAAGAAGAGGCAAGACAAATCTCCTATCTCAGTCTTGACAACAATGCATTCTCCCTGAAGATCGGAGAGGCAAAGAATGTGAAGGCAACTGCACATCTTGTTGACGGGACAAAAGTGGAGGATCTGCCTGTCTCCTGGACCATAGAAGAAGGAGACGGATACGTATCAGTAAACGGATCCGGCGCATCTACCACAATCACAGCAAAGGCAAAAGGAGAGGCGATAATAAAAGCAGCTCTTGAAAGCAATCCGGAGATCTCAGCGAGATGCCTTGTGTCTGTGTACGAAGATAGCCAGGAACCAGGAGGCGGCCAGCCGTTGACAAGGCTGCTTGCCGATACTGATTCAATCACGCTCATTGAAGGAGCAGAGACGAGAATCGGTGTAAGATATATGCCTCTGGGGACCGATGATACAGGACTTGTCTGGACACAGACAAACGGCAGCATCGTGTATCTGAATGGTGATGATGAAGGTGCTGATATTGAGGCAATAGAAAGAGGAACAACGGTAATCAAGGCAACCAGTACCGTAAATCCTTCAATATCGACATCGATAAGAGTAAACGTAATTACTGAGGAAGAATCATACTTGCCCTCTTACATCATTCTTTCTGACTCTACTCTTGCAATGAGGCCAGGGGGAAGCTCATCATTGACGGCCAGGATCTTCAATATCATAGATCAGGAACTCTATGACTCAGTGGTTGAATGGTCCATAGAAGATGGCAGCGATGTTGTCTCAATCACACCGTATGATAATGATGTGACAATCAAGGCTGAGAAAGAAGGATTTGCCACAATCAAGGCTGTCATGTCTGAATATCCTGATATCGAGGCAAGGTGCGAGATCAAGGTTTCTGAAGATACATCAGATCCATCGGTCTATCTTCAGGCAATCATTCCATCGACACGTACACTGACTTTGATTGAAGGAGAAAGCGAGGAGATAAGCATAAGCTACCTGCCTTCAAATACATTCCAGAAAGGAGTTGAATGGTCTTCAGGAAGCAACAATGTCCAGGTTGAAGGAAATGATGAGGGGGCTGTTGTAACGGGAAAGGCAGCTTCATCGGAAACAGTCCGGATTACTATCACGAGTACTGTAAATCCCGAAATCTCTTCAGAGGTATCCGTCAGGGTGATATCTGAAGAGGAAGCTGCAAGACTGGTTGACAGCATGGAGTTTACAACCTCCCTCATAGAGATTGAGCCTCCTTATCCTTCTACTGAGATTCCAATCGCTGTGCAGTCCTTCGATTCTTCAAATAATGTTGTACAGGATAGCTACAGATGGACGCTTCAGCAGACAGAGGATGTCATTTCTCTCAGAGAAGGCACGAACGGGCAGGCCTATATATCAATCAGGAATTCAGGCGAAGCAACCATAAAGGCTCAGTCTGTGTCCAATCCGAACATAAGTGCCAGCTGCCGTGTCATGGTATCTGGATCCCTTGAGAGCATATCAATTTCACCATCTACGCTTGAACTTTATACGAACGGAAAAGCTGTACTGAGGGCTGACTATATGCCTTCTGATACTGTAGAGAAAGATGTCACCTGGGAAGAATATACGGAGGATGGCATCCAGCATGTACAGATCACTCCAAGCCTTTCAAATTCAAGCGTTGCAACAATCAAGGGTATCGCTGCCGGTACTACAGAAGTAAGGGCAATTAGCCGGATTGATAACAAGATCTACGGCACGGCTGAGATTGAAGTTCTGGCACAGTCAGTTCCTGATGATACCATGCCGCAGTCGATATCAATCAGTCCTTCAACTGTAACCATAGTCCCGCCATTTGAGACTCAGGTCATCGAAGCTACTGTATTCGGCACCAATGGAGCCATATACCCTGTTGGAGTAACATGGACAATCGAGAATGGAGAAACTGTTGACTCTGAAGATCCTATAGCAACGCTTTCCCCGACAGGAGACTTCGGAGTGAGGATAACCCCTCTTATGGCCGGAGAAGCGACAATCACGGCTACAAGCAAGGTCGATGAGACTATCACAGCTTCAATACCGCTTATCATCCAGGGAGCAATTGCTGATATTGAATTCATCAATCTTCCGGATGAAGGTTCCCAGCTGCTCGAAGTCGTGGTTGGAACAGTGGATCAGGTACAGGTTAAACTATCCGCAGCTGATGGTGGTTCAACCGTCGAGACTGACATAGAGTGGTATGAGGACGGTTTTATTCCCGTTTATGACGATGATGGAAAGATTGCCGGATATG
>CASDZV010000076.1 GCA_949285905.1 uncultured Spirochaetales bacterium | reverse complement strand
GAGGAACAACATCACGCAGCTTCTGAGAACCAAAAGATACAGAAAGCTGAAAGCCCTCTATGGCAAGGCATCTGAGAATTGTGACAATGCATTGAAATCGCATCTTTCTGCTCAGATGAAGGCCATGCAGATTGAGTATGGTGTGAGCTGGGACTGCTGCAGGAAGGCTATGATTCCGATTGGGAAGAAATATTCTCTTGCCAGCGTATTCGCTCTTACCCGTGCCGAAGACATCTGGAAAGGAGTCGAGAAGGTCCTCTACGACGATGGGGATGATCCATTTCCAGAAGAGAGGGGATTTCCCTGTTCTCAGGGCCAAGCAGATTGAGAGGATCATCACGGTGAAGAACATCGAAAACCGCTTGATTCTCTCATGCGGCGGTATTACATTCTCACCCTTCATAAAGGATCGTTTCCAGCAGGATGAGATAGATGCTGTACTCCACTATCTTGAGAATCCTTCTGCTGTTGATGAAGAAGCTGTCCATGTGTTTTTGGAAAGAGGAAATGTCACCGACACATATCGTCCATGCTATGTTGCATTGAAGTGTGAAGAGATAAGAGGAAGGCTCAGAGTGTTTATCCATCTCACGATTGAAGGAAAGGCAAAGGCGAAGTTCAACAAGGATGGCTCTTATCGTCATAAGTATGGAACCGGAATCATCGGCTGCGACATCGGCACCCAGACGATTGCCTACACTTCTGATAAAGAATGTGGCCTCAAGAACCTTGCAGAGCGCGGTAATGCCATATCAAAGAGCGAAAGAAAGGAAAGGGTTCTTCTGAGGAGGCTTGACCGTTCAAGAAGAGAGATGAATCCTCAGAATTTCAATGATGATGGAACTGTAAGGAAAAGATGCAGGAAGTGGACCTTCTCAAAGAACTATATTGATAACAGGAAAAAACTCTCCGCTCTTCATCGTAAGAACTCCATCAACCGCCACCTCGCCATCAGGGAGGATGTGAACCATATGAGGGGTCTTGGGGATGTATTCATCACAGAGGCGAAGAATGCGAAGAAGCTGATGCTCCGCTCAAAGGAGACAACGGTCAATGAGAAAACAGGGAGGACAAACAGGAAGAAGAGATTCGGCAAGTCTGTAAGGAACCGTTGTCCCGGATATTTCCAGAGCCATGTGAAGGATGTATTCCTTTCAAGCGGAGGAAAGTACTTTGAAGTCCCTTATGAATACAGAGCTTCACAGTATGATCACACGAATGGAGAATATGTACAGAAGAAACTCTCAGATAGGATGTTTTCTCTTTCAGATGGAACAATCGTGCAGAGGGATCTGTATTCTTCATTTCTTCTCTACAATGCCACTGCAGACAATAGCACGGGACAGTTGGTGATAGATGGGATGAATTGCATCAACAGCTTCGCTTCCTTCAATAGGATGCATGAAGAGGAAATTGAAAGGATAAGGCTTTCAGGAAGGAAAGTGCTTAACAGCGGGATAAGGGTTTAAGAAGGAGAAAGGCAGAACTTGAAGTAAGAAGAAAGAAACAACATTGGGGAGCTGACTGTCTCTCCTTGCCTGAGAAGGCAGAAGCCGGTCGTCAATGTGTCCGTCGGGATGCCTGGCCGGCAGTTCAGGTGCTCTGGGTGGCAACCTTGGTCCCAAAGCCTGAAAATGGTGTACGGACAGGGTGCAATCCTACCCACCAGAACCCCACAGACTTGCCTGTGGGAACAGTCAGCTGCCAGCACTTATTTTTAAAATTGATCAAAATCCTGTTTTTCTCATTTTTCTTTAATCTTCTGGTGTTATTCTTTAACCATGGAGGAACAAAAATGAAAAAAATGATAAAGAAGACATTGGTAATCGGTACAGTGGCGCTTCTCTCTGGAATGACAGTCTTTGCAGCAGTGACAGAGAAGGAAGCTGTGGATATCGCACTTTCCGATGCAGGTATTACAAGAGATGAGGCTTCCTGGCTTAACTCTCACAGGGACAGGGATGACGGCAGAGTATATTACGATGTCGAGTTCAGGTCGGATGAGGGCAAATGGGAGTATGAAATAGATAGCGAGAGCGGGAAAATCGTAGGCTTCGATTTCGAGGAGTCAAGAAGCAGGGCCTCTTTCAATGGCTCGCTGGATAGAAGCGATGCGGAGCGCATGGCACTCTCCGATGCTGGTCTTACAAGAGATGATGTCTCACGCTTCAGAATCGAGACAGACCGCGATGATGGACGTGTTGTCTATGAAATCAGTTTCAATACTCCGGAAAGAGAGTATGATTATGATATAGATACAGAGGATGGAGTAATTATCTCAGCTTCCTGGGAGAAGAGGGGCAGAGTCGGTGGCGACAGGGATGCCCAGCTTTCACAGTCTGATGCTGAAGCGATAGCTCTTGAAGCAATCGGCGGAGATGCAGAGCGCCTCTCTGTATGGGAAGAGTGGGACGACGGCCGCTTCTGGTATGAAGCAGACGCAGTAATCGGCGATTACAGCTACGAAGTCGATATCGCAGGAACTGGAGAGGTTGTCTCTGTCTCACGCGATTACAGAGGCTTCTGGAAGTAGACATACAGCCCGGGCGACCGGGCATTTTTCATGCCTTTCTGAATGTAATCTCAGCATCCCAGCCGCCTGCGGCTTTGTCGAGGCCATCTGCGTTCTCGATATGCCCGATGCGTGTATAGCTGTGCGTTGTCTGGAAAGATTTGTAGAAGACGACAAGGCATGACGGGCCGAAGAGCATTATATCTCCCATCTGGATTTCGCCAACGGCCTCGCTTTCCTGTGGCAGTTTTTTTGACATATAACGGCATTTCTCGTTGCCATTCTGGTCTTCCATCTCAAATGACAGAGGAAGCATTTCGTAAAACATTTCCGCTGCTTTGTTATCTGCAAGGACTGCAGTGAATTTCTTCCCGTTTACTGTGACTTCGATGTTCATGGTGCCTCCTTAATGGCTGTGAGCGGCTGTCGCTTTTGAAAGCTTCATGCGCTTTGTGCTCCCGCTTTTCAGTCTCTTGTAGAAGATAGTAAAGCAAATCAGGTGAAAAACAAATGTCACAATCCATGAAATCGGATACGAAAGGTAAAGCGTGAAAAGAGTGCGATTCATTCTGAAAACTGTGTATATCCAGAGAATCCTGAGGCCGCATGCACCGGTTAGAGATACAATTGTCGGTGTCATTGAGTACCCCATACCTCTGATGGAGCCGCATGTTACATCCATCAGCCCGCAGAGAAAGTAGGTGAAGCAGACAACACTGAGGCGTTCGAGGCCATAGGAGATCACACTGGTGTCGGATGAGTAGATACCAAGCAGCTCTTCCCCGAATCCTACTGCAGCCCCTCCAAGTCCTATCCCGACCGCAGATACAAGCAGAAGACAGGAGAGGAGAATAGGTATGATACGTTCAGTTTTCTTTGCTCCGATATTCTGGCTCGTGAAACTTGTCGAAGCCTGGTGAACTACTCCATCCTTCGCTAATGCTCAGAGGATGGAACTTCCGGGCTCTTTCCCATCTGTGGGCGTTTCGCAGAATGCTTCCATATCTCATACGAGGTATCAAAGTCTGACATCTGCTCCTCCGGAGTACACTTGCGTTCCACAAGCGTGCAGGACATTTCATGCCTTCCCGCAAGTAGCATTGTTTTCGCTGATTTCACATCACGTTCTTCAGTGTATCCACAACAGTCACAGATGAATGTCCTGTCTGAAAGAGTGATGTCTTCTTTAATCACTCCACAGTCAGGACACATCCTTGTAGATGGAAAGAATCTGTCAATGATGAGAACATTATCGCTTGCCTTAAGTTTTGATTTCAGCGTTCCAAGTGCAGAGGATTGCACCTGACGGCCGAACAAGCCTTTATGCCAGCCTTTGATGTTCTCATCCTGCATTACAATCAGTTTCCTTCCCACAGTGATGTCATGATACACCTGATTGGCTTTTGCCCGCCTCCTGTTGGCAAGCTTCTCGTATTCTCTTCTGATGAGATGCCTTGTTGCATACCAGCTCCTGGAACCCTTCTTCTGGCGGGCAAGCTTCTTTTGCAAACCCTTCAGGCGTTCCGATTCTCGGACCTGTATGTCAAACTTCTCTCCTTCAGAAGTCGTTATCGTTGTCTTTATTCCGAAATCAAGACCGATATCAGGCTTGAATCCGGTTTCTGTCTTCTTCTCATCCACTGGTACTTAGCATGTGAGCATGAGATATATTCCAGATGGTCTTTTCACACGCTTTGCATTTGCATATTCAGCACTGGATGGAATCTGCTCCATGCCGAATACTCTTACAGGTCTCTTTATTCCAGCAATATGGACAGTGTTCCTGTATTTGCCATTCTTGTCGCCCTCTTCCATGTAGCAAATCCAGTGGGTGTCCCTGTACTGGTTGAGCTCTATGGAATCGTATTCGCTTCTGAACTTCAGCTTCCCGTTCTTCTTCCCTGTCTTATTCCGCTTTGAGGCTAGAGATGCCATATCGCGCTTCAGAGAGGAGTACACCGACTGGATGAACTTCGCAGGCATCGTAAGACATCTGTCTACTTTATTACCGTCCTTATCCAGAGAGGTGATGTCTCTTGTTCTGGTATTGAAAAGTCTGAATGCATCAGCATCAAGAGAGATAAGATAATTGCACAGCCAGCGGCACTGGGTGAAATACATCCACAGATTATTTCTCTCGCTCTTGTTCAGACACTTGAGGTCGAGCTTCAGCTCAACAACGATTGGACGCATGGAGGCATGGCGGAGACGGGTCTGTTTCCCGTGTTCCCTGATTGCATTGTTCTTTTCGATGCGCCCTTTTTCGTCCATGCTTCATTCTACCTCATATCTGATATGCAGACAATTTGATACGGCAATTCATCTCCTCCCTGTAGAGGATGGAGTCATCTTACCGGTTCTTTGATAGATCAGGGGCCTTCGTGTGTCTCCAATGGCTCGGAGGATTCCTGCACCGAAGTCATATGTAATAAGTGCAGGCATTCCCAGAAATATTATTCTCATGTAAAGTACAGCCTGATCTATGACATCGTCCGGTGTTCCCATCAGCGAAAGAAGCGGGCGTGCAAGGAGCGTGCCGATGACAATGAGGACTATACCGCTCAGAATTCCAAGTAATATTGATGTATGTACCAGAGTGCGTATGTCGTCATTCTCTTTTGCTCCGTAGTAGCGGGCCATGAGTACGCTGCTGCCGATTGAGAAGCCGATGAAGATGTTGATGATAAGATTGTTAAGCGCTCCTGTGGAACCTACAGCAGCCATGGCCTGGCTTCCTGTGAACTGTCCGACGACAATGATGTCTGCGGCATTGAAGAGGAGCTGGAGAATTCCAGAGAGCATGAGAGGAACTGAGAAGAGCAGTATCTTCGGTATGAGATGACCGGAGCACATATCTATTTCATATGAGCGAGACATGGATGAATGATACTGCCACTTCTGGAGTATTTCCATATGACAATTTTCGCATCTTGCCCTCTTGACTGAGACGATTATTTCCAGCTATGTTCTTACAGTATCCGATATTGACGGTAACGGCCTCTTCTGTTACCATCGACGGATGGTATAACAGATTAGAGAGGTGAGTTAAAAATGGCAACGCCTAAGTATAAAACATCCAAGTCTAAGGCAGCATCAAGAAAGGCTGCGAATATGAAGCTCTCGGCACCGACTCTCTCAGAGTGCCAGACATGTGGAAACCTCATTCCTTCGCATCGTGTATGCCCGAAGTGCGGCTACTATGCAGGAAAGCCGGTTGTTGTAAAAGACGAGGAGTAAGTCATGACAGAGAACGAAGTTTTCGAGAAAGTTAAGGCACTTGTTGTAGAGAAGCTGAATATCGATCCGGCAAAGATTACAATGGAAGCGAATTTCCGCAAGGATCTTGGTGCTGACAGCCTTGATACATATGAGCTTGTGTATGCTATCGAGGAAGAGACTGGAATTACAATCTCTGACGACATGGCAAACGAATTCGAGACAGTGGGCGACGCTGTTCGTTATCTTGCTAAGGAACTGAATTAAATTGATTTCTTACCTAGATAAAGCTCCCGCACTCTCCGAAGAGAGAAAAGGGGAGCTTTTTTCATTCACTGAGAGCCTTGGGCTGAAATTCAATGATTACAGGCTCCTGAATCTTGCCTTTACACACACATCCTTTGCCAATGAGTGCAAAGGCGAGGTTGATAATAACGAGCGTCTGGAGTTTCTTGGCGACAGTATCCTGGGCATGATCACAGCTGAGTATCTCTTCTCTTCATTCACGCGCTTCCATGAAGGCCAGTTCTCAAAGATAAAAGCAGTTGTCGTCTCTGAGCAGAGTCTTTCAGAGGTTGCCCTTGCATTCCATTTCGATAAGTACATCCTTGTCGGCCGGGGGGAGAGGAGCCAGAAGGGGACTATGAAGAAAGCGATCCTTGCGGATGCGCTGGAAGCAGTGATTGCATCGCTATATCTCGATCAGGGGCTGGAGACGGCAAAGCGTTTCGTACTGTCTTTCATACCTGACCAGGTTGAGAAGATGCTCGACAACAAGCTCAGCTATAAGGACTATAAGACAGAGCTGCAGGAGTATCTTCAGAAAAGAAGAGGCAAGGTGCCTCGTTATGTCATAGTTTCCCAGACAGGTCCTGATCATGCCCAGATTTTCCGCGTTAATGTGGAGATGGGGACGAAGGTATTCGGTCCAGGGGAAGGAAGAAACAAGAAAGCTGCAGAGCAGGCCGCAGCGCATATGGCTCTTATTGCTCTTGGCATTGAGCGAGCGTGAGGGCTCTCTTTTCCAGATAGCCCTCATTATTGCAATCCGGATTCTCTATAACCTCATCAAGGAGTTCTGAAAGTATCATGCCCATCACCGGGCCAGGTTTGATTCCGATTTCCTTCAGTCTCCTGCCATCGATTTTCAGATCTTTGATTGTCAGAGCGTTGTTTTTTTCCAGCTCGCTGTTGATACGTTCTGAAAAAGCGAGAAGATTGTCAGGGACAGGTTTGTGACCCACAGTTGCTGAGATATCTGCAACGCGGAGGAAGAACAGATTGTTTATATTCTCCACCCCGATGCGCTTGATGAATCTTCTTACTGCCGCATCGCTCCAGTCTGGAGTATACGCGAACATATGATTTCGTATGAGATGACAGACATCTTCTCTTTCCTCATTGGAGGTTTTGAGTCTCCTGAATATCTCATCTGTCATCTCGGCAGAGACTCTGTCATGTCCGTAGAATGTCCACTCCCTGTCTCCGTCGCCTTTTTCCCTTGTTTTGCATTTGCCGATGTCATGGAATAGGGCAGCAAGTTTCACAGTCATCGGGTAATCATTGTCCCTGGCTGTCTCAAGCGCAAGAACGAGGTGCTCATAAAGTGTTTCCCTGTGCATGCCGCCCTGCTCAAAGCCATAAGTGGCAGAAAGTTCAGGAAGAATGTCATCCATGATACCGCTCTCTCTCATAGCTTCAAGTCCTGATCGTGGATTCTTTCCGTTTATAAGCTTCCAGAGTTCTTCCTTGATGCGCTCTGCAGATACATGGGTTATCGTGTGATGAAGCTCTTTCATCGCAGAGAGTGTTTCTTTCTCGATCCTGAAGCCGAGCTGGGATGAAAAACGCGCAGCTCTCATCATTCTCAGTGCGTCTTCGGAGAATCTCTTCTCCGGTTCTCCTATAGCTCTTATTGTCTTATGCCGGAGATCCTTCATACCGTTATGCAAGTCAATGATTTTGCCGTCAGGAAGAGAAGCTGCGAATGCGTTGATAGTGAAATCACGGCGCATCAGATCCTCTTCCAGAGATTTGACGAAATGCACGCTTTCCGGATGCCTTGAGTCAAGATAATCACCTTCTGTGCGGAATGTGGTTATCTCATAGTGAGTGCCGTGGAATATTACAGTGACAGTACCATGCTTTATGCCTGTGTCTATTGTGCGTCTGAACATCGCTTTGATATCTCCGGGCTCGGCATCGGTCGTGAAATCATAATCATTATTTTCATTTCCCAGGATGCAGTCTCTCACAGCTCCACCTACAAGATAGAGTGAGAATCCTGATTCCTTAAATACCGATGCAAGCTCTGCAATATCTTTGGATATTCTCATCCGCATATTGAAAGAATAGCAGAAACCGGAGGATTTTGAACATCAGAGATCGCTGTATAAATCCTCGCCGGATATCTCTATTATCGAGTTGTCTGTTTCCTTGAACCCGGAGCTGGAGATAATGCCGAAGCGGGAAATTCTTAGACCTTCAATTGCCTCTGCTTTCTCCTTTTCCTCTCTGACAAGAGAGGCTGGAGCCTTGTCTTCAAGGAATTTGCATTCATAGATTTCAAATCCTGCTGTTGTTTCAAGTGCTACATCGAATTCCCCGTTTTTCTTGCTTTTGCGGTCATTGTACCAGTAGGTGCCTATTTTCAGTATGTCATTGCGTTTCCCATTTTTGGAGAGGGTGGCAAACCATGCTGCTGCGATATCTTCGAACCTGTAACTGATGAATGTATTGATTGATGGTTTTATATAGTGGTCATAGAAAACAGCGCTGCTGATTTCAAGACTCCCTTCAAGATTCAGAAGATATGAGAAGAAGAAGCGCAGACTGTTACTTGCAATTTCATAGAATACAGTTTTCTTATTATCTGTATTGATTGGTTTGCGTTTCTTTATCAGACCTGAATCGGCAAGAGTCTTCAGCGTTCTGCTGAGTTGTCTCCTGCTGGAATCATTCGATAGAAGGGATTCTATTTCCGAGTACCTGAGCTTGCCATTCCCGATTCTGGATAGAATGATGAAGGCGTCATTGATTGACTCTACTTCTATGTCAGCAACGCTTTTTGCATATGAATAGGCTACTCCATCAGTATTGATGAATAACCGGATTATATTCTCCTTGGCACTTTCTTCCGGATTTATTGACTTGTTGAGGATCGGCATCCCTCCGAAAATGCTGTAGTAGGTTATTTTTTCCCTGATTGAGCAGTCCTTATAGAATTCCGAAGCTTCAAGATAGGAGAGTTCCTTCAGTGAAATCACCTCTGAAAATCGCTCATACAGCGGATTGGCGCTTTTATTGAGTTCACTCATGATTCTTATTGATGATCCAGAGAGTATTATGCTGATATTTTCTGTGGAGTTATCGATTATGGTCCTGAAGATAGCATCTACATATTCGCTGTCACTTTTCTTTTTCAGATCCTGGTATTCATCCAGAGCTATTATGATTTTTTCATTCCGTGTCTGGAGAAAATCAAACAGTGACTGGAAATCGTTGAAAGAAATATAAGGCAGTCCTAATTTGTTAAGAATAGCAGACGATAAAGCAGAAGCGTTCATGCTCAATTCAATTGGCATGCATGTGTATATGACTTTCACAGCATCGATATCTTTCAGTACTTCTTTTATCAGGGTTGTTTTTCCTATACGTCTTTTCCCATATATGAGAATAGCGCCATTGGAAGTGGTAAGAGCTTTTCGTATTCTCTTCAGTTCCTCTTTTCTTCCTACGAATCTCATCTTGCTTCACCCTTTACCAACAAATTTGTTACCAACAATATTGTATGTAATATAAATTCAGAAGTCAAATAACTTTCACAAAAGGGAACATCTTTTCTTGACGCTATACGGGGGGGGGGTAGTAAAATAATGCAGTATTACGTTGGAGGGTGATGTGATGAGAGGAAAAATACGCGTTTTTCTTATTGTCTGTGTAGTACTGCTGACAGCTATGGCCTGCCAGCCTGCTAATAAACCATGGCTTCCAGATGGTGTACATCCGCAGCCACCGAAAGTCGCTGAATCAGAAATCGTAGAGAAATTCCTTGTAGAGTTCAATCCTGGGCAGGCTCTTGTTGATGCTGCCGATTCATCCAGAAGTGATATATATTACAAAGATGGGGATGCCCCAGCTGTAAGCAGTGCAAGATCCGCATACGAAGGGATTGTTTACAGGTACGTCTATTTCGATGGATACAAGCAGGATTCCATGGATCTTATCCTCAACAGTGGATACATGCTTTTCATCATCAATGGAAATACTGCAGGAACGGGGAAAACCGGGTATACAATCTCTGTGCCTGAAGGCCTTGAGATTGAGACACTATCTGGGCAGGTTGTCTCGGATTTTGTTGTTGAAGATGTCTCGTCAACAACTGCTGCGATCACAGCTGTTGAAGTAGATGGTGATAAGATAACAATAACAATCAACGAGAAAGAGTTCTCAGAGCTTCCACCTTCAACAACAGCTTCTACACCGGGTATGAATGGTGAGAGTATCTCAAAAGGAGAATTGGAAGAATTCACAGAAATACAGATTGAACCGGAAGATGGTGTGAAGAATCTGGATATCAATTCAATTATTAAAGAGGTTCTTTCCAATTTCTCGAATAATTACACAGATGGAATGTCTGAGATCAGCAGAGAGCTGCAGCAGGACAATAATCTGGTAAAGCTTGGTGTTCAGCTTGACTGGTATCAGGCTCCTGCAAGTGATTACTTTATCAATGGAAAGCTGAATATCACGTTCAGACCTAATGACGCTACAGCTGCTAATCGATGGGAAATCAGCTCATTCAGCGCAGAATCCGATGGCAGCTTGATTGTCTCTGATGATAACTACGAAGGTTATAAGATATCATTTGAAAATGTCAAAGGCACATGCTCTTTCATCGTAACCATTGAACCATCAGGTGATGTGAAGTTCTCCAGCGAGGTGAAAAATATCACTTTTGAACGTACGAGTTCATTCACTGTGAATGGTGAAACCATAACAGAAGCTCAGATTTACGGAGATGGTTCAGTTGAGCATCCATTCAAAGTGAATAGCGGTGAAGTTCTTGTGTCATTATTCAGAGAGACTGAGAATTACGATAAGAATTTTATACTCACAGATGATATCAATCTCGCTGAACTGACATGGCCGGTAAGCGCGAAATACAATAAGTCGTTCACAGGTGAATTCGATGGTCAGGGCCATGCAATCAGGAACCTTACTATCAAGGATCCTGGATACAATTCATTCATGAAGATTGGTGAAGGCGGCATTTTCGAGAATGTGAAATTTGAAAATGTTAAGATTTCCATAGATAACGGGACCAATCTTGAATATCTTTCAATCTTCGTTGAGAACCATGGAACTATCAGCAACGTATCTGTTGATGAAGAAAGTATTATAGATGCCATTGAACCAGGAAAATATCATAAACTCAATATCGGAGGACTTGTTGGCTACAATGGTCCTACAGGTGTCATTGAGAATGTGTCAAATGCAGCTACAATCAAATTCTATTTTACAGAACGGGAATCCGCAGGTGGTATTGCCGGTGTGTCTGCTGGAAAAATCGAGAATGCAGTCAACACTGCAGATATCGATGCAGGAGAAAGTACTGACGCAAATATTGGTGGAATCGTAGGTACAGCACTGAAGAGATCCACAATTAATAATGCAATAAATGAAGGCAGCATTTCTGTTCAGCCAGAAAGTAAATCCATTGCAGCTGGCGGTATTGTTGGTGCAATTGGAAATGCTAGAGATAATGATGGCTGGGATGTCTCCATTTCAAATGTGATAAACAATGGTTCAATTTCTGCCAATTCTGCTTCTGGTATTGCTGGTGAAATACAGTATTCCGTTGGAGCAATTGAACTTTCGGCTGTGACTAATACTGGTGAAGTGTCTGGTGAAAGAGTTGCAGGTGTTGTGATTGGCTATGGTGGAACTAATTCGGTAAAGATAATTGGTGCCGCTAATAATGGAACTTTAACTGGCAGTGACAGTGTTGCAGGTATTTTCAATAATGATGATGGAAACAATACAGTAGAAATCACGGCAGCGTATTCAAGCGGAGAGATTGCAGGTACAGCTTCCTCCAAGCATGGATTTGCATTGGATGCCAATGATACATTTGACTCTTGCTACTACGGCGGGACAGAAGCTGGAACTGCACCTGATGGTGTAAGCTACGTTGATGGCTTAGCCACAACATGGCAAACAGCAATGGATGCTATGAACGGTGCACTCAGTGGCGAAGACTTTGCGTTCACTCTTGTTAATGGAGTCCCCGCGCTTCCGGAAATCAGTATTACGTTCTGATTAATTTTGTGTCAGGTTTTGGCTCGTGGAAACACGGGCCTTTTTGCTGACGTGCTGAAGCTTGAAAGTGAAGGCCTCTTTTCTGTATATTAATCCGGTAGGAGAATAGTGATGTTCAAACCTGTAAGCAACAAAGTTGATTTCCCTAAGATGGAAGAAGATATTCTGAAGTTCTGGGAAGAGAATGACATCTGCAACAAGTCTATAGATCAGCGTCCAGCAGACAATGAGTATGTATTCTATGACGGACCTCCGTTTGCAACCGGACTTCCACACTTCGGACATTTTGTTCCGGGCACCATAAAGGATGCCGTGCCTCGTTATCAGGCAATGAAAGGCAAGAGGGTAATCAGACGTTTCGGCTGGGATTGCCATGGTCTTCCTGTTGAGAACGAAGTTGAGAAGACACTTGGTATCAAGGGATACTTCCAGGTCATGGACTATGGTGTTGCCAAGTTCAACGAAGCATGCCGTTCAATAGTTCTCAGATATACAAATGAGTGGAAGCATACTATCACCAGAATGGGACGCTGGGTCGATTTCGATCACGGCTACCGCACCATGGATAAGGACTATATGGAATCTGTCTGGTGGGTTTTCAAGACTCTCTATGACAAGGGCCTTATTTATGAGGGATACAATATCCTTCCATATTCTCCTCAGCTTGCTTCTCCTCTTTCAAACATGGAAGTCAGCCTTGGTGGATACAAGGATGTCACAGATCCTGCTGTCACAGTCCGCTTCAAGGCAGATGGAGAAGAGAACACATACTTCCTTGCCTGGACAACTACACCTTGGACACTTCCATCGAACCTTGCTCTCGCAGTTGGCCCTGATATCGACTATGTTAAGGTCCGCGATGAAGACACAGGCGATTATTACTACCTTGCAGAGAAGCTTCTTGGGAAGTACTACAAGGATGGAAAGGGGTGTGAGATTGTTGCCCGCATGAAGGGCTCTGAGCTCAAGGGAAGAACATACGAGCCTCTCTTCCCATACTTTGCAGATCTCAAGAATCAGGGTGCATTCATTGTCGTTTGCGGCGATTACGTCACCACAGAAGATGGTTGCGGTATTGTTCATACAGCGCCTGGTTTCGGTGAGGATGACTACAATGTGCTCAGGGGTACTGGTATTCCTGTTGTCTGCCCAATCGATGCAGAGTGCCGCTTCACAGATGAGGTTCCTGATTTCAAGGGACGCTTTGTAAAGGATACGGACAAGGACATCATCCAGTGGCTGAAGGAGCATGGTTCGCTTGTGAAGAAGGAGAATTATCTCCATTCATATCCTTTCTGCTATCGTACACACATGCCTCTGATTTACAGGGCAATGAGCTGCTGGTTTGTTGATATCCAGAAGATCAAGAAGACGATGCTCGAGTGCAATGACCAGATCAGATGGGTACCTGACCACATCAAATATGGCCGTTTCGGCAAATGGCTTGAGGGTGCAAGGGACTGGGCTATCAGCCGCAACAGATTCTGGGGCAACCCGATTCCAGTCTGGAAGTGCGATGGTTCTGATTACATTGAGGTTATCGGTTCGGTTGAAGAGCTTGAGAAGAAATGCGGAAAGAAGGTGGAGGATCTCCACAAGCAGTATGTTGATGAGCTGACATGGCCATCTCCGGATGGAAAGGGTATGATGAGAAGAATACCCGATGTTCTCGATTGCTGGTTTGAGTCAGGTTCGATGCCATATGCTCAGGAGCATTATCCGTATGAGAACAAGGAGAGGTTCCAGGATATCTTCCCAGCAGACTTCATCAATGAAGGACTGGACCAGACACGCGGTTGGTTCTATTCGCTCACAATTCTCGCTGCTGCGCTTTTCGGAAAGCCAGCCTTCTATAATTGTATTGTCTCCGGTATTGTTCTTGCAGCTGATGGCCGTAAGATGTCCAAGAGCGAGAGGAACTTCACAGATCCTATGGAGATCATCAATAAGTATGGAGCAGATGCGCTTCGCTTCGCTCTTATCGATTCAACGCTTGTGAAAGCAGATGACCTCAAGTTCTCAGATGAGATAGTAAAGGATGTGCTGAAGAGTCTTCTTATTCCACTGTGGAATGCTTACTCATTCTTCGTCACATATGCAAACATTGATGGCTACACACCATCAGAAACAGCATATAGCGATCTGAAGAACTCTCTCGACAGATGGATCATCTCCGATCTCAACAGGCTTGTGAAGACAGTCACAGAAGCTATGGATAGCTATGATGTACAGGCTGCATGCTCTGCGCTCACAGCATTCATCGATGATCTCAACAACTGGTATATCAGGCGCTCAAGAAGAAGATTCTGGAAGTCTGAGAATGATGGAGACAAGAAGGAAGCATACGATACACTCTACCGTGTTCTTCTCACATTCGTGAAAGTCGCAGCACCATTTGTGCCGTTCGTGACAGATTCGATTTATCTGAATCTCCGCACTGATGGCATGAAAGAGTCCGTTCATCTCTGCGATTATCCTGTCTATAACGAGACAGAGCGTGATGAGAAGCTGGAGAATGAGATGAGCCTGACAATGAAGGCCATTGCTATGGGCCGTGCGCTCCGCTCTTCTTCGAACATCAAGATCAGACAGCCTCTTTCTGAGTTCCTTATTGTGGACCGTAGCGCTGATGACAGGAAAATACTTGAAGAGAATGCTTCGATCATCGCCGAGGAACTGAATGTGAAGAATGTGTCTATCCAGAGTGATGAGAGCGCTATCGTCACATATTCTGCAAAGGCTAATTTCAAGGTACTTGGTTCAAAGCTTGGCAAGAACATGAAGGAAGTTGCTGCGGAGATTCAGAAGCTTTCCTCTGAAGAAATTGCCTCAATCCTTGATGGCAATACTTACACAATGAAGTATTCAGCCGGCGAAATCGGTCTTTCAGAAGGAGACCTGGTGGTGCAGAGAGCAGAGAAGGAGCATGTGAAAGTGCTTAATGAAGGCTCTATCACAGTAGGGTATGACACTGAGATTACAGAGAGCCTCCTTCTCGAGGGTATTGCAAGAGACCTTGTCCGCTTCGTCCAGACAGAGAGAAAGGAACAGAACTTTGAAGTTGCTGACCACATCCACCTGACAGTGTGGGGCGGTGAGACTTTCAGAAAAGCTGTAGAAGCTTTCAGGGCTTATATTGATGAGGAGACACTCGCCGATACACTTACTGTGGCTGAGAATGATGGCTGCAGCACTGAAATCGGTGAAGAGACAGTCTCTGTCACTGTGAAAAAGGCGTAATGAAGAAGTTCCTGCTGCTAACTGTAACTGTTCTCCTCCTCTCATCATGCGTTTATACATCGCGCTTTGATGTATCGCAGCTGGAGAAGATGGGAGGGGAAGGCAGGGCTGTTATAACAGTTTCCGTCCCCGCTTTGATTGAAAGCGGGGTTATTGAAAACAGCGATCTTCTTTCACGTGTGGACAGAGTATCACTGGAACTTGCCCCAGAGAGCACAGAGTATCCTCTGCCTCTTTCAGAATGGAGCGTAACAGGCACAGCCAATGGTCTCCTTTCATCCACTGAAGTCGGTACTTTCATGATCTGGAGCCCTGATTTCATAAGGTCACGGACTGCAGGTCCTAAGCACTATGTGAACAGAAGTCTCGGTATTGAGGCAGGGGTGCCGGAAGAAGGCATCGCCCTCTTCACAACCGGAAGCTACAATGAAGCATATTCCAGGCTGTTCTCATCTTCATCTGTTCAGACTCCTCTTATGGTCGCAGATGCAATGAGAAAGGCAGATGCTGCTCTTTATCTTGTTTCACCAGTCACTCTGCCACCTCTTGGGTTTGATATCCCACGTGAGACAATGGTGAAGATTGAGAGTATCCTCCTTCTTCTTGAAAGCGGTTCTGATTCATTCATGCTCTCCGGTGTGATAGATATGGACAGCGAGGACAGTGCCAGGACGCTCTGTACATACCTTCGCAATCTGCTTGTACAGGATATAAGAAGAAGGGGAGAGAAGCTTGACGTTAAGGCGCTTTCGGGTATCTTCACATATGAGGGAACTG
This sequence comes from uncultured Spirochaetales bacterium, assembly GCA_949285905.1. Taxonomy (GTDB): domain Bacteria; phylum Spirochaetota; class Spirochaetia; order Sphaerochaetales; family Sphaerochaetaceae; genus Ornithospirochaeta. Next base: position 61,651 of record CASDZV010000076.1, on the reverse strand, counting down.
CACTGCGGATTTCTGATTTTACTGTTTCTTTTGATAGTGTGAGTGGTTTGCTCACTAAGGAGTTATGATATGCCGTTATATGAATATAAATGTACGCACTGTGGCAAGGATTATGAGGTGATCAAGGGTTTTTCTGAAGATGCGGACCATGATGTCTGCCCAGATTGCAAGAGCCCTGCTGAAAGGGTATTCTCAGAAGCACCTGCTGTGGTGTATCACGGTTCAGGATACTATTGCACTGACCACAAAAGCGGTGCATGCAGCAATTGCAAAAAGGATTGAATATGAAGAAAAGGATTCTTACAGGAGATAGAACAACAGGCCGCCTCCATCTTGGACACTATGCGGGGTCCCTCTTGTCCCGTGTACAGCTTCAGGATGACTATGAAGAGTTCATACTGCTTGCAGATGTTCAGGCACTTACAACACATTTCAATAACCCTGAGCTTATAAACAGCTCAATTTATGATGTTGCAATGGACAATCTTGCTGTTGGCCTTGATCCTGAGAAAGTGACGTTTGTCCAGCAGTCAATGATTCCGTCAATTGCGGAGCTGACGATTTTCTATTCCATGATTGTGACTGTCAATCAGCTGGGACATAATCCTACAATCAAGACAGAAGCAAAGAACTATGGATACAAGGAACTGACATATGGCTTCCTGGGTTATCCTGTGTCTCAGACTGCTGATATAACATTCTGCAACGCAGACCTTGTTCCGGTAGGAGAGGATCAGATTCCTCATATCGAGCTTGCCCGTAAGATAGTCAGGAAATTCAATGATCTCTATGGTACTTCCATCACGGAGCCGGAGTACAAGCTGTCTTCTGTTTCACGTCTTCCTGGACTGGATGGAAATGCAAAGATGGGCAAGAGCCTTGGAAATGCTGTATATCTTTCAGATAGCGAGGAAGTCCTGAATGAGAAGATCCGCAATGCAGTCACAGATACAAACAGAATCTCAGTGAAGATTCCAGGAAATCCTGACGTTTGTACCGTCTATACTTATCATAAGGCATTCAACAGCGAGGAGAGCGGTAATGTATGTTCGATGTGCAAGAATGCTGAGATGGGCTGTGTGGCATGCAAGAAGATGCTGATGAAGAAAATGAATGAGATTCTCTCTCCAATCCGTGAAAAGCGTCATTACTATGAGGAGCACAAGAACGAGGTCAGGGATATAATCCATGCAGGTACTGCAAAAGCCAATGAGATTGGTAACAATAATATTGCTGAGATTAAGGATAAGATGCACATTGTGCTGAAATAATCGAGAATCCCAGAGATGGACAAGAGGCCACAGTTCTGAGCTGTGGTCTTTCTTTTACAATTTTGCCTTTTTCTGTTTTGTAATTTCCTCTCTTTGATTGTAGATTTTGTGGAACATATTTATAATACCAATGATAAATTTTCTTTCAGCGGGGACTGAAATGCGTACACAAAAAAAACAATATGTTTACTTTTGGCGTTAGTTGTTATTCTGACGTCTTGTACTAACCAGATCAGTGTTGATCTTCCACCTGTTGTGGAAGATTCGATCGGTAAATCAAAAGAGAAAGCAGAGAACATTTCTGATAATCTCAGTTTGCCAGATTTGCTTACAGCTATAGTTGAAGACAAAGGGAACACTCCTGGCCTTACAACAGAATGGTCCAGATCGAATTCCAGGGCAGTATTTACATATTATTCTGTACTGGCGACATTCTCAGAAGGGTTCTCGGTCGGTGATTTCAATATTAATTCGGGTGCTCTGAAAATAACGTTTGAAACCAGCACATCCAGTACCAAAGTCAATCTTCAGAGTTTTGAAGCTTCAACAGTTGTACCTTTGGAAGTGGAAGAGAGCACTGGCCGCAGTGTCGCTGCCATTCTTGCATTTGGCGGAGTATGTGAAGGAAAATTCTATATTACAGAAAATGATGATGGAACATTCAGCCACAGGAGTGCAAGTGTTGATGATATTGGAATTAACCTTGGTGCAAGTGTGACAGTAAATGGCCAGACTGTTAGCACAACAGGCCCTTGGCAGGGTGGTGTTGATACAGCATGGTATGAAGAGAATCCGCAGTTGCCCTCCTACACTATTTCAAATCCAGATCAGTTAGCTGGCCTTTCAAAACTTGTAAACAGCGGAATTGATTTCGATAATATAACAATTTACCTTGGTGAAGATATCGATCTCAGCAATCTTGCTTGGACACCAATTGGAAGTCTTGCCAATGATGAAATAGGACCAAGGGATGAAGTTCTTGTCTTCGGTTCAGATGATGAGGATTATAACGGTTTTAAGGGAGTATTTGACGGACAAGGTCATGTCGTCAGCAATCTTTATATTAAAGCAAATAAAACTTTGTGGTTCACGCCCGTTAATAGTTTTAAAGGACTGTTTGGTATCCTTGAACCTGGTTCGGCAGTGCAGAATCTTACACTGACAAATGTCTCAATTCCTAAATCAAACGGCTTTGTAGGAAGCATTGCAGGATATGTTCCTTCGTCTTCAGGAGAGCAGGCGGCTGTTGCATTAAAGAACATAACTGTAAATGGGGATATAGAAATTTATGCCTTGTTCAATGTAGGTGGACTTGTAGGAAGAAGCGAGTCCGGCAGCTCGATTAATTTTGAGAATTGCAGCATAGCTGGTTCTGATGGTAGTTATATTGAGTCTTTTTCCACAAGTTCGATAGCATTCGCAGGTGGCATCATTGGTGCTGAGTATTCGAGTTCAGATAGTACATTGAGTAATGTATCTATAAGTGGCACAGATGTTATAGGGTATTACAGAGCTGTTGGTGGTATTGCTGGTCATATAAACTATGCAACAGTTTCAGGGTGCTCTGTACGTGATTCGGTACTGAAAATAAAAGGTGACAGTCCTTCAAGTCCAGAGGAAGCATGGTCAATTGGTGTCATTGCAGGAACAATTGGCTCGGATGGGCAGACAGCGGAAGCTGTAGAAGAAGCAGGAGTCATTCTGACAATTAACGGGCCAGCGGTTGCAGAGAACGTAACTCTCAGTTTCCCTTTTGAAAACAGCGAAGGTTCTTGGAAGCCATTCTGCAATGGTTATGTTGGAACTTATAGAGGGGATAGTATCGATGGAGTCGATCCGTCAAAGAGTATAGAAGGTCTTCCATCAGATAGCAGTGGAATCACGCTTCTTTTCAAAGGGGATTGATTATTCTTTAAGTGCCTTAAGACAGCCAGTATATAATAAGAGAGCCTCGATGAATGAATTGTGGCTCTCTTTCTATTTCCTGTTGCCTTCTTAAGAACCTGCTACACTGTTTTGCTGATTGTCTTTTTGACTTTCATCTTATCAAATTCTGTTCACTATCGGTATGTTTATGGATTTTGCAGTATCCATTTGGTATAATGCAATCAAAAATTTTTAGTGGGGGCTGAAATGCGTACACAAAAAAAAACAATATGTTTATTTTTGGCGTTGACTCTGTCGATTGCAGTTTTTGCTTTTACAGCATGCAATCCTGATGCGCCTGAAAAACCTGGGGTACATTTTGATATTCCTCAGAAGTTCCGTGGAATCTGGGAATCGACAGGTCCGATCAAAGTTACGTTTACGATTACTTCGTCTGATATCTTTTGGGGCGAACAGTCATTTACTGAGATGTATGATGCATTGGGTGCTTCCGGTTTCTCTCAGGATACGAGCATTGAAAATACATATACCTATTCTTTCATGCTTAAAGGGAAAGCAAAGGGAGGATCATTCACTGTAAATGACAATACGATGGTTTTTAACGAGTACAGTGAAAACCAGCTTACAAATACAACGAACTTCATAAAAATAGGGGAACCGCCAGAGGATCCTGAAGAAGTCCCCGAACTATACGCAGATGCTACAAAGCTTGCTGCGTTGTCTTATATAGCTGCAAATAATGTTGTTTTCAATAGTGATGAATCAGCCAGTGTTTATTTTTCTGATGCAGAGTATGGAACAAGCAATGGATACACCACTGTTACAAGAAGAGTGATATCGCAATATACCGACACAGCATCAGGTGTTATCCTCTATCCTGATTCAGCTATAACAGCAACGATCCTGAAAAACTCTCCCAATGAATTTGCAGCGGGATTATCAAAGCTTGATGCATATACTTCGTTTTCTTCTTCGCCTGATGATAAGCATCACATATTTGCCGACATTCCTTTGGGAGGAATCGATACAGATGGGCTAGTGGTTACTTGTGACGGTGAATCTGTAGATAAAGATGAGTTCATCAAAATCGTGATAGAAAACGTAGATATGACGATGTAGTTTCTTTCCATTAACCGCATAGTGCTGAAAATAAGAGAGCCATGTCGAGAGAATCTGTGGCTCTCTTTCTATTTCCTGTTGCCTTCTTAATAACCTGTTACACTGTTTTGCTGATTGTCTTTTGTTCTTTTTGTCAATAGCTTATACGCTTTTCTCAGGAGAGGATTAAAAGATGATTAGACTTCCCATCGGGCAGACAGATTTTAAAGAGATCCGGGAAAAAGGCTATTGCTACATCGACAAGACTTCTGTGATCAGTTCTCTCATAAGAGATGGGGCGGCCTCTGTTCTCTTCACTCGTCCCCGCCGCTTCGGGAAGACTACATTCCAGTCCATGCTCCGTGCATTCTTCGATATAAGAGAAGACAACAGGGATATATTCTCCGGCCTTGCTGTGATGGAAGACAACGAGGCTGTTGTCACGGAGGAAGAGGTCTCAATACTTCTTCGCTGCAGGGCTTGAAGACAAGGCGATACTGCCAGAGCATGGTATGATGAGTACAATATAGGGAGAGAACATCTCTATACGCCATGGGATGTCATCTCTTATGTCAGGAGACTCCAGAGCGATAGGAACGCGGGGCCTGAGAACTACTGGGTGGCCTCAAGCGGCAATGATGTCATAAGGCGGCTGATAGAGACGGCAGGGGCTGAGGTGAGCGATGAATACTCATCTCTCATCAATGGAGGAACGATACACAAGAGGATTGTAGAGACGCTGACATATAGCAATCTCTATGATACAGACGAGAATATCTGGAGCTTGCTGCTGATGACGGGATATCTGACACTGGCAGGGAAGTACTACCCGAATGGAGAGACAGAGCTGAAGCTGCCGAATAATGAGGTCCGTACGATCTTCACGACATCTGTAGATGAGTGGTTCAGGGATACGGTCAGGAAGAGTGACAGGAAAAGGCTTTTCGAGGCAATCTGGGCAGGAGATACATTGACGCTCACGGAAGAGCTTTCAGGATATCTGAGGCAGACAATAAGCATATACGACACACAGGAATATTTCTATCCTGCGTTTCTTGCGGGTTTGTTGTCCGGGACAGGGTATGTGGTGCGATCAAACAGGGAATCTGGTAATGGTCGCCCTGATATCATACTCCTTGACAAAAAAGGCGGGAGAGCTGCGGTTTTCGAGCTTAAGTTCTCAGATACTCTCGATGGAATGGAAGCAGCTGCCAATAAGGCTGTCAGCCAGCTGAAAGATAAGGAATATGGCAGCGATCTTGTTGATTATGACAGGATATTATGCTTCGGAATTTCCTTTTTCAGAAAGCGTGCATTTGCGAAAAGCGCACTTGCATAATATATTCCTGATTGACTGATTCGCTTCTTAAGTTATTGTTCTGCCAGCTTCTTCATCTTATTGCAATGCGAATTCTGCAAAGGCTGTCATTTTTCTTTCCTTCGTGGGATAATAACCATATGAAAAGCCATTATGATTTCCTCATTGTCGGTACAGGCTTGTATGGCGCTGTCTTTGCTCACGAAGCGATGAAGAGGGGACTGTCTGTCCTGATGCTTGAGAAGAGAGCGCATATTGGTGGAAATGTATACACAGAAGAGAAAGACGGAATAACAATACACAAGTATGGGGCGCATATCTTCCATACTTCTGATAAAGTCATCTGGGGCTATGTCACAAATCTTGTGCCTTTCCACCCATTCATCAATTCTCCAATAGCCAACTATAAAGGGCATATTTACAACATGCCGTTCAATATGAACACCTTTGCCCGCATGTGGGATATCTCGACACCGGATGAGGCGAAGCGCATCATATCAGAGCAGCGCGGTGAGATTAAAGCAGAGCCTGGCAATCTTGAAGAACAGGCTATATCCCTTGTCGGCCGCGATATCTACGAAACACTCATCAAAGGCTACACGGAAAAGCAGTGGGGGAGACCCTGTTCAGAGCTGCCACCTGAGATTATCAGACGACTCCCAGTGCGATTCACATATGACAATAACTACTTTTCAGATATCTACCAGGGGATTCCGGATGACGGATACACATCGTTGATTGAAAAGCTTGTTGATGGAGCTGATATCATTCTGTCTGTAGATTATCTTCCAGATCGAGTGAAATGGGATGCTCTTTCTGAGAGGACGCTTTATACAGGCCCGCTTGATGCCCTGTATGGATATTCAAAAGGAAAGCTTGAATACCGCTCTGAGATTTTTGAGGAAATAAGAGTCGAGAGAGAGAATTTCCAGGGAAACGCTGTCGTGAATTATACAGACAGGGAGACTCCATGGACGCGGATTATTGAGCATAAGCATTTTGCTCCGTGCTCTTCTCCTGTCACCTGGATCAGCCGTGAGTATCCTGTTTCTTATGAGGAGACAGGCGAGCCATTCTATCCTGTAGGAGACGAGAGAAACAGATCCCTTTATAAAGAGTACAGGGCGCTTGCAGATAAAGAGCCCAGGCTCATTATCGGAGGGCGCCTTGCAGATTATGCATATTATGATATGGACAAGACTATAAAAGCAGCGCTCAATGCTGCCAGCCTTCTTTAGCCTCTTCTTCCAGTTTCTCGCGTGCGACAGCGAGCATCAGCTTGATCCTGTTCTCCTGGTTGACTTTCGTGGCTGACGGGTCGTAATCGATAGGTACGATATTCGAGTCCGGATAAGCTTCCTTCAGCGGTCTGATCATTCCCTTGCCGCAGATATGATTCGGCAGACATCCGAATGGCTGTGTGCAGACGATGTTGTCATAACCCTTTTCGATAAGCTCCACCATCTCAGCTGTCAGAAGCCATCCTTCACCCATCTTGCAACCACGGTCGATGAAGCGCTCTCCATAGCTCTCAAGCTCTTTGAACGTTGCGGCAGGATGGAATTCCTTGTGTCTCTTTACAGCATCTTCAGACCACTTCTCAACGATAGAGAGGATCGGCATTGCGATATGCTTCATTATGAATGAATAGCGGCCTCTGCCACCATAGTATTCCTCATCCTTGATACCATTCGAGAAGCAGTAGAGCACAAAGCCCATCATCGGGGGAAGCATCACCTCGCATCCCTCATCTTCAAGAAGGCCCTGCAGGTTGCTGTTTCCGAGACGGGAATATTTCATGTAAATCTCTCCAACGACACCGACTTTCACTCGAGGGATGCGCTTTACAGGAATTGCGGCGAAATCATCGGAAATCTGATTCAGCTTCCGCTTCATGTTTCCCCAGAAATAACCTCTGTTCTTCTCATAGCAGTCACCGAGGATGTTCGTCCATTTATCAATAAGGGCATCTGTGTCTCCCTTGTTGATTTCATAAGGTCTTGTCTGGTTGGAAAGAAGCATGATGAGATCGCCGTAGAGCAATGCTGTGAATGCCTGTACAAGCATCGGGAATGTGATTTTGAAGCCAGGGTTTGAGTTCATCCCCTGCAGATTTGCAGAGATGACTGGAATATTGCCAAGTCCTGCTCTCTCAAGTGCTTTCTGAAGCAGGAAGTAGTAGTTTGAAGCACGACAGCCACCACCTGTCTGCGAAATAATGAGCGCGCATCTGTCCTTGTCGACAAGACCGCGGTGGATAGCGTCAATCATCTGACCGATAACAAGAAGGCAAGGGTAGCACATATCATTGTGCACATACTTCAATCCTTCCTGTATGACTGAATGAGAGGAATTCTCAAGAAGCAGGGCATTGAAGCCATGATTGGTGAAAATTCTCTTCATGATATTGAAATGTACAGGAGACATATTAGGAATGACTATTGTCCAGCCTTCCTTTTTCATCTCCTCTGTGAATACTTTATTTTCCATTCTCTTCTTCCATTTCAAGAGCTGCGAAAAGCGAGCGCATCCTGATCTTCACGGCCCCGAGGTTCGTGATCTCGTCGATTTTGATCTGCGTATATATCCTGTCTTTCTCTCTCAATACATCTTTCACTTCATCTGTGGTTACTGCATCAAGACCGCATCCGAACGAGACAAGCTGTACCAGGTTCATGTCTTTCTGTTCACGGACATAGCGTGCCGCATCATACATTCTCGCATGGTATGTCCACTGGTTGAGTACGCCATAGCTCGCTTTGTCAGTAAGAGGCGCAATGGAATCCTCTGTGATGACAGAGGCTCCCAGCTGGACAATCATACGGTCAATGCCATGATTGATTTCAGGATCTGTGTGGTAAGGCCTTCCTGCCAGCACGATGATAGGTCTTTTCTCCTTTCTGGAGAGTTCAATGATCTCTTCGCCTTTCTCTGTGATTTTCTTCCTGTACGAATGAAGTTCTTCGAATGCTTTATCAACAGCTTTCCGCGCATCCTTTGTCTTCACATCGAAAAGTTTGGCAATGCGTTTTGCCAGATGCTCCGGATGCTCGAGAGAGAGGTAGCCAAGTGTGAGAGGTATGCCTTCAAGATCCTGATTGCCTTTTATGACTTCCCCATAGTATGCGACAACAGGGCAGTTGAAATGATTGTTGCCCTTCTTTTCGTCAATGTTGTAGCTTGAACACGGAATGAATATCCTGTCGACTTTATTGTCAACAAGATACTGCACATGGCCATGCATCAGCTTTGCAGGGAAACAGACTGTGTCGGAAGGAATCGAGGCCTGTCCATGAATGTAAAGCTCACGCGACGAGAATGGCGACACGACTGTATCGAAACCAAGTGTCTGGAAAAGCGTCACATAGAATGGCAGAAGCTCATATATACCAAGTGCAAGCGGCAGCCCCAGCGTGCCTCTCTTTCCGTCTTTTCTCTCTCTGTAGCTTTCAAGCAGCTGCTGCTTATATGCGTAAAGATCGTAAACATTGTCTGAAACCGGAGCTTTTCCCGTTACGGGACGCTCACATCGGTTCCCTGAAATAAGACGACGGCGGGAGCCGAATGAGTTGACTGTCAGAAGACAGTGGTTCGTGCAGCCATTGCAACGCACATTCTTCACGGTATGAGTAAGCGCATCCAGCTCTTCATTGCTTATAATCCCTGATATCTTCAGATCATTGCGTTTTGCCATAATCTGAGAGTAGAGTGCTGCACCATACGCTCCCATGAGTCCTGCTATCTGGGGTCTTACGACTTCAAGCCCAAGTTCTTTCTCGAAGGCTCTCAGCACTGCGTCGTTGAGGAATGTTCCCCCCTGGACGACGATTCTGTGTCCCAGTTCTTCCGGGTTTGATGTTCTGATGACTTTGTACAGAGCATTCTTGACGACACTGATTGCAAGTCCCGCGGAGATGTCATTGATTGAAGCTCCGTCTTTCTGTGCCTGCTTTACAGAAGAGTTCATGAATACTGTGCACCTCGAACCAAGATCCACAGGGGATGTGGCTGTTATAGCAAGTTTTGCGAAATCCTCTGCGGACTTTCCCATTGCATTTGCGAATGTCTGCAGGAAGGAACCGCAGCCGGATGAACAGGCTTCGTTGAGGAAGATGTCATCTATCACACCATCGCGTATCCGGAAGCATTTGATATCCTGTCCGCCGATATCTATGATGAAATCGACATCGTGCATGAAATGCTTTGCGCCGATGAAATGTGCTTCTGTCTCTACAAGGGAGTAGTCGAGAGAGAAAGCAGCTTTCATCAGATCCTCTCCGTATCCAGTTGATGCAGCTGCCGCGATCGTAATATCTGGGAACTCCTCATAAAGCGATGACAGGAATGAGTGGATAGCCTGTACAGGATTGCCATTGTTCGGGCTGTATCTTGACAGGAGAAGATCGCCATTCTCTGCAAGAAGACATGTTTTTATCGTTGTGGAGCCAGCGTCGATGCCCAGATACGCGCGTCCTGTGTACGTGCGTGGATCACGGATAGGGACGGAGGCTTTCATATGTCTCTCTCTGAATGCTTCGTACTCTTCGGGTGTATTGAAAAGCGGGTCAAGCTTCACGAAGCTTGATTTTCCTCTGTAGCTTTCAAGCGCTCTGATGACATCTGATACTTTCATCCTCTTTCCGCCAGGGGAGAGCGCAGATCCCATGGCTACGTAATACAGAGAGTTCTCTGGGCAGATTCCATGCGTCTTGATTGCTTCATCAAAGAAGTATCTGAGACGCGGGATGAATGTCAGAGGTCCTCCGAGATATACTACATTCCCCTCAATCTTCCTTCCCTGCGCAAGGCCTGCAATTGTCTGATTGACAACAGCGACGAGAATTGATGATGCTATGTCCTCTGTCTTTGCTCCCTGATTAATCAATGGCTGGATGTCTGACTTCGCGAAAACACCGCATCGGGAAGCAATTGTATAAATCTCTGTAGACTTCTCGCTCAGCTCATTCATGTCTTCCATTCCGATGCCGAGGAGTGTTGCCATCTGGTCGATGAATGCTCCTGTGCCACCTGCACATGTGCCGTTCATTCTCACTTCAAGACCATGCCTGAGGAAGAGAATTTTAGCGTCTTCGCCCCCCAGTTCGATTATTGTATCTGTCTCTGGAATGAATGTTTTGGCAGCCGTTCTTGTCGCGTAGACTTCCTGCACAAACGGAATACCTGCAGCCTCTGCCAGCCCCATGCCTGCGGAGCCTGAAAGGGAGATGGTGACTTCCTCGTCCCCGATAGCTTCCATCATCCTGGAAAGCATCTCCCGGCCTTTTTCTATTATCTGTGAACGATGGCGCTGATAATCACTGTAGACAAGGGTATTATCCTCCCTCAGTGCCACAGCCTTCATTGTAGTTGAACCAACATCGATACCGACTTTCAGCATAACAGTAAAAAGTTATAGAAAATCGGGTTAATGAGCAAGTGCTTTTCCCCAGCTATTTTCTGTCAGAGCAGTGAATACTGCACAGTTGTCAGGAGAAAATCACTGCCAGGATGACAAATGCAGCAAGGAGAATCAGAGAAACAATGGTATATCGTATTGCGAATGCCTTTCTCTCTTCTTTCTTCAGTATTGACATGGCTGCTAATGCGGGAAGTGAGAGCACAGTTCCTGCCGTTCCGATATTAACGGCTTTCAGCAATGTGACTGGATCTGCTGCCGATTTCCCGAAAAGCGCTGCCACAGGATAACTTCCTATGATCTCGGAAAGAACTGCCCACTTCCACAGAGCTCCGCTTTCTGTGAAAAGGGAAAGGACAGGGGAGGCACATGAACCAGCAATCAATAAAAAGATAGTGGAGAGCAGGAATGAATAATCCGCTTTGAGATACACGCTTCTGTCAAATACAAGGAGTATTACTGCTGTGAACAGCACGATATCCACCCACCTGAAAAGCGAAAGGGAAGCAAGAAGTGCGATGAAGGCAAAGCAGACGTAGAGCATCTTCAATCCTTTGTTGCCTTTCTCTTGTTCTATCTCCTCTGTAATGTATGTTCGTTCCATTGTCCGCTTCCCAAGAAGGGCGAAGACAGCGAGCGCGGCAACGGGAATCGAAGCAATGAAATATGGAAGCATTGCTGTGATGAATGATTCATCTCCAAGTGTCTTGTGAAGCACGATGTTCTGCCAGCTTCCACCAGGGAGGAGTGTGCCTCCTCCGGTTGCGGAGAGCGTTATGATTGCAGCAAATGAAGGAACAAGTTCTTCACGTTCCCGTTTCCTCAGCACTTTTATAGCAAGTGGCAGGATGGAAGAGAGAGCAAAGAGCGAGGTGATGAACGGGGAGAGAATGAGTGCCATTGCGGCAAAGAATGCAGCCAGTGATCCTGTGTGCGTGAACGCCTGAGCAGATTTCTCCAGTCCTCCCATTACATTTTCTTTCCTGAGGCCCGCAACTGTCATCGTCATGACGAAAGCCATGGCAATGCCATTCCATTCAATGGCGACTATCATTTCCCCAGTCGGAAATGAAACCAGGAATGATAAAAGCATCAGAAGGAAAGAAACGCAAAGAAGTATGTGATTGCTGCTGAACTTAATTCCCTTCATCTTTGATTTCCCTTCCCATCGGGTCGAATGAATAGACTTCCGCATTCTTCACAGCTTCGCTGATGATATCATCCATCTCCAGCTCTTCAAAATGCCTTCTGGATACTTCCTTGACAGGCCTTGTCACTGGGTGTTTGGGGGAGAAGACGACACAGCAGTCCTCATATGGAAGAATGGATGTTTCATATGATCCTATCGTTCTTGCCTTCTCTATGATTTCCTCCTTGTCCATTCCGACAAGAGGACGCAGTACAAGAAGATCTGTCATGCTGTCTGTGAAGCTCATCGCATCCAGTGTCTGGGAAGCAACCTGGGAGAGTGCCTCGCCAGTGACAATTGCCGCAGCTCCGTTTTCCTTTGCAATTCTTGTTGCTGTCTGCATCATCGAGGCTCTGAACATCAGAGTCGCCTCTTCCTCATAGCCTTTATCCCTGATATGAAGCTGCCCCTCTGTGAACGGTACCACAAAGAGCCTTAGCCCTCCGAGATATGGTGCGATGATAGATGCAAGCTGCCTGACTTTCTCAAGTGCAAGCTCAGATGTGTACGGGTAGGCGTGGAAGTAAATCGCATCAAGTTTCATACCTCGTTTGGCCATCATGTATCCCGCTACTGGACTGTCGATTCCCCCTGATAGCAGCAGCATGCCTTTACCAGCAGTTGCATAAGGCAGCCCTCCTTCGCCCTTTTCCTCCCCGGTATAGAGATACACGTCCTGGCGTATCTCACATGTAAGCGTGTGCTGCGGATGCTTTAAGTCCACTGTCATGTCAGGAAACAGAGAGAATACAGCTTCTGCAAGCTCGCATGACATCTCATGGGAATCAAGCGGAAATGTCTTGTCTTCGCGCTTTACTGTGACACGGAAGCTATCCCCATTCCTGAATGAAGAAGAAGGGAGTATCTCCTTTGCCTTGCTGATGATTGCTTCCACGCTCTTCTCTGCTCTGTGGGCACGTGCAAATCCGGTGATTCCCGGTGTCGTCTTCAGCGCTTTCTCAATAAGAGCATCATCTGCTTCTTCTGCAATATTCGCATAGAGCCTTCCTTTCTGCTTCGTTATATCAGAATGGAAGGGGCGCAGCTTGTTCTTGATATTATGCCTGAGCTGTTTCTCGAAGAGATTTCTGTTGCCGCCTTTGAGTGAGATTTCCCCTTCTTTTATCAAATAGAGTTTTCCATGCATTATCTTGTCTCCCTGAGAATCTGGATCAAAGCTTCCACATCCTCTTCTGTTGTGTCTTTCGATAAGGATATTCTTACGGCATTTCTTGCCTTTTCCGGTCGTACACCCATGCCGAGGAGAATCTTCTCTCCTTCGCCTTTCGCATTGTTTGAACATGCAGAGCCTGACGATACATATACGCCTTTGTCGGAAAGCATGCGTGTGTATACTTCTGACGGAAGCGCTGAAGCAAATGAAATGATGTATGGTGATGAGTGTTCCGGCGAGATGATCTCAAAGCCTTCGTCCTGGAGCGTATCTGTTATTCTTGCCTTGAGCGCTGAGATGCGAGCGCTATTTTCTTTCATGTCTGGCATCCACTCTTCAAGAGCTGCTCTCAAAGCTGAAATAGCTGGAAGGTTCTCTGTCCCTCCTCGTTTTCCGCTTTCCTGGCCACCAGCAGGAGCAAGAGGCCTGAAAGATGACGGCTGCTTGAGATAGAGCATCCCGATACCTCTCGGTCCGTTGATCTTGTGCCCGGAGAACGATGCCCCATCAATATCCAGAGCTGTGATGTCATAGTCGATCTTGCCTAGTGCCTGTACTGAATCTGAGAAGAAGAATATATGCCGTTTTATCGTTCTCTCGAATTCCCTTACCGTCTGGACAAGTTCCTCAATCGGTTCGATAGCTCCTGTGACATTATTGACAGCCATCACAGCAACAAGTTTTGTATCTGGTGTGAGGTTCTCCCTGAGTTCGTCAGGTGATACAAAACCGCCTTTTGCTTTCAGCGTCACGGCATCCCAGCCGTGCTGTTTCAGAACAGGCAGCCATGATGCGACAGCTTCGTGCTCTATCCTGGAGATGATGATTCTTCCTGGCGTGGTGAAAAGAAGAGAGGAGAAGACAGAAGCGATGGATTCCGTCGCTCCTGATGTGAAGAAGAGCCGGGATGGGCTGGTTCCCATCAATTTTGCGATCTTCTCACGCTCTTCCTGCAGTTTCTTCTTTGCTTCCAGTCCCAGTTTATGTACGGATGACGGGTTTCCCCATACCAGACTGGATGTATCGATATATGCTTGCAGAGCCCGCTCTGAGAGCTTTGTCGTTGCAGCATTGTCAAAGTAAAGATTCATAGATGTAGATTAGATAGATATTCACCTTGTTTTGCAAGGTGGGGTAATATCAAAAATATGGACAGAATATTCAGTGTTCCGCTCAAGGGCGGGGTTTATACAGATGTTTACTATACTTCAGATGCTCAGGAGCTTAGAAGAACTCTTTCAGAATATAGCAATGCATTGTTTGTTGCTGACAGCAATACCGAACGCTATCTTCCTGAGAACTGCAAGTGTGTTGTCCTTCCTCCAGGCGAGAAAGAGAAGAACTGGGAAAGTGTTGACAGGATTCTCTCGAAGGCGCTTGAAACCGGCATGGCGAGGGATTCTGTTTTTGTCGGAGTCGGAGGTGGAGTCATCCTTGATATGACAGCTTTTGCTGCTTCTCTTTATATGAGGGGGGCAAGAGCTGTGCTTGTGCCTACAACGCTGCTGTCGATGGTTGATGCGACTCTTGGAGGAAAGACCGGCATCGACTACAGCGGAGGAAAGAATATCATTGGCACATTCTTTCCGGCAGAGGCTGTCATTATCTCTCCATGCGTCCTGAAGACTCTTAATGACAAGGAATATCGCTGCGGGCTTGGTGAGATTGTGAAGCATGCATTCCTTTCTTCCGATGAAAGACTTCTGAATTTCCTCCGTGACAACCGTCCCAAGGTCCTCAGCCGCTCTGATGACGTGATGGATGAAATGATAAGGCTCTCGCTGGAAGTGAAAACCGGATACATTGTAAAGGACCCCGAGGAAAAGAAGGGCATCAGATCTGCACTGAATCTCGGACACACATTCGGACATGCACTGGAAGCTCTGAAAGGTTTTTCATTCTCCCATGGCGAATGCGTGGTCTGGGGGATGACAAAGGCCTTAGAGGCAGGAAAACGGCTAGGTATCACACCTCCGGATTTTGCAGATAGCGCATTGTCTTTCATCGACAGTTATGGCTTTGATACAAGCTGCAGAGTCAGACCAGAGGATTTTCCTTCGTTCTTCAGGGCTATCGGTAAGGATAAGAAGAAGAAAGGCGGAGAAGTGAAGTTCGTGCTGCTGAAAGGGCAGGGGGAACCTCTGCTCATGGGACTTGATGAGAACACTGTAAGGAGCGTGGTTTGCCGAAGCTGAGCGTACTTCTTGAGAACAGACTTTCACACAACAGAGCACTGAAGTGTGCACATGGGCTTTCTGTTCTTGTTGAGCATTCTGGCAGAAGAGTCCTTTTCGATACAGGTCCTGACAGTACATTTCTCTACAATGCGCACCGCTTGGGGGTTTCGCTTTCAGATATTGATGCAGTGGTGCTCAGCCATGGTCACTATGATCATGCATCCGGCTTCATGGATTACATGGAGGCAGGATATTCAGTTTCTGAGCTGTATGTAGGGAAAGGCTTTTTTGACAGGAAATACTCGGAAAACGGCAATGTGCTATCGGATCTCTCCGTTCCTTGGAAAGCGTGCGATGCAGCAGGAAAGGGTTGCAGTATCATTGATGTTGCTGAAACAGTCGAGATTTTCCCGGATTTCTTCATTCTTTCCTCTTTTCCCCGGATCCATGATGAGATTATCCCGGCGCGCTATGTTGTCGAGCGAGACGGTAAAATCGAGAGCGATGATTTCTCTGATGAGATTGCCATTGCAGTCAGAACGGATGAAGGCGTTGTGCTTATCGCTGGCTGTTCGCACCCAGGTATCATGAATATGGCAGATGAAGCTGAAAAGCGTGTCGGACCTTTAAAGGCAGTTGTCGGTGGAGTGCATCTGGTTTCTGAAACAGAAGAGAGGACGGAGAGGACAATCAGCTATCTTCAGTCAAAAGGCGTTTCATCTCTCTATCTCTGCCATTGCTCTGGAAGAAGCGCAGAGGAACATTCCACCCATGTCGGATGCGGAGATGTCATCATCTTCCGCTGAGTCTTCTGAAAGTGAGCGTTTTCCGTTTCAGTCATCCATGTCCAGTGCTGATGTTATCCGCTGCTGCAGATAGAGAATCTTCTTCCTTAGCTTTTCCTGTTTTTTAGGGATACGGTCAATCATGGATGAAAGCGAGAAGAGTGTCTCCTTTGCAGCCGCTCCCAGCCCTGGGATTGGTGCAACAGAATAGCGCCCACCTCTGTCAACGACAGCAAGGAATGAGAATTCCTTCTTGCCTGTGGCAAAAGGCATGAATGCAGAATCCAGAAGAGCGCTGATCTCTCCATACTCTCTCTTTGCAGGATCGTATTTTCCCTTCATCTTCGCTTTCACTGGTGATGAGGCATTCGGAATGAGGCTTAGTTCCTTGTCTATGCGTGAAGCCTTGTACTGTGTCTTTGATGTGTACTCCCCGCACTTCAGGAAGAATTTCACTGATCCCGATCTTGTCTTCAGATGTTTGAGATCCTGTACGGGAACCAGGTATGTGACTTTGCCGTTTCTGGATCTATTCTCATACTTCTGCATCTCGCTGCTGCTTTCACGGAAGGCCTCACGGTCTTTCTTCTTTCCCATTGGCAGACGAAGCGCGTTCAGAAGCTCCGGGTCAACCTGCTGTATCCAGTCTTTTCTCAGCGGGGAGACTGTCCGTGCATACATCTTTGTAGTCTGCACGATCTCGCCGGCGAGAATGTACTGTGGCGGTATGTTGAACCAGGCTGATCCAGGATGTATGAGGATCTTATCTGCTGTGAGCGATCTATATGAGAAGCGGTCAATCTTCATGCACACGTACTGCCTCAGTCCTGCTGTCAGACAGAGAAAATACTCAGGTATTGAATGCTTTTCTGAAATAGGAACGCCGATGTCTGAGACAATCTGCTCGAGCTGGTTCTTTATATGCACAATCTCTTCCATCGACTCGTAATCAAGATAGTGTATCCTGCAGTAGTTCTCCTTTTCCTTTTTTGTCTGGAGTGACCTATACCTGGAGATCAGTGTGAGCATTGTGACAAAGTCGCCATAAACCCTGTCGGAGAGTGCATGATGGGCGTCTCTTGCCTTCAGTTCCTCACCCTGCGGGAGTATATAAGGGGTCTTGGCTGACAGGAATGCTACTGCAGTGAGAACATCTGACATCACATCAGGGTAGTTCATGATTGCTTCGACAATGACTCTCGAGAGGCGGGGCAGAAGAGGGAAGATTATCATCATCTCGCCGATTTTCGTCAGATGATGGTTCTTCTCAATTGCCCCTATGATCATCAGTGTCTCCTCAGCAGACTGCAGAGCGCTCTTCTTGGGTGCAGTTATGAACGGGAATGACTCTGTGTTGTAGATTCCCAGCTCGCTCATTCTCAGAACGACTTCTGCAAGATCGGAATGAAGAATCTCTTCCTCAGAGTACTGCGGCCTCGTGCTGTAGTTCTCTTCACTGTACATTCTGTAGCAGATGCCAGGGGCTGTGCGTCCGGCTCTGCCTTTCCTCTGATCGGCCGAGGCTCTTGAAATCGGCATCGGAAGCAGGGCGGATGTGAAATTCTTCTGATTGTAGAAGTTTATCTTTGCCATGCCTGAATCTATGACTGTACGGATTCCATCTATGGTTATTGATGTTTCTGCGATATTGGTTGAAACAACAACTTTCATCATCCCTTCCTTTGTAGGAATGAATACTCGCTCCTGTTCTTCTTTTGATAACCTCCCATAGAGTGGATATATCTGATAGTTCCCTTCCCTGTCGGAGTATTCAAGTTCCTCTACGCATCGTTTTATCTCAGCTTCTCCTGGCAGAAAGATAAGCACATCGCCCTCTTTATCGTCCCAGCACTTCCGGACAAGGGAGGCGATTTTAGCAAAGTAATAGTCTTCTGTATCTCTCGAGAGCACGGCAGGAACATATCTCAGTTCCACATCATATGGTCTGGAGTCTATTGAGACGATGGGCGCGTTATTGAAAAAGAGCGAGAAGGATCTGGCATTGATTGTCGCACTTGAGATGATGATTTTCAGGTCCTTCCGCTCTTCTGTGATTTCCTTCAGCAGCCCTAGTATGAAGTCGATATTCAGACTTCTTTCATGTGCCTCATCGACCATGATCACAGAGTATTTAGAGAGAAGCCTGTCCTGCTTCACTTCCTGCAAGAGGATGCCGTCTGTCATGATTTTGATGCGCGTTGTCTTGTCCGAAGTGTCCATGAACCGCATCTTGTATGCGCAGTATGCGCCTTTATCACCGATCTGGCGTTTGATGAAGTCAGAGACTGACATCGCCGCGATGCGTCTTGGCTGCGTGATGCCTATGATTCCGTCCCTGTCATATCCTGCTTCCCGTAAAATGAGTGGAATCTGGGTAGTCTTTCCTGATCCTGTGGGGCTTTCGACTATTATAGTCTGATTGTTTTCAAGCCCCTTCAGGATTTCTGCTCTGTGCCTGTATACAGGGAGGGATGAGAAATCAGGCAAGGTTATTCTCCATCTCGCACTCAGTGACAGTTTCCCTTGTCCTGAGATCCTTTATCTGGGTTCCTTCATCATTGAACGTCAGAAGGTATGGTATCTTGCCGCTCTCTGCGAATGCATAGACTTTCTTCATCTTTGCATCAGGAATGAGATACATGGAGACTCTGAAACCTTTCTTTCTTAGCTCTTCTGCTTTCTTCAGTGCCTCTGCTTCCTTCCCTGTGACCGGAGCGATGAGTATATCGGAAGTGGATGTATTCTCAAGAAGCGGACTTCCAAGTTCCTCGAGTGCAGCAACAAGCCTGTCCAGACCTATTGAAGAGCCTACACCCGGTGTCGCTTCCTTCATATATAGTGAGGCAAGATTATTATAACGGCCGCCTGAGCATACAGATCCGATTCCAGGCAGAGTGTTGAGGAATGTCTCATAAACAATGCCTGTGTAGTAATCCAGTCCTCTCGTGATAGATGGGTCGAAGACGAACTCTTTCTCAATTCCGAGACTGGAGAGCATGCTGTAAATGGCCCTGATGCGCTCTGAATGCTCTGAGGCACCTCCTGTGAGCTCTTCAAGTTTCTTCACCGTCTCCATGAAATCCTTGCCGTCTCCTGCAGTGATGTATGAGATGATGGCAGTGGCATTCTCTTCTGTTCCTGTTATTTCAACAAGCTGTTTCCTCACTTCGTCTTCGCCGATCTTCCTCAGCTTGTCAACGGTGCGGAGAATCTCAACGCTCTTCTGGTCAAGAGAGAGTTCTGACAGGAAAAGGGAGAAGAGCCCTCTGTGAGAGATGTGGAAAGTGAAATTCTCAATGCCAAGAGCTTTGAAAGATGCATGCATTACGGAGAGAATCTCTGCATCCGAGAGTGCATTATCAGCTCCGACGATATCGAAATCACACTGGATGAATTCCCTGTAGCGTCCTTTCTGGGGATTCTCACCCCTCCACACTTTCGAGATGTGATAGCGTCTGAATGGAAGTCCTGTTTCTGCGTGGTGCGCGGCAACAAAACGTGCAAAAGGCACGGTGAGGTCGAAGCGCATCGCAACATCCCGTCCTCCGTTGTCGTGGAAGCGGAAAATCTGCTTATCTGTCTCTCCTCCGCCTTTGCCGAGAAGCACATCTGTGTATTCCAGCACAGGTGTGTCGATAGGTGAGAAGCCAAAGGATGTGAAGACATCCTCCAGTTTCCTGATAATCTTCTTCTTCGGGATCTCTTCTTTTGGCAGACTGTCCCTGAATCCTTTCAGTACGACTGGATCAATCATGGCCCGATGATAACAAATTAGAAAAGCTGGGACAATCTGCCCCGGAGCTTTCCACTTGCTAAGCTCTGATACTTTGAATAAAGTAAATGAAGTGTTCGTACGTTATAAGAATGACGGAAAGGGAAGGAGCGTTCCTGTTGCGAAGATTTACACGCAGAAGGAGCATCCGGTTACCAATAGCCAGATTGATAAAGATGCCCTGTGGGCGATAAGAAAGATACAGCAAGCAGGGGGCGAGGCTTATATTGTCGGCGGTGCCATCCGCGATATCATGCTGGGAAGAAGGCCCAAGGATTTTGATATCGCGACGTCTCTTTCCCCGAGACAGGTCCAGCGCCTTTTCTGGAATGCGCGCATTATCGGGAGACGTTTCCGTATCGTTCATCTCTTCTTCAGCGGGAAGATTATCGAAGTGACGACATTCCGCTCTGATGAGGAGAATTTCGAGGATGGGAAGAATAATCTCTATGGAACGATAGAGCAGGATGCAAAGCGCCGCGACTTCTCAATAAACAGTCTTTACTACAATCCTGCAAATGGCCAGCTTCTTGATTTCAATGATGCGCTCAATGATTTCAGGAAGAAGACAATCCGCTCCCTGATTCCTTTGCAGTATACATTCTCTGAAGATCCTGTGAGGATGATCCGGGCTCTGAAGTACCAGGCAACAACAGGATTTGATCTCAGACGTGATGTCAGGAAAGCAATCAAGAAGAATGCTGAATGCATTGAGACCTGTTCCACATCAAGGCTTACAGAGGAAGTGTCAAAGATCCTTTCCTCTGGCAAGTCCTATGAGATATTCACCAGTCTCCGCAAATTCGGTCTGCTGCAGTTCATTCTTCCTTGCTGGTCAATGTATTCCTCGATAGAGGCTGTCCGTGTCTCTCTGGAGAGCCTGGACAGGAAGATACAGGAAGCAAAGGCTGATGGTAATGCCGTAGGTAAGGAAGAGCAGATATATGCAATGATCAAACCGCTTCTCGTATTCGATACAGATTCCGGCATGACTCCTGACGAGGTTTTCCATGAGGCATTCAGACAGGCGAAGATTCTCATCGCTCCGATGACGCCTCCGAACTATGAGCTTGAGAAAGCTGCCGATATGGTTCTCTCTGATATGGGTGTGAAACGTGTTCGTTCCAGGCGCTCTGCGGAGGCGAGAGCTCCGAGGAAGAAGCCGAACACATTGGGCAAGAAGAGAGCAGCAAACGAAGAGCTTTCAGTTGTGCCGGCAGGAAAGAGGAGAAAAAAGAAGAAGAAAAGCGGAAAGAGCGATCGCATTCCTCTTCCTCAGGAGCCAAAGACACTTGCAGAGGAGCATGATCTTTAGCCCCATTCCTCTATCTCGACATTGACAGTTTTCACCATCACTCCACCATAGCGCTCGATGCAGTCTGTGATGTATTCCTGCAGATCCGAGATAGTCGTTCCCATGTAGTGCCGCGCAGGGAGCTGAAGCGTGACTCCTATCGTATATGTCGAGTCTGCATTGTGTGTTCCGCGCACTTTCTTCACTTTCATCACCGGGTCATATTCACCAATAGCATGTTTCACCATCTGTGTGAGAACATTCTCAGTGAGTTCTTCCTTGTCCGGCCTGGAGAATTCGGGGCGTACAAGTGTCTTCTCGTAAGTCTGTTTCTTGATGTGTCCTTTCTTACCCATGAAGACTTTCATCGAGTCGTAGACAATCTGGGGCGCAGAGCGTGTGACTTCAATTGACGGCACAGGGATGACATGCTTGCCTTCTGTGTACCTTATGCGCATAGCTGTCTCTATCTCTTCTGGTGTTGCAACATCTTCAATGTGTATGATTTTCTCAGGTGGTGGCAGCTCCAGACGCTTTGCGATCTTGCTGACCATTTTCTCAGAGGTGCCGATGATGAGTATGCGTTTGTATCTTTCCTTCAGAAGCGCACTCATGATCTCATTCTTATGATCGTCATCATCGAATACCGCAGTGCGTACTGCTGCAATGAAATTCGGATCACGTTTCGCTGAATGCCCGGCTAGTATCCTGTCGCCTTTTATCAGAAGACCGTCGTCTATCAGCAGGTCGATATGATATTTTGCAGCGACTAGCTTGGAGTGATAGCTTTTTCCCGTCCCCGAACGTCCGACGAGGGCGTAGACTTTCACTCCTTTCAGCTTAGAGAATGCGAACTGAAAAATCCAATTCATGACACGATTATATCATTTTCATTGTGTTTCTGTCTCGTTCAGAGCCTCAAGAAGCGTGTTTTTCCAGACATTGAGCAGCTTTTCCCAGCTCCATGAGGCATTTGCAGGTGACGTCGATGGCATTTTGACAGCCTCAATGCCCGTGACCGGATACGACAGTGCCATGTAAATCTCATACGCTTTTGTTCCATTGGCAATGATTGTCTTTATGCGGCTGCCTGCAATGAGTGGAGTGATATCATTGGGAGAGATTGTGCTGAGAGCGGAATCTGAAGAACCTTCGATAGTGCATTCAGCTGCAGCATCCCAGAGAGCGATATTGTGCGTTAGCAGAAGGCTGGTCTTTTCTTCCACTGTATTAGCTTCTGCACCGAAAACAGCAGACATAATCGGCCAGAACCTGTTTCGGGGATGCGCGTAGTAGAAGCCATCCTCCCTGGATTTGACAGAGGGAAATGAACCTAATACAAGCACTCTGGATGCTTTGTTCCAGACTGGGGAAAATGGGTGAAGCACATGCATGGTGTGAGCGTATCACAATGCTGAAATATCGGCATCATATTATTTTGCAAAAGAGCGCATTAACAGTTGAGCTATGGTTGTTGTAGTTGTAAAATCTTGGTGACTATTAAGGAGAGCTATATGAATCTTGCCACATTCAGACGTGGCGGTGTGCATCCAGATGACAAGAAAGTGCTTTCAAAGGATAAGAAGCTGGAAAGGCTTCCTTTTCCCCCGGAGCTTATTGTTTCGATGTCTGAACATCTTGGCGCACCGGCTATGCTGACGAAGAAGAAAGGCGATACAGTGTCCAGGGGCGAAGTCATCGGGACTGCTCAGGGATATATCTCAGCAGATGTCCATAGTCCGGCTGATGGTATCATCACGGAGATACGGAAAGTACGCGTTCAGTCCGGAGCTGTTGCGGATGCCGCTGTGATTAAGTGTAATCCAGAACAGAGCAATCCATGGACTGAGAGATATGACTGGAAAAGCCTTTCCCAGGAAGAACTTCTTGCTTTGATTAAGAATATGGGCATTGTCGGCATGGGAGGTGCTACATTCCCGACGAGCGTCAAGCTTACAATCCCCATGGGCAAGGATGTTGATGCACTTATCATAAACGGTGTCGAATGCGAGCCGTATCTTACTTCTGACTACCGGCTGATGGTGGAGAAGGCTGATGAGGTTCTGGAAGGTGTCATGGTTGCGGCAGCTGTCGCAAAGCCAAAGAGGATTATCATCGGTATCGAGAATAACAAGATGGACGCAGTTTCCATTCTCAGCGAGAAAATCTCCTCCCATGGGTATCCAATCACTGTCCAGCCTTTGAAGATGAAATATCCGCAGGGTGATGAGAAACAGCTTATCAAAGCGGTACTTGGCCGCGAGGTGCCATCTGGAAAGCTTCCTCTTGATGTGGGCGCAGTCGTATGCAACCTCGGTTCGTGTTATGCCATGTATGAAGCTGCTGTGTATCATAAACCGCTTATCGAGCGTGTCATAACTGTGTCTGGAGAGTCGGTGAATGAACCAAAGAATATTATCGCTCCGATAGGAACGAAGTTCTCAGATCTTGTCGCATTCTGTGGCGGAGAGAAGGATGACATTGTCTCAATGGTTGCAGGAGGCCCTATGATGGGTTTCGCTGTCTATGACGAAGACACACCGATGGTCAAGGGCTCCGGTGGTTTGCTTCTTCTGCCTAAGATGATGGATGATTTTTCTGCTCCATGTGTTCTTTGCGGAAAATGCGTCCAGCACTGCCCGATGGGATTGCAGCCGAACAAGATGTTCAGGAATATCAAATACGGGAATTATCAGGCAGCAATGGATCTTGGTCTGATGGATTGCAAGGAGTGCGGGTGCTGCGCATATACCTGTCCTTCGCATCTGCCGCTTGTCCAGGGCTTCAAACTTGGAAAGAAGATGGGGAGGAAGAAGAAATGAAGACAGTACGTACCAGCCCTCACATACATGGACCGCTGAGAACAGACAAGGCAATGCTCTTTGTGGTCATCGCACTCCTTCCGTCGGCTCTCTGGGGCATCTGGGCATTCGGCCTCCGGGCGCTTCTTGTGCTCTGTGTCTCAGTTGCTGCGGCAGTGCTTGCCGAGTATCTTCTCGGTCTTGTCTCGAAGGAGTTTACTCTCCGTGATTATTCTGCAGTAGTCACTGGATTGCTTGTCGGAATGAATATGCCGCCTGCTGTCCCTCTTTATATTCCAGTCATCGCTTCTGCATTTGCTATTGCAGTTGTGAAATGGACATTCGGCGGACTTGGCTGCAACTGGATGAACCCTGCACTGGCCGGAAGAGTGTTTGTTTTCTTCTCATTCACGTCCCAGATGAGCTCATTCACGCTTCCTCGCTGGATGATGATTGATACAGTATCTTCCGCGACGCCTCTTTCTCAGATGAAGGCAGCTGTTTCAGCTGGAGCTGCAGGAAACAGCACTGAGCTTCTTACAGGTACAATCCCATCAACGGATTTCGCGCTCTCTGTTGCTGATAAGCTCGGTATCTCTCCATATGCAGTCGATGCTGCTTTGGGAAATGTCGGAGGGTGTATAGGTGAGGTTTCGGCGCTTCTGCTGCTTGCGGGAGGAATTTTCCTTATCGCGACAAAGATCATCACATGGCGCATCCCTGTGATATACATCGGGTCGTTTGCTGTCCTCTCCTGGGTTTTCGGCGGTATTCCTTATGGGCTGGGAGCATTCCATGGCGAGATTCTGCTTCCTGTCTTCTCTGGCGGTCTGATGCTCGGCGCGTTCTTCATGGCCACGGACTGGGTAACAACACCTACAACACCAAAAGGTGAAGTCATATTTGCTTTGGGATGCGGTTTCTTCACATTCCTTATCCGCTATTTCGGATCACTTCCAGAAGGTGTTTCGCTGGCTATCATCATGATGAACATAATAACGCCGACAATTGACCGCTTCGTGCGTGTCAAGCCGTTCGGTTACGTCAGGAAGCCCAGAAAGACAAAGGAGGCAAAAGCATGACAAGATATATCAGGACAGCTGTCATTCTTTTCCTCATCTGCGCTGTCTGCACAGCTCTTTGTGCAGTGGTTAATGAAATCACGTCACCACGCATTGCTGCCAATGTGGAAAACGAGAGGATCGCAGCGCTGGAGGATGTGGCTTCCGGGTATGGAATCGGAGAGGAGACTGCGGTAAATGATGGTGCCATCAATTACTATATCCCTCTGACAGAGAATGGAAGTGTTAAGGGCTATATCGTCGAGCTCTCATCATCCGGCTATGGCGGGGCAATGACGATAATCGCTTCGTACAGTACAGATGGTGCAGTGATGGAGGCTAAGATGATGGCGAACTCTGAGACACCTGGTCTTGGAAAGAAGGCTGAGGAGAGCTGGTATATGGAGATGTTCAAAGGCCTTGGTTCTGATAAAGCGCTACCTGCCTCCAAATCGGATCTCTCTGCTGAGGATAACGCTGCAGTGTCAGGTGCATCCATCACATTCAGCGGAGTGTCATCTGCTATTATCAACGGCTCTGAATTCGTGAAGGGCCTTGGAGGTGCTGTATGAGCCATATAAAGGAGCTTACCAAGGGTATCTTCAAGGAGAACCCTACATTCATCATCATGCTTGGCATGTGCCCTACACTTGGTGTATCAACGCAGGTGTCAAATGCTATTGGCATGGGCGCAAGTGTCATTTTCGTCCTCACATGTTCGAATATCTTCATATCGCTTCTCAGAAAGGTGATTCCTGAGAGTGTCCGCATTCCGTGCTATATCGTCATCATCGCGTCCTTCGTCACGATAGTCGAGATGGTTCTCCATGCATTTGTGCCATCAGTCTATGAGGCTCTTGGCGTTTACCTTCCTCTTATAGTCGTCAACTGCATCATTCTCGGGCGCGCTGAGGCGTTCGCGGGAAAGAATGGTGTGCTGGACAGCGCTCTTGATGGCATAGGCATGGGAATCGGGTTCACGCTTTCATTGTCGCTTATAGCACTGATCAGGGAGCTTTTTGGAGCTGGAACCATCACGCTTTTCCCAGTTGGGTCATTCAGCGGGGTCATCACTGTTCCAGGCATTTCAGAGTCTCCAGTACGTGTTCTTACGCTTGCTGCAGGCGCTCTGCTGCTGATGGGGTACCTCAAAGCATTCTTCCAGTGGAAGACGGCTCGTTCAGGGGAGGCTAAGGCATGAGTTATATCGGAATTGTCATCACTTATGTATTCATCCAGAACTTCATCCTCGTGCAGTTCATGGGGCTCTGTCCGTTCATCGGTGTCTCAAAGAACAGTGAAAGCGCTATAGGAATGGGGGTTGCAGTCACATTCGTGACAGCCATCACATCTGTAGTGTGCTGGGGTGTGAGCCATCTTTTTCTTATTCCGTTCTCTCTTGAGTACCTTCAGACTATCGCATACATCCTTGTGATTGCCGCCCTTGTCCAGCTTGTTGAGATGATCATCAGGAAGATGAGTCCTGGGCTGTATCAGGCGCTGGGTATCTACCTGCCTCTTATCACGACAAACTGTGCGGTTCTTGGTATCGCTGTCATCAATGCGGACAATGGCTACAATCTCCTTGAAAGTTTCTTCGCCGGTCTTTCCGCAGGACTTGGCTTCACAATGGCAATTGTTCTCATGAGCAATATACGAGAGAAGCTTGAGATGACTCCTGTAAGAAAGGTCTTCAGAGGCGTCCCTATCGCGTTTATTTCCGCTGGTCTCATGGCGCTGGCATTCATGATGTTCGATCAGAGTCTGCTGACGAACCTGCACTTGGTTTAAGGAGGATGGGATGTCTGTAGTAATTGCGTTTCTTATTGTCGGAATTCTCGGCCTTGTCCTCGGTTTCGGTCTTGCCATCGCAGACAAGAAGCTGGCTGTCGAGAAAGATGCCAAGCTTGAAGAGCTTGAGGCATCCATGCCTGGCGCAAATTGCGGTGGCTGTGGTTTCGCAGGCTGTCAGGCATATGCAGAAGCTGTCTATAATGGTACAGCACCTGCTGGTCTATGTTCTCCCGGCGGAGAGGCTCTCGCGAAGAAAATGGGAGAGATTCTCGGCATAGAAGTTGAAGTGAAGGAGAAGATGGTAGCTTTTGTCTTCTGCCGCGGAAACAGCGAAGTGACCAAGACTGATTACAATTATAGTGGCATGCAGGACTGTAATGCCGCATCTCTTCTTCAGGGAGGTCCTGTCGGTTGCAAGGAGGGGTGCCTTCATCTTGGTTCATGCATCGCTGTCTGTCCAGTGAATGCAATTTCCAAAGATGAGAGCGGGAATATAGTCGTTGATAAAGAGAAGTGCATCGGATGCGGCAAGTGTACAGAAGTCTGTCCGAATCATGTAATCAAGCTTGTTCCGTACTCTCTTGAGTGGATCTGCGCATGCAATAACCATGAACCTGGCGGCAAAGTGCGCAAGACTTGCCAGGTCGGGTGTATAGGCTGTAAGATGTGCGAGACAAAAGTGGAAGGAAGTCCGTTCCACGTTGATTCATTCCTGTCATCGAATGACTGGGAAAAGGATCAGAGCGCGTCGGAGGCTGCTGCAGAAATCTGCCCGCAGAAATGTATCATAAGAAGGAGCTGACTTGAAAATCGCACTCGGTCTTTATACGGAGATATCACAATCATCTCCGATAGTCGCATATACAAGAGCACTGACTCTGGTTTACAAGCCAGTGCTTTCTTATATGTACAATAATCCGGGTGTGAAGCTTTCTTTTTATCAGAGCGCGACGATGATGAAGTATCTGTCATCTGCGTGTCCTGAAGTCAATATGCTTATCTCCCTGCTTGCCAAACGGGGAGATCTTGAACTCGTGACCGGAACGTACAGCCAGGCTATTCTATCCCTCATTCCGCCAAAAGACAGATCGCTTCAGATTGAGAAGACAACAACGCTTATCAGACGATACTATGGCGTAAAAGCAACCAGCTGCTTTTTCTATGGGCAGATCTGGTCTCCTTCATTCATCCATAGTCTTCGCAATACAGGTATCTCCAGTGTGGTGATATCTGCATATAAAGCAACGGACCGTGATCTTGTCGATACATCTTCATTTGTAATGAATGAGCTGGGCAAGAAGGTCGAGGTGAAGGTGATTTCAGACCGCGTTGCGGGGTGTGTCTCCCGTTATGCCCAGTGCGAAGCCACGCTTGGGGAACTGAAGAACATGATTGTCTCCAGTGCTGAAAGCGATGGTGATGACGAGGTCTTCTTCATCAATATCGACCAGCTTCTGGAGGGATCTGCGAGAAACGGGGATGATGATGAGCTCTCTTCATTTGTTTCCTCGGTTCTTGAGGAAATCAGAGAGCAGAGTGTGAGTCTTTCTGCCATTGACGCTGATAAACCAGGGTATCTGGACAGTGGCTGGTATGGCCGCGACGCCTATGCCAATGGCCTTCATTCATTCAATGATATCTTTGTCCGCAATGAGAATTTCCGTTATCTGCTCAATCGCTATGTTGCTCTTTCTGATACTGTATCCCAGTTCAAGAAGGATAAGGCTACCAGACGCGATGCAGAGAACGAGCTTTTCCATGTCTCAACAGGACAGCTCTTCATCCACGATGCGGAGTGTACACCAATGCGGCTTCAGGAGCGGCGTCTCTTCTGGAAGGCTCTTATTGAATGCGAGCGGTGTATAAGCACATCCGATCCGCTTGCACTCAGGAATGAATATGATTTCGAGGAGATCGGTATGAATGATTACATTGCACGAAGTAAAGTATTCACAGCTGTCTTCTCCCCGAAAGGCGCCGCGCTCGCAGAGCTCTCTTATAAACCGCTTGCTGTTAATATCATAGATACGCGTGTGCCTTTTGATAAATCATTCCCGCAGGTCTTTCTGAACAAGTCGTTCTCCGACAGGATTGTGTGCGATGAAGGCACTATCGATTTCTCCCGTTCCATTTTTGACAGTCTTGTGCTTTCACGTACACGTGGTGAGTACCAGTTCTCACTAGCAAAGGCACCTGTCTCTGTCATCAAGCATTTCAAGTTACGTTCCCAGACACTAATCATGGAGACAACCCTGATAGCAGATAAAGATATCATAGGGCACTATGAGATAGATGTTTTCCTGTCGCTTCATGATATGATTCTCATCTCATTTGACCAGAGAAGGCAGATGATGCTGGGAAGCCTTGATGATGTCAGAACGGTAAAGTATACTGAAACGCAGTCCGGTCTGACGGTATCGCTGTCTTCTACAGAGCCATTCAGTGTCTCGGAAGAGCGTGTCAGACAGACTCAGAATACATCAATCGGCATCGAGTCGTTCGAGCTTTATACGAAGCTTACCTTCTCTTTTCCTCTGGATCTTAAAGCAGGGGAGGCGAGAAACTGCAGGTTCATCCTGAGAGCGAGCGACAGCCGGAAGGATAAGGAGTAGAGTTATGTTCATAGAAAACCGTTCAAAATTCGAAGATATCAAAGAAGAAGCCTATACTGTCTGGAGGCGTCTTTGAAGAGGCCGGGACAGAAGATAAGATAAAAGCGATAGAGGAAGAGACTGCTGCTCCCGATTTCTGGAATGATTCGGAGAAGGCAGAGAAGACTTTCCAGAATCTCAATGCACTGAAAGATAGTTATTATCCCTGGAAGGAGCTTGTTGATGAAATCAATGAGACAGAAGAACTTCTGGAACTCTATCAGGGAGAGGATGACGAGAGTCTGAAAGGGGAACTTGAGGGACAGATAGAGAAGCTTGATGAGAAATTCAGGCCGCTGAGGCTGAAGACGCTTCTCGATGGCAAGAATGACAAGAACAACGTCTTCCTCACTGTTCACTCCGGTGCTGGTGGAAATGAAGCATCAGACTGGACACAGATGCTCATGCGTATGTATACACGCTGGGCGGAGCGTCATGGCTTCAAATGCGAAGTGCTGGACATGCAGGAGGATGAGGGTGGCGTTAAGAGTGTCTCCCTTAAAATTTCCGGTCCGTACGCATTCGGATACCTCAAAGGAGAGGCTGGTGTACACCGTCTTGTCAGAATCTCTCCATTTGATGCTGCTAAGCGCCGTCATACATCGTTCGCGTCTGTATATGCTTCCCCTGAAGTTGATGACGATATTGAAATAGAGCTCAAACCGGAAGATTACAGGCTTGATACTTACCGCGCAGGAGGAGCCGGTGGTCAGCACGTCAATAAAACTGATAGTGCTGTCAGAATCACGCATTACGCAACTGGCATTGTTGTACAGTGCCAGAATGAACGTAGCCAGTATATGAACAAAGATGTTGCGTTCAAAATGCTGCGCTCTCGCCTTTATGAGTATTATCAGAAGAAGAGGGAGGAAGAGCACCAGAAAGATGCTATTGCAAAGAAGGATATCTCCTGGGGCAATCAGATCAGAAGTTATGTCTTCCAGCCCTATACACTCGTGAAGGATCATCGCACTGGATGCCAGACTGGAAATATACTGGCAGTTATGGATGGTGGTATCGATGACTTTATTGAAAGCTATCTCCATTTCCAGAAAGAGGCTTAATTCTTTCATTCTTTTTTTCATGCTGCTCTCAGTTTCGCTGTCAGCAGCTTCTTTCCGTACAGCTGTTGTCACTGATAACGAGATGTATTCATCATTGATCAGTGACGTGCTTGCGGTATTGCAAGGTGATATCACATCTCCTTCCTCGCTTTCGCTTTATGAAGCGAAAAGCGAAGAAGCGCGAAACTGGGCATTTGCAAAGAATGTTTCCTCCCTTCGTCAGAAAGAGTCCTTTGAGTCATTGGAGACACTTCTTGCAAGCGGTGATGATTCTGAGGTATGGGATGGTACGCTGACGCTTGAGCTTGCTGAAGTCACATTCTCTGATACTGAGAAAAGCTTCCTGCTACAAGGCGATGAGGAAGCTTTCTCTTACCTTATGGCAAGAGAGAACCTCGATCTTCTCATCGCTGCGGATATCACAGAAGAGGGGATGATGACAGAAAGCCGTGTATTTGCAAACGGCAAAGAGATACATAGAAATCTATATATCTTATCAGACGACAGTGCAGAGTTTGAATCGCTTCTCTCTGCGCTTATGCCATATTTCAAGAGCGATGACTACGTCATTGTCCGTTTCTCTGTTCCAAGTGTTGTATCGCTTTCAGTGGACGGGGAGGCTGTATCTCTCGTGCGTTCCGTGCTTGTCATGAAGAAGGGGGAGCATCTTATCCGATTCTCATCTCCACTGTACAAGACTGTTGAGATGACTGTCATAGCAGAGCAAGGGCATGTCGTTGAGCCTGTGCTGGAAGAAATTGAATCGGACAGACTCT
This sequence comes from uncultured Spirochaetales bacterium, assembly GCA_949285905.1. Classification (GTDB taxonomy): domain Bacteria; phylum Spirochaetota; class Spirochaetia; order Sphaerochaetales; family Sphaerochaetaceae; genus Ornithospirochaeta. Next base: position 30,123 of record CASDZV010000076.1, on the reverse strand, counting down.
TTATTTCCGTGCTGCCATATGATTCATCAATCTATTTCCAGGGACTTCAGGCAGACAGTCATTTCATCGGGGAAGCTGATGTTCCTTTCCAGATAACAGCAACACATGCAGGTTTCTCTCCTCTTATCGTACAGTCGAGGGTACCTATGGAAAAAATAGAACTGGAACTGAGGCCTGAATGGATGGAGGACGAGAATATAGTAGAGCGCTCGAAAGACAGATTGTATACCAATCTCCTTTCTACGCTGCTGTCATTCGGGTGCTATGTTGCTTCACAGTCGCTCTCTGGAATTTATACAGAGACAGATTTTGCTCCAGCTGTCACGCTATTTGCCGGTATGAGCTTCGTACAGCTTGTCGAGCTGATGGATTCGATGTTTGAATACTATCAGGCAGCGCGCCTGGGTATTTAGGAGGAATTATGCTTTTTAAGAGATTTGGTGAGAAGCTGAAGAATCTTTTCACTTCCAGAAAGATAGATGATGGCTTTTTCGATGAACTTGAAGATACGCTTATTGAAGGAGATCTTGGTGCAAGGCTGACAGATGAGATAGTCACAGAGCTCAGGGAGATAGCACGGAGGGAGAAGATCACAGAGGCATCTGAGCTCCAGAACCGCATGAAGCAGATTCTCTCTGGATATATCCAGTCATATGATCAGAGACCTGAGAAAGGCAAGCTCAATGTCTATATGATCCTCGGTGTCAATGGCGTAGGAAAGACAACATCGATTGCAAAGATGGCAAAGTGGTATAGCGGGAAAGGCTACAAGGTGCTCCTTGCAGCCGGCGATACATTCCGGGCGGCTGCTGTCGATCAGCTTGATATCCATGCAGAGAGGCTGGGGATGAGAATAGTCAAGCAGCAGATGGGCTCAGATCCCGGTGCTGTCATTTATGATGCGATTTCATCAGCTTATGCGCAAGGCGATGACCTGATTCTTGCTGATACTGCAGGACGTATGCATAACAAGGAGAACCTGATGAAGGAACTCCAGAAAATGGACAAAGTCATCAGAGCTCGGGGCGTAGAGGAAGGGTGTTACAAGAAGTTCCTCGTCATCGATGCGACAACAGGGCAGAATGGAGTTTCTCAGACACTTCTTTTCAATGAGGCTGTGAAACTGGATGGGATTATCCTGACAAAATATGATTCAGCTGCGAAAGGCGGTGCGCTTGTCCAGATCGGGAGAACTCTTGGTCTTCCTGTGCTTTTCGTCTGTACTGGTGAGAAATATGATGATATCAAGCCATTTGACAAGGATGAATTCCTGAATGCATTGATGGGGCTCAATGAATAGACGTCTCCTTTCCATCGCACTTCTCTTTTTTCTTTCCCTGCCGCTCTTTCCAGCAGCTTTCCTTTCCAATGCACTTGGTCAGGATCTTGGGATGATTGAGATGCTGACAGGTTCTGGATATGAGGGAGAGGAGAATGGCAGTGAGAGAGTGATTTACCACGATGGTGAGGTCATCCAGCGCCGTATAGAGAGTGAAGATGGCTATACAATCGAGTATGGTGACAGAACGGAGAGCGTGAGGCTTGGTGAGAACGGAGAGCGGAGTGAATGGACTGTAGAGCAGGGGGACAGGACCGAGACTCATACCTATTTCTATACAGATGACAGGCTTTCTTCTGTCTCTGTGTCTGTGGATGGTGAGCTGCAGCGCCGCCTTGTCTATCTTGAGACACCATCAGGGACTGTTGCTGCCATTACCGGCACTAATGATTCATATATATCCCCATCATTCTATCTCTACGAAAATGATGGCGATGCCGTGAAGTTCACTTATTATGAGAATGGTTTAGTCATGCGGGAGGACCTGTCCGATCCTTCTCTTAGCTACACAATCGAGGATGATGGCAGCTGGAAGGAGAGCAGGACGCTTCCAGATGGTACTGCCATGGAGAAAATCTACGACACTAGTGGCCGTCTTGTACAGGAGAGCAAAGGAGAGGCTGTTACCCTTTACGAATACGGCGAAGATGGTGAGCTGCAGCTTTCAGTTGTACAGGATGGCGGCAATGAGACAAGGACCCACTATACAGATGGGAGCGTATCATCTATTGAAATGCTTGCAGACGGTATCCTCACCAAGGAGAGAAAGTTCCTCGAAAGCGGTGATATAGAAGAGATACGCTATAAGGAAGGCAGGGCAGAATACAGCATCCTCTTTGAAGGCGACGGCGTAAGGGTCAAGGAGATTCATCGCCTATGATTCCCTTCCTCTCCATCCGTTACAGCTTTTCCCGCTCATCAGGGCACAGGCGGAGAGCACTTAGAATTGTGTTTTCCGCCTCTCTTTCCCTTGCGGTCCTGATGATCACGATTTCTGTAATGGATTATCTCCAGGAAGGACGTTTTGAACGTATTCGCGAAGCCAGATCCTTTGACATGGTAATTTCCGGCAATGCTGTCAGTGAGATGAAAGAACGCTACAGAGATGCTTCAGTATTCCTGTATGGTGAGACAGAGGTCCTTGCTGATGGTGGTGTCTACACACTCCGATACATCGACGCATCTTATGATGGAGCCCTTCGCATCATCTATGGTGATAACACTTCTCTTTTAGTTCCTTACAGCCTTTACATGGCCTCTGATGTGATAAACATGACAGCTCTTGAAACGGGGAGGAGCGGTGTGGTTCTTCCTGTCACGAGAAAAGTGGAAATAAGCGGAGCGTTCTCAACAGCACTTGGCTATTCATTCGACAGCTCGCTTCTTTTCATGCCTCTTTCATCGATGCCAGAAGGCATAAAGCTCTATACAGCTGTGAAAGGTGTTTCCGATTCTGAATGCGAGAAGCTGAGGGCGGAGGGATACGAATGCACAAGCTGGAAGGAGAAAGAAGCAGGACTCTACTCTGCGTTCATACTCGAGAAAATCATGATGTACATCGTCCTCTCCCTTCTCTTTGTTGTGATTCTCGTATCAGCGGCAAGCAGCATACGCACATTCTTCTCTGCGAGGGAAAAAGAGCGTGCTGAGCTTATTATTCTCGGACTCGGGAAATGGAAGGCTGACTGTGTCTTTCTTCTTTCTATGCTTTTCATGATGCTCATTGGTATCGTCCTCGGTCTGGTGCTTACACATGTTCTCATTCCGCTCGGAGAACAGTATACGGCTTCGTTCGCAGGAAGCGGTGCTGATCTTGAAGTGCCTTACCGCTCATTCATTGTCTTCTCGACTGCTCTGCTTTTCTTCATCGCGCTGTTCTCAATACGCGAAGAGAGAATGCTGGACAGACGGCCTTTGGAGGAGGTGATTAAAAATGAGTAGCTTGCTTTCCATCGAAGATCTTTCAAAATCATATCCATCTCCCGGAGGTGGCCGGATAGATATCCTTTCATCGCTTTCGCTTTCAATCGAGAAGGGTGAGATAGTCTCCATCATGGGGAAAAGCGGCAGCGGTAAGAGCACATTGCTTTCCATAGCAGCGCTTCTCATGCCTCCTGATAGCGGCAGGGTGCTCTACAACGGACGCGACAGTATTGGACTGTCTGAGCGGGAGGCGGCAAGGCTCCGCTCCTGTACTATGGGTTTTGTCTTTCAGTCTTCCACTCTGCTTGCGGATTTCTCGGCACTGGAGAATGTCGCAATACCTTTGCTGATACAGGGAAAGAACAGGAAAGAGGCGTATGCGAGAGCTGGAGAGATACTCTCCCTTGTAGGACTGCATGACAGGGCAGCACACAGAAGCCAGGAGCTTTCCGGCGGAGAGAGACAGAGGGTGGCAATTGCCAGGGCGCTTTCAGGCAGTCCTGAGATTATCTTTGCTGATGAACCTACAGGCTCCCTTGATGAGAAGAGCGCAGATGCTATTGAGCATATTCTTCTTGGGACAGTGAAGGAGAGCGGAAGCAGTATGCTCTTTGTCACTCATAACAGCACGTTTGCAGCTAAAGCCGATAGAATGCTCATTCTCAGGGAAGGCACGCTCCATGAAGCTTGAGATTTCCAGACTCTACATTTCACGTAAGCGTGGAAAAGGGATGACGCTCAGATACAAAATCAGCGCGCTCCTTCCACTGCTGGTTCTTTTCTCAGTGACAGCTGCGCTTTCATTCGCTATCACATTCATATATTCTGTATCGGAACGTATCGACAGAATGATAGCATTGATGGGCTCCGGCACCATCTTGTCTCTCTCAGATCCTTCTGCATATATAGGAGAAGATGCAGAGTGCAGCTGTGTCAGATATTCTAATGCGCTTCTCTACAGTGAGAACGGGGAGTCGGCACTCTTCGTCAAAGGCGTGGAGGACTCTTATTTCCTTGGTTTCAGGTCAGATGAAATCGAGATGGAACGTCTTGATACCAGCGTTATGAATCCTGTCATCCTTTCATCATCTCTTGCAGCAGAGCTTTCACTCTCGCCCGGAGACAGGATGACAATTCTCATATGGGAAGATGGGAGGGCACGTCCCTATCTCTGTACGCTCAGCGGTATTTTCTCATCTGTCTATCCACAGCTTGACAGCTATCTTGCATATCTTCCCATAGACCTTGTCTCATCTTCTCTCTCGTATGAAATCCTGCTTCCGGATGGAGAGGATCCTGGTGAGCTTCTTCGTGTGCTTCACAGCAACGGCATTCCTGCAGAGAGTTATATGACGATGTATTCATCCCTTTACAGCAATGTGCGTTCCTCTCTGTCAACGCTCTATCTTATTCTCGCTTCTGTAGCACTTCTTGCTGCATTCTTCTCCTCTGATGCAGCAGAAGCTTATATCGACCGCGACCGCAGTGATATAAAAACACTCTGGATTCTCGGACTCTCTGTTTCCCAGATACGTAATATCTATTTCCGTATCACTCTTCTTTCCGTGTTTTCAGCTCTTCTTGCCGGAACTGTGCTTGGCTTAGGACTGTCGGCTCTTTCCCCTTTCATACTGAAAGCTGTAGCTTATTCTGTTCCTGCTCTGCTGGAATACTATGTCACATCATTCTCTATCTCTGTTCCGCTGCTGCCGCTTCTTGCTATGATGCTGCTCTCTCTTGCTGTTTCTGCATTCTCTGTTGCTCTTTCTCTGAGAAAGATCGGCAGCTAGATGCTTTTTCTTTTCATGGAAATATGAGAGCATAGCAGAGAGGAGAAAGTGTGAATCTTGAAGCTTTTCAGCTTGGTACAAGCGGCATGATGCCTCTTCCCGGGCGATTTCTTACATCTGTTCTGGTCCGCCGTGATGGTGACCTGTTCCTTTTCGATTCCGGGGAAGGCACACAGGTCTCAATGAAGATGCTCAATCTCAGATGGAAGAAGATCTCTGCTATCTTCATCTCTCATATGCATGCAGATCATGTGACAGGACTGCCTGGCATGCTGATGCTCTCCGCTCAGGTCGACAGAACTGAACCTTTGTATATCATCGGACCGCAGAAACTGAAGGAGTATATCGATACATCACGCCGTATTCTGGATATGTACATCAACTATGAAATACGATTCATAGCTGCAGAGCCAGGTGTTGTCTTCTCAGGTGATGGTTTCACTGTCCAGGCATTTCCGCTTATACATACAAAACCATGCTTCGGCTATTCTCTTGTCGAGGAAAAGCGTAAAGGCGAGTTCTTCCCCGACAAGGCTGAGGCGCTGGGTGTTCCCAAGGGTAAGCTCTGGGGTGTGTTGCAGAGTGGTGTTCCCGTTACGCTCTCCGATGGCCGCACCATAACAAGCGACATGGTCATGGGCATGTCCCGTGATGGGCGCAAAATCAGTTATGTGACAGATACGATGTACTTCGAGCATATTGCTGATTACGTTCATGATTCGGATATTCTCTTCTGTGAGGGAATGTTCGAGAAAGCTCTGGCGGAGACTGCAAGGGAAAAGAAGCATATGACAAGCTATGAGGCGGCTCTTGTCGCGAGAGACAGTGCTTCGCGCCTTTTATGTCTGCAGCATTATTCTCCCCGTTATTCAGAGAGGGAATTGAAGATTCTTGAACGCGATGCGAAATCTGTTTTTCCCGATACAGTGCTTACAAAAGACAGGATGACGTTTGATGTGCCGCTGAAGGATTGAGATGTATTTTATTTACTATTGCTATAGAATGAATCTGGTGGTGATTGTATGAAAACAGTGAAATACATGATTGGAGAGAACAGCGTTCCGTTTTATGGCTATATCCACGAGGATGGTAAAGCGCTTGAGGGAATGTACTCTGAACGCCCAGCTGTGATTGTCTGCCCAGGTGGCGGATACATAAAGCTCTCTCCTCGTGAAGAGGATCCGGTAGTCTTCCCGCTATTTGCTCACGGCTATAATGTCTTCGTGCTTAAGTACAGTGTAGGGGAAGCTATCAGGCATTCATATCCTGAAGCCGAGGCAGCGCTTGCAATAAAGACGCTGAGAGAGAATGCCAGCGAGCTCATGACTGATCGCTGCAAGATTGCGATAATGGGCTTCAGCGCAGGAGGACATGTCGCAGCCTCTATAGCCTGTCACTGGAAACGTTTCGGCAAGGAATCCCGTCCGGATGCTGCAGTCCTTTGCTATCCTGTCATCACAATGGGCGAGAAAGGGCATCTTGTCAGCACAGAGTCCCTTACCGGTGGCGATGAGTCTCTCAAAAGCTATTACTCGCTGGAGACACAGACAGACAGTGATACTTCTCCGTGCTTCATCTGGCATACATTCACAGATCAGAGTGTTGATGTCTATAATTCGCTTGCATTTGCCCAGGCCCTGCATGAACATAATGTACCTGTTGATCTTCATGTTTACAGCCAGGGTATACATGGGCTCTCTCTTGGATACAATGAAACAGGAGTTGAAGAAAAAGGTGTCCAGAGCTGGATGGATCTCGCCATCTTCTGGCTGGACAGAATGTGGAGTTTCTCGCGCTGATGAGACGGCTTCTGGGAATCATCATTATTCTCATCTCTCTTCCATTTGCTCTCGGAGCTGAGTCATTCACATTTGATGCCTACATCGATGCGGTTTCGGGGGGTATCAATGGATTCGGACTCGGGCTGTTTCCTCTGGGAACGACATTTGGCTTTGAGAAGCATATGGAGATGATTCCCTCAGAGCGCGATGCAGAGCTGCAGATTGAACTGTCATTTGCGTTCAATAACAGGACACTCTCATCCGATTATGATTACCTTACAGGGCGGCCTCGCTGGGTGCTTTCCAATGATGAGCTTCCAGACTATGACTTCTTCACGTCTTCCTGGCATTCCCTTTCCTATTTCAATCCGCGTTCCTCAATAGATATCTATCTTGATCAGGGTTTCATGGACAATCCTCTTAATCCAAAGGGTTCGCTGTTCAATGTGCGTATCGGCTATAATGCACGTTATGCGATGAGTCTGGAAGAGGTTGTCTACTCGCTCTCAGATCATGGTGGACTGTCATCTCCTCTCTTTGTTTATCCGGATGGAACGCCTCGGGAGCCATTTGATGATGTCCTTCCGGCTTATCCATGGCTTAATGGCAGCCGGAATGTGTTCACAGACTATCTTTATTTTCAGCTCTCGCTGAACATGGACAGAGACACACCGACAGATTCTGAACCGGAAGAGGGGCTAGGCGTGGATCTTCTGCTTGAGGCTGGACCGTCATGGCTGTTTAACAACCTTACACCGGAGGGTGTGCAGAGCGATTATTACCGCATCTCGCTTTATGCTGAAGAGAAGATGGAGATATTCTCCATTCAGCAGGACAATGGCTGGAACTGGATGAATATGTATCTTGGTCATTCTGACAGGATTGAGTATCTTTTCGGCTCCGTCATCCCGGAGAATAAGCTACCGTTAGACAGACTTCGTGGCAGTCTTACAGATCGGGTATGGCTGCATTTCTCAGGACCGCAGTTCATGGCTGGCGACTGCTACACGAGTATCGAGCTAAATCTTTATAACCGTCTCCTTTTCGGAAGGGTTGCTAATGAGATTGATAACAGAACGCATGCCGTGGAGCTTCAGTCGAGTTTCAGCGCGACCTTACAGCTTCGCCTTTTCGGATTCATACGGCTTGAATACCAGGTCGGTTATGATTTCATTCGCGGCATCTGGCCTGAAAAACCATCGTGGTGGCAGAATTCAGGCCTTCAGTTCTATGTGTCGATATAGGGGGTGAGATGAGAAAATTAGTTATCATGCTGTTGCTTGCATTCTCTCTTTCTCCGCTATTCTCGATAGGTTTCGGTTATCATGTATTCGAGGTGAGAACGGAACCGGAGTTCGGGGAAGGAGTTTTCCCGACCTCTGTGATGTATCAGTTCAATTTTCCTGTTCCCGATCTCATTGAAGGCAATAAGACTGAATTTGCTTTCCGCCTCGATAACGGACTTGTTTACAGAACCCTGAGGCAGGATCCTCGCACCGGCGCAATCATTGCAGAGAATCCATCGCTTTATGATTTTCCGCTTGATTATACAGTCCACTACGATGAATTCAATCTCTTCTTTGCTCAGGGGTTCTTGGATACATCGTTCTCCGACAACGACCTCATCACGGTTTTCGCTTCAGTAGACGGCCGTTTTGAGATGGCTTTCGAACGTCTTTCATGGCTGACAGGTCCCGGAGAGACAGAAGGACTTTTCTGGGACAGCAACGGAAATTACCGCTTCCAGGTTGATGGTCTCTGGACAGGAGCACCGGAGCTGACAGACGACCGTTCTGTATTCCAGACCAGTTTCACGCTCGGTGTGATGCTTGATTACATGCATGATACAACAACTACCAGGGATGGAGTCAAAGCGGCTTCATACTGGCGCTTTGCACCGGAATGGATGATTCTCACAGATGGCTCTGCCTCGTTCATGCTTTCATGGAATGAGGTGATGCTTTCGAAGACACTTTACAAGATTGCGCATGGTGAGGACAGAACATGGTTCAGCATCGTACTTGATGACAACCTTACTTACCGAGTGATAGCAGGAAGCAAGGTTCCGTACTATGTGCAGGGCGGGGATATATGGGGACCTGATGTGCCTAACGCAACTAATGTGATCACAAACAGGCTTTCTCTTACATTCTATGGCCCTCAGATCAACAGCCGCGATACCTATCCGTCTGTCTCGTTCTTCTGGGATCTTGGATGGGGGCTTGGTAGAGTCCTGAATACAAGTTCCGGGAAGACAATAGCGGAGAGCGTCGGAAGTTATGGTATCCGGGCGGAGTTCGTCATATTCAGCATTGCTGAATTCTATTATGAAATAGGCTGTTCCTATGATCCTGTTTTTGATGAAGAGATGTACGTGGAACAGAGATTCGGATTCTCGGTGGGTATATGAGAAAGATTGCATTGATGTTTGTTTCTGTATTCCTGCTTCTCCCGCTTACGGCTTCACCGTCACTTGACCTCAGAGCCGGAGCGTTGTGGTCCTATGATACAAATGTGTTCTCATCGCCGCTTCCTACGGGATATAACGCCGATGGGGATTTCCCTAATGGCGGGGAGTTCCTGAAGCGGCATAATGTCGGAGTGCATCTCGGTGCAGATATCTTCTCCGGCAACGAATCGCGTTTCGGGCTTTCAACTGCATTGGCGCTGTCTTTTCCAGTCTCGTCTGTATCGATTGTTCCAGAAGGAGAGGGCAATGACTGGAACTATGTTAAGAGTGACAGTCTTGATGAGCAGCATGCCAGTCTGTTTCTGAGTATCGGTCCTGCTTTCAGGTATTCATTTGGCAGTGTGGAGATTGTGTTTCCTATCAGACTGTCTGTCGGGTCATATGACTGGTTCACGACAGGGTTTGTGTTTGGAGTGGCTATCGAGCCAGGTGTCAACATCTTGATTGATGATGATTTCTTCCTCACATTCTCGGCAATTTATGATGCGCACATGATGAAGTTCCTCTATTCTGTAAGCGAAATATACGATGCAGGATATATAATGCTCACAGCAGGGTTTTACGCAGGATGCGGTATCAGGATAGGAGGGTGAGATGAGAAAGCTTTTATTGATTATAGTTTTCTCTCTTGTCTTCACACTCTCTGCTTCTCCTGAGTTCTGGCTGGAAGGGGCATTTATCGCAGACCGCAATTTCGTCTCTGAAGAGATAGCTGCATCGTTTCCGGCAATGGGTGAAAGTGTCGCTGAGATAAAATCTCTTGGCTTTTCTGTGGACTTTGCCCTCTTCCCGTCGCAGGAGGTCAGGGTCGGTTTTGCTGGAGGGTATAATATCATGCTGCCTGTCGGCCGTGCGCTCACAGGCGGCAGCAATGAAGGGTATATCACATATGACCTCGATAACCGCCAGTCGCTCTTTGGCGGTCTTGCTTATTACCAGTTCTTTACAGACAGAATCGGAATGGCGCTTACCTGCGGCTTCGAATATTCATGGTACCGGACAGCTCTGGAGCATGTTGCTAATGACAACGAACCGATGGATTTCGTCTATGAGGAGGAGTTCGGTGTCATGGGAGAGGCTGGCATTGTATCCCAATCAAAGAATATGTATTTCAAGCTGGGGCTCAGAGGGTATTATGATCTGAGGCATACAGAAGATCCAGGCTTCAGAATGGCTCTGTCTGTGGGCGGTGGTTTTATAATCGGATGATGGCAAAAACGGCTTGAATGGACAACCTCCTGTTGATTATCATACAGAATAATTACAAGGAGGTAGCCTCTGGCTAATAAGAAATGAGGTTCAGAAATGGTTTTTGGCATCTCGACGACAACGTGACACTCTTTTCCAATAAGGAGTATTTTGAAACAGGAGCGAAGAATGGTAAATTCTCGCTTTTTGCATGTTCAAATCCTGTTACATGCAGGAATGATACACTAAATAATCCTGTGATCACGACAGAGATTACTGCTGTTCAGCCTGATATTCTCCGTGTTGATGTCTATCACCACAAGGGATGTGTGAATGAAAAGCCTTTTCCGGAAATTCCGGTCATTTCAGAAGGATTAACGGGAGAGAACAGCATTTCCTCAGGAAACCTCAAAGCTGAGTTCATAAATGGAGAACTTGTTTTCACTTTCAAGGGTAAGGAACTTACAAAGCGTTTTTCCCGTCTTTCAGGTTGTATGAATACTCCTGCTGGTACATTCATGGCTGAGTATCTTACAACGGACATCGGGGAGAACTACTATGGGCTGGGAGAACGGTTCACATCGTTTGTAAAGAATGGACAGAAGGTTGAGATGTGGAATCTTGACAGCGGCTGCTCAAGCGAAATGTCACATAAGAATGTGCCGTTCTTTGTCTCTTCGAAGAATTATGGTGTTTTTGTTCTGAGCTATGGAAGGGTCTCTTTTGAAATGGGAAGCGAGGTTGCGCAATGTGCCCAGTTCTCTGTCAGGGGAGAGAGGCTTTCATATGTCATCATTGCTGGTGATACGCTTAAGGACGTCGTCTCGCTCTATACTTCTATCACAGGACGACCATCACTTCCACCAAAGTGGTCCTTTGGCTTATGGTTGTCGACGTCGTTTACAACAGATTACAGTGAGAAAACGGTTCTTTCATTTGTCGACAGAATGAAGAGTGAGAATATCCCTCTTTCTGTAATACACTTTGACTGTTTCTGGATGAAGGGCTTCCAGTGGGTTGATTTCGAATGGGATAAGGATATGTTTCCCGATCCACAGGGTATGCTTGAAAAGCTTCATGACAGAGGGCTGCATGTCAGTGTGTGGATTAATCCTTATGTTGCTCAGAAGTCACATCTTTTCGATGAAGGCGCAAGGAAAGGATACTTTCTCAGAAAGGATGACGGCAACGTATGGCAGTGCGATGTCTGGCAGGCTGGTATGGCTATTGTCGACTTTACGAATCCCGAAGCTGTAAAGTGGTATCAGAGCAAGCTCAGGAAACTTGTGGATATGGGCGTCGATTGTTTCAAGACAGATTTTGGAGAGAATATTCCGACGGAGAATGTTGTATGGGCTGATGGTTCTGATCCTCTCCTGATGCACAACAAATATACATATATCTACAACAAAACAGTCTTCTCTCTTCTAGAGGAGATGAAGGGAGATGAAGCTATTGTATTCACCCGCTCAGGGACTATCGGGAGCCAGACAATGCCTGTGCATTGGGCTGGTGATAATGTTGCAACATATTCATCAATGGCAGAAACATTACGAGGTGGACTCTCGCTTTCGCTTTCAGGTTTCGGATTCTGGAGTCATGATATCGGGGGATTTGAAGACACGACGGCACCTGATCTTTTCAAGAGGTGGGTTGCATTTGGTCTCCTGTCATCACATTCAAGACTTCATGGCAGTTCATCATACAGGGTTCCCTGGGCCTTCGATGAAGAAGCATGCCGCGTGACCGAGTTTTTTACGAATCTGAAGATGTCATTGCTTCCATACCTCTGGAAATGTGCGGAGGAATCACATTCAACAGGTATTCCAGTCCTGCGCCCTCTCATCCTTGAATTCGGCTTTGATGATGAGATGATCAGATATCTAGACAGGGAATACATGCTAGGTCCTGATATTCTCATTGCACCTGTAATGCGTGAGGATGGCCTCTGCTCTTTCTACCTTCCTAGAGGTAAGTGGGTTTCAATGATTGACGGAAGCTTTGAAGAAGGTCCTAAGTGGATTACCAGAACCTATGATTTCTTCTCTTTGCCTATGTATGCAAGGGAGAATTCAGTCATTCCAATGGAAGAGGGTGGCAAGACGGTATTCCATATTTTCAACCCATCTGCAGAACTGAGGAATAGAATTCCTTCAGAGTATAAAGAAGCTGTAGTTTCAGCGTCGGAGTGAGTAAAAATAAAGGGTTGCCAATCTCGGCAACCCTGAAAGCTCTGTCACTTCCTCGTGCGGTACTCTCTCGGAACGGGATCAAGGCCATCCCAGATAATCTGTCTGAAATGCTTCGGGTCTGTATTGCCTTCAGTATTGACCATGAAGACAAGTGAGTACTGGTCGAGCTTCATCTTCTTTCTCAGTTCTTCAGCTCCCTTGTCCGTCATGATTGAATAAAGTGCGCCAAGCGGGGCAGCACCGGACTCTCCGGAGATTACAAACGGGTCCCCATGGAGCGGACAGGAGAGTATTCTCATGCCTCTTGCGGCAATGTAATCAGGAATGGAAAGGAAGAAATCTGCAGTGTGCTCCAGCACATCGAATGCAATAGGGGAAGGATCTCCGCAAGCAAGTCCTGCCATTATGGTATCCAGATCTCCTTTCACGCTGTGGCATTTGCCATCATTTGCTTTGATTGATTCAAAGACACATGCGGCTTTATCAGGTTCAACAACGATGAAAACAGGAGGATCCTCTGGGAAGAGCGCCGTATAGAATCCAATGACAGATGCTGCCATAGCTCCGACACCTGCCTGTACAATTACATGTGTAGGTTTGGAAATGCCGACACCGAGAAGCTGTTCCTGCGATTCAAGCATCAGTGTTGAATAGCCCTGCATGATCCATGTCGGTATTTCTGTGTATCCATCCCAGGATGTATCACTGATGACCGTCCAGCCATTAGCAGCAGCATCTTCCGCCATTTTCCTTACAGCATCATCATAGTTTCCATCGATAATCTCAACGTGTGCTCCATATCCTCTGATGGCATCGATTCTCGCTTTTGATGTCTCTTTGTGAACATAGATGACACATGGCAGCCCAAGCTGCATTGAAGCCCATGCAATTCCTCTGCCGTGATTGCCATCTGTAGCGGCAGCAAATGTAAGAGATCCCAGCCTCTTATGGCACTCGTCGGATGTGAGATACTCGTAATTTGTCTCTTCATCACTGAGTCCCAGCTTTTTCTGTATATATCTTGCAACTGCATAGGAACCGCCAAGAACCTTGAATGAGTTGAGAGTAAGACGCTGTGCCTCGTCTTTGATGAAAATACCACCAAGCCCCAGCATCTGTGCCAGATTAGGCATCGCCCTGAGCGGTGTCATCTTGTATCCAGGGATTTCCCTGTGGAACTTCCTGACCTTTCTGACAGTATCAATAGAGAAAAGCTCTTTTGCTTTTGCAGTGTCTTTCTTGCCGTAATCGTAAATAATATAGTCGAAATCGAGATTGTCCATTATCGTCTCCGGTAGCAACTATAATGACTTATATAATGTATTTCAATATCTGAGAAGGTTTTAGTAATGTGATTGAGGAATATGTAAATTCCAGCGTTCGAATATTCTGTATAGGTAAAAAAAAGGGGAGGTGTTGACCTCCCCACTGTATTATTTGTTGAAGTTTGCTTTGTAGACTCTCCATGTGGAAGCGATGAGTGTCTCTGCATCTGAGTGCTTTGCGCTCCATCCCAGTTTCTCATGTGCCAGTGCAGACGAGGCAATGAGCTTTGCAGGATCTCCCGGGCGTCTTGGGCTGTCAATGGAAGGAATGGGCTGTCCTGTGACACGGCGCGCTGTTTCCACAATCTCTCGGACAGAGAGTCCTGTCTCAGAACCAAGATTGACAACGAGGTCCTCGTTGTTCTTGATAAGGTAATCAGCAGCAGCGACGTGAGCATCTGCAAGATCTGTCACATGGACATAGTCGCGGATACAGGTTCCGTCCGGCGTGTCGTAATCTGTTCCGAAAATACCGACACTCTCCCGGATACCTGCTGCGCACTCCATGATGACAGGAATGAGATTAGCGGGATTCCTTTCCAGTCCCATCATCCTTCCTTCCGTATCATAGCCTGCGGCATTGAAGTATCTGAGAGCTGCGTATCGGAGGCCCTTGAGCTTGGAATACCATCTGAGATTCTCTTCAATGCAGTACTTTGTGTAGCCATAGTAGTTCTCAGGATTCTTGGGATGCTTCTCATCAATAGGCAGATACTGCGGTTCTCCGTATGTAGCTGCGGAGGAGGAGAGAATGAAATTCATACAGCCGTGCTTTTCGCATTCTGTCATGATAATCAGCGATCCTGTGATGTTGTTCTCGCTGTATTTCTCTGGCTTCACCATAGATTCGCCAGCTGCCTTGAATGCGGCAAGGTGCACTGCTGCATCCCATCCTTTTGAGAGAACTTCAGCAACCCTTTCTCTATTGAGGATATCGCCTTCATAGAACTCTGCTCCTTCAGGCACATTGCTCCTGAGTCCTGTGGAGAGATTGTCATATATACCGACTTTATCCCCTCTGTCAAGGAATGCCATCGCTACATGTGTGCCGATGTATCCGGCACCTCCGAAAAGAAGTACTTTCATTTCTATCTCCTTAAACCAACCTTATTTTACCACTAGTTGAATCTTCCGATAATGCTTTTTATCTCATCAAGTTTCTCATTAAGAAGTTCTTCTGTCCTCGCTTCTGCCACGATTCTGAGGTATGGCTCCGTGTTGGATTTCCTCACGTTGAACCACCATGAATCGAATTCGATTCTGTAGCCATCGAAATCTAGCACTCTTACAGGTCTGTCGTTATCCACAAAGCGGCTGTAAAGAGCATTTATGGCTTCATCCTTGTTTTCCAGACGGAAGTTGATCTCCCCTGAGTTTGCATATCTGATGATCTCTTCGATAAGCTGGGAGAGTGTCCTTCCTTCCTTTTTCAGGCCGTTCACGACAGAGAGCACTAGAAGGGAAGCGAAAATGCCGCTGTCACAGCAGAAGAAGTCACGGAAGTAGTAATGTCCTGCAAGCTCTCCTCCGAACACGCCATCAATCTCCCTGATCTTCAGCTTTGCAAATGCGTGTCCGACTTTCCATGTCGTTACATTGTATCCGAGGTTCCCCAGATACTCAGTAGTCGATCTGGATGTTCTTATATCCTGGAGCGCATTGCCGATGATGCCTTTTCCTGCATAGTACTTGCCGATGACAGCTGTGATGTAGTCAGGCTGGATGAAATTGCCTTTCTCATCAATGAACATCACACGGTCAGCATCCCCGTCGTAGATAACACCGCAGTCTGAACCGTTCTTCACTGTCTCCGCCTCAATCTCTTTGCAGTTCTTCTCCTCAAGAGGGTTCGGTTCATGGGCGGGGAACGAGCCATCGAATGTGTCATTGATGTAGTGTCTTTCCTCTCCGAGAAGTGATTTGATGATCAGTGATGACATGCCTGAAGAGCAGTCTATTGAGATGTTGAGATCTTCAAGTCCGGAAGCATATGGTCTGAGAAATGAGATGTACTCATCCTTTACATAGGAACAGTCTTTGATAGTGCCTTTTCTCTCGGAGATGATGATTTCCTCTTCCTTTGTCATCCTCTCTAGGTCTTTCAGCCCCGATTCACCTCCGACAGGGAGCGCACCTGAACGTGAGATCTTGAATCCATTGTATTCTTTCGGATTGTGCGAGGCTGTGATCTGCACAGAGGCTTCTGCCTTCAGGAACACTGTTGCAAAATATACCATCGGAGTGGTTGCGAGCCCCAGATCATAGACATCTGTTCCGCTGTCAGTGATTCCCTGTACAAGAGAATTATGGAGAGATTCTGATGAAAGGCGGATATCGCGACCTACTACTACGAACGGAGAAGACAGAAGCCGCGCAATGAAGTATCCGATTCTGTAAGCCAGATCCTCATCTATATCCTTTCCGTAAATTCCTCTAATGTCATAAGCTTTGAATGCGCCCATTCAGTCCTCCTTCTGGAATTCTTTTATAGTACTGACAAATTTCTTATGATCCATCAGTTCCATATAGTATATCGTGTTGTCTGAAAGCGTGATTTTCGTGACAAGTTTCCTCAGTGCGATGCTGAGTATGCCAGCATTCGCTGCACAGTCTCTGCCTTTGTCGTATGAACGCACAGCATCGGTTTTCGTAACTCTGTCGATACTTTTGATTGCGGATACTGGAAAAGATGCTTCGAGCTTCACATAGTCATCTCTTTTTCTGTTCCTGCCGATGGGGATGCCGAGAATCGTCGGTTCTCTGTCGAAATCCTCATATACCATGGTTTTCCCATCGGTGTAGAGAAATACGCCATACTCGCGTTTCTCTCCTCTGAGTTTTGCAAACCATGGAGCATAGCTTCTCCATTTAATCGGAGCACCGAGCTTTTCCTCTCTTTCTTTAAGGAAAGCGATTGTGTCTGCACTGTCCATAGCGTGATTGTATCCTAGCCTCAGATACTAAACAAGGGAGCGTGCAGTGCTTCTGTTTTTCTTCTGTGAATAGCTTCTGGAATATGCTACTCTGAATCAAAGGTGGCATCATGATAGAAATCAACGATATCTTAGACCCTTCATTTCCCGGTTGCGGCAGTGTCATTTCCGGCACAGTTTCTTTCGCTTCATTCTTCCGTTCCTATCTTTCCTCCACTCGTGAGAAATTCTTTTCAATTCCTTATGAGAGGCCTGAGAATGTATTCACACTTCCTGGAGAGAGCGATGGGGAGGCTGCGGATAGAATTTCGGGAGGAACACTTGTCTCAGTGGGGATTCCATATTCTTTCGGCAGCGCAGGATCTGTCGACTGGCAGTCAAATCCAACATACAACGGTTATAAGGAATGGACATGGCAGCTTTCGCGTCATAATGACATCAAACTTCTGGCACATGAGTATCTGCTCACAGGAAAGAAGAAATATGCAGAAGCAGCAGAAGCTCTTCTTTCCTCATGGATAAAAACATGCCCATGCCCAGACAAGACAGTACCCGGAGATGGAACAAAGACGTGGAGGACCATCGAGTGCGGAATACGCATGGGGGCAAACTGGCCGTACATCATCTACAGTTTTTATGATGTGTTCTCCGATTCGATGCTCACTGATATTGCCATTTCCCTATATGAGCACGGAAATCGGCTTGAGCATAATCATATGCATGGCAACTGGCTTCTGATGGAGATGAACGGGCTCAGCCACATCGCAGTGCTCTTCCCGTTCCTGAAGAAAGCGGAGCACTGGAAAACGTTCTCGCTTGAGATGATGGAAAATGAGAGTGGCAGGCAGTTCTATCCGGATGGTTTCCAGTATGAGCTCACAACCTGTTACCATGAAGTGGCTGTGAATAATTATCAGAGGCTTCTTGAGATGCTGAAAGTCTTTGGTATCGCAATTCCTGAGAAGCTCTATTCAATCCTCGAGAAAGCAGCAGAAGCGAATGTGCTTATCATGGAGAGTGACGGCTGTCTTCCTGATATCAATGACGGCTCGTCGACAGAAGTGCGGTCCATCATCGAGCCGAAGCTCAGACTGTTCAATACTCCTCTTCTCAACTGGTCAGTTACAAGAGAAGGGGAGAAGCCGTCTTTTTCCTCTGTCGCGCTTCCATATTCAGGTTTCTTTGTCTTCCGCTCAGGATGGAATGAGGATGATGTCTATGGACTTTTTGATTCAGCACCGTTTGGAAGGGGGCATCAGCATGAAGACAAACTCTCTTTCATTGTCTCAAATGGCGCTCATCGCGTGATCACCGAAGGCTGCTGCTATGCATATGATGACTCTCCTATGCGGCATTATACTCTATCGTCTTACTCGCACAACGTGCTTCTTGTTGACGGAATGGGCCAGAACAGAAGGAAAAGTTATGAGTGGCATGACGAGGATATCAGAAAACTTTCGGGTATAAGATATGGTATTTCAGACTCAGTCGACTGGGCGGAGGGAGAATACTCCGGACCTTACGGTGATGACGAGCATCTTCCTGCTCTCTGGAAGCGTACGATCTATTTCGTGAAGAAGCATGAGTGCCTGAATAGCCCTGTATTCATCATCGTGGACAGAATAAGTGCGGAGGCTGAGCATGAGTATACGCTTTTATGGCATATTGACTCCGAGCGCAAAGCGATAGAAAAAGATAAAGCAATTTACAGCGATGTTTCTGCTTTCTTTGCGGCGAATGGGAATCTTTCTGTTGTGAAAGGTTCAATGAACCCTGTCGCCGGATATATTGCAACAGGCAAGGAGCAAGGCATGTATAAGGCTGTGGATGAGCTTCAGTACAGAGTCTCTGCCTCTTCCTGCCGTCTTGTGACTGTCATCGGATTTTCAGGCGATATCGCAGGTGTCGAGGCATCTGACTCTGTCGGAAGTGCTGATGTTCTTCTCAGGCTCAGTGGAAAAGAGCTTGTCCTTGACGAGCGGAAGCTGAAAGACTCAGCAGAGTGAGAAAAGCTTTTCCCTGATTTCTTCAGTGTACTCAGGAATGGCCCCGCGTTCTCCTACTACGTAGTCGGCAAGAAGCGAGGCTTTCCTGATAGCTATTTCTGTGTTTCTTTCTGCCGTGTAGAAGTAAAGGAACGCAGCAGAGAGGCTGTCCCCGGCTCCTACAGTGTCCACAACAGGCACATTTCCAGCCGGAACGTGAATGTCCTTGCAGCCTTTCTCATGAACAACAGTTCCATTCTTTCCATATGTTGTGATTGCAATGTGGATATCATATCTTTCCATGATATCCTCAACGCTCTTTGCGCCGAGAAGTTTTGTTATAACATCAACCTCCTCGTCATTCATCTTCACAATCGTGGCTTTTCCAAGCGAATACTCGAGTATTTCCCGGGAGTAGTAGGAGAGGCGGAGGTTCACATCAAAGAAGATTTCTTTTGCCCTGACAGAGTCCAGTACATGGTGAAGTGAGCTTCTTGATACTTCAGCGCGCTGTGCAAGGGTGCCGAAAATGAAGACATCCCATACTCTGTTCCTGACACGTGAGAGCTGTTCATCGCTGAGCCTTATGTCATCCCATGCTGCAGGACAATTGAATGTGTATGAAGGGATGCCGTTGTCCAGTGTTACGAAAGCGCGTCCTGTAGGGTTTTCTGAGATAGTCATATAGGATGTGCATATCTCAAGTTCGCAGAGTCTCCTTATCGTCTCTTTTCCTGTTTTATCATTTCCGACAGCGCTTATCACAGCAGCCTTGCCACCAAGCCTGCAAATATGGCCAGTGACATTAAGTGGCGCTCCACCAAGTGTTTCCCTGTCACTGTATGTGTCCCAGATGATTTCTCCGAATGCCAGTGCTTTCATGTTTACTCCTCAATAGTTACTGCCTGTATTATCGCTGTTTTGTAAGGAACAGAGAATTCAAAACTATCATATTCTCTGAATACATTCGCAGAAATCGTTGAGAACCCGTCATCAATGAAGATTTCTACAGCAGATCCATCGACGATAATCGCAGCTTCGTGCTTAATTCCTTTTCTCAGTGGAGCAAGCATGATTCCTTTGCCATCAGCTGTGTATGAGAAGATGGCATTTCCGGAAACAAGATCGAACGTGAGGGCTGCGTTTTCAAACAGCCTGATTGAGAATACACCGCTTTCGATATCCTCATCATTGTAACTGATACCCAGAATGCAGCTTTTATCTCTCTTGAGTGTGAATGGTTTGCTTTCGCTTATTGTGATGCCTTCGGTTTTCTTTCTTGTGTAAAGCGAGTGTATTGTACTGACCGGCATCGCTTCAAGCCGTCCGTCCCTGATTGTCACAGTACGTGGAAGTGTCAGAGCACCTCGCCATCCCTCGTTTTCTGTAGGACCCCAGTCTTCTCCATATGGCATCCAGAGCCAGCGGTTCATCCAGGCAATCATGACTCTGCGGCCGTTCTCATCCTGGAATGACTGTGGCGCATAGTAGTCGAAGCCCTTGTCCGCATCGTCATAATACTCTGGAGTGAAGCTGCACTTCTCAAAGTCCATATCACCGATCAGGTAGACACATTTCTTCCTGTCCGGGCTGGACATAGGAGAGAATGTCAGGACCCATTTATCTTCAATCGGGAAAAAGTCAGGACATTCAAGCATCCAGCCATGTCTGTGCTCTGATGAGAAGAGTATGCCTTCATATTTCCAGCTGAAGATGTCATCGGAGGAATAGAGAAACACTTTGCCATCTCCTTCGATGTTTCCACCTATGACTGTGTAATACTTACCTTCGTGCTTGAATATTTTAGGATCTCTGAAATCAGGGTCGGCAAAAGACGGGCGTGTGATGACAGGGTTTTTCTCATATTTCACGAAATTCACCCCATCATCTGAGTATGCCAGGCATTGTGTCTGCTCAAGCTTTCCGTCAATATGCGCGGAGGCGGTATAGATAAGATATAACCTGCCGTCTTTTTCGATGGCACTGCCAGAGAAGCAACCGCCTTCCTGGTCATTCTCATAGTTCTCTGTCGGGGTGAGGGCAATCGGCATATCACGCCAGTGCAGCATATCAGAGCTTACAGCATGCCCCCAGTGCATCTTGTCCCATTTCGTGCCATATGGGTTGAACTGATAGAAAAGGTGGTATTTCCCTTTGTAGTAAATTAGACCATTAGGGTCGTTTATCCAGCCTTTCTGAGATGTGAAATGTATAAGCGGCCTCAATGCGCCGCTTCTGTCTTTGAGTATTGATGTGTTCATTCTTATATCCTTGCTACGGATTCACCTGCTACCAGCAGCGGTTCTGCCAGAACCTCCATCTCTTTGTCAGTGCGGTGATCGTCTACGTGCATAATAGCCTTGTATCCCATATCAAAATGGGGGAGAGCGACAGTTGTGAGACTGGGTGTGATGAATCTGCTGATGACTTCCTGATTGTCATAGCCTATCACTGACAGATCCTCTGGTACCCGTATCCCCATGTCCTTCGCTTTTGAAATCACAGTCAGTGCCATGCGGTCATTGTATGTGAATATCGCAGATGGGCGGGATGAAGAGGAGAGCACTTTCTCAATCAGTGATAACAGCGCTTTTCTTTCAATCTCTGTACGTTCAATAATTGCTTCAAGGCCATACTTGCTGGCAACGTCCGTAAAGGCCTTTTCCCTTTTTATTGTCGCAGGAAGCAGTTTGCCCCCGATTGTAAGACTGTTGCTCAGGAAGAGAATGTTCCTGTGTCCATTGTCAATGAGGTATTCTGTGGCCTTGTATGCACCGTTATAATCATCTGGAATGACAGTTGCGACTGAGCAGTCCTCTGTATAGCAGTTGATCAGACAGACGGGTTTGTCGAGAAGAATGGATGGAAGCGTAACTGATCTGTAGAAATGAGTTGCGTAGACGAGGCTTTCAACCTGGAAATCCAGAAGAGTCTGAACTGAAGCTCCGTCGCGCTCGCTGTCAAGGCCATTGACAGTTGCAATCATCAGCGTCTTGTCCAGTTCCCTGCACCCAGCCTGACATCCTGCAATGATTTCATGCGCGAAATCATTGCCAAGAAGATTGTCTGCAACCAGCCCTATGATTCCCGTTCCTCCCTGATGCCTGTTGAGGGAGACTGCTATTCTGTTCTTCCGGTATCCAAGCTTTGTGCAGGCTTCCAGGACTTTCTTCTGCGTCTCTTCTGGAATATTGCCTTTGCCGCTGAGAACCATGGAGACGCATGTCTGGGAAACATCAGCTTCCCTGGCAACATCATTCATAGTAATTGTTCTGCGCTGTCTAACCATTCTTCCACCATCCCACCGGCCAGCACGGCCGGTGGTTAATAATCATTATTATAAGCTGAAAAGTGTTTCAATATGAGATTCCAGCTTACCGTTTTTATCCATTTTCTGCGTATAGACACCCCAGGCTTTACCAGTAATCCAGAATGTTCTGTAATCATTTGCATTGAGAACAGGATGGAATGTGAGCGTGTTGCTGACCATGTCTGTCTCCTGACCGCTGAAAGCTGTCAGCAGCGAGAAGCTGGACATTGGACGCACGTAGTGGTGTCCTGCTTCTGTTTCACTCCATGGACTTCTTTTGTATCCGTCATAGCGGTCGCGGATAGCCATGATGATTGTGAGAGCCTCATCAATCATTCCCTCCTTGATCATCTGGACAGCGATTGTGTATTCAACGCCTGTCCAGACCTCATCACAGTATGCAAACGGGAAGCGAGGTCTTCCGCCATGTGGCCATGAGCAGAGCACAAGTCCAGCCTCGTCGTTGAGTGCATATGTTCTCTGGACATTCGGTACTTTGTCCATATTGTCACGGAAATTGTACTTGAAAATAGACTCAAGGGCCTTCTTCACATGCTCTTTTGGAAGCACATATCCAAGCCCTGCGGATTCTGCCATGAACTGTCCTAGCAGCTGATCTGTCAGACAGCCTTTGCCATACTGATACCTGTAGGCATCGACATCATCCAGCTTCTGGATATAATACTCTCCATTGAAAAGCATTTTATCGACTTTCTCTGAAGCTTCCTTGAAACGCTTTTCGAATTTATCTGCGATTTCGTTCTTTCCGAGGTGTCTAGCCATCTCTGCAACACCTTTGATTGCACCGAGATAAATCGTATTCGTCATCGTGTTCGGGCCATAGAACTCAATATCGTAAGTGACATGCATCTTGCCATCCAGCACGCCATCATTGTCTGTGTCCCATTCCCTGAGTGAGAATTCGAGCGCTTTCATCATGTTGTCCCAGATGCCACGGAGGAAATCATCATCTCCAGTATACTTCCATTCCCTATATATGCGCAGGATAGACCCGAATTCGCCGTCGCATGCAGGAATCATATCCCACTTGCTCTCTCCGAGAATTTTCCTTGCGCGGAATGGCATGTCGCCATTTTCCTGCATCTCGATGTTGAATTCAGTGTTTCTCATCGAAATTTCCAGATCCGGGAACAGGTTTGCCACAGCAGTCGCATAGTTCCAGACATGATTCACGTTTCCCTGTCCGCAACCGACATAATCCCTGATTCCCTCCCATCCGAGGAATGCACCGCCCTCGATTCTGAAGCAGCAGTGGCTCTTCATTGACATGATATTCGAAGCGATGGCGTCGATGACATAAACAGGGAGAGTGGTGGAGTAGAGCGCATCCTCGAATGCTTTTGACTTCGATTCGAGATATTCAAAATTCTTTATCACATACTCTCCGACATTCCATGCATCTGAGAATTTTGTGGCATAGTAGTTTCTGATGATATCGTATCCGCCTTCATTGTAGCGTTTGAGATCGGCATCATATTCAATCCATCCTTTGGGCCTGTTCGGGAAATACCAGCTGATAATGAATGTGAATACCTTCTCTTCATTCGGCTTGATGACAGCAGAATCACAGAGCGAGCTGATTCTTTCCTTCAGATTAAGGAAGCTGAAGTCATAGTGGTCAAGAAGCTCACAGCCTTCTGCCTTGATATCCTCGGTTTTCTCAAGCTTGCCATCTGTGGCGAAATCATTCCAGAAATCCTCTGCGTTATCTGTCCACTGCCCATGGAGCCATTGCTTGTGTGTGATGTTCTCACCGGTAGAGAAAAGCGCCATCGAACCGAATTTCATATGATCTGGTTTCAGATGCTTTGCTGTGTAATACCATCCTTTGACAGGGCCTTCATCCTTGAACTCGTTCTGTACTTCATCTACAAGCTTCACATTATTGAACACATCATATCCATCGAATCCGACTACGTTTGCCAGTGTCGCTGCGACTGATGTCTCAATGCTCTTGTCTGTTGGATTCTTCACATGGAAGCGGAAGATCGCGCAAGGAATTCCGGAGTTGTCACTGTCCAGCGGGATGAATGGCGTGAAGGCTTCCATCTTCACTTCGAGTGGAATTTCAGGGTCAGAGAGCTTCACGTAGACAAATGGCTGTCTGCCTTCCATTTCTGACTGCTCAAAGCGTGGAATACCTGCCAGCTCGCCATTGAGGAACCCGTGGGATTTGAGATAGGGAGGCTGGATTTTCGATTCAAGTATCTTCGCAACTGGTTCTTTTCCTTCTTCTTTTGTGTAAATCGAGAAGAATGAGAACGGAACAAACTTGCCTTTTCCTGGCCAGTTGAAGATTTCCCAGTCTTTCAGGTTGCCTCTGGCACCGACTGTGATATTGCCTGTTCCGATACCGCCGAGAAGAAAGTTCGCGACATTCGCATCACGCTTGTATGTGATGTGCCCGCCAAGGCGGAACTTCTCTTCTTTTGATTTGATGTTTCTTTTCATTTTTTCCTCCGGGATTAACCCTTGACTCCGATATTTATCATGGACTTTACAATCCATTTCTGACAGAAAACAAAGATGACAAGCACGGGCACTATGGCCAGTGTGATTGCTGCGAACACCACGTTGTCTCCGGTCTGGAATGGCTGTCTGAGCTGCAGTATGCCGACCGGAAGCGTCACCTTGTCAGGTGAGTTGAGCATGATGAATGCATTAAAGTAGTCATTCCATGAGAATGAGAATGCGATTATCGCAAGCGAAGCAAGATTGGCTTTTGTCATCGGCAGGATGATTCTTGCGAATGTGACAAGCGGATTCGCGCCATCGATTGTCGCAGCATCTTCCATTTCCTTCGGGACCTTGAAATAGAACTGACGGAGAAGGAAGATTCCGAATCCTCCTGCAAGGCCTGGGCACATCGCTCCGAAGAGTCCGGGAAGCGCCACTGACCAGAGTGTGTTCACCACACCAAGCGCATTCATTATCCGGAAAAGAGGGACAATCGTTACCTGGACAGGAATCATCATTGTGACAAGAAGAAGTGCAAACATCACGCCTTTTCCTTTGAATTCAATGCGCGCATAGGCATAGCCTGCTATCGCGGCATGGAATACCATCCCGAGTGTGATGAGCGAGCTGAGAATGAGACTGTTCTGCATCCACAGGAAGAATCTGCTTTGTGCTGTGAACAGCTGCGCAAAGTAGCTTGTGTTCCATTCGCTGTATGCAGGAGGAAGCCACTTCGGTGGAAGCGATGTCGCTTCGGCATAGTTTCTTACAGAGGCGCTGAACACCCAAAGAAACGGTGCGATGAAAAGTGCCGCTACTGCAATCATTATGATGATCAGAAGTGTTCTTCTTGAGAATCTTGCTATTTTATATATGTTAATCATAGTTCACCCACCTTCTGCTTCCAGCAAACTGGATTGCTGTTACTGCGATAATCAGTACTAAGAGAAGCATCGATAGTGCCGTCCCCTGTCCATAGTTCATTGATGTGAATGATTTCTCTGCTATGAGCATGACAAGGCTGAGTGAGGAGTTTCCCGGTCCTCCGTTGGTGAGCACCAGTGCTGATTCATATAGCCTGAGTGCACCAGTGAGGTTCATGATCAGAACAAAGAAGACAGTAGGGGAGATCATGGGGAATATGACTGATACAAAACACCTGACAGGTTTTGCTCCATCAATCTCTGCAGCCTCTATGACATCCCTGCTCACTGATTGCAGAGCCGCGAGTATGAGAAGCATTGCCATTCCGGCATTCTTCCATACATCGAGTATCAGAACTGCGATCTTCGATATATGCTGTGAGTTCAGCCATTTGATGGCCGGTATTCCTATTTTCCCCAGATAGTAGTTGATGACACCGAAATCTGTCTGGAAGAAGACCTGCCAGATAACAGCGACAAATGTAAGACCGATAAGTGAAGGGAAGAAGTAGATTGCCCTGAAAAGGACACTTGTTCTCTTTGCTGCTGCTGAGTTGACTGCGAGTGCCAGAAGCAGACCGGTGAATGTATTGAAAACTGTACAGAAGACAGCATACCAGAGAGTATTTCCAAGCGCTTGAAGAGACCTGGGCTCTGTCAGTATTGCTTTATAGTTGTCCAGTCCCAGGAAAGATGTGGCACCGGTGAAGATGTTGTACTTCTGAAATGAAATGATGAATGCCCAGAAAACAGGGATTACCACAAACACAAGGAATCCGAGGAATGAAGGTATTGTGAATGCGTATCCAAGAATTGCCCGCTGTTTTCCAAGCGACATTGGTTTTCTCTCTTTCATATTATTGCCCTCGAAGCTGAGGGGAGGATCCTCCCCTCAGTGAAATTGACTGTCAGACGCTTGCTGCAAGCGCTTCCATCTGTGCCTGAGTCTGATTGAGTGCATCCTCGACTGACATCTGATTTGTGAAAATCTGCTCGAGTGCATTCATGAATGCGACATTGAGGTCGCCGTAATATACAGGAGCAGGACATACAGTTGCTGTACTTACTGCTTCCCAGAGTCCGTCGATGTTGTCTGGTGTTGTTCCCATGATTTCCGGATCAAGTGCAAGTGATTTGAGTGCCGGCACCTGCTGTCCGTCAGCTGCAAGTGCTGTGATTGCCTCTCTTGAGACGAACTTCTTAAGGAGTTCTGTAGCAAGGTCGAGATTATCTGTGCTGGAGCTGATACACCATGCGGAGCCGCCGTATACAGTTCCCTTTCCATTGTTCTGTGGCCACTGCACGCTGTCGAAGTTGTCATTGTTCATTCCCGCTTCAATCCATGCAGGAAGACACCATCTTCCAGCACCGACCATTGCAACCTTCTTCTGCGAGAACATTGTGTATACATCGGAGCTGATCGGATCAGGTGTTATGCCTTCATCCACGAGCTTGTTGAGGAATGTCACAGCCTCAATCATCTTTGGATCGTTTACAGTTGGTGTGATGTTGTCATCAGCGACAAGGTTTGTTCCGTTGGAAATCCACCATGGAACAAGCTGGAAATAGGAATTGGAGAGGCCAAAGCCATAGACTCCATCCTTTGTGAGAGCTTTTGCAGCTTCATAGAAGTCATCCCATGTCCAGTCATCGGTCGGATATTCAAGGCCTGCTGCGTCGAACATCTCCTTGTTGTAGTACATGACCATTGTCTGGGTTCCGGTAGGAAGACCGTAGATTGTATCTCCATCGCTGATACCGGAAAGAATCGCAGGTGTGTACTCCTGGACAAGAGCAGAGAGCTCCGGATCGCTTTCAATAATGTCATTGAGAGGCATGACAAGATCATTTGCCTGAGCCATCTGCGAACATTCAAAAGCTATACATACAACATCTGGTGCGTTGCCTGAAGTGATCATCGTTGACCATCTTGTGATGTAGTCTGTCCATTCAACAACAGGAACACATGTCTGCTCAACCGTGACATCAGGATTTTCAGCCATGAATTCATCAATCGAAGCCTGTGCAAGTGTCTCTTCAGCTACATTTCCCCAGTTGAGAACTGTCAGAGACTGTCCGCTAGATGACTCTGATGAGCCTGATGCGAATACGGAGAAAATCATTACAAGCGAAAGTGCAAGTACGAGGATTCCTTTTTTCAATTTGTACCTCCTAATACGTATTAGTAGATTGGTAATACGTATTACTAACTATATTGCACTTTCATTTGCTGTCAACATGAATTTTCATTTTCTTCTCACTTTTAATTTGTCCTCAGCTCTAGGCGAGGATAGGGGATCAAGGGCACTCGGTGATGATTCTGTCTCTTTCATCAATCCCTCTTATGCATCTGGCAGGGTTGCCGTATGCGAGAGTGAAAGGAGGAATATCTTTTGTGACTACGCTTCCGGCTCCTATAACAGCACCTTTCCCGATATGGACACCGGGCAGTATTGTCACCCGTCCACCAATCCAGACATCATCTTCAATCACAACAGGGAGTGCTTTCTCGAGTCCTTTGTTGCGTTCTTCTGCGATAAGAGGATGAAGTGCAGTGTAAATTGCGAGATCAGGTCCGAAAAAACAGTGTTCCCCGATACTGATTCCGCCACCATCCATAAGGTATGCATTATGGTTGAGAAAAGAACCGCTGCCGATGCTTATTCTATAGCCATAGTCAGCATAGAAAGGGGAAAGGATCATCACATCATTTCCCCTGTCAGGTATCAGAAGTGAGAGGATTTCCTCTCTTTCGCTGATGGCGGAAGGCAAAGTGCTGTTCAGACGGAAGCAGAGATCCTTTGCCCTCATTATCTCCTCACCAATCTCTCTGTCATTATTCGCGTCGTACCACTTTCCTCTGTCGCGCTTCTCTTTCTCTGTCATGGTGAGGAATATAGCATTTATCAGGTGTTGTTCATATATGCTTTCTCGGCAGCATCTGCAACATGCTCACATGCATCAGCGCACTGCTCAAGATAACGGAAGATATCTCTCCAGATAATGATTTCCAAAGGATCATTCTCCGTTGTATGGAGTGTTCTCATATTGGAGATGAATATCTTGTCTGCATCCTCTTCAAGTGTATTGATGCGTATGATTCTTTCATGCAGTGTCTTCGAATGCTTGAACGAGGCGAAATCTTCCATCATCAGCTTCATCTCGCTGCAGCACTCTTCCACGATATCTACAGCCTTAAGCATGTCAGGTCTGATTGTACGGATATTATCGCAGTAAAGACGCAGTACGACATCCTCGATTTTGTCCACGACCTCGTCCAGACACTGGCTGAGCATTATTATGTCATCGCGCTCGATAGGAGTGATGAATGCCTTTGCAAGAACATTTGTAAGCTCATGCTTCTTCATGTCGGCAGCATGTTCCGTGCTGTGAATCTCCTCGACAATCTCACTGAGATTATCAGGGTTGTAATCTGTGATGCACTTTCTGAGAATCTTAGATGCCGCGACAGCATATTCTGCACAGCTGATGAAAGTGTCGAAATAGAAATTATCCTGTTTTTTTGCCATGTTACACTCCTAAAATATTGCAAGGAAGAGCTTTGCCATTAAAAAACTTATTAATCCGCAACCAGGGAAAGTGAAAACCCATGTAAGCATCATGTCCCTGACAACTGAGAAGTTGATAGCGCCAAGACGCCTTGAGGCTCCAACACCCATGATCGCACTTGTCTTAGTGTGTGTTGTTGATACCGGGATACCGAAAACTGACGAGAACAAAAGGCACAGTGAAGCCGCGACATCAGCACTGAATCCCTGGTATTTCTCAAGTTTGACCATATCCATGCCGACGGAACGGATGATCTTCTCTCCTCCGACACTGGTTCCCGCACCCATGACGATGGAGCAGAGTATCATCAGCCATATAGGTATCATCACACCATGAACACTTGTCTGTCCGTTTGAGAAAGCGATGCCGAGGAAAAGGACTCCGATGAATTTCTGTCCATCCTGCGCTCCATGCATGAAGCTCATTGCTGCCGCGCCCGCCATCTGTGCATAAGTAAAGAAGATGTTGGTCTTTCTTCTGTCGAAAGCATGGCATATAAGCGAGACAATCTTGCATACAGCAAAGCCGATAGCAAAGCCTAGAAGCAGTGACAGTACAAGACCATATATGACTTTGATCCATTCGTTGCCATTGATTGCATCAAATCCTCTGCCTGCAGCAATTGCCGCTCCCGTGAGTCCCGCGATGAGGCTGTGGCTTTCACTTGTGGGGATACCGAAGTATGAAGCTGCTGTACTGTAGACAACGATAGAGAAAAGAGCTGCGGATAATGCAATCAGAGCTGTATGTGTGTCCTGCCCGAAATCGACCATGTTGCTTATTGTGGAGGCAACTGAGGCATTTATTCTTGTCATGATAAGCACACCCAGGAAGTTGAAGATTGCGCTCATTATGATTGCCGGCCTAGGTTTCATGCAGCGTGTTGTAATGCATGTCGCGATTGCGTTCGGTGCAT
>CASDZV010000075.1 GCA_949285905.1 uncultured Spirochaetales bacterium | reverse complement strand
GCATTATAATGAGCTCAGCTGGAAGGTGCGGTATTTCAAGGAGAAAGAGGAAGGGATAGAGAGAATGGGAAACGAATTCGTGGAAACCTACAATGAAGGAAGGGATGAGGGAATCAGAACCGGGAGGAAAGAAGGTGCGGCAGCAAGCCGCAGGGAGACTGCGCGCACGATGATTGCTGACGGACATCTTCCGCTTTCCAAGATTGCTGAGTATTCAGGACTCTCTATGGGAGAAGTAGAGAGCATCCAGAACGGAATGCAGTTTTGACCTTTCAATAGGAAAGGAATTTGTTGTAAAGTTTTATAGGGGCTCACCTCATTTTGAGGTGAACTCTTTTCAGTCAGGTTTTTAACGCAGGAAATCCATCGGCTTCCCCGCCATCATGCTTTTTTACCGAAAAACATACTGTTCTACTTGCAATAGCCCCTTCTTGCACCTCTTACAACCATTGCAAAGATAAAGAGAACCATGTGCACAGCAACGATACTTGCCCCCGTTGGAAGAGAAAAGAGATAAGAGGCAAAAAAGCCGAGAAGAAATGCCAGCACTGACTCAATGGCGGCCACTACAGAAACTGATAGATATGTCTTTTCTATCTTCATCGCAACAGCTGCAGGGAATATAATCAGACTAGATATCAGCAGAGAACCAAGCATTCTCATTCCAACAACTATCACCAGCGCTGTAAGCAGAGAGAGAAGCGCTGTATACCGTCCTGTATTGATACCTGTTGCACGTGCAAATGCAGGATCGAATGTAGTCGCATAGATCTGATGATAGAAAGCAATATATGAGACAAGGGTCACAGCAGAAATAACAGCAGCGACCACACCATCTGTTCTCGAGACAGAAAGTATAGATCCGAAGAGAAATGCATTCAGATCAGTATTCACACCTGCTGTAGATACTGCAATAACACCAATAGCAAGTGCTGATGATGAAATCAGGGCGATAGAGCTGTCACCGCCACTCCTGCTGCGTTCCGAGACACGAAGCAGCAGAAATGCAGATATAACAACAACCGGTATAGTCACAGCCATTGGCTGGAGCGATAAAAGCGCAGAGACTCCAAGCGCACCGAAACCTACATGTGACAAACCGTCTCCTATCATTGAGAAACGCCGGAGGACAAGACTTACACCCAGCAGAGAAGCAGAGACAGATACAAGCAATCCTACAATAAGCGCTCTAAGCAGAAATGAATATGAGAATATCTCAGCAATCATGACCAGCCTCCCTCATGAAAAGCCTACCCTCTTCTGAATCAAGATAGCGCTCCTTGGAACAGAAGATATATCTGCTATGCGAGAAATGCAGGATTGTGCGCGCATCGTTGAGCACAGGATGGATATCATGAGTAACCATCATGATAGTTATCCCCACCCTATTCAGCTCACGCAGAATCTCATAAAGCTCACTCGTTGCCTTTACATCAAGTCCTGCTACCGGCTCATCAAGAAAAATCAGCTTTTCTGTCGCCATCAGCGCCCGGGCAAGAAGCACTCGCTGCTGCTGCCCCCCTGAAAGCTCCTGAAACGATGCCTGGATATAATCTGCCATGCCAAGCCGTCTCAGTTCCGTTCTTCCCTTTTCCTTCTCTTCGCCTGAATAACCGAGAATACGTCTTTTTCTGTTCAGACAGCCTGAAAGCACTACTTCCATGACGGAAGACGGGAAATCGCGCTGGATACCGGAAACCTGAGGAAGATAGCCTATCTCATTCTTCTTCAATCCCCCACAGTATTCGATACTGCCTTTAAGAGGCTCCACCAGCCCAAGCACTGTCTTGATGAACGTACTCTTCCCAGAACCATTTTCACCTACAATGCAAAGATAATCGCCTTCATCAACCGAAAACGACAGCCCAGAAACAATAGCCTGCCCCTCATAACCAAGTGTCAGATCTCTTCCGCATATCAGCATCAATTCAATGCCTCCCTGAGCACAGCCACATTCTCCCCCATCAGATCCACATAATCCTTACCGCTGAAGAAATCAGAAGCCGTGACATTATGAAGTGTATTGAAGACACGTACATCGCACCCTGCCTCATCAGCAATGACGCGCGCTATCATGGGGGATGAAAGCTCAATAGTGAGAATACATGGCACCCCAAGCTCTCGTGCTTTATCAACAAGAAAAGCCACTGTTCTGGCACTAGGCTCACTTTCCTCTGCACAACCCGGGAAAGCCGCATAGTATTCAAGCCCGTATTCACGCACAAAGTACAGAAGAGGAAAACGCGAAGCGAAAATCAGAGTATCTCCCTCCGTTGTATCGACAATTGTCCTGAACTCGGCATCAAGAGCGGCAATACGCTGGATATACTTTTCAGCATTTTCTTTGTATAACATTGCATTACCGCTATCAAGCTTCGATAGCAGTGAAGCAAGACATCGAATGATTGTCATCTCGTTTTGCGGACTTGTCCACACATGTTCATCAACTTCATGAATACTGTGATCATGCTCGCTTTCCTCGTCCATTCCTTCCTGATGTTCCTCGTACAAAAGTTCTACCTGTTCTGTAAGAGCGAACGAACACGGAGGATTCTCAATAGAGGAAAGAATCGAACTGACCCATTCATCGGACGGACCACCTGTGAAAACAACAAGATCTGCATTAGCTATTCTCACCATATCTCTCGGGGATGGATCATAACTGTGACTTTCGACACCTGGAGGCAGAAGCAGCGATAGGTTATCAGTATCACCCAGTACGGCACGAGCCGCATCATAGGAAGGGAAATCAGTGGCAACAACGGAAACCCCAGACGCTGTGATTTCATCACTGCCGCATGAAGAGAGAAGAAGGACGGGAATAAGAAGAGCTATCAGTAATCTTCTCATGCGTTTCTCCCCTCGCATTCTCTGCAGATACCCTCAAAGACTGTTGAGTCAAGGACCCTGTATCCGGACGATGATTCAACAATTCTCTCAATCATTCTTGTCGACTTCTCATCCAGATGCTCTGTGCGCCCGCAAATCCGGCAGCGGATATGCATATGCATACTGCATTCCGCCCCTTGATACTGAAAGACAGCCTTGCGACCTTCTGTAGCAGTCTTTCGCAGGATGCCTTCTGCAAAAAGCTGTGAAAGAAGCCTGTAGATAGTGGATCTGGGAACATCCTCCAGCGATGCCACAACCTCATCAGGAGTGAAACCCCGCTCCTGATTGGCTGCAAAAAATGAGACCACTGCACAGCGCCATCTGGTATTATACGAACTCACAGAAACTGAGAATAATTCTCAGATTAAATAGCGTCAAGCACTTCTCTGGCTTTCACAATCTCGTTAGTGATGAGCCCGTCAATACCCCAGTCCCTGCACTGAAGCATCGAAGTTTCATCATTGACTGTCCAGACATTGATACGCCTGCCATTCTCATGCAGCTCCTCTACCGCTTCGCCAGAGAGAATACGGAATGATGGATGATAGCATTCTATTCCCATCGCCTTCATCTCATTCCCGATATTCTTAAGCATCATCCCGTCGAAAAGAAGGCCAACAGGGAACTGTGGTGCAATCTGACGCACTCTGAGCACAGAGAGCCAGTTGAATGACGAGAAAATGATTCTACCATCCAGATTGAACCGCTGAATCAAGGAAATTGTCTTCTCCTCGATTCCTGGGTAATAAACAGGCGCGGTCTTAAGCTCTATGTTCGTATAAAGCGCAGTGTCCTTGATTGCTGTCAGATACTCCTCAAGAGAAGGAATCGGAGTAAAACCAAATTCATCGTTCTTCGTTCTGCCTGCATTCATCTTCTCAAGTTCAGAACGCGTATAATCATAAACGGCGCCATCTCTGCCTGTTGTCCGCTTAAGTGCCTCATCGTGGACAATCATCACCTCCCCATCTCGGGAAAGGTGCACATCCAGTTCAATAGCATCCGCTCCGTTCTCCACTGCTTTGGAGAAGCTGAGCATAGTATTCTCGGGGTATTTTCCGCTGTAACCCCTGTGCGCAATAATATCCATACCTAAATGATGAACCGGGGACTATCATTTGACAACTCTCCAATCCGTTATGATATTCATTCTATGAGCAATGGTTTTTTTGCGGGGCGTAACGGCTCTGATGCTTTATCTGTATTCCTGACAGCACTGGCTCTCATCATAGCAGTAGCTGCTTCTGTCATCACCAATGAAATCATGCGTTACCTGGTATCTGCACTTGCAATCGCTGCAGTTGGCGCAGCCCTTTTCCGCATGCTGAGCACAAACACAGCAAAACGAAGAGTCGAAAATGAACGATTCCTTTCGATATTCAGGAACCACAAAGAGAGCGCAGAGAAAAGGAAGCAACGCAGAGAAGACGAGAAAACGCATGCTTACTACAAATGTCCTGAATGCAAAAAAGAGCTCCGGGTTCCCCGTGGAAAAGGTAAAATACGCATTACGTGTCCGCACTGCGGACATCAGTTTGTGAAGAGAACGTGATATGTTTGGATATGTGCTTGCCAATGCATCAATGCTTTCAAAGGAAGAGAAGGAGATCTACAAGGCTCATTACTGCGGACTATGCAGGACGCTGAGGGAAAAATATGGGCAGAAAGCCATTCTCGCACTCTCATATGATATGGTCTTTCTGGAGATGGTGCTTTCAGATACAGCAGATTCAGAGGAGACAAAAGGAACAGAGCGCTGCATTCCTCATCCAGTGAAGGAACATAGCTACGCCACGACCCGGTTCTCAGAATATGCTGCGGATATGCAGATGCTGCTCGGTTACTACTCGCTTCTGGATAAAGTCCATGATGAGGGGAAAGGAATGAGCGAGGAGAAGAAAATGAGAACTCTTCTCCCGGATCTCGAAAAAAAGTATCCACGCATAGCACAATGCATAAAAGAAGGACTGAGCCAGATTGGAGAGAATGAGGAAAAGAACTCGAGAGATGCAGAAGCAATGGCTCTCTTGTTCGGGAAGATTCTGGGTGAAGTCTTCGTCTACGACGACTCATCGTTCTTCCGGGATGACCTCAGAAGTCTTGGCTGTGGACTAGGACGGTTCATCTATCTTCTGGACGCATGGTGTGACAGAAAGAAAGATGAGAAAGAAGGCGCTTATAATCCACTGCCGAAGGACATTACAGAATCCCAGATGCGCCAGATGCTGCTCGATGCCGCTTCCACAGCCTCTGCCGCATTCGAACGTCTCCCCGTAGATCAGTATGTTTTCATTCTGAGAAATATCCTATACAGTGGAATCTGGTCAAAATTCAAGGAAGAGAAAAAGTGAACGATCCATACAGCGTGCTTGGACTCAAGCCCAATGCCTCTGACGAAGAAGTCAAGAAAGCATATAAGACTCTGGCGAAGAAATATCATCCGGATGTTGCAGGAAACAGCCCTGAAGCTGCCCGCAAGATGCAGGAAATCAATGCAGCTTATGATCAGATAATCAATCACAAAGAGAGCTTCTCCAGCGGTTCATCATACAGCTACAACTATGGATATGGCCACTACAGGAATGAAGAAGCAGAAGAACCTATCGAGCTTAGAGCCGCTGTCGCATATATCAATGCCAGACGTTTTGTTGAAGCTCTTAATGCACTGCGATCGGTTCCACAAGAGCGCCGTTCAGGCAGATGGTACTACCTCGCTTCATATGCTGAAGCACACACAGGCGACACAGTCAGCGCCATGAGAGATATCGAGATTGCGATTTCCAAGGAACCGGGGAATGCAACATATCTTGCATTCAGGGACAGGCTTGCAGGCAGGCGGACAGCTTACGAGGACTACTCAAGATCATTCGGAGGTTTCAGCACAGGATTCTTCCCATGCTGTTTCCCATTCTTTCCCTGCTGCTGTATTATCTGAGAGGATCTGCAAGCTGGCGTAACGCGCAGCCTGTTATTTTCGCGAGCGTCTCCGGAAGATCTTCCAGCTGGGCTGGTATGGCTTCTGAGAGCACATCTGCATAAAGCCCCATTACACCGGCAACAAGAAAATCAAATGTCGCGACGATGCTCTGCTTTACAGAAGGATCTGAAGACAGACGCTGTACCGCGGTCGATTTCATCAGATAATCATTCACTATACGCTGCCTGTTTTCCATGATGGCTCTTCTGAATTCCTCCACAGAGAGAATAAGACGGTAATACTCTCTGTCCTTTGCCAGCATTGCTGTCAGCGAATCGAAAAGCAGTCTTGGATTGGCAAGCAGCATATCAGGGGTGAGTCCATTCAATACCTCCGATATCTCAGACTCCGCAAGCTCCTTGATTGAGGAAAGAACTTCACTAGTATCCCGGAAATGGGCATAGAACGTTCCCCTGTTGATATCCGCAGTCTTCACGATATCAGTGATGGTGATTTTCTCAAAAGGCTTCTCACGCATCATCCTGATAAGAGCTTCCCTGATCAGGCGCTTGGATCGCAGAGAGCTACGGTATTCGGCTTTTATTCTTTTCTTTTCCTCCATTCTCTGCCTCCCCATCTGGTTCTTACATTTTAGTACAGATTGTTACAGAATGAAAGAAAATTGTTCACTTTATAGCAGGGCAGGCTCAGAGCCTGCCAGAAAAACAGCCAAGAACATAATCAATACCAGCTGCAAGCCCGTCTTTGCTGACATCGGGAGCAATCCAGTCCGCAACAGCTTTCAGATCGGAGGAGGCGTTGCCCATGGCAATACCAATACCGGCATGTTCAACCATCTCGATATCATTAGCGCCATCGCCGAACGCAACCGTATACTCTAGGCTGTTACCATAATGAGCTACGATTTTATCGATTCCGGTTGCTTTGGAAATACCTTTAATGACAATCTCTCCCATCATGTCAGAAGGCAATCCTACAGTATTGTTCACGACATCGAAATGTGATGAAAGGTCTGCTCTCACCTTTTCCAGAGGAGTGTGCTCAGTAACATAGAGAAGCTTGGTCACACTGGCGTCCTGCGGAATGGAATCTGAGACAAGCAAAGCAGAAAGCTGGACTTCCGTGCCTGTATAGCGATGCATGGCAGAGCGCCAGAAATCAAGAGCTTCCTGCGATACATATGTCCCTGCAGGAGTCTGTACCAAAAGATAGAATCCTTCTTTCCTGCAGTATGAGAAAAGCTCCTTTTTTTCTGACTCATTCATCGCCAGTGTGTATATATGCTTTCCATCTGCCACGACATCAGCACCGGCGGAGAAAACACCACCATCGAACCCGATCCCGAGCACGGACGGTGAGACTTCAACGGCACTGCGTCCGGTGGCAAGGAATGCCCTGTTCCCAATTTCTCTCAAGTGCCTGATTGCCCTGACCGCGCTTTCAGGCACAGGGCAGCCAAAAGGAAGAATCGTACCATCTATATCAAAGAAGAAATCAATCATTTATCTTCGCCGACAAACTGGAAGCCCGCCTCTGAGAGCTTTCTCTTGATCTCATTGATATGCTCGAAATCCCTTGTTTCCATCGAAACACGGAGCGTACAGTTATTCAGGTATTTCTCATTTCCGGTCTTGTCATGATGGACACCTACGACATTCGCGCCGGATGCCGCGATAATCGAGGAAACCTCTACAAGCTGACCGGGCTTGTCTATCAGCTCAACTGTGATATCCGCAAGCCGCCCTTCCTTGATAAGAGCTCTGTTGATGACCCTTGAAAGAATCGTCACATCAATATTGCCTCCCGATACCAGGCAGACTGTCTTGCCTTTCGTTATCGGTACCTTATTGAAGAGAGCAGCAGCCACTGAAACAGCTCCAGCACCTTCTGAGACGAGCTTCTGCTTCTCCATCAGATCGAGAATAGCCACAGCTGTCTCATCATCGGAGACTGTCACTACATCATCAACATATTTCTCGCAGAGCGAGTATGTCAGATCTCCAGGACACTTTACGGCAATACCATCAGAAATTGTTGAGACAGAGGCAAGCGTCTCCACCTTATGATCATGAAGGGAATCAACCATTGACGGGGCACCAGAAGACTGCACACCGTAAATCTTCACGCCAGGCTTGAGCATTTTGACAGTGAAGGCCACACCTGCAATGAGTCCGCCACCTCCTACTGGAACAATGATGGTATCGACATCCGGCAGCTGCTGAAGAATCTCCAGACCTATGGTCCCCTGACCAGCAATGACATCAGGATCATTGAATGGATGGATCATTGTCCTGCCAGTCTCCTTCATTATCTCAAGTGCACGATTATAGGCATCATCGTAAACACCTTTGACAAGCTCGACATTCGCGCCATAAGCACGGGTTGCTTCAACCTTTGAGATTGGAGCCCCTTCAGGAATACAGATAACGGCATCAATTCCCTGCCTTGAGGCAGCAAGGGCCACACCCTGCGCATGATTACCCGCGGAGCATGCGATAACACCTTTCTTCTTCTGCTCATCTGTCAGCCGGGAAATCTTGTAATAAGCGCCACGAACTTTGAAAGAGCCAGTGGTCTGGAGGTTTTCTGTCTTGAGATACACCTCCTGTGATGGAAACATACGGGGAGCACGGATCAGATCCGTCTCTCTGGCAACTTCTCTCAGAGCAAACGATGCCTGATAAACTGTATCTAACGTAAGCATGGTACAATAATACGTATTCATCCCCTGCCTGTCACGATGGAGAATGCTGAAATACAAAAACCAGCAATCAAATATAAAAAAGACTATTTTTGTTGGTAATATCCGTCTCTATGGTTTATAATCATAAAAAAGGGGTGGAATGAGAAACAAATACTATTCTGTAAAAGCAGCATCTTCCGGTGCAGCTTTGTCAAAACGTTCAAAAGAAACAAGAATGAAATTATCATCGTCATTCAAGGAGCTTGTTTCGGCAAAAGGATATGAGACCGTAGATATCTCCATGATTGCAAAATGTTCAGGAATCAACAGGCAGAGCTTTTATTATCATTTTGCCGGGAAGGAAGCG
Organism: uncultured Spirochaetales bacterium; assembly: GCA_949285905.1. Classification (GTDB taxonomy): domain Bacteria; phylum Spirochaetota; class Spirochaetia; order Sphaerochaetales; family Sphaerochaetaceae; genus Ornithospirochaeta. The sequence continues at coordinate 26,075 of CASDZV010000075.1, read as the reverse complement.
CTTGCACTCTACATTCTTGATACCGATGCAAGGAAACTGGATGAGAAAATCAGAGACAGTCTCATAGGATGGGATGCGGTTGTCACAGTATGCCGCTTCTTCTATGGTGACAGGAATTTCTACCGCATGATTGTCAACTCCAGAAACTTTGTTTCCGCATATAGCAGAATTCACTATCTGATATTCCCATTAATAAAGAAAGCAATCGGGGAAGTTCTTGACCTCCCGGAGGAGAGTGACAGCTGCACTCTTGCATCTGACATGCTAGTTGCGACAATCATACGCTGGATAGCCAAAGAATCCCCTCCTGATCCATCCTCTTTCCTGCTCAATTATAAAAGACAGCTTCTGTATCTCTCTGAAGAGTACATAATTAAATTCGGGAATTCAGGTATATTGCAGACACAATGAAGCATGGATACAATCATTGGCATGAGACGACTGTTCACTTCAGAATCGATTACAAACGGGCATCCCGATAAAGTATGCGACCAGATAGCAGATGGGATCCTTGATGAATTATTGAGTGCGGACCCTTTTTCACGCTCCGCATGCGAAGTAACCGCAGAACCTGGTGCTTTGCATATCATGGGAGAAATAACAACTAATGCCGATATTGACTACAAAGAAGTCGCGAGGCGCGTAATACGCTCAATCGGCTATACAAAACCAGAATATGGCTTTGATGACTCGGCTGAGATAACTGTTTCGCTGCATCAACAGTCCGGTGATATCGCGATGGGTGTTGATTCCGCCTATGAAGACAGGACAACACTCGGTGCAGGTGATCAGGGGATGATGTTCGGCTATGCCTCTTCAGAAGCTGATGAATATATGCCGATGGCACTCGCGCTGTCCAGAAAGCTCACAATGGCTCTGCGCGATGCAAGAGAGAACGGCACACTGTCTTTTCTTCGTCCTGATGGAAAGAGCCAGATCACAGTGGAATATGATGGCAGAAAACCTGTGCGCATCGCAGCTGTCGTACTCTCTGCACAACACGATGAGGACATAGCACTGGACACTCTTCGCTCTGCCCTGAAAGACACTGTCATCATGCCTAACCTTCCGCGAGAGCTTCTGGACAGCGACACACAGTTCTTCATCAACCCGACAGGACGATTTGTCCTTGGCGGACCTGCAGCTGATACAGGTCTGACTGGGCGGAAGATCATTGCGGACACATATGGTGGCTACGCACATCATGGCGGCGGTGCATTCTCCGGGAAAGACCCTACAAAAGTCGACAGGAGCGCAGCGCTGATGCTCCGCAACATCGCAAAGACGATTGTCGCAGCAGGAGCGGCAGATGAGTGTGAGCTTCAGGCTGCCTATGCAATAGGTGTCGCTGAACCTGTGTCGCTATCTGCATTCACCTACGGTACAGGGAAAATAAGCGAGGAGCGTATTGTGAAATGGATTACAGATCACTATGATCTCCGACCAGAGGGGATGATTGAACGATTCGGGCTGAGAAGACCTGTGTACCTTGCCTCAGCTTCCTTCGGAGCATTCGGACGCACAGATGTCTCAATGCCATGGGAGATTGTGGACGAAGAAGCAAAATCCGATCTTATTCGTCTTCTTTAGTTGTTTTCCTTATAAGGGTAGGCATGAAGCGCTTTGCAAATTTGCCGCTTCCCCTGCCCTTCACATAAAAGAATCCTATAACAGAAAATACAACAGCTCCTATAAGGTTCACAAAAAGATCCTTCATCGTATCGATAAGACCTATATCGAGATAGCCATCGACTCCCAGCTTCTGTCCATTGACAGTAGTCTCTGTGATGTCAGTGATAGACACAGTGCGGTTCACCCCTGATGTGTTCAGAAGCACAGAATGTATCTCATGCACTATGCTGTCCTTCTGCATATCGGTTCCGAAAAGCATATCTGCAGAGAACTCAAAGAACTCCCAGAGCACTCCGATAGTCATTGAGAAACAGAAAGCTCCGATAGCCACATAAAGCGGTGAGAGATTCAGTTTCGTGTATTCGTTCCTGTTTATTATATCCACTAGCGAGAATCCGACAGCTGCTGAAAGAAAGCCTGTTATAGTATGCAGTGCTGTATCCCATCCTGAAACCTTCACGTAGAAAGATCTGATCTCGCCGAGTATCTCGGCGGAGAATATGAATATGAGGATGATGACTTCCAGCGTGTTAGGTATATCTATATGCCAGTTCTTCTCAATGAATGATGGCACTGTGAAAAGAAAGAGTGTCAGAACACAGAGTGAGACATTCTGCCAGTCCCTGTTGAAGATCTGGGCAACCATAACAGCAATGACGGCTGTTCTGAGAACAATGTACAATGCAAATAGTCCGGGTTCTTTTCTGATCTGCTCTTTCAATGGCAGAGTATGGATTTTTCGCCTCTTGTATTTAGCCATGGCTCAATGATATCAGGAAAGAAAACTCTTTGCACCAGAAGGCGAAAAAGCTATCATCGACAGAGGAGGACAATGTGGACGAAATAAGAAAATACAGGGCGTTCCTCGACAACGGTAAGACCGAACGTGAATGCATTAATGAAATCATCAGCAGCGCAGAAGCTGCAGGCTATAGGAACATAGAAACTGTCGACTCTCTGAAACCCGGAGACAAAGTATACTTCGTGCAATACAGCAAATCCATAGCTCTCTTCTCAATCGGCGAAGATCCTATTGAGAATGGCATGAATATACTCGGAGCACATATAGATTCACCACGGCTGGATGTGAAGATGAATCCGCTCTATGAAAACGATGGTGTGGTTTACCTCGACACTCATTACTATGGAGGAATCAAGAAGTACCAGTGGGTCACTATGCCTCTTGCTATCCATGGCGTCGTCGCAAGGAAAGACGGGACGAAGAACGAGGTAATCCTAGGAGAAGATGATGAACTTGCATTCTCCATCTCCGACATTCTTCCGCACCTTGCACAGGACCAGATGAAGAAAACAGCCTCCGAATTCATCGAGGGCGAGAATCTCGATATCATCGTCGGACTCAATTCTGAAAGCGGAGAAGGCGCAAAGAACAAAGGCAAAGATAACATCATGGCGGCCTTCACATCACTTCTGGGCATAGAAGAGAAGGATTTCCAGAGTGCTGAACTGGAAGTTGTCCCTCAGGGCAGAGCAAAAATGCTCGGTCTGGATAAATCAATGATTCTTGCATATGGACAGGATGACAGAGTATGTGCGTATACATCTCTTTCTGCAATGCTCAGCACAGAGAACACCAGGCGCACAAGCTGCTGTCTTCTTGTCGACAAAGAAGAAATCGGATCAGTTGGCGCGACAGGCATGGACAGCGCATTCCTTGAAAATGCTGTTTCCGAAGTTATTGACCGCCTCTGCGGTTATGATGGGCTGAAACTCAGACGCACACTGCGCTCCTCATACATGCTTTCAAGTGACGTCAACGCAGCATTCGATCCTCTCAACCCTTCCCTCTACGACAAGAAGAATGCATCAACGCTCGGAGGCGGTGTTGTCTTCAATAAATACACTGGCTCAAGGGGAAAATCAAGCGCTTCCGATGCAAATGCTGAATTCATAGCGCTTCTCAGAAAGGCTATGGATGATAACAATGTTAAGTATCAGATGGCAGAACTTGGAAAAGTCGACACAGGCGGTGGCGGTACAATCGCGAAGTTCGCAGCATACTATGGAATGCAGGTCATAGACTGCGGCGTGGCTGTTCTTTCGATGCATGCTCCATGGGAAATCACAGCAGTAAGTGACGTGCTGTCTGCTCTGGAATGCTATAAAGCTTTCCTGAAGATCGAATAATCATTGATCTGCATTCTTTGTGAAGAGCGGAGTGTATACCATAGCGCGCACTCCGCGCTCTGACAGCATCAGAGAAACTGAATCAATAGTTGCATGTATCGGCTCGATACTACCAAGCACAGCTGATGAAATGACTCTGCGTCCAAGTGTGATATGTGGTCTGAACCGGCGCTTCTCAAGAGAAAAGCCCCTTGTACGCAACTCATGCTGAAGCTCTGAATGAAGCCTGTTCAGCGCTCTGTTCTCATCAAATCCTGCCCATTGCAAATCTCCATCGGGACGCTGGAAAGAACCTGTATGGCTCAAAACACATGGAATTGAATGAAACGATAGCGACGCAAGTGCCTCCTCTGCAAGCATACACTCCTCTTTGTTGCATTCACCAAGAAATTCAAGCGTTAGATGGAGGTTGTTTCTTGGAACAAATGATCCAGAAAACGCTTCATCATGCAAAGCGTCGCGGAGGCGCACAAGCTCATCCACGACGTTTTCAGAAAACAGAGAAGCTATGAAAAGCCTCATTTCTCCATGGACTCCAGATTCTTCTTCTCCGCTTCTGTGAGGAATGCGGATGGTGCCGGTTCCACACCGAGCTTCCACTCAATGGCATTGACAATGAAGAACGTGACAGAACCGACAGCACAGCCAAATACAACAGGAAGAATACCAAGGTAGAAATCACCTCCGGAGAGAATCTGCCAGACAACTACGCCAATTGTACCTGTGACGATTGAAATCTGTCCCGAATGCTTTGTCGCACGCGGAATGACCATACCAAGGCCATAAGCTGCGAACGGACCGGCGCAGCGGATAGCAAATGCGAAGGTATTCATCGTAACAATATTGATCTGCAACAGGGAAATGAACATTGCGATAGCACAGAAGATGACATTACATGTTCTTGTCCAGAAGATAACACCCTTGTCTGAAAGCTGTCTGCACTTCTCACTGTAATGTATCATGATATCATTCATGAACATCGTAGACATACATAAAAGGTTTGAATCAGCAGAAGACATCGTTGCAGAGATGATAGCAGCAGAGACAATACCCGTGATAATTGTAGGTGCAAAATGCTCTGTGACGGCCATCATCGCAGTAGATCCTGTAATATCTGGAATCTGATCCTTCATCGCAAGTGCCGCAAGACCGAGGAGTGTCGGGAATACTGCCATAGCAGCCATAAGGACACCGGAAAGGAGCGAAGCACGGAATGCTGTCTTCTCATCTTTCGCACTCTCAAAGCGGCTGATCATCTCAGGTCCGGAGAGGAATGTGCAGAAATAGTTGAAGATATAACCAATGATAACAACCCATCCGATCTTTGTCGGATCAAGCTGTTCGCCAGGAAGCTTGGCAGAAAGCTCTGCCCATCCGCCACAGCCATTGAGAACAATAGGAGTTGCTATTGCCAGACCGAAGAGGATGATGATGAACTGCACAAGATCAGAAACCTGGTCAGCAATCATACCGCCAAGTGTTGTATAGAGAATGATGACAACACCTGCAATGATAAGACACACATTCATCGGGATACCTGTCAGCGTGGCAACGACTGATCCGGAAGCTGCGACCTGGGATGATGTGAGGCAGAAGAGCGCAAGGATATTAAGCACTGCAGAGAAGACAGAACTTCCCTTACCGAAACGGCGGCCGATGACTTCTGGAATCGTTACTGCCATTGTCTTCCTGATGCGCGGTGCGAAATATGCAAGAGGAATCATGGCAACCGATGCGGCAAGAACATACCAGATAGCACTCATACCCCAGCTGCCGAAGGCTTTGTCAGCAAGTCCTGTTGTGGAACCGCCTCCGATATTATTTGCAGAGAGCGAGAATGCTACCATAAACAGTCCCATCCTGCGTCCTGCAAGCATGTAGTCGCTACTGGTTTTAATCTTAACCTTTCCGACGATGAATCCAATGACAAGCATGCCAATGAGATAACATGCGACAATAATTAATGCCCCGGAATTTATTTCCATAAATCCCTCCTTTTGCAAAATTGTAACATACATCTGGAAATAATTGACTGGATAGTTTAAAAGGAGTACCTTATTGATAACGATTATCAATAATGGAGGTATATGATGAAGTACATCTGCAATCTCTGCGGCTATGTCTACGATGAAGAAGCTGGCGATCCAGATAACGGAATCGCACCAGGAACAAAATGGGAAGATGTGCCAGCAGACTGGCTATGCCCACTCTGTGGAGCTGGCAAGGACGAATTCGCACCAGAAAACTGAAAGAAACCGGAGTGATGGCTCCGGTTTTTCCTTTTCAGACGTAGAAGAGCATTTCACCGTATGTAGGATAAGGCCAGTTCTTCTGGCCTACAATAAGCTCCAGCTGATCACAATATGTCCTGGCTTCTTCCATTGCTGGAATAACTGAGGACCTGTAGTAATGTGCACGGGAAGAACCAGTGCACTCCTCTGCAAATGCAACAGTGCGTTCTAGTTCCTTCACAGCTTTATAGAGATTATTCTCAAGGCCCTCGATTTCAGCGAGTCTGTCCATCTCAGCATCCAGCCTCATATCAGGCATCGCATCTTTCTTTGCAACAATACCGCGGGCTATCTCACTGGAGAACTCAATAACAGCTGGCAGCACCTGCTTATTGATCATGTCTGTCATCGTCAGAGCTTCGATATGAATCGTCTTGGAGTATTCATCATTGAGGATCTCGTAGCGCGAATGAAGCTCGACAGAGCTGTAGATACCAAACTCACTGAATACATCAATATTCTTCGGAGAGAGAAGAGTATCATACGCATCTGGGGAAGAGACGAGGTTCATCAGCCCTCTTCTCTCCGCTTCTGCCACCCATTCTTCAGAGTAGTTATTGCCATTGAAGACAATCCTCTTGTGTGCAATATAAGTATCGCGGACAAGATCGCTTACAGCGGCATTGAAATCTTCAGCAGAGGAAAGGACAGCATAGAATTCCTTCAGTTCCTTTGCGACAATTGTATTAATGACTGTGTTCGGCTCTGCAACAGAGAAGGAGGATCCCAGCATCCTGAACTCGAACTTGTTGCCTGTAAAAGCAAACGGACTTGTCCTGTTGCGGTCTGTAGTATCTTTCGGGATTGCTGGAAGGACATGCACACCAAGCTGCATCTTCTCCTTTGTCCTTCCGGGAACAGGCTTGCCTTCAGCAATCGCATCGAGTATTTCCGTAAGCTCATCGCCAAGAAAGACAGAAACAATTGCAGGAGGTGCTTCATTGGCACCAAGCCTGTGATCGTTGCCGGCAGATGCGACAGACATCCTCAGAAGATCCTGATACTCATCCACAGCTTTCAATACAGCGACAAGCAGGAGCAGGAACTGTGCATTATCCTTCGGACTATCTCCTGGCTCAAGGAGATTCACACCATTGTCTGTGGATATCGACCAGTTATTATGCTTACCGGAACCATTGACACCGGCAAACGGCTTCTCATGCAGAAGGCAGGCAAAACCATGGCGCTCTGCAACCTTCTTCATTATCTCCATCGTAAGCTGATTATTATCTACAGCTATATTGGTTGTGGTGAATATCGGGGCAAGCTCATGCTGACATGGCGCAACTTCGTTATGAGAAGTCTTTGCATATATGCCAAGCTTCCAGAGTTCCCTGTCCAGATCCTGCATATACTCTGACACGCGTGTACGCAGAGCTCCGAAGTAATGATCTTCAAGCTCCTGCCCTTTTGGCGCTCTCGCCCCTAGAAGAGTACGGCCTGTGTAAATCAGATCCTTACGTCTTGCATAATCCTTCTTATCGATGAGGAAGTATTCCTGCTCCGGGCCGACTGTAGTGATGACGCGTTTTGCGTCCGTACCGAACAGTTTGAGAATCTTGAAGACTTCAGCAGAGAGGGCCTCCATACTTCTCAGAAGAGGTGTTTTCTTATCCAGGACCTCTCCTGAGTATGAACAGAATGCAGTCGGGATACAGAGTGTCTCATCTTTGATGAAAGCATAGCTTGTAGGATCCCATGCAGTGTATCCACGGGCTTCAAATGTAGCTCTGAGACCGCCGGATGGGAATGATGAGGCATCCGGCTCACCTTTTATAAGTTCCTTGCCGGAGAATTCAAGAAGAACTCTCCCACCTTCTGCCGGTGCTATGAAAGCTTCATGCTTCTCTGCGGTAATGCCAGTCATTGGCTGGAACCAGTGCGTATAGTGAGTGCAGCCTTTTTCAATTGCCCAGTTCTTCATCGCATTCGCAACAGCGTTTGCTACATTGATGTCGAGATCCTTTCCATCCTCGACAGTACGCTTGAGAGCCTTGTAGATATCTTTGGGAAGACGTTCCTTCATGACATCATCATTAAACACAAGCGAACCGAAGTAATCTGCAACTGTTTCCATAACTCCTCCAGCACAAGCCAACGATTATCGTTGTAGGTTTACATATTCCATCATTTCGCAGTGTTTTGGGAATAGGAAGAGACGCTTAATGAAAAACAATGAGCTCATCACCGACAAGAAGGGAAAGAGCCTCCCCCTCTCCTGCAGGGCTTATTGAGACAGAAGCTGAGAACCGGACTCCATTGAGGAAGCCTGTAAGGTATCCATCAAGCGGTGCCACAACTGTTGAGATATCATCGAAAGAAAAGACCAGCATCCTCTTCCCTTCTCTCACGATATGCATCGTATGAGGTGCTTCCATGAAAAAAACATTCTCGAATTTTTTCCTGTTGCTGCTGTTAAGCTGCCATTCTGTATCACCAAGCGATACAATGACTGATTGTATATCCTCCGCAGGAACAAACCCTGTGAACCGTTCTGCCAGTACAAGGAAGAACACGGCTATGGCAGTAACGATAGCCCCTGATATGATTACAGCAATTGCAAGACGTAGCTTCACGCTCATAAAGCAATCATCACACAGGCTCTGAGTTATTAACAGAGGAGTTTCACTGCAGCGTATTTTTTCCTTTCATCGCTTTGAGCTCTGGCATCACAGTGTGGCGCATCGAAAGATACGCAGCCAATCCTCCAATGACATTGCTTACAGGTTCTGCCCACATTACACCATCAATCCCAAGAAGATATGGCAGGAAAACAGTCAGGGGAACAACTATGATGACCTTCCTGAAAAGCGAGAAGAATATTGCCTGCTTTGCTTTCCCAAGAGCGACGAATGTCTGCTGTCCTGCTGTCTGGAACGCCATGAAGAAGAATCCGAAGAAATAAATCCGGAGCGCAGAAGCGGAGGCTTCTATCATAGCGCCATCCTGTGTGAAAAGCATGGCCATAGCATGAGGGAATGCAATGATTATGATCCACACGAGAAAAGAATACGCAAGCGTGCAGACAAGCGTGAAGTTGCTGGCTTTAATCGTGCGCTCACCATTCCGGGCACCATAATTGAAACTCATGACAGGACTTGCACCGCTACCGATACCGTTCATGACGGTGCTGTAAACTTCTCTGACAGAGTTGAGAATAGTCATCACACCGACATAAAGGTCCCCGCCCCAGATGAATGCGCACTTGTTGCATACAAGCTGGACAACTGAATTCGTTGCCCCCATTGTGAATCCACTGGTGCCAAGTGCAATAATCTTCTTGCATCGTCCCAGACCAAGATGCATATCTGAAAAATGCAGTCTAAGCTCAACACTCTTGCTGCATAGAAACGAAACAGCGAAAACGCAAGAGACCGTCTGGCTGAACACAGTCGCAATAGCGGCTCCCTTTACCCCAAGACCGCAGATGAAGATGAGAATCGGATCAAGAATGATGTTTATCACAGCACCAATCAGTACAGTGACCATGCCTATCATGGCAAAGCCCTGGCTGTTGATGAAAGCATTCATGCTGAGCGTCACCAGCACAGGAATAGTACCGATTGAGTAGATAAGAAGGTAATCACGGGCATAAGGATAAGTATAGTCACTGGCTCCGAACGCATAGAGAATAGGCTTATTGAAAACAAAAACCACAAGCATCAGGACAAACCCTGTGATAACTGAAAGCGTGAAGGAATTTCCCATCACAAGCGAAGCCTCTTTCATATCACCACGCCCTCGTGCCATTGCACAAAGAGGTGCTCCCCCATTGGGACCATACAGTTTGGCAAATGCACTGATGAGCGATATGACAGGGAAACATAGCCCAAGTCCTGTAAGTGCCACAGAGCCATTCTCAGCAAGATGACCGATATAGATGCGGTCAACCATGTTATAAAGAAGATTGACAAGCTCAGCGATAATCAAAGGAAAAGAGACTCGTAGAATAAGTGTAGAAACCTTGCCTTTTGAGAAATCTGCCTGATGAATCTTCATGCCTTGATTATATTCCTGTCTGACAAGTGCAACAATGTATTCCCAATTATGCAAATTGAGAGTAATTTGTACATAATTAATCATATCCGAGGAGGGAAACATGAAGAAAACAATATTCTTCACAGTGGCTATATTCCTTATAGCCGTCATGATCACAGCGTGCAGTCCATCTGCCAAAACAGACAACAAAGAAGAAGGAAATCAGGGGACTGAGACAGGAACAGCAGCAGAAGACAACGAGCTCATCAGGAGAATCGGAACAACCTTTACAATCATCATGTGCGACACAGATGTGTATACCGGCTATGAAGACTGGTATGAAGAGATGGAATTCATCAATCCATGCACATATGATGGACTTACAATCAACGCAGGAAGCAAAGTCACAACAACTGAAGACAGAACGAAATACACATGCACATTCTCTGTCTCTGACAACGGAAAACCATATGACTTCTACGCGGATCTCACATTTGACATGTATACACAACCATCCGGTCCAGATGCATTTCAGGATCTGCTCACTATCAACGAAGTCAGTATAGATGGAAGACCAATTGATGTTACGACAATCGATACATCCTGGCTGATGGAGGCATATGAAATCGGGCAGCAAATGCAAAAATAATCACAGATTCTGCCCATATGGCCGGAAAACCGGCCATTATCTTTGATGAAACAAGAGCAAAAATACCCAACCTTTCTTATCATACATTTCCATTCACTATTTCCTTTTCCAATCTCACCTGATACATTGTATGCGGGGGTACTTCTATGAAGAAGCTCAAAAGTTTCATTTTAGTGACAGCTATCATGCTCCTCGCATTAAGCTGCACACAGTATCAAAGCGTTGCCCTACCACCGTCAACGGGGGGGGTATAAGCAATCCAGCCATTACTGTTTCGACAGCAGGTGATTTCATTAAAGCTATCGAAACGGCAGATGAAGGCGACACAATCGTAGCTGACAATGTAGTTATTCCATCGTCGTATGCAAACATTGCCATTGAAAAGAATATCAAGATTACAGGCAATGTGACTGTTGATGATATCGCGGCTACATCACTTTCAGCAACAGTTCTTAGTGATCCTGCAAACACAGGCAATCCTCTTTTCAGAATCATCGGCGGAGCAACTGTTGATTTCTCAGGTTTCTATGTCACAGTCTCCGAAGCAGCTGCTGAAGCAATTTCTGCGATTGTAAGCGTTGCGGATGGTGGCATCAAGGCAGAAAACCTCACTGTCAAAACGCCAGAGAATACAACAGTCACTGGTGTATACATCGGTGCTGCAATCAAGGCAGAAGATGTAAACATCACAACATCAGTAGTGATTGTATCCATTGATGCTGCAAACAATGAGGCACCAACAATTGCAGGAAACATTGATGCAGACAATGACGAAGCAACAACCAGCCTGCCTTATGATGTTGGGAATGATCAGACTGAGTTCTATGAAAAACTTGAGCAGTATGGAAAAGTAAGACTTACAGAAGACGTAACACTTGATGGATTTACACATACTGCTGGTGAGGCTTATACATTCTATCTCAATGAAAACAAACTCACTATCCAGAAGCAGAGTAGCATCCAAATCCAGAAAGGAACATCGCTGACGTTTATAGGTGGAAAACTTGATATACTAAACCCCACAGGTAGCACCACTTCTGCAAATCTTGTGCTTCTTGATAGCGCTTCCGTGACATTGGATAACGTGATGATGCACGCAGACGGAAGTGCTATTTATCCTTATGGGAACAATACATATGTAGAAGTGAGAAACAACTCTTCAATTATTGCAAAAGGAGCTTTTGCAATAGGAACTAATGCAAGTGTACCAACTCCAAATAATGTAACTATAAATCTTTATGATTCAACTTTTGATTCAGATGCGACCGCAATTTGCATGAACATAGATGGAACACTTACCATGGAAAGATGCCAGGCAAGCAGCAATCATGTTGTAGTTCTTGTCCGTGGAGGACATGGGACATTCATCGATTCCACTCTATCTTCCAGAGGCACATACATTGCGGAAGCAGATAATCCTAATAAACCAACAAACATGGCATACTATTTTGATGGAGGCTGGCGTGACGGCACTTATGTGGCCTATGCAACTCTTGTTGTTGGCAACACAATGGACACTGCATATAAATACGATGCTTCAGCCACACTAGAAAACACGACTCTTGAGATGACAATCAATGATGGCGTCAATAACGAAGCAAAAACGCTTTTCATCGCAAGTGTCGGTGACTATGATGCAACACTCACAACAGATGACAAAACACAGGCGGATAATATAATCGGAGGAGATTATTTTGGTCCGAACTGTTCTGTTATCTATAACGGAAAGACAACTGTTCTTCCAGACAATAGCAACTGATAAACAACAATATTATTGCGTTGAAAGTTTCAGATCTCTTTTGAAAATACCTCTTGGCCACAAAACCAAGGGGTATTGTTTTAACTAACCTGATTCATTCCAGCGAAAGATGGGAAGATAACCCACTGCTTCAGTCGATGTCTCGCTTTTGAAAGGCATCTGGTAAATGTCTGAAGAAAGAAAACTCCATCCTAAGGGCGGCAGTAATGCCGGAAAGGATGGAGAATTATTTTTAGAATTCGTAGCCGATGCTGACAGCGAAGCCAAGTCTGTCCAGAGGCGTTGAGAGCTCTGCAGTGAAGCCTCCTGTCTGCACGCCGAAGGAAAGCATACGGCGTGCATACTCAAGATAAAGCATCAGGGAATCATTTAGATCATACTCAACATGGAACTGGAAAAGCGTCCAGTAATCAAAGCTATAGCCGTTGATGAGATCCTCAACGATGAGCTGGTCGATAACATTCCTGATTCCAAAATCTCCACGGACACGGCCATAATCAAAAATGGCTGTAAGCGTGATATCAAAAGGCTCAAAATAGAAATTGTTGTCATGATGGAATTCAAATGCATCCACGAAATCCTCAGCCTTGAAATACCAGTATGTCTGCAGCGATGGGATGTGACGGAAATCCAATGAGAGCGCTATGTTCTCATTAAATCTATAGAGTGCACCGAGGTTGAGGTCAATCCCGGCTCCAAGATAGAAGATATTAGATGCAAGAAGGCTCAGCGGAGTACCGTTCAAACGTCCATCAAGATAGTCCTCATTGTGAAAGCCTGAGCGGAAGAATATCTGCGGGCTGGCTGAGAAGCCTACTGCGATTTTATCCTCATAAAGGTATGTACCATATCCTATATCCCCACCAGCTGCGAGTCCGAACTCATTGCCGTACCTGTAGTATCCATCGCCTGAGAGCGCATACTTGTCCTTTGCTGTCATCTGAGGAAAGAGCGATGTCGCTCCATCGAAGAAGAATGTCACATTCCAGTTCCAGCCAAGTCCGTTCTTTACCTCTCCTCCCTCCATTGCAAGATCAAGGGTAAGGCCACCGCGGAGAATGGAATAAGGATATGTCACTGCATTGTATCTGAGTGCACCTACTGCAGCTCTTGCCTTGTTCGCATCATTAAGCGAATCAAAGCGACCACCATCCTTGAAGTACTCACGGATAAAGTATGCTGTCTCCTCATCTGTATTTCCTGCTTTCGGGAATCCCGGATCAAATGAAAGAGCATTCGCGATACTGTTATAATGCTCTGCAAGATACTGATCACTGCTGTTGTAAAGCGTGGACTGCAGGTAAGAAGCGGCTTTCTGCAGCGTTCCTACTGGATCCGCCATGAACCGGAGTCCGGAATAATCACTGCCGAAACCTGCCTTAATGGAAAACTTCGTCTCACCTTCTGTATATGCAAGAAGCCCGGGATGCTGCACCCAAGACTTTTGTTCCCTGACGCTTGGAGCAGGAATAACTGCAGCAAAGAGCGATGATGTCAGAACAGCAACCAGACATAGCGCAATTATCTTTTTCATACACCCTCCTCCAGCTTCAGCTCAAATGTATACGCAGCATCATCTTCTCCATACTTCTCTACATCAGGAGAACTGTTCTGCCTTATAAAGGCATTACCAGCTGCAATAGCATAATTGTCTCCACCAGTAATTTTGTTGAAGAATACTATCATCGCATTGCCTTCACTGTCTTCTGTCAAGTCATACTTCGATGTCGTGACTGCTGTAGCCAAAGATGTCACTGATCTGACATTTGCTTCATAGCTGTCAGCTTCCGCTATATATGATTCAACCTGCCATGTTGAAGGGTCAAATGGACTGGTATTCCATTTCTCGTTATTCCAGCGATATGTCCTCTGATAATCTGTATTGCCATCATACTTGATTGCACTGCCATAACCAGGCTCTCCTTCATCCCTGAGCGGTGAGATTCTCATGTCATCACGCTTCTCGGTATTGAACGGATCCTCTGGAGATGCATAGAAGTAATACTTTGATGTAGGGCTTGCAGGAGCGAGACGTACTTCAACAATGAAGGCATCCATGGATTTATCAGAATGCACAGTGCTCCTATACGCATACGTACCTTCAAAGCTATCTGTCCGGAATTCAGGGATTGTTATGATTGCATGATCATCTACGAGAATATAGCCATTGCTATATGCCGTATCGCTTGAGAGATTTGAGACAATGAGATCCGCCTCGTTTCCTTCCTCATTCAAAACAACCTGAAGTCTGGCCTGAGGCGCACCGATGATCTCAGCAGAGAATAATGATGTATCGATACCTTCCACGACAGGGATTGTCACCTTGTAATGCTGTCTCATGACATCTGTTTCACTGACAGTTACAGGTGCTGTGAAAGCAACAGTGTTGCTTATAACCTTTCTTTTTCCATTCGTGGCCTCAGCCCGGAAAAGACCGGAATCAAAACCTTCAAAGGAGGAGAATGTGATGGTACTTCCTGCATTTGATGCTGTGGCGAGAACACTGCCAGTATCCGTATTCACAATCGAGACCGCAGTGTAACCGGATGGGAGGCCAGAGAGGCGAAGGCTGCTCCCCTGGACTTCAAGAGACATTGCAGCTTCCATTTCGAAGGCTGGAACGGTAAGTTCTGCACCGAAACGTCCATACTCAGTCTCATCAGCATAGCGGTGCACTACCTCAAGCGCTGTCTCCCCTCGTCCAATGCCAGTGACAGTGAATACAGCATCATCAAACTCTGCAGTTTCCTTACCATCTGAGAATATGACTTTATAGACCATATCCGCAGGATCATTAGTCACATGTATGACAACTGAGTCCTCTTTGCGCTCTGAGATGTATGCATCAGGGGCGAAGCTGTCGATGTCTGCCCGTGCATGTTCAACATTCTCGATAGTACAAAGTTCCCTCCAGTTTCCAGAACCATCATTATTCGAAGTTGCGTAAAGCGTGACAGAATACTCATCATTTACAGGATCCGGCAATGCACGGATTATCATTGTGTAACTGCCATCATCCTCATGAAATACAGTGCGTCCGGCAATAGGATCATCATCGCTGAATGAGTAACCATAAGTTCTTGCCCATGAAACTGCAGGGAAGAGAATAGTCATCTGATCCTCATTCCATGTCGCACTTGCCTCTTCTGCGAAATTCTCATCCACAGTCTCCTCTGGAGCTGTCAGTTCTCCATATGACACAGGAGAACAGGAAAAGAGAAGCAGAAGAAAAAAGGAAAGGAGGGAAGCACCTCCTGAAGTTGATATCTTTTTCATCATCACCTCCAGGTCATGATATTTCACCAACGCTTATATTGCAAGGAATTAGACCAATAATCGGATGAAGAACACAAATGCGGACGATTTTTCCACTCAAGGAAGAACAAGTGACGGAAGGCTTCTCCTGTCCCGATTGCCACAGAACAGGAGAAATATTTGATTCTTATCAGTACAGAGGCAGGATCTCTGTACCATTGACTATGAATGATGTGCATTCATCAATAATGAGTTCGCCGCTTTGCGCCAGATTCTTGATATAAGACGGAGTAAAATAGGCAGAACCCTGGTATGCAGCTGCAGGTCCGATAATCTCAATGTTCACTGCACATTCATCTGATATCTCAGCACCTTCTCCGAATTTTGCACTATCCAGAGAATTTGCTTCCCCTTCTGTAATAGTCAGAGTCAGGTTTCCCTCTCCACCTTTAAAACCTTCGAAAAAAGAAGTTTCGGCATCACATGCTCCGGTTTTAAGCTTCTGGATTTTGATAGATGCATTGATATATTTACTTTCAGACTCCTGCCCGATGAAAAAACTGTACAAGCCTGTATCAATGACTGTTCCAAGGTTCATTGTGATTTCAGCACTTGCCTTGGTATCACCAATGACTACCATTCCAAGGGCATTCTCACGTACTTCACCAAGAACACCATCATCTTTCTCTGTCCTCTGATTGATCGAAAATGTTATAAGTCCTCCAGAAGCATCTTTAGAGAAAGTCGCATTTGAAAAAGCTCCCAACTCTAAGTTTCCACCGTTTCCGTTCTTATCTCGCACTATGGTGAAGCTATATGAATGGTTTTCCGATGCTAATTTTTCTGCATTTATGAATTCAGTGTTTTCGAATGCCTGCGATCCGATATTTCTTACAGTCACATCCGCATCTCCGTTGAACTCCCTTCCTACTGCAGCACCATATGCTATATCTACGGGATACCCGTTGATATCATTGATGATATACAGAAGGTCCTCTCCATCATCGATAGACGAGACTACATAATGTACATCATCAGGGTCCGAGACATCAGCTGTATAAGTAATCGGAATAACAGCCTCACCTTCAGGTCCTTCAGTCATCGCGACCTCATGCTCAACAAAATAAGCATAGAGATGGAGTTCTGTTCCCTCCGCCTTCACCCCTCCTGTCATCCTTTCTGTGAGATCCGGATCAAGATACCACGCGACAAAATCATATCCGGCAGCTACTGGATCTGAAGGTACCTGAATCATCGTGTCAGGTTCAACTTTTCCGTTCTCTGGCATTGGAGAAGGAATCACATCATCTGATGCAGGATTGAGAATATACTCATAAGTGACACTGACTTTTGTGCGTTCGAACTTGGCATACAGTGTAATGCTCTGAGTTATCTGAATCGGGAATGCAGCTTCCTCTGTCATATCTGGATCTGTGAACCAGCCCAGAAAATCAAAGCCTGTTGCCTCTGGTGTTCCCAGATTTTCCGCTTTGAGCTCTTCATTCCTGAAAATCCTGACTTCATCAGGAGTCCATGGCACTTCGTATCCATTCACATCTGGAATGCTCTGCACTATTGCATATTGCTCATCGAAGCAGGCGTAGAGTTTTGTCTCCTCGGTGACAGTAAAAGGAAAAACAACCTTGTCTTCTGCCTCGCCACCTGGAGCCAAATACCAGCCTTTGAAGCCCATGTTCTTGTTTGGTGACTTGATTACAGGTGAAGGAAGAGAATTCACTGTCTGACCGACTGGCAGTTTCAAAGGGCCGGAATCACCCCAGTCTATGACTGTTTCAGGGGAATCAACATCTTCAGGAATGAAAACTTCTGCCTCAATTGTCCGATCTGTAGAGACATATGGCAAATCTACTCCGATTTCACCACATGCTACCACAAGCAAAACTATACTAAAAAATAAAATGCAGGATAAAATCCGGCATAGGGGGGGGGTATTACTTCTGTGCATAAGAATTTTCCTCTAGGAACATATTACCATGCAGACAGAAACCTGAAAAGAATGAAACAAAAAGAAGAAAAATGATGCAGAAGCATACAAGCTGGATTTCGAGCTGAAACATAATATTGCAGAACATGATAATTTACTCAACAACTTAAGTTAATTATCTCAATCGATTGAGTAAACTCGGGGGACATGTAGAAAATCCCGATACACAAAAATGCAGCGAGATATCAATGTAGTCATGTGAATAGCTGCAAATCAGCCCTGATTCTCTATGTATTTCTGCAGCGTCTCGTCGCCACTTCCCAAATCGTCGAGCAGAACCCAAAACACTAATGAGAATCGAAGAAGGATAACGAGAAAGTTGTCGATTCCAGAGTCAAAAAAAAACAAATCCTTCCCGCCCTCAGAACCCGCGATTGTAACGAGAAGAGTTGTCGATTGACAAACACCAACTGAGAAAACTGATTGGAGCCGACGAGACTCGAACTCGCCACTTTCAGATTGCGAACCTGACGCTCTACCAGATGAGCTACGGCCCCATTAACGCATTGGAATATATCAGCAATGCGTTATTATTTCAAGAAATCAGAACTGCCAGCCGATTGCCAGTGCAGGAAGCGGTATCTGGATAGACCATCTCTTCCCGTAATTCTCTCCAAGTTCACCCATATTGAGAAGGATTCCTGTACCGACTCTGACAAACATGCTCTGAGAGACATTGAAATCAAAATCTGCAGTTAAGAAGTAGTTAAGCTCTGCGGGTTCGCTGATAACAACTGTCGCACCTGCCCCGAGGATGAAGTCGCATGAGCTGCTTATATCTGTCTGAAATGCATAACCGACACTGAGAGCAATGTCCTGCTTTGTAAGTTCCATACCGACAAGCATTCCATGTCCCCTGCTGAATTCCATATCGAACTCTGCGTTAACAAGGAAGTCAAACTGCGTATTATCCTTGGTGACCTGGATCTCACCATTCGACTGTCCGCCAAGGGCAAGTTTCATATCAACGCTGGCGAAAACAGCACCCATTGAAACAATACCGACAAGAAGTATTGCAGCGAGCTTCTTCATAACTACACCTCCTGAGAGAGGAAAACTCTCTTTGCATTCTTATACCACATTTTATCAAGAACGGAAGGTTTCATGCCACGTTTTTCCAATGCCTCCCGGAGAAGATGGAACTTGTCAGGTGAAGGAATCTCAAGATGCCCGCTGATACCATCAAAATCCGTTCCGATAGCAAGTACCTCCTCGCCTGCTGTCCGATATGCATGCTCTATATGACGAACCATATCAGAGATACGGCTGACACCGTTCTCATCAGATGCAGCAGTTCCCTCTGAAAGGAATGAAGGACAGAGGTTGAGACCTGCGACACCGCCACAGTCTGCAAGCGTGCGGAGCATATCATCTGTCAGATTGCGTGAAACCCCTGTCACACTCCTGCAATTGGAGTGCGTAGCAACAAACGGCCCTTTAACATGCCTGGCAACATCATAAAAACCGCCATCACTGAGATGAGAGACATCCACAAGAATACCAAGCCTCGCACACTCCTCCACAGCCTCAATGCCTTTCTCCTTCAAGCCTTTTGACATCACTTCAGGATCTTCTGATTTAGGATACCCAAGCTCATTCTCCCAGTTCCACGTAAGACCGAAGATTTTCACTTGCCATGATGCAAGAACTGCAAGTCTGGAGATATCTCCTTCTATCGCAGCACCTTCCTCGGTTGTAAGAATGGCATGGACAGTACCGTCTTCAAGATTATCGGCTTTTTCCATCCGAGGGATACCTGTACGCTCTAGTTCACGCAAAAAGACATCATGAAGCTCTTCGAGAATCATCCATGGAGACTTCCCTCTGTGCTCCTCTGGAAGATGGGTATACATAGGAACAAAAAGAGCAAAGCACTGCCCCATGACTCCCCCATCCTCAAGGCGTTTCCTGTCAATGGAAAGGTCATTACTGAGGAGGTTGATTTCTCCTCGACGCCATATCTGATAGATTGTATCAGAATGCAGATCAATCATTGCTTCCTCCCGAGAAGAAGCCCCAGCGATTCACGTTTAAAGTGAAGTTTTGAATCAGGATAACCATCTGCTGAGTAATAGCAGTACCAGGTTCCTTCATTCTCCTTGTACCTGAGATCACATGCTGTCATAGCTCCCGCTGCCCAGCCAGTATCAGGGGAGAACTGCATGACTGTCTCATCTGTAAAATTAATACCATCATCGCTACGGGAAAGCAGCATCACAGAACGCGAGCGCTTATCATCGGCGTCATAGTATCGCGTACAGTTCACAGCCGCGACAGCATCAGAGCAGGGAATGATCCTCACATGCCCTGTGGCAAGATTTCTGTATTTTCCATCGGGTTCAGGCTTCATCACAGGCTGTGAAGAGACGTCATAAGGTCCCTCAATATAGTATGACTCAGCCATCATCAGCTCCGCAGCTGCAGCATCTCCTGTATCATACATCCGGGCACTGCCTGCACCGAAATAAAGACGGTACTTGCCTTCCCATTGTATCAGCTGAGGACTGTAGACACGGCGACGGCTGCCTCTCCATGAAGAAGAGCTGACATCCGCGCTGTCTAGTATCTTCCTCGGCTTTGACCAGAGAGCAAGATCGGATGAGCTTGATAGCATGATACGGGAAGAATCAGAGCTGTCATGCTTAGATCTAGAGAACCGCGAATGTGTCTCGAAAAGCATGTAATACAAGCTCCCTTCCTTATATATCGAAGGGGCCGAGGCACAGAGAAAGACAATATGCTCTCTCTTCCACTCCAGTCCTGAAGTGGATGTGTAATGCTCTATGCCTTTCCATGTATTGGCGAAGAGATGCCAGAGCGCATCCGGCGATTCATCAGGCAGCAGAAAAGAAGGATTGGAAAGCCTTGGTGTTATATAAGGATTTCCAGTCGCTATTGGCTCATCGTTGAATGAATACCAGTAGATATCATCAAGCTGCCGGAGAGGAACAAAGCGCAAAGCTCATTCTCCTCTCGGTCTTCTGTTCTTCTTTGGAGTGAAGATCGGATCAAGTTTGTCTTCGAGATCGAATTTGACTGTTGCCCACTTGATTATCTTCGAGTAGATGATGAATGACAGCACTACAGAACCTCCAAGCCAGAGAAGTGGAAGCACGAAGCTCATTATAGGAGACTCCATGACTGACGGAATCACCGAAGGCAGCAGTCCGAAGAGAATGACAAACAAAAGCAAGAAGAAGAACGCAAGGAGCACAAGATTCCCCAGCGTTGCAATAAGCATGAAAACAACAGTCTTTCCTTTTTTATTCAAGGTGTTTCCTCCTACCAGAAAATATAACTATAAGTACAAGGCAGAGCACAGAAATGACAACAGCCGCATCTGCCACGTTATATGTCGGGAAACGTTCCATCCCGAACCAGCCGTAATTATTAGTTGAGATCCAGTCGACAACGCGAAGGGAGCGGAAAATCCTGTCAATGAGATTGCCCACCCCGCCTCCGACTATTCCTGCAAGACACCAGCGCTCACTTGCTGAGATTTCATGTTCAAAACGCCTGGATGTTATCGCCCAGGAGAGAAGAATCATCAGCAGAAGCGGTAAACAGACAAAGAATATATACTTCAAAGCCACAGGCAGGCTATCGCCCATGGAGAAAGCGACAGCATCGTTGCGCACATGACATATCCACAAGAAATCATTGAAAAGCCTTACCGCTACACTTCCTTCCGGAATATAGTGAACGATAACCGCCTTTGATATCTGGTCAATGATGATTACTGCTGCAGAGAGCAGGAATGGCAGATAACGCTTTCCTTTCAAAGTCCTGTCTCCGCATCGATGAAGAATGACTCCACGCCGAACTCCTTCTCCGTTAGTCTCATCAGAGCTTTCACGCCGAAGACCTCGCTCCTGTAATGTCCGCCAGAGAGAAGATTCATGCCGCTTTCTTTCACTGTATGGAAAATCTCATGCGGCGCTGTCCCTGTAATGAAGAGATCAAGCCCTTCACTTATAGCCTGGCCGACATCATCCCCACCGCCTCCTGAGATGATTCCGACAGTATCAATCATATCGACACCGAATTTAATCACCTGCATGCCGGTGTCACTGGAAAAACCAAGGAGTCTTGCAATCTCAGGGATAGTCATAGGGAAAGGCAGATGTCCTTTGAACCCGATTTTGACACCCTTGTATGTCCCGAAAGGATCAAACTCTGTCATACCAAGCGTGAGAGCCATCTGGGCATTGTTGCCGTACATCGGATGAGCGTCGAGGGGAAGGTGCACTGCAAATAGCGTCAGCCCGCTGTCGATAGCTCTCTTCACCCTTCTGTAATGGCTGTCAGTAATTGCTATCGGGGATCCCCAGAAAAGACCATGGTGAACAACAAGAATATCCGCACCAGCTGAAGCAGCCTGATCGATTGTATCGAATGAGGCATCAACTGCAAATGCTGCTTTCTTCAGCTCTCTGTCAGGCGCACCGATCTGCACACCGTTAAGAGAGAAATCAAAAGGGAATTGATCTATCATCAGTCTCTTATAGAGATTCTCCGTATATTCTTTCACAAACATACTGGAAGTATAATCTGTTTAGTTGCACTGCATCCACAGATACAAAGCAGCAGATATCTGCTATACTGACTGAATGATAAGGGAACTCAATACAGCAGAGCTCAAGCTCAGCGCACCTTCTTTCTCATTTGCATCAATTGAGCCGGGAACTGCCATTATCGGACAGGAAAAGGCGCTCAGCCTCCTCCGCCTCGGCCTTTCCATAGATCGCGTAGGATATAATATTTTTCTCTCAGGAGATGACGGATCGGGGAGACTTACAGCCGTTCTGGAAGCACTCGACACTCTTCCTCTGAAGCCTGAAATGCTCTCCGATGCTGCCTATGTATGGTCAGGCAATGGACAGAATATCCGCCTTATGATGTTCCCAGGCGGAAAAGCCAGTGCTTTTCAGAGCGACCTCTTTGCATTCGGCGAAGGCAGAATGGCAGAAGAGGAGATCAAGAAGCGCTGGGACACACCTGACCTCGCAGCATTCATATCATCGCTCCCTCCGTATGAGAAGACTCCAGAAGCATATGAGATGAATATTGTCATAGACAGAAGGAAAGACAGGAAACGGCCAATAATCATAGAAACTCATCCATCACACGAATCCCTCTTCGGACTTGTAAAGAAGGATTGTCCTCCGCACTTGTCAATTGAGATAGGCTCGTACCAGAGAGCCGCGGGAGGTTTTCTCATCATGAACGCTGAGGAAATCACAGGGGATGAGTCGCTGTGGAAGACGCTCAGACGGTATCTGGAGATGACACAGCGCTCGCTCTCATCTTCCCAGGTACCTGGAGAGATGGTGAGCACTATCCGCCCAATGCCGATTCCGCTTCTCACAAAGATCATTCTCATCGGAACAGAGGAGACATATAACCATCTCATTGAAAAAGATGACAAGTTCATCCGTTATTTCCGTATCGCTCCAGAATTCGACTATACGATGCCACGCACGGAAGAGAACATGGCAGGAACAGTCAGGTATCTGAAAGCCGCTGGGAAGCAATTCCTTGACGCGGATGACAGCGCTTATGCGGAAATACTCCGTTATTCTTCCTGGCTTGCAGAAGACAGGGGAAAGCTGACAACAAACCTCTCACTGCTCGGTGACCTTCTGGAAGAAGCAAACCTTCATGCTCTGAGCAAAGGAAAGCGAGGTATCGAGAGATCTGACGTTGAGGAAGTGCTGTACAAGCGCGACTGGCATGCCTCCCTCTCTGAAGAGAATATCAATGAAGAGATACGGAGCGGTAACATGGTAATAGCGCTCTCAGGCTCCAAGGTCGGGATAGTCAACGGCCTTGCGGTCATGGACAGGGGCGTATCATCATTCGGAACTCCTGCTGTAATCTCCGCAACAGTTTCTCCGGGAAATGAAGGTATTGTGAATATCGAGCACGAAGCAGGACTCTCGGGAGGAATACACGACAAAGGTCTTCTTATTCTTGAAGGATATCTCAGACACCGCTATGCGCAGACATTCCCTCTTTCACTATATGCAGGAATCTGTTTTGAGCAAAGCTATGCTGAAGTTGACGGAGACAGTGCATCATTGGGTGAGCTCTATGCGCTCCTTTCCGCTATCGCGGATGTGCCCCTCAGGCAGGATATCGCAGTGACAGGCTCTGTAAGCCAGATGGGCGCACTTCAGGTTGTCGGTGGAATCAACGAGAAAATCCAGGGATTTTTCAATGCCTGCTCTGTATCGGGCCTTACAGGGACACAAGGCGTGATGCTGCCGAAACAGAATATATCATCATTAATCCTCCCAAGAACCATTGAGGAAGCTATCAATAATGGCATGTTCCATATCTGGGCTATATCGAGCGTGGATGAGGGGATAGAGCTTCTCTCAGGCATGAAGAGCGGTGAGCGCTACAAGAAAGGGAATTTTCCTCCCGCTTCATTCAACAGAAGAGTGGAAGATGGACTTAGGAATCTCTGCCGCTACAGCCAGGAGAAAGGCTGATCAGCGCTTGCTCTCCATCCATTTATAAAGGAGGATAGCCGCAGCTGATGCGACATTGATCGAACCCTTGGCGCCAAACTGGGGAACAGAGACAATACCACCGGATGAAAGCGCCATCTCCCGTCCTTCCCTTGTGACACCTGTCTCTTCAGAGCCGATGATGCAAACGCCCTTTTCAGGAAACTGGAAATCCCGCACATCCGTGCCTCCGAGTTCGAGAGCGAAGACAGTGTATCCATCTGGAATACTGTCCAGCTCTCCTTCCCTCCATGGAATGGCATTTACAGTATCACGCGATGTACGCTGAGCGCGGGGATGCTCTGGGGAGGCCGTTCCGGGAGCCAGGATGACATCACTGACTCCGAAAGCCTCTGCATTGCGGAAAATCGCGCCGACATTATATGGGGAACGGAGATGATCGAGGAAAAGCATATGGGGAAGCACAAGGCGCTGAGACCAGTCCACATCACCATCCTCTGTACGTTTGTCCCAATCCGAGGGACTGTCCCCGAGGATTGAGAGCACATGATAATAAATATCCTCATAGCCGATTCCCCTTCCCTTCTGGAAGAAACGTTTCAGCTTCTCGCCGTTCTCGTCATCAACGAGATCGGAAGAGAGAATTATATCCAGCACCGCTGAAAGATATTCATCCTCAACTTCTTCTGTGTTTGCTTCATGGAAAACGTCTGCAGCCTTCCTTAGCTGCACTCTGGGTTTAAGAGTCCTGATCTTCTTCAGTGTTATCATCATTGACCTCAGGGACCACTATGACCGCAAACTCTCCCTTGATCTTGTCCTTGGCTTTCAGCATAGCTATGACATCATCGACACATCCGGCAAGAATCTCCTCAAAAGCTTTTGTAAGTTCCCGGCCTGCGACAATGCGGCAGTGCGGTGAGACACTCCTGATATCCTCAAGCGTCTTGAGAATCCGGAACGGAGACTCGTAGATAACAAAAGCTGAACCTGAAGCGAAGAGTGCTTCCAGCCTTGCCGTCCTGCGGCCTTTCTTCGGGGAAAGGAAACCCTCGAATGTAAAACTCTTACCGATATTCCCTGCAGCCGAAACAAGCGTGATGACAGCAGATGCCCCAGGAACCGGGATGATTCGATGACGGGCGGAAGCGCGTATGTACTCCACAAGCCTTGCTCCGGGATCGGAAACACCGGGGGTGCCTGCATCTGAGCAGTATGCAACATTCATTCCACTATCAAGAAGCTCAAGGATACCTTTTGCACTCTCTTTCTCATTATGGGCATGACAAGCTATAAGACGTTTCTTTATGCCATAATGCGACAGCAGCTGCATTGTATGACGCGTATCTTCGCATGCGATGACATCTACAGAGCCGAGCACTCTCACTGCCCTGTATGTGATATCCTCCATATTCCCTATCGGGGTTGCAACCATATATAGGTCCATATGATGATTCTATCTGAGCGTGGGAAGCGATTCAACCGACCGGACGCGAAAAGAGAGCTATGAGGCTGGCATATTGTCCACACTCACGGAAAGCTGGGACGAAAGGACCGGAAATGAAATCTGCCAGAAAACATCTCATTGAATCTCTCTTCTGTTGCTTTTCCGCTTCACTGAAATGTAAAAACAGCTTGACAGGATGGAAGAAGAAAATAATCTTGAGAAAGGGGTTGGGAAAGAACTCGAAGCCCTGAAAAGGAAGGCTGGAAAGTCAAGAACCTGACGGGATAAACCCGCAGGCTTGCAAGAGCCTTGCTTGACTAGCCTTAGTGACGAGGCTTTCAGTCTCTGAACTACGTTGCCGGCGAATGCATAGGCACCGGCGGATGTCGTCCTAGTCCGCCGCTCTGCGGTACATGGTTAAACAGTCCTGACAGG
>CASDZV010000074.1 GCA_949285905.1 uncultured Spirochaetales bacterium | reverse complement strand
GTGGCCTTACGATGGCTCCTGGCACTTATGACTTCACAGTTGAGTTCTATGCTGGAAACAATCTTGTTTCGACAAAGACATTCACTGGTGTTGATGTAAGAGCTGGAATGCCAAACATAGTATTTGCAGCATGCGCATTCTGATAACTTTTCTTGTTGCTATCTTTATGATAGCTAACCCGCTTCCGGCATCAGATATGCCGGAGTGGGTTGTAAATCCATATTCAGTTTATGACCAGTCACTTTATATCGCGGCGACAGGCACTGGCTCATCCCGGGCTGCAGCTGAAGAGGATGCTATCAGCTCAATTGATCTGCGCCCCCAAAAGGTAACACATTTGCAGCTTCTTTCTAGAAGGTTACAGGAAGGAGCAGGAAATGAGGCATCACACAAAGGAAGAACGGCATGAAGTTCTTCATGAGCTGGAATGTGGAATGACGATCAATGAGGCTGTCCAGAAATACGAAATCAGCCGCTATACGATTCGGCGATGGAGGCTCGAAGCAGGAGGACCTCTTCCCCGGCAGTCATTCACACTTAAGGAAAAGGCCGAGATTCTCATAGCGATGGAGGAAGAAGGGCTCAGCGACGCAGAAGCGGCAGCGACAGCGGATGTGAATATCAGCACGATCAGGACATGGAAAAAGGCAAAGCCAAGGATTCTCGCAGCCTATCGTGCCCAGGGCAGCGAGAAATCTGCCAGGACGATGCAGGCAAGGGTTATGCAGTCCTCCTATGGTGTTGAACATAAGCAGGCTGAATATGAAAATACGGATATGGACAAGAAAGAGGAGCGAGCCTTAAAGCGGGAGAATGAATACCTGAAGGCAAAGAATGCCTATCTTGAGAGCTTGCTGGAAAGCCTTGGCTATGAACCGGAGAAGCTGAAAAAAAAAGAAAGTATGAAGCAATCTCAGGAGCAAGGAAAAAAGGAATAGGCAATATCCGCCTTCTCTGTTCGATCGCAGATGTGTCAAGGAAGAGCTATTATGCCTATCTGAAGCGTGTGGGGCAGGACACGGAGAATGATGCCATTGCCGGCATAATACGGGAAGAACAGGAATCCCATGCCTCTGGCATAGGCTATCGTCCGATGACGAGGATTGTATCTGACAGACTTGGCAAGCATATAAACAGCAAGAGGATACGAGAGATCATGAGGGATAACGATCTCCAGTCCCAGGTCCGGAGGATGAAGTTCAGGAAGGAAGTCTATGCAGCACGGAGAACCATGAAGGGGAATGTACCTGCTGACCTTGTGAAGCGGAGGTTCTTCGCAATGGCCCCACTGCAGAAACTGGTAGAGGATATAACATATCTCACAGGCTGCGATGGCACTCTGTACCTGAATACGATTGAGGACATGTACAATGGTGAGATCCTTGCCTACGCCATATCATCATCCCCTGATTCGGCTCTGTGCATAGAGACCGTGAAAAAACTGCATGAAGGATTCCAGAATCTTGATGGCGTCATACTGCATACGGATCTTGGTTCTTCCTATATGTCTGCTGAATACAGGAGCATCGCAGAAGGATTCGGACTCAGGCTCAGCACAGGGCGTACCGCAATCTGCTATGACAATGCGGCCATAGAGTCTCTGAATGGAATTATAAAGACGGAGGCACTCTACTGCAGATTCGGCAAAACGAGAGTCAAGGATCGCAGGATTCCTGTTGCTCAGCTTAAATCCGCGGTCATTGAATTCATCGATTATTACAATAACAGAAGGCCCAAGAGGAAACTTGGATTCCTCTCCCCTGTGGAGTTCAGAAAGCAGAATCCAAAAGGCACCTATCTAATGGTATTGACAGAGGAGCAGAACGGATAGAGATTATAAATTGTACTGTTACCTTCTTTGGAGGCAGTTGCTTAGAGTGTTACCTTTTATGGTTTCACCTCCATAAAGTGTTACCCTATATGGGCGCATATCATATCCTTGGATTGTCGAGAATGGTCTGTGCTAATGATATTTCAAATGATGCTTTTATTCTTGCAGAAAAAGAGGGGCTTCTGAGGATGTGAGGTGAACCCTCAAAGTCGGACCTGAAATTTAGATTAGGCTATCTTCTCTCTGAAAATCAATGGAGGAAGGTAGCCTAATTTCATCTGTATCCTTTCTCTGTTGTAATACTCAATGTACTCCTCTATTGCGGCTCTGAGCTGCTCTCTTGTCTTGAACTCCTTTTCATGTCCGTAATACATCTCCTTCTTCAGCGTCGAGAAGAACGTCTCCATCTTGCTGTTGTCCAGGCAGTTTCCTTTTCTGGACATGCTCTGAACAATGCCATTCTCCTTGAGGCGGTTCACAAACAATGCATGCTGGTACTGGAATCCCTGGTCAGAATGAATCATCAGTCCCTTGTGATCTGGATGGCTCTGGAGAGCCGTATCAAGCATCTTCATTACCATTGGCATGTTCGGAGACGGGGAGATGTCGTAGCTTATTATCTCTCCGGTGCACAGATCCTTTATCGGAGACAGATAGAGCCTGCCTTCCCATGTGGTGAATTCAGTCACATCTGTAGCCCAGACCTTATCTGGTTCCTTTACATCAAACCTCCTTTTGAGTCTGTTTGGAGCGGTTCTGCCAACTTCACCTTTATACGATGAATACTTTCTTCTTTTGACTGTTACCGGGTAAAGATTGAGTTCACGCATCAGCCTTTTTACCTTC
Source organism: uncultured Spirochaetales bacterium (assembly GCA_949285905.1). Taxonomy (GTDB): domain Bacteria; phylum Spirochaetota; class Spirochaetia; order Sphaerochaetales; family Sphaerochaetaceae; genus Ornithospirochaeta. Next base: position 903 of record CASDZV010000074.1, on the reverse strand, counting down.
TTATGGTTCACAATAAGTCCTTCCTGATGCAGTGTGGCTGTTATCCTTCTGTATCCATATCTTCCTTTATGATATGTGAATATCTCTTTTATCCTGGTCTTCAGATATTCATCTCTATCTGCTATATGCTTCGCTTTCCAGTTCAGATATGAACTCTTTGGAACATTGAAGAATGCAACCAGCTCATATAGATGAAATTCGCCACTTAGTTCTCTGATGAGCTGGTACCGCTCTTTGCGCGTGAGCGATTCCTTATCTTTTCCTGAACTAAGGGCAATGCTTTTTTTAACAGCAGGTTCTCCCTCTCCAGAAGCTCAACTTTCAGCTTCAGATATTCCATTGAACCTGGTTCATAATCCTCAAGACGTGGTTTCTTCTTCCGTCCCATTGGGGGCCTTCCTCTACCATTTTCAAGAAGAGCTTCTTCGCCACCTTCCTGATATTTTCTCACCCATGCTTTAATGGTGCATTCAGCAAGATTGTATCGCGCACCTGCTGATCCCAGCGTGAGTGATTCATTTATGACAGAGTTTACCACAGTTAGCTTGAATTCATCTGTATATGATCCTGCCATATTCGAGTGGAGAACTGCATCTATTCCATGAATCCTTGCTCTACGCAGCAGCTGCTTGAATCTGTTTAATCTCATTCCCAACCGGGAAGAGCATCTTGGCTGGCTATCTTTTCTCGACAGCGCAACTTCCAACTCTCGTCTAAGATCTTCTTCTTTAATCTTCATACAAAAACCCTCCAAATTGGTTTTTGGTCCAACTTGAAGGGTTCATTTCAATGGACAGCCCTGAAAAATGATCCGATCCGCAATCAGAATACGTACAAGACTCCAATTGAACCTGCTCCACCGAATCCAACTTTGAAATCCGGAGCAAGAGCCATATCAATACC
>CASDZV010000073.1 GCA_949285905.1 uncultured Spirochaetales bacterium | reverse complement strand
GCATTATAATGAGCTCAGCTGGAAGGTGCGGTATTTCAAGGAGAAAGAGGAAGGGATAGAGAGAATGGGAAACGAATTCGTGGAAACCTACAATGAAGGAAGGGATGAGGGAATCAGAACCGGGAGGAAAGAAGGTGCGGCGGCAAGCCGCAGGGAGACTGCAAAGAATCTTATCAAGGAAGGGTCTTTCACGCTTTCAAAGATTGCGGAACTCACAGGTCTGCAGCTCGGTGATGTGCAGAACATCCAGAGCGGAATGCAGATTTGATCTCCTAAGAGACATGAGGGGCTGCCGGGGCAAAATACTTTGCACAGCCCCCTGTATTTGCCATCTCACAACGCAGATTTCCTCTTATACATTGAAGCGGAAGAAGACGATATCTCCGTCCTGGACGATGTAATCCTTTCCTTCCAGTCTCAGCTTCCCAGCTTCCTTTACATGAGCTTCTGAGCCATACTGGATAAGATCATCAACGCTGTAAACCTCTGCTTTAATGAAGCCTTTCTCAAAATCAGTATGAATAATACCGGCACATTGCGGAGCTTTGAAACCTTCGCGGAATGTCCAGGCTCTGTCCTCATCAGGTCCTGCAGTGAAGAATGTTCTGAGACCAAGTGCGGAATATGCTGCCCTGATGAGAGGATTAAGCCCGCTTTCAGTGAGGCCGGATGCTTCCAGAAACTCCTGTCTCTCTTCAGCTGTATCCAGAGCTGCGATCTCTGATTCAATCTTGCCACAGATTACAACAACAGGCGCATTCTCCTTAGAAGCAATCTCACGCACAATACTTACATAGCTATTGTCTTCTGTGATGCCATTCTCATCGACATTGCATACGTAAATCACAGGCTTAAGCGTTATGAGATGGAGATCATAAACAAGTGCCTGCTCATCCTCATCCAATCCAAGTGTGCGGGCAGGGATTCCCTCTTCAAGACACTTTATGAGGCGTTCATACACAGGCAGGACCTTCTCGTTCTCCTTCTGCTGTTCCTTTGAGAGTCTGGAAAGTTTCGATGTCTTGTCATAACGTTTCTGCACAGTCTCAAGGTCGGCAAGCGCAAGCTCAATATTGATAGTCTCAATATCAGAGGCGGGGTCTATACGATTAGACACATGCACAATATCTGGGTTATCAAAACAGCGGACGACGTGAGCTATAACACCGACTTCTCTGATAGAAGCAAGAAATCTGTTGCCAAGGCCCTCCCCCTGAGAGGCACCTTTCACAAGTCCTGCGATATCCACGAACTCAACAGTTGCGGGTGTTATCTTCTTCGATGGAATGAGACGTGATATCTCATCAAGTCTCTTATCTGGAACAGCAACAATACCAATATTTGGATCAATTGTGCAGAATGGATAATTAGCAGCCTCAGCAGGTGCTGACGTGACTGCAGAGAATATCGTTGATTTCCCTACATTGGGAAGTCCTACTATACCACAGTTAAGTGCCATAATTACCTCGTTTATACAGATGATGCCCTTTTTAATGGAGGGCGGTCAACTGAGTTGAGCGAATTTACTACAGTCCATCCGGAAATCAATATATACTGAGTCGGTCTTCTGAAATCTTGAAATCATATTTCACTCGATGATGTGCTGTATGAAATACTGATTACCCCAGTCTTATTATGTGTTCTGTACCCAGCAGCTTCAAATCTTCTTCATCGTGTGTAATAAGCACGATGGTTTTTCCCTTAGCAGTTTCCATTATCAGTCTGGCGCTCTCACTTTTCATCGCATCATCAAGACCTCTGAAAGGCTCATCGAGAAACAGGACATCGAAATCAAGAAGAAGAGAGCGCGCGATTGCAACTCTGCGCTTCATACCGCCTGAAAGCTCATGTATATGGCTTCTTTCCTCGCCTTCCAATGAAAGATGAGAAAGCATATACTCAGCCTTTTTCCTGTCATCAGTCACGGCAAGGAGATTTGAAAGCACTGAGATGCGTTCAGAAAGCCTGTCTTCCTGAAAAAGCACGACAGGATGCTGCGGCCGTGGATGGACAGTTCCTGCAAAATCATCATCAAGGCCCGAGAGGATGCGCATAAGTGTAGTCTTTCCACACCCGGACGGGCCGAGAATAGCTGTTGCTGAATTGTCCGGAATCTGGAACGTCTTATTGCTGAAAATCAGCTTATCTCCGAAACGTTTCTCTATGATTACAGCCTTCATGATTCAGCCCTCCTTAGAAGACGGGAGGACAGCAGGAGAAAAAGACGCTCAAAAAGGTATGCAAGGACGATAATGACGACTGTCCAGGCAAACAAATCCGGTGTTGAAAGATAAATCTTGGCCTCATACACCCGCTCACCTATCGAGCCATCCGGAAGGCCGATTACCTCTGCAGCGATACCGCTCTTCCAGGCAAGACCAAGAGATGTGCTGATGGCACTCTGTATATATGGAGAGAGCTCTGGCAGATATACGTATCGGACTTTCTTAAACTTTGTCATGCGATACATCCTGGCAGCCTCAAGTAAGTCACCATCGGTATTTCTGAGGCCTTCCAGAATATTTGTGTAAACAACAGGGAAAACCATCAGGAATGATATCACAACGGAAAGATTACGGCTTCTGACCCAGACAAGGACAAGAATGACAATCGAAGCGACAGGCGTTGCTCTCACAGCTTTCACAAGTGGATCGGCAAGAATGGAAATAAAGACGAAACGGTATGAAAGAGAAGCAATGAGCGAGGCTGAAGCAAGGGACAAACAAAAACCGAGTATGATACGGCAGAGTGTGAAGAATACAGCACTCCAGAACTCCTGCTGGGGTACAAGAGAGACAAGACATTCCATTGTCCTGACAGGAGACGGCAGAAAGAGCTCCTCCCCAATCAGAAGAGAAGCTCCTTCCCAGATAATAAGCCAGAACATGATTGCTCCGGCCTTAAGTGCTTTATTCCCCTGTGTAATAGAAGCCATCGTCAGGGACCTGCCCTCCTGTGCTCTGAGGATTCTGGCTATATAGAATCGAGAGGTAGTTAGAGAGAGCTGTCTTCATCTCCTCACCTGTCACAAGTGTCACCTGGCAATAAGGAAGCGCGATCTTTGCAACTTTCTCAGGGACAATACCATACTTGCCAATCAGAGCGGCAGCACCAGCTGTATCGCTGTTCGCATAGTCCACTGATTCCTTGTAGCTTTCGAGGAATGCTGCAAGCGCCTCAGGATTATCATCTATCCAGTCCTTGCGGGCGATAGTCACACCAGTGATAAGAACGGATCCGACTTTCTCTTCCCATATATCATTGAGATCAAGCGCGATGCGGATATCTGGATTGGAAAGTACCGCTGTCGTAGCAAATGGCTGCGGAAGCATTGCAACCCCTTCTGGATCAGCCTTGAGCGCGGCAACACATTCTGCATGCTCACTCTTCCATTCGATATATACATCCTTTCCGACTTTCAGTCCGTTTGAAGCGAGAACATACTGCAGGGCATATTCCGGTGTGGCACCCTTTCCTGCTGAATAGATTGTTCTGCCCCGAAGATCCTCCACTGAATGAACAGTGTCCCCGTTTTCCACGATATAAAGCACACCGAGAGTATTGATGCCAACAACCTCAATCTTGCCATTTGTGCGTCCGTAAAGCACAGAAGCAAGATTAGCTGGTATTGCTGCGATATCAACATCGCCCTTGACGACAAGGGGAACAACCGCATCTGCAGCCCCTTCCAGCTGGAATGTGTAGCTGTTTCCATTCACTTCCCCATTCTCGCTTTCATTCATCAGGTACACCATTCCCATTGCTGTAGGACCGCGAAGAGCGGCGACAGAGACATCAGCGGCACTCAGTGATGCGAGTGCGAGAAGCAGAACAGTTATATTAAATATGAACTTCTTCATATAATCCTCCTCGCATGATTCTAATCCTTTCAGAGATTAACTGCTACAGTTCTATATCATATTCCTGTATCTTGCTGATAAGTGTACGTCTTGATATCCCAAGCTCTCTAGCGCTCTGCGTCCTGTTCCCTTCCCACCGCTGCAATGACTGAATGATTGTCTTTTTCTCTGCATCGCGGAGAGTGAGGCAGGAAGAGCCATTGCTTTCCTTTTCTCCATCGCCATCGCGATAGACACAGGATGTTCGCAGATCAAGATCATCCGAATCGATTGTATCGGACTCTGCGAATATCATTGCACGTTCAATGATATTCTCCAGCTCTCTGACATTTCCATAGAAGTTGTGGTTTTTAAGCACATCCAGTGCCTCTGGTGTGAATCCAGTAACTCTTGTACCCATCTGCCTGTTGTATCTGGCAAGAATATAAGCAGCGAGAAGCGGGACATCGCTGCGGCGCTCACGCAGTGGCGGCAGGTGGATACGGACGACGTTCAGTCTGTAGAAGAGATCCTCACGGAACTTGTCCTCTGCTACCATCTTCTCAAGATTCTTGTTAGTCGCGGCGATAATGCGCGCATTGATAGGTGTAGGCTCTGTTCCTCCAAGGCGGATTATCCTTCTCTCCTGAATGACTCTGAGAAGCTTCACTTGCAGCGTAAGAGGCATATCGCCGATTTCATCCAGAAACAGAGTACCGCCCGCTGCCAGCTCAAAAAGACCGGTTTTTCTCTGTCCTGCACCAGTGAATGCGCCTTTTTCGTATCCAAAAAGCTCTGACTCGAGGAGATTCTCAGGAACTCCTCCGATATTTATAGCTACGAAAGGACCGCCTGAAAGCTTTGAAAGTCTGTGAATCTCCCTGGCAACGACTTCTTTCCCAGTTCCTGACTCGCCAGTGATGAGAACAGTTGCTGGAGTCGGAGCTATCTTTGCAATCATATGCTTAATGGACTGCACCTCAGGGCTTTCACCGATAAAACCACCATCCTCTGTCTTCTCATTCTCTGCAAAGCGTCTGAGTCCTTCAGCTTCAACAAGGCTTTTGGTACGTATCACGACCTCTTCAGGATTGAATGGCTTCACGATATAATCCTGAGCTCCCTGCTTCAGCGCCGTAACCGCATCTGTGATATCCCCATAAGCGCTGATCATGATCACAGGTGTGCGGAACCCCTCGGAACGCATCCATTTCAGGACATCCATTCCTCCAAGCCCGGGCATCTTCAGATCCATTATAACTGCTTCATAATGTGCCTGGCGCAGCATTCTCTCAGCCGCCAGCCCGTTTTCAGCCGTATCAGCCTCAATACCTTCCATACCAAGGAAGCGCTTCATCTGATTCCTGATATTCTCTTCGTCATCACAGACTAAAACTCTCATATTCCCTCTTATTCCGTATAGTGCGGTAATACAGCCTCTGCAACAGTTCCTCCCCCGCTTCTAGGATAAAGGCGGAGTGTACCACCTGCAGCCTTGACAAACTGCGAGCAGATTGAAAGCCCTATTCCTGAACCATAGATCTTTGTTGTGAAGAAAGGATCGAATATGCGCTTCTGATCCTCTGCAGAGATGCCACACCCCCTGTCGCGGACAAATATATGGCATTTCCTGTCAGAAAACGTCACTTCAACCTCCACATCCACATCAGTCCCTTCACATGCTTCCACAGCATTCTTTATCAGATTCTCCAGCACAGACCGGAGTTTGTCTTTATCAAAAAGGACAAGTACCTCACCGCAGGCAGCATCAATCATCTTCACATTACCATGGAAAACAGGCAGCAATGCATTAATCTCATCAATCAGATTCAATACCTCTGGCTGCCCCAGAGGATTACGCAGGAATTCAGAAACTCTGTTGGTAAGTTTTCTCAGGCGTTCTGCCTCCTGATCGATGATCATCACATCTGGAAGCACATCCTCACTGACCTCACGCTTGAGAATGGCCAGCTGGATGGCAATTGCTGAGAGAGGATTCTTTATCTCATGCGTGAGCGTGCGTGCAGCTTCACCAAGGCTGACAAGATTCTCCTGTTTTCTCATCTTCTCCCTGATCTTGCGGTTATCAATCAGGATTTTCATGATAATGATGTAAATGACAAAGACTGCGGCTATGGACAGAGCTGCAACTATGCGGACAGCACTGATGCGTTCCATAAAACTTGATGCATCAAATGAGAGATATATGATATCAGGCATCTCCAGAAGCAGATCACCGGAACGGCGGAAGATATTATCCAGATCGAAGGTAATCGACTGTGCATAGCGCATGCATTCAATAACGCCCGTATCCTTATTAAAGGAAATCATGGTATCTGAAAGACCAGAGTTATCATTGAACGCTGAAAATGGCAGGATGCGATACGCATTGCCCCATGTATAGATAGGGCTGCCTGTATGAGTATAATAACCGAAACCAAGCACATTCCTGTCATGCATCGTAACAGGAACGGACTCCTCGCCTTGCTGAAGAGCAACCAGAACATCGCTGAATGCACGCTCTACAGCATTCTCAAGCTGCAGATTCTCGGAAGAAACAACAAGGGATGTCATGAAAGCGAGAAAGACAAGGAAAAGAATAAAAGGCAACGTAACTGCACCTGAAGTAATCCAGATCTCTTTCTTCGCTGGTGTCCAGCGTTCCCTTTCTGTCCTTGCCATAGACGATATTATACTCGCTCAGGCTTTTTTCGTCTCCACCGATTCTCCATATTTCACGCCATCCCTTTTCTCCTCTTTGATATTATCTTTACTGAAATAACGGATACAAAGGTAATAAAGATGGAACATGACCACGGCGACATGATGCTTGAGACATCAGAAAACAGACATAAGAAAAAGACAGAAGAACCGGGATTGCATACCGGTGACGGCAACAGGAATTCCAGAAAGAAATTCACATTCTCCATCTGGTATTTCGTCATCGCCTTCATTCTGATTATAATCTTCAATAACCTCTTCTTCTCTTCAAACCTGAATGAGGCTGTCAGCATTGACTACAGCCAGTTCAAAGAATATGTGGCTGAAGGAAGGATTGTGCAGGTCGCCTTTGATGGCGATCAGTATATCGGATATGGAATAACCAAAAAGGATGCGATCACAAAGCTGCAGGAGATTGCAGCAACGCACCAGATACCTTCTACAATTGATACTTCCTCGATAACCGCATACCAGACATATCGCATCGACGATCCGTCGTTCATACAGCTGCTTGATGAGAAAGGTGTTGAATACTATGCGACGGAACCAGCCCAGCCATCTGTGCTGAGCTATCTGGTATCGATGCTGCTGCCGGTTCTCATCTTCTTCATCTTCTATGCATGGCTTTCAAAGCGCATGGCAGGAGGTGCACAGGGAGTAATGTCGTTCAGCCAGAACAAGAGCAAACTTGTGGCAGAGAATGATACGGGAGTGCGTTTTGCTGATGTGGCAGGAGAAGATGAGGCTAAAGCTGAGCTTGTTGAGGTCGTGGACTTCCTCAAGAACCCCGGAAGATATACAGACATGGGAGCCCGCATACCAAAAGGAGTACTGCTTGTAGGACCGCCGGGAACTGGCAAGACTCTCCTTGCAAAAGCTGTTGCCGGTGAGGCTGGTGTACCATTTTTCCGCATGAGCGGTGCGGATTTTGTAGAGATGTTCGTCGGCGTGGGCGCGGCGCGTGTGCGGGATCTCTTCAAACAGGCAAAGGAAAAGAGTCCATGCATCATATTTATTGACGAGATTGACGCGATAGGACGGAAACGATCAGATGCATCAATAGGCGGCAATGATGAACGTGAACAGACGCTGAACCAGCTTCTTGTTGAAATGGATGGCTTCGATTCACGTACAGGTGTAATCATTCTTGGAGCCACAAACCGTGCAGAGGTGCTGGACCCTGCTCTTCTGAGGCCTGGCAGATTCGACCGTCAGGTACTTGTCGATAAACCTGATCTCAATGGCCGTGAGGCAATACTCAGGATTCACACAAAGAAAATGAAGATTGCTGCGGACGTGGATCTGAAAAAGATCGCACAGGGGTCGGCAGGTCTAGCAGGCGCGGATCTTGCAAACATCACCAATGAAGCGGCGCTGCAGGCTGTAAGGCTCGGACACGATGCTGTGACACAGCAGGATTTCGAGGAAGCAATAGAGAAATCCATTGCAGGCCTTGAACGGAAAAGCCGTGTGCTGGATGAGAAGGAACGCATACGTGTCGCATACCATGAAACAGGCCACGCGCTGACTGCATATCTGACAGAAGGCTCTTCCCCTGTCACAAAGATTTCAATCATTCCACGCGGTTATGGGGCACTTGGCTACACACTGCAGTATCCGACAGAGGACAGGTTCCTTTTATCAGAGGCAGAACTTCTGGGGTCTGTCGATGTCATGCTCGGAGGAAGGGCCGCGGAAGAAACTGTATTTTCAGACATCTCCACAGGAGCCAGCAACGATATATCCCGCGCGTCCGACACAGTGCGTCAGATGATCACAGAGTATGGCATGTCTGAGAAATTCAGGAATATGACACTGCCAAAAACAAACTCAGGAATCGAAGGTGTTTCAGGAGGCAGGGAATACTCTGAAGCGACACAGCAATACATTGACAACGAAACTGAAAGAATTATCGATGAGCGGTACACCCACGTGCTGAACAATCTCCGAAAGAACAGGGAGGCACTGGAAAAGATCACACAGGCACTTCTCGAGAAAGAAGTTCTGGAAGGCGATGAATTCGAAGCACTTGCAAAACAGTTTACTGTCAAATAAGCTACAGCTATGATTTCCAGAGCTATTGAAGACAGCGAACTTAAAGAACATATCGCCTCTCTTCCGCCAGATGGAAGGGAGGTTTTTCTCTTGGCTGATGAAAGCATAAGGCTTTCTGTGGTATCTGCTACGGCAATGGTGAACCAGATGAAAGCCAATCATCAGACAGGACTTGCCGAGACGTATATTCTCGGTCAGGGATATATTGCAGGAGCACTTCTTTCATCGACAGTCAAGGGCAAGGACCGCATACGGCTGGATATCGAATGCGGAGGTCCTGTCGGAGGCATGTCCATAGAAGCATGGGCCTCAGGGGCTGTAAGAGGATACCTCCTTCATAATCCTATACCACTGAAGAAACCGCTTGAGACCCTTGATACCTCCATGCTGTTCGGACCGGGATTCCTGACTGTCACGAAGATACTGGAAGGTAGCAAGACACCATTCTCAGGGCAGGTCATGCTGGAATACGGCAACCTCGCAAAAGACCTTGCACTGTACTTTCAGGATTCTGAGCAGACACCATCGCTTTTCTATCTGTCTATCCGCTTTGATAAATCAGGACGCGTCTGGGGAGCCGGCGGACTTTTCATCCAGGCACTTCCCGGCTGCAAAGAAGAGACGCTCGAAGCATTGCAGAAGAAAGCGGCCTCGCTTTCACCTCTGGGGGAAGCACTTGCTGCAGGGATGAGCGCAAAGGAATACGGGGAAAAGGAATTCGCACTTTACAAGCCACAGCATATTGCCCATATCCCCACAGGTTTCTCATGCCCATGCTCAAAAGAGCATTTCATGGCATATCTTAAAGCACTGCCAGAGAACGAGAAGAAGGAGGTTCTCAATGGAGAATTCCCTCTCACGCTGGAGTGTTTCAACTGTGGTACAAATTATTCATTCTCAAAGACAGAGATAGAGAATCTTCTAAGGGAGGATTTATGATATTCTTTGCAGCATGCGCAGCTAATCAGGGAGACCTTGTCGTTGAAGAAGCAAGAAAGGCAGGCTCTGAAGATGTACGGCAGACACAATCCGGAGTGGAGTTTGAGGGAACATGGGAAACAGGCATGAGATTCTGTCTGTACTCACGCGTGGCTTCCAGACTTCTGATGGCACTTTATATCGATGAAGATACAAAGAGTGATGAAGAGCTCTATGAATCCACTCTCTCCCTGCCATGGGAGGACTGGATTGATCCCCAGCATACGATGAAAGTCACATGCACTACACAGAGCTGCAGATGGATAAGGAACAATCACTATGCTGCACTGCGTGTCAAGGACGGCATCTGTGACCATATCAAGGAAAAGTGCGATGGACTTCGTCCAGATATTGACACAGACAATCCAGATGTCGTTTTCCATGTACACGTGCAGGGTGACACTGTAAAGTGGTATATCGACTTCTCGGGGGAAGCCCTTCATCAGAGAGGATACAGAGAAGACCAGACTGAAGCTGTTCTGAAAGAGCATCTTGCAGCAGCTCTCATTTCCCGCAGCGAATGGAAGAAGACTGTCAACGACGGCAATCCTGGCATCTTCATGGATCCGTTCTGTGGCTCTGGAACGATTGCCATCGAGGCAGCCCTGATGGCTGCAGATATCGCGCCTGGACTCATACGGCAGAAACCATATGCATTCCAGACACTTCCGGGATTTGATGAAGAACTCTGGAACACACTAAGAAGTGAAGCTGAGGAAAAACGGCAGAAAGCGCTCGATGAAAGAGACATAAGAATCTATGCCTCTGATATCTCAGGAAAAGCTATCCGCATTGCAAAAGAAGCAGCAGAGCGCGCAGGAGTCGATGGGCTCATTGATTTCAAGGAAAAGGATTTTCTTTCATTCACAGAAGCAAATGTCCCAGGCGAGAGCGGTTATATCGTCACGGATCCTCCTTATGGGGAGCGTATGCGTGTTGATGATATCGACAGGCTTTATACAGGAATCGGAGATGTCCTGCAGAGATATTTCAAAGGCTGGCGAGCGACAATACTTACAGGTTCAAGTGATCTTCTGACGAATATCGATATGAAACCTGACAGGACGAACACACTCTACAATGGTGGAATCCTCTGTCAGGCCGCCCACTATATCATCTTCACTGACAAAGAACGTGAGGCTCTGATAGAAAAAGCGAAAGAGAAGAAGAGAATAAGGCTAGAATCTCCGCTTTCAGCGGGTGCAGAGATTGTCTATCGCAAGATTATGAAGAATCTCGAGAAGCTGAAGGACGAAATGGAGAAAGAAGGTGTCACATGCTATCGCATCTATGATGCTGATATCCCTGAGTACGCAGCAGCTATAGACATATATGAAGGCAAATGGATTAATCTCTCCGAATATGCGGCTCCGGATTACATCGACAAAGAAAAGGCAGAAGAAAGACTCAATGAAATCGTGTTTGCAACCGAGAGAGCAACAGGGATAGATCTTGAGAATATCTATATCAAGGAACGCAGAAGCCAGAAGGGAGCCGCGCAGTATAACAGGCTTGCAACATCAAACCGATTCAACATAGTGCATGAGAACGGATTGATGTATCTGGTGAACTTCCAGGATTATCTCGATACAGGTGTATTCCTCGACCACAGGCCTGTAAGGAAGATGATACAGGAAAAGGCGGAGGGAAAACGTTTCCTGAATCTTTTCTGTTACACAGGGACAGCAACACTCAACGCTATAAAGGGAGGTGCCGTATCCACTGTCTCCGTAGATGCGTCCTCGACATATCTTGACTGGGCTATTGAGAATCTTAAGCTTAATGGCTATCCGACAGATATCGAGAACTTCTTCTATCGCGATGATGCAATCGACTGGCTCTGGGAGACATATGACAGATATGATCTCATATTCTGTGATCCTCCAACCTTTTCCAACAGTAAGGACAGACGTACATTCGATGTGCAGAGGGACCACTGGAAGCTTATAAGAGCCGCAGCAATGCATCTTGCACCGGGAGGAACTCTGATTTTCAGCACGAATTTCCGCCGTTTCCGCATGGATGAGCGGATTCTTGAGGATTTCACTGTTGAAGACATCACCAGTGAGACAATCGGAAAAGATTTCGAGAATGACCAGAACGTGCATAAGTGCTATCTCATCAGGAATAAAGTGAAAGTATCCCTGCCGAGAAAGCGCACATTCAAAGCGCGATGACAGCAGTCCTTGAAACTCCGATAGGAAGATTATCCGTCGTCTTTGCCGACGGATATCTTCTCTCAATCAGGGAGTACAGAAAAACCGATGTGATAACGGAAACTACGGAAAGCGGACAGGAGGCACTGAATGAACTCGAAGAATATTTCTGCGGGAAGCGAAAGATATTCCAGATCCCTGTTCTCTTCCATGGAACACCTTTCCAGGAAAGTGTATGGAATGCGCTCATGACAATTCCCTATGGAGAGACCAGAAGCTATGGGGATATAGCTAAGATGATCGGACACAGCAAGGCAGTGCGGGCTGTAGGTACTGCAGTCGGGCATAATCCAATACCGATAATCATTCCCTGCCATCGCGTCATACGAAACGATGGACGCATAGGAAACTTCAGCTTATTCGGTCCAGAGGCAAAGAAATGGCTTCTTGATAACGAACGCGCTACCTGTCACTGTTCTCCGAAACAGGAATGACAATCTCTTCGAGAACATCAATCAGAGCCTGGTAATCTCCGTCAAGAGCCGCAACATTGGCCTCCAGGAAGTGATCAGGATCGGAACTGCCCCACCCTATTACATACCCTGCCTTATGGGCTATCGTATCAAAGAAAAGGCGTGTCGCACGTCCGTTTCCGTCCTGGAACGGATGCAGTGCCTCTACTTCACCCATGTAGTATGCCAGCTCGTTCACGAAATCATCTATATCATCAATACCCATCAGATACCTGCTCTGACGGAGATTATCAAAAAGTTTCTCTGAAGACGAGATGATATATTCAGGCTGGCAGTATTCCCTGTGCTTCTTTGTGGAGGATGTCCGGATCATCCCTGCAGATGGATAGATGTCACCGAAGAGGTGTGAATGTATAGCCACAAGATGCTCAAAATTGAATGGCATATCCAATGGCTTCTTCAAAAGCTCTGCTGTCCTGTAAGACGATATGCGTTTGTCAATTCTTCTAAGAAGAGGCTTATCTGTAATGCCGAAATAATTAACAAGGCACCGCGTCCCTGGATAATAAGACATCTCGTCTTCCTTTCCTTTGTAAACGGATGAATCAAGATGCTCTGAACGTATGTAATCAGCAATAGCTTTCTCAGCTTTTCTATCACCACAGAGAATGTCCGAGAACTCTTCCAGAAGCTCATCAGAAAGTATCTCTCCGTCTGCTTCGATTGTGAATTTAAGATAATCGAGGCTGTAATCCAGCCAGTCGGTTTTCATAAAATCCTCTTTGAGGAAACTTACAGGCTGTTCCTGTAAGATGAATCAAAGACTGGCAAGGGGCGAATACCCCAGACCAGGTGTGCAGATAATCTTCGGTAAGGCTCCTCTGCACTGGAGTAGCGAGGAATCTCTCCTCGCGGTCTTTCGCCAATGTTGTCCGGCGGTTTCGTGTACATAGCACTGCCCCTGCCTGTCAGGACTGTTTAACCATGTACCGCAGAGCGGCGGACTAGGACGACATCCGCCGGTGCCTATGCATTCGCCGGCAACGTAGTTCAGAGACTGAAAGCCTCGTCACTAAGGCTAGTCAAGCAAGG
>CASDZV010000072.1 GCA_949285905.1 uncultured Spirochaetales bacterium | reverse complement strand
CTCATAAAGGCGGATTTCAGGGCCGGGACTACCACATCACCTAATGGCCCTTCCATCCACGTTTATTTAGGTGCTCTCAATGTACCTGTTTTTGGCTTTTTTGTTCAAGATTTCATATCCACGGTGCAAAAGAGGATTTTTCTGATAAAGTGGAGCGGCTCGACTTCCAATACCAGCTCAGATCATGGGGTCATTGTCTCGGGAGAGAAGGTCTCCGAGTACAGAGCACTGGATTTTTCAGGAGAAGAAGCTGTCATTGTATACATGCAGTATCATATCGGAAAAATTGACAGCGGTCCTGTCAGGAGAGAGCTCGTACTGACAACCCCTGTTCCTATAGAAAGTGGCGATTTCACAATCAGCACACAGAATATTTACCGTGTCAAAGCGGGAAGCGGAGAATATGTTGTTGAGCTTGGTGTCTCTCCTGAGATGCTTGGAACTGTCCCTTTTGTTACCTCATCACCTCAGATGAGAACAGCTTCTGATGGACGCTTCACAGATGGCATCATCCCATTGAGCTACAGAGATGGAAAACTCGTTGTATATGTTGGAGCTGTCAGCGAGGACCTTCTCTTCACTTTCACTTCAGCTTCTGGAGATGTTGAGTTTGAAGCTTCTTTCAGGCAGATTACAGCGGAAGAGAAAAATTCGTTCCTCACTTTTGATATCGCCTCAGAAGAGAGTCTTGCAATACCTGTCACTGAAGGCGCGGATCCATGGATCAAGGCAATCCGTTTCACAGATGGTGGTGCCCCTGTCTCCGGTGTAATATTCGATTATTCTTGCAGTGCGGGAAACAGTCCTGAGCTGTTCACCGTGGCTCCTTCCCGTAGCAGGTACGGACTCTCTTCAGACAGTGCTGGAATCAGGGATAAGACAATCATTGTCAGCTCTGGCAATCTTCTCAGCTATGGATACATCTATTCTCCGGGAAAGACATCTGAAGGTAGTATTACTATAAGCGTGAGATGATGTTTCTTCTTTGGAACAGGAAGCGCTATAATCCTATGACAAGGAGGAGTTATGACAGAGATTATCAGACTTGATGACAAAGCTTCTGAAGTGGTTATCACAAGAGGCGAGTATAGAGCATCTGTTTATACATATGGTGCAATACTTCATTCATTCTCGCACAAGGACAGGGATATTGTCCTCGGCTATGACAGCTACGAGCCGTACATTACAGCTCCCGGGCATCCGGCGGAGGTTGTCGGACCATATGCGAACAGGATTGCGGATGCTTCTTTCACGATGGATGGAAAGCGATATGTGCTTGAGAAGAATGATGGAAAGAACAACCTTCATTCCGGTTCCAAGAATTTCGGTTCTAAGTTCTGGAAGATCGCTGCTACAGGGGAAGACAGCGTGACCCTTTCGCTTGAGTCACCTGAGGCTGGAGGATTCCCTGGCAATCATCATGCAGAGATTACATATTCTCTGACAGAAGACGGTGCGCTTTCTCTTCACTATCGCGTGGAAAGTGATGCCAGATGCCCTGTCAATGTAACTAATCACGCATATTTCAACCTCAATGGATCCGGAGATATCAAAGGGCACAGGATTATGATGACCTGCCCTGAATATCTTGCTGTTGATAGCGGTCTGATTCCTGTTGAAAAGGTCTCTGTTGAGAATACGCCATATGATTTCCGTACGCCTGAACTGGTAGGTTCCCGTCTTGATGGAGCATATGATACCTGCTTTGTTTTCGGAGAGGAGAAGAGAGTTGTCGTTGAAGGTGACGATTATATTCTTGAGATGACTACCGATCTCCCGTCTGTTCAGCTTTATACAGGAATCTCTCTGTCTTCAGCTGTGCCTGGCAAGGGTGGAAAGATGCTATTCCCTTATGCAGGTCTTGCTCTGGAAACAGAATTCTTCCCTGATTTTCCGAATCGTCCGGAATTCCCTGGCGCCTATACGAGTGCGGAGCAGCCTTTTGAGACAACAACGGTGTATAAGCTTACAGCCAGGTAATGTCTGTGTAGATTTCACGAAGTGATGCAGCTTCTCTTGTCACCGCGCTATTTTGCTGATAGAAAAAAGGTGGAATGAAAAGAGTTTCTGCATTGCTTCTGATTGTCATGTTATTCACAGCCTGCACCAGCACTGGTGATGGCGTCGTCCAGCCTGTTGACCGTACAACATCGCTGCTGGAAGCACTCGCGGCAAGTCCTACAGGTGCAGAACCTGAGAAAGAAAGCGTTGTGGAAATTCCCCGGCCCGTTGTTATACATGAAGATGAGAGCGTTGCAGAAAAGCCTCAGGCGACAGATACAGCAGAGGATGCTTTTGCGATTACAGCGCCTGAGCCAGAACCTGTATCCGATATCCCTCCTGTGACAGAATCCGCTGATGTAGCTGCTGCAGAAGAGGAAGACGGAAATGTCGTGATTCCATTTGCAGAAGAAACGGAAGAAGAGGTAGTTGAGATAATCCCTGCTCCTGCTGCTGTGGATGAGGACGCTGCTGTTGTTCCTGTCTCAGGCGATGCGGAAGAGGCAGAGTCAGTTATTTATCCTGTCGTTTCAGAAGAACTGAGTGTCCTGGAAGAGGATACTGCGCCATGGATGCTTCGTCTGATGATTATCCTTGTCATCGTTCTCATACTCTTCACGGCAGCTTCTGCTATAAGAAACGCATACAATGCACCGCTTAACCGCATTGTCTCTCTTGCGATAGCAGCATTGCTGACAGCTCTGTCCTGGATTCTTTCCTATCTTATCGCAGGTCCTTCATTGCTGTATCTTGTTTATCTTTCCCTGCTTTTCACATACTTTGTGCTTCGGTCAACGAAGCGATCAAGGCATGAGTAAGTCCATCTTTTCTATTGCTGAAAGTCTCTTTAATAGCTGTGTTCTGTAGAAGAATATGTCAAGAGCGGAAATCGCAGCGCCTTCCCTTGTGCCTTTTTCTCCCGC
This sequence comes from uncultured Spirochaetales bacterium, assembly GCA_949285905.1. GTDB lineage: Bacteria > Spirochaetota > Spirochaetia > Sphaerochaetales > Sphaerochaetaceae > Ornithospirochaeta. The sequence goes on along the minus strand of CASDZV010000072.1, from coordinate 65,793 downwards.
AAGAGCCCTGTAAATGACGACATTGCGCTGAGGAGAAAGAAGAGAAGAAAGAAGGCTCTGGAGATATGCAAATGCACTGTCTGGGATGGCAGAGAGTTCTCCTGTGATCATCACAGCAGTCGCGCTTGTTGCCTGCACAGCTTCTGCAAGCGCCACCGCAAGCGGGCGCAGCGCTTCTTTGACTTGAGCGCTGTAACCAGGATTCCTTGCAAGATCTCTGACAGAAGGAGCTCCAGTCCTTTCCATTATAGTTTTCCCTGAAGCCGCGACTTCGAGACAGCCTTTGCCTCCACATGAGCATATGCCGTCTTTCTGTGCTTTGATGTGTGCAAGAAGCGGCAGATGTATGAGCTCGCTCTTCATCAGTGCGGCATCAAATGATTCTGACCAAGAGAGGAACAGAAATCCCTCCATATCCTCTGTTCTGAATGTTTCAGCAACAGCTTCTGCAATTGCACGAGGCACTGAGATAACAGGCTGAGGCAGGAGCGATGTGTCGAAAGATTCGTCAGACGAGACAACTGCACTGCCATATATCTCTGCGTTTCCGCCTTTCATCTTATCAATGGCATGCCTTAGATTCTCTTCAGTATCATTATTTCTCGGGAACCGTTCGAATCTGAGTATATTGCCTAAAGTATCAGAGACAGAGACCGATACGGAACGCGGTTTGATCTCGAAAGCAAAGACGCGGCCTGCACTGCGGTTTATCGAGACAAGTGTTCCCGGCCTGCCTGGTGAGGAAGTATCTTTCATACCTTCAGAGACAAGTCCCTCTTTTATGAGACTCTGGACCATTTCTCCGATGGATACTTTGTTAATGCCAAGACGCCTTGAGAGTTCTGCACGCGAGCATTCACCTTTCCTCAGTTCAGAAAGGACTTTGAGACGGTTGATTACTCTTGCGTTATCTGGTTTAGAGAAATCCATATTGAGATTGTAATCATCTCCTGCTTCTTTTTCCATTGCCGTTTGGCCTCTCTGTTAGTATCTTCCAGTTTGGAACCCTAGGAGGGAAATATGTCCAGCAGAAAATTCAAGACAGAGGTTGCTGATTTACTGCACCTCATTATCCATTCACTATACTCAAATAAGGAAATCTTCCTCAGAGAGCTTATTTCAAATGCATCCGATGCTATCGATAAGCTGAAGTATCTCTCACTTACCGATGAGAAGCTGAAGAATTATTCGTTCAGTCCGCGCATTGATATCAGCTTCACAGAAGACGGGACAAGGACACTTACTATCAAAGATAATGGAATCGGCATGAACGAGGATGATCTGAATGATAACCTCGGCACGATCGCATCTTCCGGCACAAGGAAGTTCCTTGCTTCTCTTTCAGATGAGCAGAAGAAGGACTCTAATCTCATTGGTCAGTTCGGAGTGGGGTTCTATTCAGCTTTCATGGTAGCGAAGAGAATTACGGTCATTTCCAGAAAAGCAGGAGAAGAGAATGCATGGAAATGGGAATCTGACGGGGAATCCTCTTACTCCATCGAGCCGGCAGAGCGTTCTGAGCAGGGCTCCACAATCATCCTCACGCTTAATGAGGAGGGCGAGGAGTTCGCTAATCGCTGGTCGCTGGAGAATCTGATCAAGAAATATTCCGATAACATCGCTTACCCGATTTACCTTGAATATGATCAGGTTCATTACGATAATGAAAAGAAGGATGAGAACGGCAATGCTCTGAAGACCACGGAGCATAAGGTCGAGCAGATCAATAGCGCGTCTGCGCTCTGGAAACGGCCCAAGTCATCAATCAAGGATGAAGAATACAAAGAGTTCTATAAGAATTCTTTCTATGATTCAGAGGATCCTCTCTTCTATATCCATACGCAGGCAGAGGGAGCGAATGAGTATGCAACGCTCTTCTACATTCCCGCAAAGGCTCCGTTTGACATGTACTATGCGGATTACCGCCCAGGTGTGAAGCTATATGTCAAGAGAGTGTACATTACTGATGATGATAAGGATCTTCTTCCGACATACCTCAGATTCGTCCGCGGTATCATCGACAGCGAAGACCTTCCTCTTAATGTCTCCAGAGAGATTCTGCAGGAAAACAGGGTGATGGCTTCCATCAGAAGCGCTTCAGTGAAAAAGCTTCTTGGTGAGTTCAGGAAGATTGCAGAGAACAATCCTGAACTCTATGCAAAGTTCATTGCAGAGTACAACAGACCGCTCAAGGAAGGTTTGTATTCCGATTATGCAAACAGGGATACTCTGCTTGAGCTTGTAAGGTATAAGAGCAGTTCAGAAGAAGGATATGTATCACTCAAGGAATATAAGTCGAGGATGAAGGAAGACCAGAAAGCTATCTACTATATCTCAGGTGGCAAAGAAGATGTCCTCCGTACATCTCCTCTTGTTGCTGCATATCGTGAGAAGGGTTATGAAGTGCTCATTATGTGTGACGACATTGATGATATCGTCACAGCGACGATCGGTGAGTACGATAAGACACCGCTGAAAGCTATCAACAAGCAGGGTGCGCTCGATGATCTCAAAAGCGAAGAGGATAAAGCGAAAGAAGAAGAGAAGAAGCCTGTTGCAGAAAAGATGAAGAAGGCTCTGGGTGACAGAGTGAAGGATGTTGTCATCTCTTCCCGTCTCTCTGATACGCCAGCAGCTGTCATCCTCGGCGATGATGATCCGTCTGTCCAGATGCAGCGTCTGATGAAGCAGATGGGCGGAGATATGCCGGAAGTCAGACCTCTTCTGGAAATCAACCCGGATTCTGCTGTTATCGCGCGTATTGAAAAGAGCGATGATGAGGACTTTATAAAAGCTCTCAGCGGTGTTGTCCTTGATCAGGCTCTTCTGCAGGAGGGTGTTATGCCTTCCGATCCCGCCGGATTTGCCGCGGCGCTCACAAAGCTCCTTTCGTGAAAGTGTGTCAGGCTTTCTTGTCCAGTCCTATAAGGAAGATCTCAAAAGAATCATCCCTTGAGGCTTTGGGCTTGAAAGCCTTGGCTTTCTGGAAGATGGCACGCATCTTTTTCAGCATTTCCTGTTCTCCGCCTCCCTGGAAGATTTTGATTACCATATTCCCATGTACCTTGAGCTGTTCCTCTGCCAGTATCACGACCTGCTCCGCCAGATACTCTGATCGTGTGGTATCTACAATTCTGTTTCCTGTTGTCATGGGTGCTGCATCCGAGATAATAGCGTCATAGGGCCCATTTTCTACAAGCTTCTCCCGTATTTCCTTTGAGAATGCATCCCCTGTGAACTCTGTCACCGTCGGTGGTATGGGGTCGAGAGAAAGCGGATTGAGGTCTACAGAGACAATCCTGCCGTTTCCTTTTATCAGTTCTCTGTGCGTGTAGAGTGTCCACGAGCCTGGCGCTGCTCCCACATCAAGAACACTGTCTCCAGGTTTTATCAGGCGATGGACTGTGTTGATTTCCTCAAGCTTGTATACTGAGCGGGCCGGATAACCTTCCTTGTGCGCTCTCTGTGTATATGAATCAGCTTTATCTCTTCTTGAATTGGCCATAGCGAGAGTTTAGCGACAGTAGAGCAATTGGTCAAAGAAAAAATCGCCGAACAGCCATAAATGGGGTGGGAGAGGGCTGCCCGGCGTTAGTTTTTTCACACGTTGCAAAGGAGGTATGAAAAACTGTTGCTCTGTACAAAACTTGTTGCATTAATCGTGCCAAATCCGACGAAAATCAGCAAATTTGCATAGAAAAGAACAAAGACGCCACAAAACGACGTCTTTGAACACACTAAAAAGGAGGTTTGTTGAAAAAACTGTTTGCTCTACCTTTTAATTGCAAGAAGCATGCCAACTTTTATATTCATTAAATTGTTTTAAATGAATATTCGCAAACAATGTGTGTGAAATTTTTGCACATAATGGGAAAAATCTTCCCATGTTGCCACTGTGGGATTCTTTGGTTACTTTGCAGTAATGAACAGTATCATCAACAGACGATTCCGCTATACGTATACAAATGCAACAAATTGGCTGATAGTTTCATGTGTTTTTACCTATTTTGTTGCAGAATTTATATTTCCTTCGCTTCGCTTTCTCTTTTCCATGATACCATCCGCTATTATTTATGGTCATTATTACTGGCAGTTCATTACATATATGTTCATGCATGGCAGCGTCTGGCATCTTGTGTCTAACATGCTTGGTCTTTTCATATTCGGCTCTGCTGTTGAGCGTGCAGTCGGTACGCGGGAATTTGTCCTCTTTTATTTCCTTACTGGAATTCTTTCCGGTATTGCCAGCTTCTTTGTCTACCTTTATTTGGGTGTCAATGTGATGCTCATCGGTGCATCCGGCGCACTTTATGCTGTGATGCTGCTTTTTTCTGTAATCTATCCCAGGGCAAGGATTCTCCTTTTCGGTGTCCTTCCGATAAGGGCTCCTGTACTTGTGCTGCTGTATTTCTGCATCGAGCTGTTCAGCCAGGTTGGATCATATGGCGGTGGAATTGCGCATATGACCCATCTTTCCGGACTTGTCTTCGCTTATCTTTACTGCCTCATAAGGCTGAGGATGAATCCATGGCGGGCCTGGTTTTCATGAAAGCCCATATTCAGCTCGCAGATCAGCATACCCTTTCTTTATGACATCATAGATAAGCTTAAGCCTCTTCTCATGGTGGATGAATGCACTCTTCATTGCATTAAGTGTTATCTTTTCCATGTCATGGATTCCCAGATTGTAATGTCTTGAGGCTATCATGAATTCTTTTGTGAGGCTTGTTCCGCTCATGAGGCGGTTGTCTGTGGAAAGAAATACCCGGAAGCTGCTCCCATAGAAAATCGGGAAGGGGTGGTCTTCATAACTTTTCACAGCACCGGTTCCTATATTGCTTGTCAGGCACATCTCAAGAGGAATACGCTTGTCGAGCACAAAGTGAGCGAGCGATCCCATTTTCACAATCTTCCCGTCCTCGATTTTCATATCATCGGTAAGGCGTGTGCCATGTCCGATCCGCTGGGCTCCGCAGATCTGGATTGCCTGCCATATCGATTCAAGACCAAATGCCTCTCCTGCATGGATAGTGATGTTGAAGTTCTGGGCTCTGATGAATTCAAATGCTTTGATATGCTTCTTCGCCGGATGCCCTGATTCATCTCCTGCAAGATCAAAGCCAACGACCCCTCTCTCAGCAAAGGCAACAGCAAGCTCGGCTGTGCGGAGAGATATTTCCGGATCCTGGTTCCGCATCGCGGAGAGTATGACACCTGCTTCTATTCCTGTTTCCCGCTTGCCTTCCTGAATTCCTTCAAGCACAGCTTCCACGACTTCTGACATTGTCAGACCCTGCTTCGTGTGCAGAACAGGTGCAAAGCGGATTTCAGCGTATACAACACCATCACTGGCAAGATCCTCAATCTCTTCCCTGGCGATACGCCGGAGACTGTCTTTATCCTGCATCAGGGCTGTTGTCACGCTGAAAGCTTTGAGATAGAGGCTGAGAGACTTCTCTTCTGTCCCTTTTGCGAACCATGCGGCAAGATCTTCCGGATTGTCTGCAGGAAGGGGAATTCCCTGCGCTCTTCCCAGCTCAATGATCGTCTCTGGCCGCAGTGATCCGTCAAGGTGCTCATGCAATTCAACCTTCGGAGCTTTTCTGATTATTTCCTCACTAAGCATATAGTGATTGTACACTGCCATCTGGAAAGAATGCAAAGAAAACACCGCAGATAATAGATATTTTCAGAACTATATGGATAACTTTTTGAATGAAAGTGAATTATATTCATCAAAATAGTGTTTTTCTCTTTACAAGCTCTCTTTTTGTCGACATTATTCTAATTACCATTGCTTGGAGGTTTATCTAAATGGCAAAAACATCTGAAACTATTAACAAGAAGCTTCTTGCTGCAGCTATCAGCGCAACAAAGGCTAGGGATATCAAGGATCTTCTCGACAAAGGTGCTGATATCAACGCACACAATGAATGGGGACTTACTCCTGTAATGCTTGCAGCACAGTACAATCACTCTGTAGCAGTGCTCAAGGCTCTTATCGAGGCAGGTGCAGACATCCATGAGGCAGAGCCGAAGTACAGATCAAATGCTCTTCACCTTGCTGCAAACAGCTCGAAGAATCCAAAGGTCATCGAGGCTCTTCTTGATGCAGGCGCAAACATTGATGCAAGAAATTATCTTGGTGAGACTGCACTTATCATGGCTGTAAACAGCAACGATGAGACAAAGATCACAACACAGCTGATCAAGTCCGGTGCAGATATCAATGCCCGTGATTATCAGGGCCACTCAGTTCTTGATTATGCAAAGAACGCAAAGAAGACATACATCGTCAATCTTCTGAAAGAGAAGGGCGCTGTGTGAGTTTCCATTGAAGGGGATTGAAATGGGCTGGTCATCATTATGTACCAGCCCTTCTTTTTCAGCCTTTTGCGGCTTCGAACTCTTTCTGGATTGTCTCGTCCGGTTCTTTTGTAAGAAGAGAGACTGCGACGATGAAGAGAGATGAGACAATGAACGCGGGCAGCAGCTCATATATTCCCCATATTCCACCCATCGGCTTTATAAGGAAGTTCCAGATGAACACCATCGCACCTCCGGAGATCATGCCAGCAATAGCACCGCTTCTTGTTGTGCGCTTCCAGAAAAGCGAGAAGAGCATTAATGGTCCGAATGTTGCACCAAAACCAGCCCATGCGAAGCTTACGATTGTGAAGATGATACTGTTCTCATCCATTGCAATGATTGCTCCGAGGAATGCGATGACAAGCAGTGCGACACGTCCGACATGCATGATTTCCTTGTCTGATGCCTCTTTCCTGAAGAGTCTCTGCCAGAGGTTCTTGGAGAATGCGGATGCTGCAATGAGCAGATAGGAATCCGAACTTGAGATTGTAGCGGCGAGGATTCCTGCACTTACAAGTCCTGCAAAGAGAGGATGAAGAAGGATTGACGCGAGGAATGAGAAGATGTTCTCTGCATCGGAATTTGTCGTGAACTGTGTCGGAACATATGCTCTTCCGATGAAACCGATGAGAATAGCTGCTGTTAGCGATATGATGACCCAGATAGTAGCAATGCGTCTGCTCTTCTTCAGCTCATCCTGATGCCTGATGGCCATGAAGCGGAGGAGAACCTGTGGCATGCCGAAGTATCCGAGTCCCCATGCAAGCATTGAAAGGGCGGAAATGATACCATATGGCGCAGCTTCTCCAAAGAGCGGAGCGCCGTTCTGTATTATCTGCTCGCCAGCTTCGTTCATTACAGGTGTGGAGATGTTGAAGAATTCCAGGAACCCGGGAATGGCTTTCAGATTGGCAAATACCTCTCCGATACCACCTGCTGAGATTGTTCCAAGTGTGAGGATGATTACAAGGGCCAGTACCATGACAACTGCCTGCATGAAATCGCTGACACTTTCTGCAAGAAATCCTCCGAGGAATGTGTATACGACAACAAATACGGCTCCTACGATCATTGTGATGTGGTAATCAATGCCGAAAAGCGATGAGAAGAGTTTTCCGCATGTGACGAAACAGCTTGAAGCATAGACGCAGAAGAAGATAAGGATGAAGACCGAAGCGATGGTCATGATCACTTTTCTGTTCTCATGGAAACGGTTGCTGAAGAAGTCTGGCAGTGTTATTGCGTTACCTGCGATTTCTGAGTATCTTCTGAGCCTTCGTGCTACTATGAGCCAGTTGATATAAGTGCCGATTGCGAGTCCTGCAGCTGTCCAGAATGCATCTGCAAGTCCTGTCCAGTATGCAAGTCCCGGAAGTCCCATCAGAAGCCATCCGCTCATATCTGAAGCTTCTGCACTGAATGCCGCAACCCATGGTCCGAGCGACCGGCCGCCTAGATAATAATTCTCGGAATTTTCGTTTGCGCGTTTAGCAAAATAGACACCAATTCCAATGACAATTGCAATGTAAAGTATCATTGTAATCAGTGTCTGTATCTGGCCTGAATCCATCTAAACCTCCCGAAATATGTGGTTTTAATGGTAATAATATCTGAAAGCGCAAAGAGATGATAGACTTGTGTGAATATTTCATGCATAGAAATTGCAAATAAAGAAAAAATCCACTTGCATCGATTGCTGAAAACTGTTATTTTTCATTCGTTGCAGATATGCAGCGATGCCGCTTTAGCTCAGTTGGTAGAGCAAAGGACTGAAAATCCTTGTGTCCCTGGTTCGATTCCTGGAGGCGGCAACAAAGAAAGCTCCTCAAAAGGGAGCTTTTGTTGTCTATGATGGTTCCATCATGCTATCAAGCATAACGGGAAAATGATAGGGACTATGCAGAAAACAGATAGCTTCTCCGGTAAGAATGGATAATGCATATCACCTTTTCAATTATAAAATTGAGTAATGAGGCAAAATTTATGGTAGAAAGAAAATTGTTACCATTCAATAAAATAATTAAAACGGTCTTTGAAGACTGTGATGTAATGAAAACAAACGAGTCTTTGCGTAATTGGTCATTACATAATGGGTCTTAGGAAGATACAATGAAAATACAACCAATGTCGTACTGGGTTATCTGAGACAGTTCAAGGATAAAATACGTTTTCAGATTAAGCTGGCTGAAGAGGCGGGTGAGGCAAGAATGGAAGATTTCGAATTGCAGAATATAGAATACAAAGCCATCTGGAAGAAGAAATTTCTTGACGAGATATGCGGGATGGCCAATGCTTCCGGCGGTAAGATATATATATCGGGAAGGATGACGATGGTAATACCGTGGATCTTGGAGTCAATGAGACAAGAAGATTGCTTGAATCAATTCCAAACAGCATAGTCCAGGCTCTGAATTACTCTAATGTCTCTGTAGATGCAAAGAAAGATGACAATGGCCTTTATATCGAAATCATAGTCCATAAATCTGACGCTCCTGTTTTCTATCAGGGGAACATGTATAAGCGTATCGGAACTGCTAATTTCAAAGTGGAAGGAACTCAGCAGCAGAATGCTTTGATTGAAGTCAGGAACAGAACATGGGATTCATCTGTTGTAGACAATGTCTCGATTGATGATCTCGATGAAGAGAGTTTCCAGATCTTCAGGGAAGAGGCTGTTGCATCTGGCCGCATAAGCGGCAAAGCCCTTGAAAGCAGAGAGAAGATCCTTGAAGAACTTGAGCTTATTAAGGATGGAAAGCTTACCGTTGCTGCTGTTCTCCTGTTCCATAGAAAACCATCAAAAGTGGTACCAGGCGCTTCCATACTTATTGGCAAGATGAGAAATGATGCGGATGTAGTGAGCAGTGATGAGATAAAAGGATCTCTGATGATGCTCAGCAGAAGCATCCTTGATATCCTGAAGGTGAAATATCTTTATGCACTCATATCCTACGACATGCCTACAAGGATTGAGACATATCCATATCCGTTTGACGCACTTAGAGAAGCTGTCTTTAACTCTTTAATGCATAACGACTGGTCATCAGGACAATCTATCCTGATTAAGGTTTATGATCATTCGCTCAGCATACTCAACAGAGCTATTGTTGATGAGGATTGGACTGTGGAACACCATAAATCCAGGCACATCAATCCGCTCATATCAAATGTATTCAATAAAGCCGGACTTGTTGAGAAATTCGGTACAGGCATCACCAAAATGATTGATTCATGCAAGGACGCTGGAAATCCTGAACCTTTGTTTGAGACAGCTTCCACTGGCCTTGATTTCTGCGTGACATTCCAGGCTTCCAAGCTATACAGGGCAATCGAGAAATACAGGGCATTGAATAGCGACTCTGTTGTTGACTACCGGAAGGTGCTTGCCCAGATGGATAAACTGACAGAAGATGATGAGCCCAATGTCAGGATAAACAGCAACGATGTCAGGATAAATGTCAGTAAAAACACAGATGATGTCAGGATAAATGTCAGATTGTCTGATGAAAATCAAGGTTCTCCTGCTGGTACTGAAGATCCTGTTCATTCCAGAAAAAAACATTTGATTGAGTTTCTGAAAGCCAGCCCTGAAGCAACTGTAGAAAAGCTGCAGTCGGAATTGTCAGTAACAGACAGAACAATCTACAGAGATATTGAATGGCTGAGAGAAAATGGCTATCTGGAACGTCTTGGATCAAAGAAATCTGGTTCCTGGCATGTAATCAAGGAGCTTGAATAAGATGAATGATATCTTGCTAAACAAATCTCACAAAGTAATTTGAATCACATAGGATCGTCTTCTGGTATGAATTTATATTCAGAGTTCTCTGCTCATTCTATTGAGTTACCTGAATGTGGTTATCTGTGGCATAGAAAGTGTTGTCCAAAAAATGGGTGCATATCATTTTCGGAAAGTCAACATCCACTCCGGAAAAAAGCGGAAAATGTCTGAAAATCCGGAGCGATGGCAAACGAAGGACTAGGATTGCGCCATATATGCTTTTCTCACAATAGACTCTGCATATGCACAATATGGATAATCAGGGAGTAGCCAGATTTCTGAATCTTAGTCTCTTGAGAGGTATGGCATGATGAACGCAACTATGTGTAATAAGTCAATTGAGAAAAATGCCTGATGAGTGCTATACTCGCCATATCAGACAAGGGCGTCTATCCTTAAAAGGGATTGGCGTCCTTTTTTCTTTTGGAGGGAGCTATGGACCGTAAATACATATTTGTCACCGGCGGTGTTGTATCTGGGCTTGGTAAGGGTGTGAGTGCTGCAAGTCTAGGCCTTCTTTTGAAGCAGAGAGGTCTGAAAGTCGCAGCGCAGAAGCTTGATCCATATCTGAACGTCGATCCTGGCACAATGAGTCCATATCAGCATGGGGAAGTGTTTGTCACAGAAGATGGTGCTGAGACGGATCTGGATCTCGGGCACTATGAAAGGTTCATCGATGAAAATCTGAACAGGAAGTCGAACCTGACAAGCGGCAGAGTGTTCTGGAACATCCTCACAAGGGAGAGAAAAGGAGAATATCTAGGTAAGACTGTTCAGATAATCCCGCATGTGACAGACGAGATAAAAGCTGCAATATACTCTGTGGGGGAGATGTCAGATGCTGATGTCGTGATCACAGAAATAGGCGGTACAATCGGTGATATAGAAAGCCAGCCGTTTCTTGAAGCAGTTAGACAGCTGCGCACTGAGGTTGGTATTGGAAACTCGATGTTCATACATGTGGTACTTGTCCCGTATCTTGCATGTAGCGGTGAGTACAAGACAAAACCCAGCCAGCACTCGGTACATGAGCTTCAGGGTATTGGTATAATGCCGGATTGCATAATCGCCAGATCTGATAAACCTCTTGATGATGATATCCTTTCAAAGATTGCAATGTTCTGTAATGTCGAAAGGCGTGCCGTAATCGGGAATGAGAATGTAAGCCCGATTTACTCACTTCCATTGCTGCTTCATGAAAGAGGCTTTGATGACTATGTTGTATCCAGGCTTTCTCTGGATTGCGGCAAGTGCAATCTGGATGCATGGCGCGAAGCTGTTGACTGCATGACCCGCGAAAAGAAACGGAAAGTCAGAATTGCGATATGTGGCAAGTATGTAAAACTCCATGACGCGTATCTTTCAATAAATGAGGCACTGTATCATGCAGCAAGCTGGAATGGTGCGGATCTTGAACTTTCATTTATTGATACAGAAGATGTTGAGAATACAGGTGCTGAGAAATTTCTTTCAGATACAGATGGAATCCTGGTCCCTGGCGGATTCGGCTCAAGAGGTGTTGAGGGAATGATTCAGTGTGCCCGTTATGCCCGTGAGAATAATATCCCATATCTTGGCATATGTCTTGGAATGCAGGTTGCTGTGATCGAGGCTGCCCGGTCCCTGGCTGGGTTGGGGGAGGCTGACTCAAGAGAATTCAGCCCGGAAAGCGATGAATGCGTCATCGACCTGATGGATGAGCAGCGGAATATCACGGCAAAAGGCGGTACCATGCGTCTTGGGGCCTATCCTTGCAGAATTTTTCCAGGAACACTGCTGCACAGTCTTTATAAACAGGATCTTGTGCAGGAAAGACACAGGCATCGTTATGAAGTCTCCCCGCTGTTCAGAGACCGGATTGCTGATAGCGGTATTGTTTTCAGTGGCATGAGCCCGGATGGAAAACTTGTTGAAGCGATGGAGAATCCAGCATGCCGATTCTTCGTTGCAGTACAGTCCCATCCCGAGTTCAAAAGCCGCCCGAACAGAGTCCATCCGCTCTTTGATGGATTTATCAAAGCAGCATTGCAGTGATTATCTGAAGCAGGTGAGAATTGTTCACTACACCTGCTTTTCCTTCACTCTCCGCTCTTGCCGTAGTTTGACAGAACACGTGCAGAAGGATCAGCAACACGGCATCCGGGCCAGCTGCTGTTAGGCATCCAGAACCCTGGAATCATTCTGTGCTGACCTGGATAGAAGCTTTCGAAGATCTCTCTGTATAAAAGAGATTCTGGAGTGAATGGTCTTCCTTCTTCCGGATATTTCCTGTATTCAGACTCAAGATCCTTTCCCGCATAACATTCTTCCGCATAAGCTTTCAGGTCATCAACCATGCTATGCCCGACAGCATCGCTGAATGCCGCTTTCTCCCTCCATAGAATATCGTCAGGAAGCCATCCGCCATTTTCAAAGGCTTTGCGCAGAAGGTACTTCCCATGTCCTGAATGGTTCATCTTCATTTCAGGGTCAATCGCAATGACATAGGAAGCGAAGTCAAGATCTCCGAAAGGTACTCTTGCTTCAAGGCTATTGTCTGCAATACATCTGTCAGCTCTCAGTACATCATATGCATAGAGCTCATGTACACGTTTCTGGCTTTCCTTCTCAAATGCTTCTGCATCAGGCGCGAAATCTGTGTATTTATATCCGAAAAGCTCATCTGATACTTCGCCTGTAAGCAGTACTCTTACATCTGCATGCTCATGAATGTACTTACATAGAAGATACATTCCAATGCTTGCCCTGATGGTTGTTATGTCATACGTTGCCAGGCTGTTGATGACTTCAGGCAGAATGGATATCACATCTTCCTTTGTCATCGTCACATTGACATGTTCCGAACCAAGAAAAGCAGCAGTGCGTTCAGCATACTTTGAATCTATCGGATCTTTGTCCATGCCGATAGAAAACGTACGGATCGGTTTTCCCAGAACTCTTGAAGCAATCGAACAGACAAGAGAGCTGTCAAGCCCGCCTGAGAGCAGGAATGCAACAGGCGTATCGGAATCGAGACGCTTCTCAACAGCTCTGATGAGCTTTTCCCGTATATTCCCTGTTATTTCATCTGTATTGCCGTATATATACTTGTCGACAGCAGATATATCCCTGTAGCAGATGAATCTGCCTCCTTTGTAATAGTGCCCTGGAGGAAATGGTATTACTTCGTTGCAGAATGGAACAAGCAGACAGGCTTCACTTGCGAATGCGATGTTCCCGTCTTTGTCGTAACCGTAGAACAGCGGGCGGATACCTATAGGATCCCGTGCTGCTATGAACCCTTCGTTCATGTCGAAAATGACTGTCGCATACTCTGCGTCTAGAAGTGCGAACATTTTTTCCTTGTATTTCTCATAGAGATACAGGACTGTCTCGCAATCTGAATCCGAATGGAACTGATAGCCGTCATTCTCGAGCTTCCTGCGGATCTCCCTGAATCTGTAGATCTCGCCGTTTGTTATGCTATACATGCCTTTGTATTCGAAAGGCTGCATTCCCCGTTCGTCGATTCCCATGATCGAAAGACGCTGGAATGCAAGGAAAAGATTCTTCTCAGGTGATAGTATTCTCTGAGAATCCGGTCCTCTTCTTGCTGTTCTTTCAAGAATAGTCCTGATTTGAGGAAGGCTGATAGCGCTTCCGCTGTAAGCAAATACTGTACACATATACTACCTCAGACTGCAGCATAGAGCTGGCTGTAAGATTTTGATTTATCAGCTTCAATAGCGATGAAGTTGCCTTCGAGGCACTGGCCGGCAGAGAGTGCGAAAACTGTGGCGAAATCGTTGATTGCCGGACGGAGAATCATCTCTTTCTCGCTCTCTGTCACTCTGCGCCTGACAAGCTTGTCGGAAAGGTTTGGAGGAACTGTTTCCGTTCGCAGATAGATTGTGCCGGCATACATGCCGTTGCCACAGAAATATCCAGTGATATTCTTTCCTTCATAACCCAGCCCGAGAACTATGATGATACCTCCTGCGAGATATTCGCCGAGGAATGAACCGGCTCTGCCGCCAATGACAAGGATGCTCTTATTGTTCTCATATGCTTTCATATGAACACCAGCCCTGTATCCGGCATCTTTGAGGATGTATACACGGCCTCCGCGCATGCCGTAAGCAAGAGCATCTCCTGCTGAGCCTTTCACAGCAAGAAGTCCTGCATTCATCGTATCAGCGGCGGCATCCTGCGCATTTCCATTCACATATATTGTCCCGCCGTCCAGATATGATGCGAGAGCGTTGCCCGGTGTTCCCTCAATATGCATGATTCCTTTTTTCATGCCGCAGCCGATATATCGTTCACCAAGACATCCTTTTACAAGGATTTCATCACCATCATGCTTTCTTATCTCATCAATACCATCTTTTCTTATATCAAGTATCTGCATCTCACTCTCCTGCGTATCCGATTCCGAGAATCTCAAGTTCTCTGGCATTGAGATCCACTCCTCTGAGTGCCCTTCTGTTCCCCCTCAGTGCCTCGATACTGTTTATTCCCATGCCTCCCATGATTTCCTTGATCTCACGGGTCCATGCATTCACAAGATTCACAAGCTTTTCAGCACCCTTTTCCGGATCCAGCCGTTTTGTGAGCTCAGGGTTCTGCGTTGCAAGACCCCACGCGCATTTTCCTGTATGACAGGAGGCGCATATATGACAGCCAAGCGCACAGAGAGCTGCAGTTCCTATCGAAACGGAATCTGCCCCAAGCACTATTGCCTTCACTGCGTCTGAAGAGTTTCTTATTCCCCCGGAAGCTATGATGCTGACTCTGTCCCTTATCTTTTCCTCTCTCAGCCTTTGATCGACAGAGGCTATTGCAAGTTCTATAGGAATCCCGACATTATCGCGGATCCTTTTCGGGGCAGCTCCAGTCCCTCCTCTGTATCCATCAATAGAGATGATGTCAGCACCGCTTCTGGCAATTCCTGATGCAATTGGTGCTATATTATGCACAGCTGCAACTTTCACTATTACAGGCTTTTCGTAATGTGTTGCTTCTTTTATCGACATCACAAGCTGTGCAAGATCCTCGATTGAGTAGATATCATGGTGCGGTGCTGGACTTATCGCATCCAGCCCTTCTGGAACCATCCTCGTCTTTGAAACATCTCCGATGATTTTCTTCCCTGTGAGATGCCCTCCGATTCCAGGCTTCGCTCCTTGTCCGATTTTAATTTCTATCGCAGCCGCGGTATTCAGGTATGTCTCATGTACGCCGAAGCGGCCTGATGCAACCTGTACGATGGTGTTTCTTTTGTAGGGATAAAGGCTTTCATGAAGGCCACCTTCCCCTGTGTTCCAGTAAGTGCCAAGTGCTTCTGCCGCAGCAGCAAGTGCTTTATGCACGTTCAGGCTTATCGCGCCATAGCTCATTGCCGAGAACATTATCGGAGTCCGGAGTTCAAGGTGCGGGGGAAGATTATCAATGATAGCCCCATTGCTGTCGCGCTGTATGTTTTCCGGTCTTTGTCCTATGAATACTGCAGTTTCCATAGGTTCCCGCAGAGGGTCAATTGAAGGATTTGTGACCTGGCTTGCGTTGAGAAGCATCTTATCAAAGTAAATTGGTATATTCTTTCCAGAGGCTCCCATTGATGAAAGGAGAACTCCTCCTGTTTCTGCTTGGATGAGTATTTCATTTATATCATCCTGGCTGAATACTGTATTGCGTCTGAAGCAGTTCTCGTCTTCAGTTATGTAAATTGCACCTGTCGGACAGAAAGAGACGCAGCGCTGACAGTCTGTGCATTTTTCGTGATGGAAGGAAAGAAGTCTGCCTTGTTCTGCAGTAATTGCCCCAAAAGAGCACTCGCTGGCACATCTGAGGCATGAGATGCAGTTTGCGTCTTTCCTGATTCTGTATCTCCTCATCTCATTGCCTCCTTATCAAGTGTGATGATTACAGCCTCCCCACCGCGTGGGGCCCAGATTCTGTCAGGCGCATCCTCTACAGCTCTTATTGCAGCTTCTTCGGAGCTGAAATAGACAGTGCTCCCTTTTTCTGCTGCAACGAGACTTCTGAGCTTGAGTCTGTCATTGAGTGCCATTATGCCGCCTTCGAACCCGACCAGAATTGAGAAAGGCCCGGTGATAAGAAACGATGAGAACATTTTCCTGAGATATGCGAGTCTTCTCTGTTCCTCTTCGTCTTTCAATGAGATAGTTGTCCAGAATGGTGCTGCAATGACCTCTGAGCATTCCATGAGGGACAATCCCTGCTTTCTTGTCAGATAGTCGAGTATATATGTGATGACCTCTGTATCTGTAAGCAGGGAGCATGAGTAGCCATACATCTCGACAGCCCTGCGGTTGGCATCATATGAGGAGATCTCGCCATTGTGCACAACAGTAAGGTCAAGTAGCGAGAAAGGGTGCGAGCCTGCCCACCAGCCAGGGGTGTTTGTCGGATAACGTCCATGCGCTGTCCAGGAATAGCCTTCGTACTCTTCAATACGATAGAAAGTGGCAACATCTTCTGGATAACCTACAGCTTTGAACACGCCCATGTCTTTTCCGCAAGAGACAACATAAGCACCGCTTATTGAATTGTTTATCCTGATCATTGCCCTGGATGTATATTCATTTTCATCGAGCTGGCTGTCCTGCAGGATATGAGGGAGTGGAGTGATGAAGTAGCGCCATATCAGAGGGGAATCTGCTATCTTCGGCGTCTGCCTTGTTGGTATTTTTGAAAGATTTATTATGTCAAAGCGCTTATCAAGGAACCTTTCTGTTTCTTCTCTGCTCTGTTGTGAATCATAGAATATGTGCAGTGCAAAGTGCTCCTTATACTGCGGATATATGCCATATGCGGCAAAACCTCCTCCAAGTCCATTTGATCTGTTATGCATTACTGCTATGCTTTCTTTTATCGCTTTTCCTGAGATGCGCTTGCCATCACGGCAGAATATTCCGCTGATTGCGCATCCAGAGCTGATTCTCACTTCTCCTTCTTTCTTCATTCGGACTCCTCCGGAAATAAAAAAAGGACGCGCTAAGATCTCTCTTAGAACGTCCTTGTTCTTTGGAGCAGTTTTACGATATATCATTCAGCTTTGTCAATTCTGTACATGAATATATTGCGAATAAAAATACATCATTGTGAATAATTCCACTTGACTATTTAGTATCAGATTTCCTAATATTCAGCCATGAACAGCAAAGGCGCTGCGGATTGTAGTATCTGCGGCGCTTTTTCCGTTAATGGAGGAAAAGAATGGACTTGAAAGATATCCGGGAGCTCTTATCAGAATATGAGATCAAATTCATACGCCTTGTTTTCTGTGATATCTCAGGACGGCAGAAGAATATTGCGATAATGGCTGATGAGCTTGAACATGCTGTGAAGCATGGTGTTTCTTTTGATGCTTCCGCTATAAAGGGATTTCTCAATATAAACGAGTCGGATTTGCTTCTGTTCCCTGATCTTGATACATTCTCTGTTCTTCCATGGAGACCTTCAGATAGAGGTGTCGCCAGATTCTATTGCTACATAACATATCCTGACAGGAGGCCGTTTGAAGGAGATGGAAGATATCTTCTGTCTGAGATTGAGAAGAAAAGCGGAAGAGCGGGGTACTCTTTCCTTGTAGGTCCTGAGTGCGAGTTCTATCTTTTCCAGACTGATGAGAAGGGTTCCCCTGTGCTCGTGCCGTTTGATGACGCCGGCTATTTTGACATGTCACCATTAGACAGGGGAGAAGATGTCAGGCGTGAAATCTGCTTCGCTCTTGAGAACATGGGGCTCAAGCCAGAGCGCAGCCATCATGAGCATGGACCGGGACAGAATGAGATAGATTTCCGCTGTTCATCTCCGTTGAAGGCTGCTGATGATCTCATGACATTCAAGACAGCCGTAAAGGCAATAGCACAGCAGCATGGGCTCTTTGCATCATTTCTTCCTAAGCCGCTTGAGAAAGAAAGCGGGAATGGTCTTCATATCAATCTCTCGCTCTACGATAAAGATGAAAACCTCTTTGAGAAAAGAGATGCGAAAGCTATGTCTTTCATGGCTGGAATACTGAGAAGGATGAAGGAGATCACATCTTTCGCAAATCCTCTTGCCTCCTCTTATGAAAGACTTGGTCAATTTGAGGCACCTTCAACTGTTTCGTGGAGCTTCCAGAACAGGTCGACACTTATAAGGATACCATATGCAGAAGGGTATGACTGCCGCATGGAAATCAGAAGCCCCGATCCTGCTGCCAACCCATACCTCCTTATTTCCCTTCTTCTGTCCGCAGGCTTCGAAGGCATTGCCGATGGAATTGAATCAGAACCGGAGGCGGCAGGTGACATGCTTTCTTTGCCGTTCTCGGAAAAACTTCCCTTAAGTCTTTCCGAGGCGGTTGAGGTGACGAGGAAGAGCTCGTTTGTTTACCAGGTGATACCTGAAAAGATCGTCGAAGAATATCTGGAAGACAGATCTGCAGAAGCATCCGATTACGAAGCGGACGGCAGAAGTCACGATTCCCAGATCCGACGGCATTTCAGATTCATATAGGGTATCTCTATGGAAGTGGTTCTTGTGGTCGCTCGGCACGACAGAGGCGATGAGATAAGAAAGCTCCTCTGTCTTGGAGGCTGTGCTTTCATCAGGGCTGAGAACGAGAAGGAAGCAAGGATGAAGATTCTTGATTTCCAGCTGTCTCTGGTCATTGTGGATGCGCTCCTTCCTGGAAATGATGCGAAGGATGTTGCCATATTTGCCGCTTCTCAGAGTGCTGACACTGTTCTCATCGTTCCTGAAGATCTTGTCAGCCATGCTGCTCTGATAATGCAGAAGTATGGTGTCTATGTCGCTGCGGAAAACAAGGAGAGTATCTCTGCTGTATTGAATGCAGTCAGTGTTGCCAGAGTAAAGATCATGAAGGCCGAGGAGAAGAACAGGAAGCTTCTTTTGCGGCTGAAGAATGAGAAGCTGATGACAGAAGCTAAATGTCTTCTGGCAGGGAAAAGGGGAATGAGTGAGCCTGAAGCTCACAGCTATATAGAGAAGAAGGCAATGAATTGCCGTATCAGTCTTGCAGATGCCGCAATGGGCATTGTCAGGGAACTGTCATAAGGAGGGATTAATATGAATGTGCCTGAAATGTTTGGCTCTATGGTCTTCAACGACCAAGTTATGAAAGAAATGCTACCGAAAAAGGTATATCAATCACTTCAGAATACCATGATTGAAGGAAAAGCTCTTGATGAAGACGTTGCAGATATTGTGGCTGCCGCAATGAAAGAATGGGCTGTCAGCAAGGGAGCGACGCATTTCACGCATTGGTTCCAGCCAATGACAGGAATTACTGCGGAAAAGCATGACAGTTTCCTGACAGTTGACAAAAATGGCTGTGTTATAATGGATTTCTCAGGGAAGGAACTTACCAAAGGCGAACCCGATGCCTCCAGTTTTCCTTCTGGAGGACTCAGGGCGACATTCGAAGCTCGCGGTTATACTGCATGGGACCCGACGAGTTATGCGTTCATAAAAGATGGCACGCTATGCATCCCCACAGCGTTCTGTTCATATACCGGGCAGATTCTCGACAAGAAGACCCCTCTCCTGAGAAGCATGGATGCGATAAGCGATGAAGCCGTGAAGACACTTGCACTCTTCGGCAAGCATGTCAAACGGGTCAATGCAACAATCGGAGCTGAGCAGGAGTATTTTCTCATTGATAAAGCTGATTACTCAAAACGTCTGGATCTCAGGCTTACAGGACGGACTCTCATCGGAGCTTCTGCTGCGAAAGGACAGGAGATGGAGGACCACTATTTCGGTTCAATCAGACCAAGAGTGAAGGCTTTCATGGCTGATCTCGACGAGGAGCTGTGGAAACTTGGTATAACAGCCAAAACAGAGCACAACGAAGTCGCGCCCTGCCAGCATGAGATGGCTCCGATATTCGATAATGCGAACAAGGCAACCGATGCTAACCAGCTTACGATGGAGATGATGAAGAAGGTTGCTGAGAGGCATGGTTTTGCCTGCCTTCTCCATGAGAAACCGTTTGAAGGCATAAACGGTTCCGGAAAACATAATAACTGGGCACTCAGCACAGATGAGGGCGAGAATCTCCTTGATCCGGGAAAAACCCCGAAAGACAATGCTCAGTTCCTGCTTTTCCTGACTGCTGTCATAAAAGCCGTCGATGAGTATCAGGATCTTCTAAGGATAAGTGTGGCAAGTGCTGGTAATGACCACAGACTTGGAGCTAATGAAGCGCCTCCTGCGATTGTCTCGATATTTGTCGGTGAAGAGCTAGGTACGATAATAGAATCAATTGTTGAGGGTAAGCCATTCAAAGGCAGAGCTGCATCCTCCAGACTGGATATCGGTACAAGTGTTCTTCCTAAGCTTGCACGTGACAATTCTGACAGGAACAGGACAAGCCCATTTGCGTTCACAGGCAACAAGTTTGAGTTCCGCATGCCTGGGTCTTCTTTCAATATTGCCTGCACGAATGTAATGCTCAACACAGCTGTCGCGGATGCCCTCAAGGCTTTCTGTGATGAGCTTGAGATGGCTGATGATTTTAACTCTTCACTCAATGCGTTGATAAAAAGAGAACTGGAGAAGCACCGCAGGATTCTTTTCAATGGAAACGGGTACAGCAAGGAATGGGAGAAGGAAGCTGAAAGGAGAGGGCTTTCGAATTACAAGAGGACGCCAGATGCTCTTGTCCATTACTGCGATAAGAAGAATGTGGATCTTTTCAGAAGGCACAATGTGTATACGAAGGAAGAGATGGAATCCAGACTTGAGATATCACTTGATGAGTATCAGAAGGTGATACACATAGAAGCTGTAACGATGGTCGAGATGCTGAAAAGACAGATTCTTCCTGCTTCCATCCGCTATTCATCATCGCTGGCTTCTTCTGTGCACAACAAGGAAAGCATAGGCGTTACGGCTAATGCAGACAAAGCTCTTTGCGCAAAAGTAAGTTCTCTCTGTGATGAGCTTATGATTAAAACGGATGAACTTGATGAGTGTGTAACAGCCATTCCTTCCGATACGGAAGAGGCAGCGTTCTACGCAGCTGATAAGATTATTCCGGCAATGGAAAAAGCTAGACAGCTCAGTGATAAGCTTGAAACGGTGACAGACAAGACTTTCTGGCCGATTCCAACATATTCTGAGATTCTCTTCTATGTGTGATAAATGCTCTGCAAGCAGGGAATGCAACCTGCTTGCAATGTGAACTACCTCCACCTTAAAAGGTGGATAGCCATTATAATCTGATATCAGAGAGTGTCCGGGAGATCAGGTGGTGTTCTACTACCGAATTAAATCAGAAGTGGCCACAAAATATCAGATGATATCAGGATTGCTGACGTGATTTTGTCTTGTAAAAGAAACAACTCCCTTGCAGTGAGGGAGTTGCGAGTAGTGGAGCTGATCGGGATCGAAGGGAGTAAGCAATCTTACTGAATCTAATGAGACGTGCCTAATTCCTTTTAAAGACATTACTTGTTCGTTACTGATGATTGCTAATCGTTACTGCCAGATATCAATTGTTGCTAGTCTTTCTTGACGGAATTTGTGACGCAATATACATCACAGATTATCAAATATCTGGACTAGCACTTACAGCCGCAACAAGCGAGTTAAATTGCGTTTCGTCAACTTGCTTTAGCCGTTCAATAATACGTATTGCAGTATCGTGAATCTCTAATGATTGTGCTACTATATCATGTTCAAACGGGGTACTCATTACATGAGAAAACTCATTATCAAGTTTTACTACAATCATTCTTGGGATATTATTTTCATCTCCCCAAAATTCTAGCATTCCATGGAAAAGATCTTTGTTTGGAAACTTAAAAGCATTTTCGAATTCAAAGAATTTTCTCGCATCGTTGCCAAACGTTGAATATGCACCTATGTTATCTTCATTTAATTCTTCATTTGCACATGTATAAATAGTCTTGAACCATAAAGGAAGACCAAAATAAGTTGTTTCAATAAAGTGTGGAAGAGGCATAATGCTTGATGAATTGTTTTTCCTGCATATGTAGTATTTTTGTGCCTGTTCCAATCCCCATCGGCTAATATATTTGAAAAAGTTCAAGCGATGCGTTGAAATAAACATTTGCTCGAGATTTTTACTTTTTTTAAGTCTTGCTCTCATGTCCGCAATAATTGCATAGCAAGCAAAGACATTGTTGTCATCAAGACTTGAGATTGGATCATCTATCCAGAGTATTAGTTTGCGGTTTATGGAATCCACTGATTCCAATGAAGCAGAGAAATAGCAGAGACCTATCAAACTTCGTTCACCATCACTCAGGTTATAGGCAGGGTTTTCGTTTCTTTTTATTGCAAACCGAATCGTAGTGTCAAAAGGATCTTGTACAGCATCCATTCTTAATGGTGTATTGGGCATGGCTTTAGTTAAAAGCCCGTTAATTATGTCTACACCTCTTGTCATATCTTGCTTTCTTCGTTCAAGTCCCCTAATAGTCTCTTGCTTATTTCTAATTTCGTTGGAGAGCGATGTGAGTTCATCTGAAAGCGAGTCTACAGCGGTATGTAGAGTCTCAAGTTCTGCTTTGTTTTCAAAATAACCTGAGAGATTGATGAATTCTAAAACTTCATCGTTGAGTAGTTTTTGGCGTGCAGAATTAATTTTAGATGCTAAGCTGTCTGTGTAACTGTTATTTTGAGCGATGAGAGAATTTAAGTCCCCGATAACGGATTCGAGATTGACATTAAAGACATTGTCGGTTGAATCAAACGGGCATTCAATATTAATTGTTTGCTCTCTTTTGGAGAGGTTCTTTATCAATGTTTCTAGACTGGCGATAAGTTTCTTGAGTTCATCTTTGTATGCCAAAATCTTCACTGAAGCATCTGCAGAATAATCCGAGTAAAAATCAGTATGGGAAATGCCTGGGTTTTCGTAAAGAGCTTGTATCTGGATAACCAAATTCTCTAGATCCATTTTCTTTTTCTTTATTTCAGATGATAGACCTGCTGATTCGTGATTAAAACAAGCTTTTAGTTCTTCCCATCGTTTGTCAGGTAAAGGTTGGCCGCAGAAAGCACAATGGTTTTTGTTTGTGTGCAGAGCCATACCTTCTTGCACCCACTTTGCTAAGGTATAGTTGGTAGCAAGTTCTGCAATCTGCTTTGATGTTCCAATTTTTCTGGAACAAAGTTTATTGCATTCATCAACGATTTCAGTGAGATTTTGAAGAGGAGAGTAAAGCGAAGAGAGTTTAGCCCGTTCTTGTTCTCTCGAAATAGCTTTGAGTCGTACCTTTTCCTCTTCGTTCAAAGGAGATAGTTTTAATTCGGAGATCTTCGTAATATCTTCTCTGATTCGAGTTATATTGTAAGATTTAGTAAGTTTTCCATATATTTCGTTGCTCTTGATTGCTCTTGCTTTGTCTATCAAAGCATTTTCAAACTTATGGAATTTCTTTTCATAATTCTCTTTTGTTGTTGACAATTCTTTGGTTAGATACTTTAGCTTTAGATGAAGGCCTGTTTCCTTGTCGGTTTCAGAGGAACCTAGTTCGCTCTCAATAGCGTCAATTTGACTTTGGACTTCAATATTTGTCTGTCCCAAGACTGCAAAGGATTCAGAGGTCGGAGTTTGGCTGAATTGGATGTTTTTAGCAATGAAATCTGAATTATATACTCGTACCGTTAAACCGCTGGTATCGATGTCATTCTGAGTTAAAAACTTGCCATCTGAGCACTCCAATGAGAATTCCATGTTTTCCATGTGGCTTGGTAATGCCTTTGTTTCAAAAGATTGCACAATCCTTGAAAGAGTTGTCTTGCCTGAGTAGTTGCGTCCGTATAATACGTTCATCGTGGAGAAATCTTTGAGACCAGCGCAATCTCCGCCATTTTTCCAGGTAAAATTATTAAATACGCCAGCATTCTTGATTATGCTGAATTTGTTTATCATCCCATCCCTCGCAATTTACGGCTATCTCAATAGTATAATCTTAATCTGGTCCATTAATAAGATGAAGATTCTTGAGATATTCAATATTCTATTGTATACTTTAAGATAAGTCTACTGCATAATGACTCAAAGGACTACTTATGGCTGTAAGTTATAACAAGTTATGGAAACTGCTGATTGATAAAGGAATCAAGCGGAGCCAGCTCTGTTCAATGGCAGGGGTGAGTACGAATGCCATTGCAAAGATGGGGAAGAACGAGGATGTCAGGCTTGAAGTGCTTGCAAAGATCTGTACATGCCTTGGCTGCACATTGAATGACATCGTCGAAATTGTTCCTGACGAAAAATAAGGGGAAGAGATAAATATATGGCTAACGGAAATCAGGAGAGGGAAGAGCTTCATCGTGCCATCTGGGCAATAGCTGATGATCTGAGGGGCAGTGTTGATGGATGGGACTTCAAGGCATATGTCCTTGGAATAATGTTCTACCGCTATATTTCAGAGAATCTTGCTGCCTACATAGATAATGGAGAGCAGAAGGCCGGGAATTCAGATTTCAGTTATGCTTCCATTTCTGATGAGATGGCAGAAAATGCGCGGGAGGATATGATCAACACAAAGGGCTTCTTTATTCTCCCATCTGAGCTGTTCTGTAATCTCCGAAAAAGAGCTAAAGATGATGAGAATCTCAATGTCACCTTGGAGACAATACTTAAGCATATTGAAGACTCTGCAAAAGGAACTCAGAGCGAGAAGAATTTCTCTGGACTTTTTGAAGATATCGATGTGAACAGCAACAAGCTCGGGAAAACCGTTGCAGAGCGAAATGAGAAGCTTGTCAAATTGCTGGATGGCATTGCAGCCATGGAGCTTGGAGACTACAAGAACCACAATATTGATACATTCGGAGATGCATATGAGTTTCTGATGAGCATGTATGCATCCAATGCTGGGAAAAGTGGTGGTGAGTTCTTCACTCCTCAGGAAGTATCAGAACTTTTAACAAGGATTGCTGTTGTAGGGAAAAAGGAAGTCAATAAGGTATATGACCCGGCATGTGGATCGGGTTCGCTTCTGCTGAAATCTGCGAAGATACTTGGAAAGGATCATGTCAGAAATGGATTCTTCGGTCAGGAAATAAACCCGACAACATTTAACCTCTGCAGAATCAACATGTTCCTTCATGATATTGATTACGACAAGTTCGATATTGCATATGGTGATACTCTCATCAATCCCCAGCATTGGGATGATGAGCCTTTTGAGGTTATTGTCTCGAATCCGCCCTACAGTATCAAATGGAAAGGTGATGACGATCCTATTCTCATCAATGATGAGAGATTCAGCCCTGCAGGAGTTCTTGCTCCGAAATCGAAAGCAGATCTTGCCTTCATCATGCATTCCCTTGCCTGGCTTGCAACCAATGGTACAGCAGCCATAGTCTGCTTCCCCGGTATCATGTACAGGGGAGGAGCTGAGAAGAAAATCAGGAAATATCTTGTTGACAACAACTATGTAGATTGCATAATCCAGCTTCCTGACAACCTCTTCTTCGGAACTTCCATTGCTACCTGTATCATGGTTCTCAGGAAGTCCAAGACAGATAATACAATTCTTTTCATCGATGCCTCAAATGAGTTTGAAAAGGTGACAAACAACAATAAACTTACCCTTGAGAACATCGAGAAGATTGTAAATGAATTCACATCCCGTGAGGATGTTGAATACTTCTCCCGCTCAGTTCCTTATTCAGAGATTCAGGAGAATGATTTCAATCTTTCCGTAAGTACATATGTCGAGAAGGAAGACAAGCGTGAAGTTGTGGATATTGTCAAGCTAAATGCTGAAATCAAAGAGATTGTAGCCCGAGAACAGATACTCAGAGACGAAATTGACAAGATTATTGCGGAGATTGAAGGATGAGCAGAAAAGGCAAAGATACATCTATTATTCGTTCTTCTGCCGCAGAGTATCTGACTTACGTTGCTGCCACAGGTGGTTCTGATGAAAGCATCGAGCTCCGATATGAAAATGAGAATATCTGGCTCACACAGAAAATGATGGCGACTTTATACGGTGTTGATGTGCGCACAGTCAATGACCATATCAAGAAAATCTATGGAGATTCAGAATTGTCTCAAGAAGCAACTATCCGAAAATACCGGATAGTTCAAACTGAGGGAAACAGACAAGTATCGAGAGATGTCATCCACTACAATCTTCAGATGATCATTGCTGTCGGCTTCAAGGTCAACAATGAGCGTGCTGTACAGTTCAGGAAGTGGGCGAACACCATCATCAAGGACTTCACCATCAAAGGGTGGGTAATGGATGATGAACGCCTGAAAAACGGAGGCTCAAAACTTACAAAAGAATACTTTGACAAGCTCATTGAGAAAGTCAGGGAGATAAGGCTTTCTGAAAGAAGATTCTATCAGAAGGTAACCGACATCTATGCCACAGCTGTTGATTACGATCCGTCTGCCAAAGCAACTCATCGCTTCTTTGCAGCTGTGCAGAATAAGCTCCATTACAGTGTACATGGACAGACTGCCGCTGAAGTCATCTACAACCGCGCAGATGCTGAAAAGGAACATATGGGACTCACAAACTGGGATGGTTCTCCAAATGGCAAGATCCACAGTTATGATGTCATCGTTGCAAAGAACTATCTTTCTGAAGATGAACTTAGAAAGCTTGAACGCATTGTTTCTGCATATCTTGATTTTGCTGAGGATATGGCAGAACGCCATATTCCGATGACCATGGAAGACTGGGAAGAACGCCTTAACAGCTTCCTTACACTCTGGAACAAGGAAATACTCAAGGATAATGGAAAGATATCTGCAGAGCTTGCAAAGGTACATGCTCTGAGTGAGTTTGAGAAGTACAGGGTTATCCAGGACAGACTGTATCAGAGCGATTTCGACAGGATGCTGCTTGAAATCCAGTCCATCGAATCAAAGGAGGACAAAGACAATGAGTAAGCTTGATGATCTGATAAAGCAGTACTGTCCTGATGGGGTGGAATATAAAAGACTGGGTGATATCGGTACTTTCCGTAGAGGTGGAAACTTTCAAAAAAAAGATATGACATCTTCAGGAGTTCCTTGCATACATTATGGGCAAATCTATGTGTATTATGGGTTATTTTCTTCAAGTACAATCTCATTCTTGCCAGCAGAGATTGCTGTAACTCAGAAAAAGGCAAATCCTGGTGAAATAATCATTGCAATAACAAGTGAGAATATTGAGGATGTTTGTAAGGCTGTTGTCTGGGAAGGCTCTGAGCCGGTTTGTATAAGTGGCCATTCAGCTATATTTGAAAGCGGATTGAATCCTCGATATGTTGCTTACTACTTACAGACAGAAGCGTTTCAGCAACAAAAGCGTAAGTACGCTCATGGTGTGAAAGTGATTGAAATCTCTCCTGAGCAAATAGCTCAGTGCACGATTCCATGTCCAAACAGGAATATTCAAGATGAAATTGTCCATATATTGGATTCTTTCACTAAGCTTGCAGCGGAGCTTACAGCGGAGCTTACAGCGGAGCTTACAGCGAGGCGCGCCCAGTACGAGTATTACAGAGACAAATTACTTACATTTGATGACGAGACGGCGATTGTCAAGCGGATAAAGGATATGCTGGATCAGACCTGCGGTGGGCCTGAGAAAGTGGAATATAGGCCATTATCAGATGTTGTTGGAATTAGACGGGGGAAAAGGGTAACTCGACAAGATCTGTTTGAAAATGGAGAGTATCCTGTCTTCCAAAATAGTCTTGTCCCTCTGGGATATTATGATGAATATAATGTTGAATCAGAGACACCATATATCATATGTGCAGGGGCAGCGGGTGATATAGGATACTGCTCAGGCAAATTCTGGGCAGCTGATGATTGCTTTTTTATAGAGCATCCTGAAAAAATAACGAGACGTTATGTTTATTATTTCCTGCTAACGAAACAGGAATATTTGAAATCAAAAGTGCGTAAGGCCAGCGTCCCTCGATTGGCGCATGAGTTTGTTGATAAGCTTGAAATACCGATTCCACCATTTGCGGTACAACAGGAAATAGTTTCTGTGCTCGATAAATTCAACAATCTTACAACTGATATCTCCACAGGCCTTCCTGCCGAGATTTCCTTGCGTCAGAAGCAGTACGAGCATTATCGTGACAGACTGCTCAGCTTCAATGGGGGGGGTATAGCCTCGAAAACGAAATGAACTTCGTAAAGTTTAGAACTCTTCCGGAAATATCAGTTAATTGTGATAAAGATCGAAAGCCTGTTACAAAGTGTAACCGTAATTCAGGGCAGTTCCCATATTATGGAGCTTCGGGAATCGTAGATTATGTTGATAACTATCTATTGGATGGAGATTATTTGCTTGTTTCAGAAGATGGGGCAAACCTTGTCGCAAGAAATACTCCGATAGCATTCTCTGTGTCTGGAAAGTGTTGGGTTAACAATCATGCACATGTTTTGAAATTCTCTACTTATGAATTACGTAGATATGTTGAATACTATTTGAACTCAATTGATTTGAGTAAATATATTTCAGGAGGGGCTCAACCTAAGCTCAATCAAGATAATCTGAATAAAATATCTATTCCTATTCCACCTATGGAATGGATTAAAAAGATTGTAAATGCTTTGGATAAGCTTTTTTTATTATGCGAAAGCCTTTCAGAAGGCCTTCCCGCTGAGATTGAAGCTAGGAAGAAACAATACGAATACTACAGAGATAAACTCCTGGATTTTAAGGAGAAGAAAGCATGAGCACATACAATATCGTGATGTCCACGAATGAGAGCACTGTTGTAACTGAATATGTCTCCAAGGGTGCTAGGTCTGATTCTTGTCAGAGTGAGGCTGCTCTTGAAGCTGAGTTCATCAAGATGCTCAGGGAACAGGGTTATTCCTACTTGCCAATCCATAGTGATAAAGAGCTTGTTGATAACCTGAGAACACAGCTCAGTTTGCTTAACAACTACACTTTCTCTGACAGTGAGTGGAATCGGTTCTTCAAACAGATTGTTGCAAATCCCAATGATGGAATTGTCGAGAAGAGCCGTACAATCCAGGAAGATAATGTAAAGAACCTGAAGAGAGATGATGGTTCTACAGTCAACATCACGCTCATAGACAAGTCAAATATCCACAATAACAGGCTTCAGGTCATCAACCAGTATGAGCAGAATGAAGGCAACTACAAGAACAGGTATGATGTGACAATCCTTGTTAACGGGCTTCCTCTTGTTCATGTTGAGCTGAAGAGAAGAGGCGTCGCCATCAAGGAAGCATTCAATCAGATTGATCGCTATCAGAGGGACAGCTTCTGGGCTGCAAGTGGGCTTTATGAGTACGTGCAGATTTTCGTTATCTCCAATGGTACTCATACAAAGTACTATTCAAATACAACCAGAAGCAGTCATATCAGGGAATTGAATGGAAGAAGAGCGTCAAAGAACACAAGCAACAGCTTTGAGTTCACTTCTTTCTGGGCTGATGCGAAGAACAACATCATTCCTGATTTGATAGATTTCACCAAGACATTCTTCGCAAAGCATACGCTTCTCAATATCCTCACGAAGTATTGTGTGTTCACTTCTGAAGAACTGCTGCTTGTAATGAGGCCTTATCAGATTGTTGCGACTGAAAGGATAATAAACCGCATTGAGACTTCAACCAACTACAAGAAGACAGGAACAATAGAAGCTGGTGGTTATATCTGGCACACGACAGGTAGTGGGAAAACACTCACTTCATTCAAGACAGCCCAGCTTGCTACAAAGATCCCTGGTATTGATAAAGTCCTCTTCGTCGTAGACAGAAAGGATCTCGATTATCAGACGATGAAGGAATATGACAGGTTCGAGAAAGGTGCTGCCAACGGCAATAAATCAACCAGAGTCCTCCAGCGTCAGCTTGAGGACAAGGATGAGAAAGGCCGTCCTTATGAATATAAGATCATCGTCACTACAATCCAGAAACTTGATAACTTCATCAGTGCAAACAAGACTCATCCTGTCTACACTCGCCATTGTGTAATTATTTTTGATGAATGTCACAGAAGTCAGTTCGGCGATATGCATAAGAGGATTGTGAAGGCATTCAAGAACTATCATCTCTTCGGCTTCACAGGGACACCAATCTTTGCTGCCAACGCTGGACGTGGAAGCGACCTAAGGATGCTGACAACGCCCCAGACATTTGGAGACCAGCTTCATTCCTATACGATTGTCGATGCCATCAATGATGGCAATGTCCTGCCGTTCAGAATTGACTACATCAATACGATGAAGGAGAAAGAAGGTGTCAGCGACAAGGATGTCTACGATATCGATAGAGAGAAGGCAATGGCCGATCCTGAACGAATCGCTAATGTAGTCGCATACATCATTGAACACTTTGACCAGAAGACTAAGCGCAATTCCTTTTATTCGCTGAAGGACAAGCGACTCAATGGCTTCAATTCAATCTTTGCCGTCTCTTCAATTCCAGTGGCAATCAAGTACTATAAGGAATTCAAGAAGCAACTTGCTGAAAGTGGCAGACAGCTTGTTGTTGCAATGATCTACAGCTTTGCTGCAAACGAGGCGGTTGGTGACAACCCTGATGGATTGCTTGATGAGGAAGGATTCGAGACAGAGGATCTCGACCAGTCTTCAAGAGATGCTCTCGAGGATGCAATTCATGACTACAATGAAGTGTTCCACACAAGCTATGACACATCTGTAGACAAGTTCCAGAACTACTATAAAGACCTGTCCCAGAAGATGAAGAACAAGCAGGTCGATATCCTCATCGTCGTGAACATGTTCCTTACAGGCTTCGATGCAACAACTCTGAATACTCTCTGGGTTGATAAGAACCTGAAGATGCATGGTCTCATCCAGGCATTCTCCAGAACGAACAGGATACTCAACTCTGTGAAGACTTTCGGTAATATCGTCTGCTTCAGGAACCTTCAGAAAGAGACCGATGATGCCATTGCTCTTTTCGGTGATAAGGATGCAAACGGCATTGTCCTTCTCAAGAGCTATGAAGACTATCTGAATGGCTATGACGATGATAAAGGACGGCATCATCTCGGTTATCTTGAACTTCTGGAAATCATCAAGGATGAGTATCCTCTTTGCCAGCAGATTTTGGGAGAGAAAGCAGAGAAGCGTTTCATAAAGCTTTTCAGCCAGTTGCTCAGCTTGAGGAATATCCTTCTTTCTTTTGATCAGTTTGCAGAACGTACAGATCTCTCTGCCCGTGATTTGCAGGATTACCAGAGTACATACCTTGATCTGTACGACAAGTACAGGAAAACAAAAGACAAGGAGAAAGAGGATATATCTGATGATATCGTTTTCGAGATGGAACTTATCAAGCAGGTTGAGATCAATATCGATTACATCCTGATGCTTGTCGAGAAATATCATGATGATAACTGCCAGGATAAGGAAATCATCGAATCGATTCGAAGAATCATTGATTCCAATCCACAGCTGAGAAGCAAGAAACAACTTATTGAGGATTTCATTGGCAAGATCAATGTTGAAGAGGAAGTCAATTCCTCCATCAGTGAAGAATGGTTCCAGTATGTACTAGAAGAGGAGCAGAAGGATCTTGATGCACTGATTGCAGCAGAGAAGATGCCTGAGTACGAGACGAAGAGATTTGTAGAGAATTCTTTCCGTGATGGTGTCATGAAGACGACAGGAACAGGCATCGATAAGATCATGCCTCCAATGTCTTATTTCGGTGGCGGAAAGATCGAGAGGAAGAAATCCATTATTGAGAAGCTTCAATCATTCTTTGATAAGTACTCTGGTCTTGGTCTTTACAGTAGTGAGAACAATTAATTTAGGGAGTGAGAGTACATGAAAAAAATAGAGGGCTCACCAAAAAGCCTGAAGCAGTTGCTTCAAAATACAAAATATTCGATTCATTATTATCAGCGTGAATATATGTGGGAACAGAAGCAGATTGAGGAGCTTCTTGATGATTTGACATCCGAGTTTCTTGAATATTACCGGGATGGAGATTCCAGACAGGCTGTGGCGGATTATGGTGTCTATTTTATGGGATCCATCGTCCTTGCAGGTCGTGAGAATGCCATTATTGATGGGCAACAGAGGCTCACCTCGTTAACGCTTCTTTTAATCTATCTCAAGAATTGTCTCGCTCAAAAAGACTGCAGCCTGTCAGTAGTAGATCAGATGATTTACTCTGAGGCTTGGGGAATCAAGTCTTTCAATATCAACGTCGAAGAAAGACAGGATTGTATGCTTGCAATCTTTGAAGGAAAGCCATTTGATATCACAGATGCCAGCGAGTCAGTCAGAAATTTATACAATCGTTACAATGACATAGCAAGCCTGTTCCCTTCAGGTGAAATCACTGATGCTATGCTACTTCATTTCTGTGACTGGCTTGCAGAGAAAGTGTTTTTTATTGAGATTGTTGCCTCTGAGGAACAGGATGCTCATAAAGTATTTGTAACAATGAATGATAGAGGTCTCAATCTCACGTCTACCGAAATGCTTAAAGGCTACATTCTTTCAGAAATATCAAATGACGAAAGGAGAGAGAAACTCAATTATGTCTGGAAGGAAACGGTTCTGGCGTTAAAGGAAATTGAGGATAAAGGAGATGAATCGTTCATCAAGAACTGGCTACGTGCCCAGTATGCAGAGACAATCAGGGAGACAAAAGCCGGAGCAGTAAAAGAAGATTTTGACCTGATATCCGTTGAATTCCATAAATGGGTAAGAGATGAAAAGGACAAGATAGGCCTTGTCACATCGCATGATTACGAGGATTTCATCGGAAAATTCAAAAAATATGCGGATGTTTATCAGCGCGTCCGACAACTTGAAAAGATATTTGACAAAAATCTCCCCTATGTCTATTACAATGCACAAATTGGTTTTACATTTCAGATGCAGCTTATTCTTGCATCAATTTGTTACGAGGATGACACGCAGACAATAAATGAAAAGATCAACCTTGTATCCCGCTTTGTGGATCTTCTGGTTTTCTGCCGGGTTACAAAGTACAGATCTGTTGATTACAGTACAATCAAACAGTATGTGTTTCGGCTTTCAAAAATTATCAGGCGTGCCAATATTGAGACTCTTAAGAAAGTTCTTCTGCAAGAATTCCGCATTTTTGAATATGACTATGAAGAGACTATCAGCAGATTTGGTCTTAACAATTTTACGAAGAGGTACATTAAGCATATTCTTGCCAGGATTATCTCTTTCATAGAAGAGCAAATGCTTGTCCAGCCACATTATCCTGAATATATGGATAGTAGGACAAAGAATCCTTTTGAGATTGAACATGTAATCACAAACCACTTTGAATGGTTTCCTGAATATGCTGACAGAATGGTGTTTGACTCTTATCGAAACAAGATTGGTGCTTTGCTGCTTCTGCATAAAAGTGTCAATGCAAGTCTGAATGATAGTATGTATAAGGAAAAACTGCCTAAATACTGCTCTAATGAAGGTAATATCCTGTCAGAGTCTTTGGGTGAGATTGCCTATGTGAATAATCCACGATTCAAAGCATTCGTTTCAGAGAACAATCTTCCATTCAAGCCTTGTTCAGAGTTCTCAAAGAAGGCGATAGACGAGAGGACTGCGTTAATTGCAGAACTCTCGAAGCTTGTCTGGAATGAGAAAATGTTTCTGTAGGTGTTGTGGGAGTATTTGGCGGAAGACTCATCGGTAATAATAGGTGACGGAGGACATAGCAAAATGGAAAAGGTGAATATACTTGAAGAATTCGGTCTCAAACAGGGAGTCGAACACTTACATCTCGAATGCAAGGAGGCTGGGGGTAAGCTTCCACGCTCATTCTGGGAGACTTATTCCTCGTTTGCCAATACCTCTGGCGGTGTCGTCATTCTTGGTGTGAAGGAGAATAAGGGTGACAGAATATTCGAGGTCACTGGTGTGTCCAATCCTCATGAGATGGTCAAGAACCTGCATGATACACTGTCCAACCGATCCAAGGTGAATCTCGATGTCCTTCAGAGCGACAGTGTTGAGATTGTGGAGGATGTCTCAGGGAAAAAGGTCATTCTGATTTATGTTCCAGAAGCATCCGAGAAGCAGAAGCCAATCTACCTCAATCAGAACAACCAGAACTCATATATTCGCAAAGGTGAGGCTGATATTCGTGCAAGCGAGGATGAACTGAATGCGATGATCCGCAATTCAGCAACCTCCTCCTTTGATTCTAGAGTCATGAAAGGCTACTGCCTTGATGATCTTGACAAGAGCACTCTGGCAGAGTTCAAGGGCAAGGTGTCCGCAGTCTTTCCTGACAATGGGTATGATGACATGAACTTTGACGAGTTCCTCATCAATACTGGTTTCTTTGGCCGCGTCGGGACTGGGAATGAATACTTCCCAACTGCTGGTTGCATCATGCTATTTGGTAAGTACAACGCAATCAAAGAGGTTGTTCCTTCATATTTCCTTGACTATATCAACTACCGTGGAAATGCAGAGCGGTGGGCCGACCGCTTGTCCTCAGATCTGCCAAACAGCAGGGAGATGAATATCTTCAACTTCTATAACATGGTCTATTCTAAGCTCGAGGCACTTGACCAGTCAGGGTTTCTTCTTGGGGAAGATATGGTAAGGTTTGACCCGTCTCTGAAGCCTGCACTTCGCGAGGCACTCGTCAATACATTATCACATGCTGACTATACGATACCTCGTGGTAGTGTGAAGATTCTCGCCTATGATGATCGTTATGTATTCCGGAATCCTGGGTGCATGCTTATCAAGCCTGAAGACTTTTTTGTTGGTGGTAAATCTGAAATCAGAAATGAGGTCATCATGAAATGCTTCAGGATGCTCCATCTTTCTGAACGTGAAGGGATGGGAGGTAGTAGAATCTTTAAGGTGACAAGCGAGAACAAGGTCCGTGCTCCTCAGATTGATACCTGCCTGATGACCACGGAACTCACAATCTGGAGAGTGGATATCGCCGAGTATCCTGATTTGGGTGAAAGGGAGAAGACTATTCTCCGCTATATCGCAAAGGCGGGTCGTGAGGTCAAATCAAAGGAACTGTTCGAACGATTCCCTGAGTATAAGAGAGATTCGTTATACACAGGGCTTGCAGTCTTGCAGGAAAAGGGAATGATACAGAAGAAGGGGGCTAGTGTGTCCACCAGCTATGTTTTTTGCCCTGCATCTTTGAACACCTCATCTGATGCCAACAAAGAGAAACAGGTGTTCATGGATATCGTCCACCGAGCCTCGGGAAAAGGCTGAAAAGCGTTTGACTTCCGTCGGAAAAGCGTCGGAACCTGGGAAGCCTGCAAAAGATGCTTTCTAGGATAATATCTTATATGACAGAGAATTATTGTTGATGGAAAAGCGTCTGAAAGCGTCGGGATTGCTTCCGGAAAGCGTCTGACTCAGTGATTCTCTTTATCTTTCTGGCTTTCTGTTGGTGTGTGCTTTGGCTTCAGCGGATTCTTGCCATAGTCGAGTATCAGGAACGTGTCTGGAAGATATGGTGATGTAACATCTTCAGACGTAGGCTCATAGCCTGGGGTGAGAGTAAGTGTCCATTTATCTGAACAGTAATCACTGTATGGAGTCTGGATTTCGGCATCAGTCAGACTTTATCCTTGAACCTCAGAGGGAAGATAGCATCAATAAACTGTGCGAGATACGGAATGGTCTTGAGATCTTTCTTCAGTATTTCGTTTGAAAGTGAGATAAGTGATGAAAGTTCCATTGAGCTGGCTACAGTTGTGATATGCTCTTGCCAAGAGGAGGATCTTTATGAGACGTATCCTTGTATTGCTTGTGCTAATTGTTAGCCTGTTGCCCATAAATGCTGATGAGCCTGATTATTTCAGCATAGCTGAGTCGATTACAGCTGATGAACTGCAAGAACTCATTGATGATGGGTTTGATGTGAATGCAACTCTTCCAAATGGCTTTCTGCCATTAGAGCTTGCTTCTCGATACAGTTCATACGATGTAATCAGCACCTTGCTTGAAAATGGTGCTGATATTAATGCTTCTAGTACTTTTGGGAACGGAGTCCTTATTTCTCTTGTTCTTCGTGAATCTCCGATATCTCTTGATAAAGCAAGAGACTTATTAGAAAAGGTCTCTGATATTGATACAGAGGATTCGTTAGGATTTACACCTTTATTCTATGCTGTAAGCAGTGACAATCAGGAGGCCGTTTCGTTACTTATTGAATATGGGGCTGATGTAAACAAAAAAAGTGCTTTAGGCCGTACTCCTATCTGGTATGCCAATACTCCATCATGTGTAACCATGCTTATTAAAGCCGGGGCTGATCCAAATGTTATCGTTGAATATGTAGAGGGGGAATTTTCATTATTAAATAGGTATATTTCGAGATCTTCTATAAGTTATGCAATGGCAGAGACCCTTATTAAAGCTGGAGCTGATGTGAACTACATGGATCCATATGGTATGACTCCATTCGGCTATGCATTGGCAGGAAATGCTAAAAGGAATTTCATTGATATCATGATTGAAAATGGTGCAAGTGCAGAATATCTTGACGAGGAGCTTCTTAGAAAACTTATCGGAGATGTTCTCAGCAAACCGTTCGATTCTGATACTCTGGATTATCTTGCATCTTTGAAATTCCCTGTTGATATAAGGGATGACAGCGGTCGCTCGTTGCTTATGAATTTTCTCATGTATGAGGAATATCCAGATGCATACATTGTATCAAGGCTCTTGGAAATGGGTGCAAATCCTAATGCAAGAGACCTTTATGGCAATACTCCATTGATGACAGCAGTAGCTGATTGTCAAAATATTAGAATCATTGAACTTCTTCTTAATGCTGGGGCAGATGTTAATGCAAGGAATGAGAATCTTATGACACCTTTGATGTTTGCAGTGGGAAATAGAAATGCAAAAGTTGCTGAACTTCTTATAAACGCTGGTGCAGATTTAAATGCTCAGGATGAGGATGGTAATACAGCGTTGTTTCATGCAGCAGCCGATGCTGAGAATCCTTTTGTGATTGATATCCTGCTTGATGCAGGCACAGATGCGACTATTGGCAACAAACGAGGGCAGAAGGCTTTTGAAAAAGTCAATGAATACAGCGGTGCTTATAGAACCCCTTCATTCTGGCGTCTTGTTGATGCAAGCTTTTAATGCATTACCTGCCTTCTGAAAGGATTGTCCTTGTTTCTTTTCAGAAGAGCAGGCACTTATCATGGAATATAAGACTGGTTCTGTA
This sequence comes from uncultured Spirochaetales bacterium, assembly GCA_949285905.1. Lineage (GTDB taxonomy): Bacteria > Spirochaetota > Spirochaetia > Sphaerochaetales > Sphaerochaetaceae > Ornithospirochaeta. The sequence goes on along the minus strand of CASDZV010000072.1, from coordinate 28,453 downwards.
TAATATTCTTAAATGTATGAAGGAAAGGATAGGATGTCAGGGCGTTCCCATGACAATCACATACGTAAAGTCGAAAGATGAAAGGCGTAGAAGCAGAAAGCGCTGCTTCTATTATGACTCTGAAAACAGTGTCTGCTGTTGCCAGAAATCTGGTTATCATGGAATGGACTGTGGCTACATTTCCCACTGTGAGTATTATTCAGAAGGAAAGAAAGGTAAAAGCCCATATGTGATACCTAGCTATCTGAAAGCAAATGCGCCTAAGACAGGCTGTTAGGGACGGTACCAAACAACCAACCGTAGCCGGGACCTTTAGCCATGAAATAGGGCGGGACCTGAAACCAGAATCCCGCCGACACGATCAACCAACAGTCAATCAGTTCAGTTATTTATTCAGTTGCCCATTCTTATGATCGGGTTCGTGAAATCCAGGGAGACAGAAGTCCTGCCTCTTCCCCTGTAGCTCTCGCCTGAGAACGAGATGCAGATTGCGTTGTCACACAGCCGATCCAAAGCACATTCAAGCGCATCCATGTCAGAGAAGAATTCCGACCAATCCGAGACATCCCTGTTGCTTGTAAGGATCACACTTCCGCTGCCACGGGTCGAGAGCCTGTCCACCATCTGGAAAAACAGCCTCGTCTCATCCTTGTCCAAGGTACAGTATCCGACCTCGTCGATGATGATGCACTGGTACTTCAGGAATCCTGAGAGCAGCCGTCCGGAGCTTCCTGAGGTGATGGATGATCGGAATCTGTCCTTGAGCTCCTGCATCTTTATGAAGTAGGTTCTCATCCTTCTCCTGCAGCACTCATTGCCGATGGCCTCAGCCAGGTGGGTCTTGCCTGTTCCCGTCGGACCGACCATGATGATGTTCCGGCAGGCGGGTATGAATGAGAGCGTCTCAAGGTTGCTTACAGCCTTCCTGGAATCATCAGGGGGCCTCGATGTATCGAAAGAAGAGAAGAGCTTCGGATCCTTCTGGGGAAGCCGAGAGAGACGCATCATCATCTCCTGCGCCTTCATGTCCGCCTTAGCAGCCATCGTGTCCACGAATGAGAGGATGTGTGACAGAAATTCGGGGAGGTTCCTCAATTCCCATGCCGCTCTCTATGCCAGGTACTTCACGGAGGTCGTGGAAGAGGATGGCAGCAGGCATTACGAGTACAACGAGGAGCATATAGAGGGCCGGGAGACGAAGTATGCGGGGCTCTTCGCCATCGTCACTGACAGGATGGATCTCTCCAGCACGGATGTGATGAACGTATACAGGGACAAGGACGGGGTCGAGAAGATATTCAATGACATAAAGGACGTCCAGGACTGCAGGAGGCTCTCGGTACATACCAGGCAGGCGATGGAGGGGCGCATATTCATCGTCTTCATCGCCTCGATACTGATTGCTGAGATGAGGCAGAGGCTGAAGGGATGCAAGGACAGGGAAGAGCTGACGATGGATCTCGTGAGGAAGGCACTGGACAAGATCTCGGTCTCTTATGTAAGGATGGATGGCAAGCGGAAGCATGTGCAGCTGTATTCCAATCTTACCGGCAAGCAAACTTTGCTTCTATCTTCGCTGCTGAAGGTCAAACCTGCTGATGTGGAGAAGATCTTGAAGGAAATCCTAGTTTAGAAATGGGAATGCAGGTTTAAGAATTGATAGTAAAATGAGGTAATCGGCACAAAACATCTCGCAAAACATCCCGCAGGAATGGGCGAAAAAGAAACAACTCCCTGACTGAGAGGGAGTTGCGAGTAGTGGAGCTGATCGGGATCGAACCGACTACCTATTGAATGCCATTCAATCGCTCTAGCCAGGTGAGCTACAGCCCCGAAACTGACTGTGAATATACCAAGAAGAGACAATAAATGCAATGTGTTGATTAATTCTATTGCAACACGGCGTTTTCATCTGTATTCTTCTCTCAATATTTTATGTGTAAGGCAGGGCAATGATGGAGAAGAAAATCAAGGTTGCTGTCATCGGTGCTACGGGAGCTGTAGGGCAGGTATTCATGTGGATGCTTTCCGATCATCCGTGGTTCGAGCTGAGTTATGTTACCGCTTCAGCGGCAAGGGTTGGGCAGAAGTATGGCGCTACTGCACATTGGGTCATGCCTTTTGAGATGCCGGAAGCTATCAAGGACATCGAAGTAAAAGAATTCAATCTGCAGGAAATGACAAAAGCAGGTGTCCGCATTGTCTTCTCCGCTCTTCCAGCAGCAGTTGCGAGAGAAGCAGAGCCTCAGCTCAGAGCAGAAGGTTTCTATGTCTTCTCAAATGCTGCAGCAATGCGTTATGACGAGAATGTGCCTATCCTGATACCAGAAACAAATCTTGAACAGCTTGAGCTGATCAGAGAGCAGGGGTACCCGCAGACAGGGTTCTGTGTGACAAATGCAAATTGCGTGACAACAGGTCTCGCCATGGCACTTGCACCTCTCAGGAAATATGGCATCAAAACCATAACAATCAACAGCTATCAGAGTGTATCCGGCGCGGGTTATCCTGGTCTTTCCTCTTTTGATATCACAGACAACTGCATCCCATATATCGGAGGGGAAGAGGAGAAGATCGAGAAGGAAGTGAAGAAGATTCTCTCAATTGATCCTGATGTCTATGCATATACTGTGCGTGTGCCTGTTATGTTCGGGCATCTTGAAACAGTCTGGCTTGATTTCGAAAAGGATGTGGAGCCTGAGGATGTCATCAGGGACTGGGCGGAATTCAAGGAAGCTTCTGATCTCCCATCATCTCCTGAACAGCCTGTTGTCTATTCAGATGCTCTGACATTCCCGCAGCCTAAGTACGCATTCTGGGGAAATCCGAAGGGAATGGTCGTTTATACAGGACGCCTTAAGAAGAAGAATGGGAAGATCGGCTTTGTCCTCCTTGTGAACAATATCGTCAAAGGAGCTGCTGGCGGATCCATTCAGAATGCAGAGGCCTTCGTCTCTCGTTACGGAATTGTTTGACAATCAGAGGCTTGTTTCCCCCTTGGGAGACAGGCCTGCTGTGAACGTTCTCTTCCTTTCCTCCTTTTCTCTGACAATTGTCGTGCAATCATCAACAAATACTGTGTAATGCCTGCCATTCTGCTCGGCAGAGAAAGTATGATGCTGTTTGCATCCTTCACATGAAAGCCCGAGTCCATCATGGCGGTAGCATGCTCTTGAGATGAACAGTGCAGGCCTGTATGTATTATCCACAGTCGGAGTGAAAGGCCAAGGCTTTTCATATTCGTTCCGTTCAATCCACAGATAGCCACCTATCAGGGAAGGAATTCTTTCCTTCAGCAGCGCTGCAGCTTCGCGGTTTGGCAGATAAAGATAGATATCTGCAAAATATTCATATTCGGGATGTTTCTCGGCAAATATCAGATCACCTATATTATTCAGTCCGATCAGAGGATTATTTAGTGTTCTGAGTTTTTCTTCCATGTAACGGAAGACCATGTTTTCCTCGTAACGCACAGCTGGAAATGAGATGTAAGTCCTTCCATTGATCTCCACACCTTCCATGTTCCAAGGAGTGCGCTTGCTGTCGAGAAGCGAACGTCTGGGAAGAGAGAAGGACGGATATTCATGAACTTCGGCGTTATAGCTTCTCTTGTCTTCTGCTGCGGCAGAGAGTTTCTCAAGAAAATCTCGCCGGATTCTCTTCAGCTCCGATGGATTGATGTAACATGGCCCCATCGTATTGATAACCTCTATCGGTTCAAGCTGGATGCTGCTTGCGCCAGATTGTGAGAAAATCTTTCTGATAGCATCTTCGGGTGAATGCTCTGAGTTCTGAACAGCACATTCATATTCTTCTTCAAGCTGTTTTGTTTTTACTGAGAGCGTATTGTCGCAGATTGTGATTTCAGCACTTATGTTCTGTTTCATCAGAGGCAGTTCTGTCTCTGATATTGCTTTCATATTGAGAGTACTGTCTGAAATCATATAGAGGCTGATCCCCGCTTTGAAGCGCTCATCATCTGGAAGCATGAGAATTGACCTGTTACCTTCAGACAATGCGATCTTTGCAGAGAATCTGTATGGATTTAAAAGGCCCTTGTCTTCCTGGAGAATCATAAGGCCATCATATGGTTTAATTTTCCTTGCAGTCTCAACAAGGAGCTTCTGCCCCCTCTGGTCCAGTATCCGCCCGATACGTTCTCCCCGGTGCCCTGGATAAGGCCCTGTTGTGATTGTATCGCGCCCAGGATGCATAGGATTCAGAAAGCCCAGTCCGGCTTTGCGCTGGAAAGAGACAGAGACTGCATGTTTATACGCATCTGGATCTGCCCCATCGATGATGGCCCGGTAATAACGTGTTACTGCATCGACGTACTCAGGTCCCTTGAGTCTTCCTTCCACTTTCAGACTGTCTATACCTATATCCATCAGAGCTCTCACCATCTCTCCAGCATCGAGATCCTCAAGAGAGAAAGGATAGAAGCGCTTGCCTGTCCCTTCATCGATAAACCATGAACGGCAGATCTGCGCGCAGCTTCCCTCATTTGCGGACCGTCCTGTTATGCAGTGAGAGGCCATGCATAGCCCTGAGAAGCCATAGCATAAAGCACCATGTATGAAGACTTTCAGCTCCACATCAGGGCAGGATTCCCTGATTGCTCTTATCTCATCAATGTTGAGTTCTCGTGAAAGCACCACACGTTCAAATCCAAGATGCTGCAGTGCTTTCACACCAGAAACAGTATGAACGGCAAGCTGAGTCGATCCATGAAGAGGAAGGGATGGGAATGCAGAGCGTACAATTCTTGCAACACCCAGATCCTGGACAATAAGGCCATCTGTACCATAGCGGTCTATCGTCTTCAGTGTTTCATAAAGACGAGGCAGATCCTTGTCGTCTATAAGCGTATTCACGGTGATGTAAATCTTCTTCCCGTTCTCGAGTGAATAGCGACGGATTCGGGAGAGGTCTTCTTCTGAGAAGTTGCCTGCGCCTTTTCTGGCAGAGAAATCCTTCATTCCGAAATAGACTGCATCGGCTCCCGCCCTGAATGCAGCGATTGCTTCCTTGATTGTTCCTGCTGGAAGTGCCAGTTCGATCATAGTTAGAGTGTATCAGTCGGGAACTCTGTATTCCAGTGCTGGAAAATCTTTTCTCTTCACATGCCTGATAGTGCTGGTGTATAGTCTCAAAAACAGATGCGGTGAGGTTTTATGGAGATAGAAGCGCTCAGACTATTGCTTATACTTTCCAGAACCCTGAATTTCACTCAGGCTTCAGCGCTTGCTTTCATGTCCCAGTCTGCTTTCAGCCGCAGGATATCGCAAGCAGAGGATAGTTTCGGAGTCAAGCTTTTCAACCGGACAACCCATGATGTGTCCATCACGCCGGAAGGTGAGAAGATTCTGCCGGAAATACAGAAACTGGTCTCTCTGTATGATTCCATCCTTTCAGATTGCCATGCCCTTGCTCTCAGCGGAGCCAAACCCATTCATATCGGATACTCTGTCTATCCTTTTGGTCTCGGATTCTGCATGAAAGTGGAAAAGAAGCTTGCAGAGATGAATCTTCCGGTGAAGGCTGATGTGTCATTCGTTTCATTTGAGGAGTCTATCAAGGCATTGGAGGATGGCCGTATTGATGGTCTGGTGAGTGTTGATTACCCACATAGCGTTGAGAAGCTTTCCAGTATCAGGGTGCAGAAATCAAAGACATATGCTGTCGTGAACTGTCTTAATCCGCTTTCCAGAAGGGAGGCGCTCGGTATTGATGATCTCAAAGGCGAGAAAATTATCATCAGCGGAAGGAAGAGTATGCCGGCTCTATTTGCAGCAAGGAAGGAATATCTTATCTCGTCTGGGATTGAAGACGAGGCAATCATAGAAGCAGATACTGCAAGGGAAGCGATGCTGATGGCCTCAAGAGGAGATGGCATCACAATCCTTAATGAAGAGGGGCATATCAATACAATCGATACTGTGAAGCCGGTTCCACTTGAAAGCGGCATAGCAGAACTTGATTTTGTCTTTTCCTGGTTATCTGACAATTCGTCAGAGTCCCTTGGAAAATATATAGAAGCTGTGAAAGCTGTTGCAGGATCTGTGGGGAAGGGAGATGTATGATTGAATTCAGATTCGGGCGTGCCGGAAAGCTGATTCCTCTATTGGTAGCCGCTGTCTTTATCCTGATAGCGGCTCTGCATGAATCAAGTGTGGCCGGTTATACCCTTGCGTTCTTCATGTCGATTATCATTGGATCTGTCTTTGCTAAAGATACGAAAGCTTTCGGAGAGGCCGCGCTTGGCGGATTGAGAAACCCGATGTTCCCCACAGTGGCAATTGCTATTATCCTTGCATCCATCGCTGGTAAGCTTGTCTCTGAGAGCGGAATGATTACAGCTCTTTCGGATATACTTATAAGCTTCGATGTTTCCAGCAGCTTTTATGTGGCAATGAGTTTCCTCCTGTGCTGTGTGCTTTCGATGTCTACCGGGACTTCTGTGGGAACCTATATTGTTGCGATGCCGATTTTCTTCCCTGTCGGTGTCAGCCTCGGCGCAGATCCTCTCATACTTGTCGGTGCTGTCGCATCTGGAGGACTTTTCGGTGATAACCTTGCTCCGATTTCTGATACGACAATTGCATCAGCGACCACACAGCAGGCAGAGATGTCAGATGTCGTGCGCACGCGTTGCAGATATTCAATTCCTGTCGCATTGCTGTGCTTCATCATCTTTTTCCTTCTTGGAGGCGGAAAAGGAGGGCACATTATTGCGGCTCAGAGTGAGAGTAATCCGGTATCGCTTGTGATGCTTCTGGTGCCAGGGACTGTCATCTTCCTCTGTCTGAGGAAAGTAAGCCTTATTGTTTCACTATCTGTCGGCATAATTGTAGGAACCGTGCTTGGTTTAGTGTGTGGGATATTCACATTCTCATCGCTCTTCTCGTATCCGGGAGGATTCACAGTAGGCGGTGTGTTCATAGAAGCTATTGAAGGTTCCGCTTCAACGGTATTCATGCTCATCGGCGCATTCATGTTCCTTGGAGTTCTGGAGGAAGCGGATATCATCGGGAAAATCGGTAGAGCGATGACGCATATCGCAAGAGGCAGAAGAAGTACAGAACTCTCGATAATGGTCGCTGTGGGACTTGGCGGTGCGCTTACTGGCGTATGTACTGTGAGCATGGTTGCGCTTGGCCCAATCATCCATGAAATAGGGGAAAGAGCCGGCATCAGGCGTGAGCGGTGTGCTAATCTGATGGATTGCGGAGGCCTTAGTCTGACGTCAATAGCACCATGGACAGTTCATGCAGTTCTTCCTGCTTCACTTGCAATGCTTGCGGTTCCGGATATACCTGTCTCTCCGATGAATGTGGTGATGAACAATTTCTACCCGCTTCTGATGGCTGTCCTTATTTTGCTTACCATAGCTTTCGATCTGTCTGGAAGAACGAAAGAAAACGGTGTTCCGTTTTCTGCATAACAGGCACTGATTAATGCAAAATTAGAATTTCAACTTTGCATTCTCTTTCTATATACTGCCACATATGTTGGCGGATGTAGAGAATCTCATAAAGATGGCAGATGTTCTCGTCTGTGTGGGCATCGAACTGAAGAAGGATCAGCCTGTTTTCATTGAGTCTCCTGTGGAGGCTTATGAATTTGTCTCTGTGCTCATTGAAAGAGCATACGCGGCAGGTGCCTCTGATGTACATGTCTTATGGCTCTCTGATACAGAAGAGCGGGAGAGAGTGAAGAGGAACTGCAGCGCAGAAGATCCTGCAATCCCTGTCTGCATGAGCTATGCTGCGAGAAAAGCGGGGTATATAAGGATAATGTGTCCTTCATTTGATGAGGATTCTTCCCTTGATGCCTCTTGCGTCAATATTCTTGCTCAGCAGAAACAGAAGAGAAGGAAGCTATTCCGCGAGGCAGGTGGCGGGTTTACGCTCACATGTATTCCTACAGAAGCATGGGCTGATAAAGTCTACCCTGAATTGCCAGAAGGCGAGAGGCTGAATGCGCTCTGGAAGCTTGTATTCTCACTCATGAAATGCGGGGAGGACAATCCTGTACAGGCATGGCGTGACTATATCGAGAGCACCGAGAAACGTAAAAAGGCTCTTGATATGAAGGGCTATGTCCGTTACCGCTATAGAAGTCATCTCACAGATCTCCTGCTGAAACCTGCAAAGGAATCGGTATGGTTCGGAGGCTGCAACAGATATCCTGACAGAGTCTTCATCCCCAATCTTCCTACTGAAGAGATTTTCACCGTCCCTGATAAGTTTTCCGCAGAAGGTTATGTTGCTTCAACGCTGCCGCTAAACTATGATGGCAGGATTATCGAAGGTCTGAGACTGACATTCCATGAAGGCAAAGTGATTTCCGCCACCGCTGATAAAGGTGAGGATATTCTCTCCCGGATATTGGCAACCGACGAAGGTTCATCTTATCTCGGGGAATTCGCAATTGTTGACCAGAATTCACTTATAGCTTCATCTGGCAAGATCCTCTACACGACACTTTATGATGAGAATGCTTCATGTCACATAGCGCTTGGCACAGCCGCAGGGCAGATGCCTCAGGGGCGTGATGAAGAGCTTGGTATTAACAGATCCTCTGTCCATGTTGACTTCATGATTGGCTCAGATGATATGACGCTTGAAGCTGAGAAGAGCGATGGGACATGGGACAGGATTCTGGTTAATGGACGCTGGAATAAGGAAATATTCTGACACTGATTAGGAGGAATAATATGCTTGATAAGATCAGACCTGAACTCAGGGTCTTCATCTTCAGCTGCGGCAACTACATTGTCGCTGGATTCATGAGCACGCTCACATCCGTTCTCATGGCTTATTTTGCTGCCGACACAGCAATGACATCGGGTATGCAGGGCCTCTTCCTTTCAATGGGAGGTCTTATGACAGCTGTTGTCTGCTCGCTCCCGGGAAGAGTCGTTGACCGGTTCGGTTCTAAGAAAGTCCTTTACATCATTGCAATTGGCCTTCTTATAAGTATGGCAATGTTCTCAACATCAACAAATGGAATCATGTGTATGATATGGTTCTCACTGTACAGCCTTGTAACTGCCGCCTCTGTTCCATGTGCGACTCAGGCCCTGAAGGTCTACAACGTTGAGAATCCTTCCAAGCTGCTGAGAATAAACCTTGTCGGAAACATGGTTGCCGGTCTCGTTGCTTCATCAACAGCTGCTGCTCTCATTGAAAAAGCCGGACTTTCCTGGAGACAGGCATTCCTTGTCTTCTCCGCAATCAGCGCAGTTGTGCTTGCTATCGGCTTTGTGTTCATGTTCAGCCTCAAATATGATTATTCCAATGTTTCTGTCTATGACGCGAAGACAGCAAAGGCAAAGAAGGACGAGGAGAAGCTTTACAAGTATACGACAGCTGAGCGCAATGCATGTATCGCACTCTGCCTTCTCTATATCGGATACATGGGTGTTGGAATTGCACTTGGCAACTGGATGCCGGCATATCTTCAGGGGAAGGGCTTCACTGGAGTTGAGGTAAGTATCCCTAATACTGTAGGCAAATTCGTCCAGCTTGCCGCATACCTCTTGCTCCCGACCGTTGCCGCAAAGCTTCTGAAATCCATAAAGATCACACCATATGCATGTGCTCTTCTCATTGTGGCAATACTTGGCATCATGCTTTCAACAAACCTGGCAGTCATTTCAGTGGCTCGCGGTCTTCTCGCTGCTGTTATCGGCTTCATTTCCATGCACGTGCAGAGCGATTGCGCACTTGTCTCACCAAAGAAAGCAGGTGGTCGTTTCAGCTCAACAGTTCTCGCAAGTGCAAATGCTGGCGGTGTTGTTGCCGTCATCCTGATGGGTGTTCTTCCTGGAACAACTGCTAAACTCGTTATGTTCATCATCTTCGCGGTTCTTGGAATTGCAGGTGCTGCAATGCTCATCGGACCATACAGGAAAATCGCAGCAGAGAATAAGGCTGCATAAGTCCAGATCTTTGTTGCTCTGTCCGGCTATGTGTACCTGCGCATAGCCGGTTTTTACATTTCTGTACTCTTCATGAATGTTGGCAGACACCTCATAGAGGGGCTTGGGAGTGCAGACAATGATGAGTGCGTATGATTGCTTGCAAAATCAGGTGATAGTAATTATTCTTCTAGATAGCATATAACTGCCTTATGCAGATATGAAATAAGGATAAGGAGAAACCTATGACAGTTAATGATCTCAAGCATTCTAAGCTTGTCCAGTGGGTCAATGAGGTTGCAGCTCTCACCACACCTGACAACATTGTTGTCTGCGATGGTTCAAAGGAGCAGTATGATCAGCTTATTGAGCTCCAGGTCGAGCAGAAGCTCTGTGTTCGTCTTAACCCAGAGAAGAAGCCTGGTTGTGTGCTCTTCCACTCGGATCCTTCCGATGTAGCACGTGTTGAGAAGAGAACCTTCATCGCATCTGAGAAGGAGGAGGACGCTGGTCCTACCAACAACTGGATCGATCCAAAGGAACTCAAGAAGACAATGACAGATCTCTACCGCGGATGTATGAAGGGAAGAACCATGTATGTCATTCCTTTCTCCATGGGACCGCTCGGATCCCCGATGTCAAAGCTTGGTGTAGAGATTACAGATAGTGCATACGTTGTCTGCAATATGATGATCATGACAAGAGTCGGAGAGAAGGTTCTTGCAGAGCTCGGAACAGACGGATACTTCGTTCCATGTCTCCATTCTGTAGGCAAGCCGCTCCAGGCTGGGGAATCTGACAATGGTCAGTGGCCATGTGCACCAATGGAGCACAAGTACATCTCCCAGTTCCCGGAGACAAGAGAAATCTGGTCCTATGGTTCTGGCTATGGTGGAAACGCTCTTCTCGGAAAGAAGTGCTTCGCACTCCGCATCGCTACAGTTCTTGCACGCGACGAAGGCTGGCTTGCTGAGCACATGCTCATCCTCAAGATAACAAATCCTGAAGGAAAGGTACGCTACGTAACTGGCGCATTCCCATCAGCTTGCGGTAAGACAAACCTCGCTATGCTCATTCCGACTATCCCTGGCTGGAAGGTCGAGACAATCGGTGACGATATCGCATGGATGAAGCCTGGCAAGGATGGCAGACTCTATGCTATCAACCCTGAAGCTGGTTTCTTCGGCGTTGCTCCTGGCACATCAGCTAAGTCAAACTACAATGCTCTCATGGCAGCATCCAAGAATACAATCTTCACTAACGTCGCTCTTACAGAAGATAAGGACGTATGGTGGGAAGGTATTGGATACGATGCACCTGGCAAGCTTGTTGACTGGCACGGAAATGAGTGGGTCCAGAATAAGGAAGACAAGAGCCAGACACCTGCTGCTCATCCAAATTCAAGATTCACAGCACCTGCTGCACAGTGCCCATGCATCGCACCAGAGTGGGAAGATCCTGCAGGAGTCCCGATTTCTGCAATCCTCTTCGGTGGAAGAAGACCTTCTACAATTCCTCTCGTGCATATGTCACGCAACTGGAACCATGGTGTATTCCTTGGATCAATTGTCGGATCCGAGGTTACAGCAGCAACACTCGATGTCAAGGCTGGTACAATCAGAAGAGATCCATTTGCTATGCTTCCGTTCTGCGGATACAACATGGGCGACTACTTCCAGCACTGGATCGATGTTGGCGCAGCTGCTCCATCACAGGATGTGCTGCCTAAGATCTTCTACGTCAACTGGTTCCGCAAGGATGCAGATGGACACTTCATCTGGCCGGGCTATGGTGATAACAGCCGTGTTCTCAAGTGGATCTTCGAGTGCTGTGACGGCACTGCAAAGACAGTTGATACACCGATTGGAATCATGCCGACAGTTGATGCTATCGATCGCCCAGAAGGCGTATCTGAAGCTGATATGGAAGAGCTTCTTAAGGTCGACACAGAAGGCTGGCTCAGAGAAGTTGAGGATATCAGAACAAATCACTATCCGAAGTTCGGTAAGCACCTCCCGAAGGAGCTTGCCGACATGCTCGACACACTTGAGGCAAATCTTAAAGCTGCAAAGTGAGCAGTGGACTGTTGTTTTGGGGCCCTGGATTAGTCCAGGGCTTTCTTTATGCCATGAATTTCCGCTTTTCATCGCATACCATGTATGTTTTATCGTATCAATGGAGATTGTAAGCGCGATAGCTGGTAAAATAACCTGAGAGATTATCCTGCTATAGGAGATTGTCTGATGGTACGCATAGCTGTCTGTGATGATCAGAGCGCACATCTTAAGAAAGTTATAGAGTCCGCAGAGGAATATTTCAGGAAACACCCTGAGTATCAGGCGAGAATTGAAGGTTTTGGCAATTCTGCCTCTTTTCTTGAGACTCTTGGCAGGAGCGGAGGATGGGATATCGTCATACTTGATATCTGCATGCCCGGCATCAGCGGTACAGAGATCGCCAGAGAAATCAGAAAACGTCACGACCATACAGGTATCATCTTTATTTCAGCTTCCTCTGATTACGCGGTTGATGCCTTTGCCTTGAATGCTGTGCATTATGTTCTCAAGCCGTTTTCAGGCGAGCAGTTTGAGGAAGCAATGACGAGGGCGTTGCAGCCTTTTTCAGAGAAAAAGCCAAAGCGCATTATCCTGCATCTTGAGAATGGAGCTGTACGCAATATTGATATCGATGATATTTCATACATCGAGAGCATCGCATACAGACGCATCGTCCATGCATCAACTGGGAAATATGAGGAGATGCGGAAGACTCTTTCCGCATTTCTCAGTGAACTTGATGATATGTCCCCTGGGCAGTTCATACAGCCATACAGGGGATACATAGTCAATCTGAATGCTATCAGAACGATAACGCCTGAATACATTGTCATGAACAGTGGTGAAAGAATCCTTATAAAGCGAGGAGATTTCCGCCGTCTCAGGTCTCTGTTCTTCGACTGGTCATTCAGAGGTGATATGCATGAATAGCGCAGATATCGTCAGGACGACACTTGTTATTGCGACACATTCAGTAGCACTCTGTCTTTTATCTGAGCCAAGAAAGGGAATCAGGCATCCGGTGCTTGTCTGGTTCCTTGTTTTCGTTGTCCTTGACGCAGTTTGTCTTTCACTGATTATTCCTGCAGGTCTAGGAGTTGCCACATCGGGCATATGCTTCGTGTTCCTGCTGCTGATGTATCTTATATTGTTCCCTCTGCTGTCATCTGGCCCTATCTTTAAGAGTCTGTTTCTTTTCATGGCATATGTCACGTTCTTCATGTTCTCTGTAACACTCGCGGAAATCATCTCAAGAGTGTTCTTTGCAGGAAGCGACTGGGCCACAATCATAATCCGCACAGCGATATCATCAGTGCTTTTCCTTGTTTTTGCCTTGAAACTCAAGGCATCATTTCTGCGGGCTACAGAGGGAATAGAGGACGGATGGGGCCTTCTCACAGTTTTTGCACTGGTTGCCAGCCTTTCGTACTCAGCAATGGCAATCTCGTCTGTGTTCGTCATTGAAAGCAAGGTGGTCCTGTTTTTCCTTTTCATGGTCTTCTCCCTTCTTTTTGCCGCTTCTGCCGTTGTTATTGTCAGATCTATTATCCTGATGAATGACAGGAGCCGTGCAGACCAGATGCTTGTGCAGAAGAAGCTTCTGGAGAATGAACTTGAAACAGAGAAATCGTTCGTTAAAAGCGCTCTGAAGAGCAGGGAGGAGCTCAGACACCACAACCATATTCTTCTGGAGTCCCTGGAAAATGGGGATATCGGAAAAGTGAAGGAGTTCCTCAGAGATTATGAGGTGGAACTAAGCAGCTCATCCCTGCCTTCCTGGTGCGAGAACAATGTAGTAAATGCAATGCTCCGTATCATCTCCCGCAAATGCCTTGCTCAGGATATTGCTTTCAAGGCAGAAGCTGATATTCCTGACAACTTGCCGCTTTCAGGTCCAGAGATTGTAGCAGTTTTCGGCAATCTTCTTGAGAATGCCTATGAGTCCTGTCTCGCTGCAGGGACTCCTGGAAGCTTCATAGCATTGTCATGCCGCAGGCGTGGCAATACGCTCTTTGTTGATATCAGCAATACAGTCTCCGGAAAAGTCTTATGGGAGAACGGCAGCCCTGTTACCGCAAAAAACGGCCATGGCATCGGAATGAGAAGTGTCTCATCTGTTCTCTCGAGATATGGAGGGATGCTTGAATGCAAGCAGAAGGGAAATGTCTTTCACTCGCGCGTTATACTGCCCCTTCTTCATGATTTGACGGAAGAGGATGCGGCAGTATTCTTCCGTCATTGAAAAGCTGCAGGGGGATAATATGCTCTGGGATATGACGCGTGTGACGATAATCTTTCTGAGTCACTGCCTGACACTGCCTCTGATGATGGAGGCAAAGGAATCAGTACGTCATCCACGCACGATGTTTTTCATAGTGTTTCTTCTTCTGGAAATCATCTCTTTTGCTGTCCTGAATATTGCAGGAGAGCTGGAGACAGCTTCAGGCTTTGCTCTTATGGGAATATCAGCGACAGTGTACTGCATAGCGTTCTCAGTAATTGCGGAAGGGCCGGTTGCGAAGAATATCTTCTTATTCATTGCTTACTGTATCTGTTACCTGTTCGCAGCTTCCTTTTCTCTTCTGTTTGCATATGCTCTGCCTGTCAGTCAGAGCGGCCGCGAAGCTGTGATGATTGCAGGTCTCATCATATCTACAGCTACGTGCATTGTATTGCTGAAGCTGCGCCCGGGCAGACAGCTGAAGAAGATTGTGAATGATATAACAAAAGGGTGGGGTATTCTTGCACTGTTTGCAGTCCTTTCATTCATCGCTGTCGGTTCTGTTGTGATGTTCTCGCTCTTCTATATGGAAAAGAATGCGGTTCTCAGTTTCATATTGCCTCCCATCATGTTCTTATTTGTCGCATCAGCATTTGCAGTAGTCATTAATCTTATACGGCTTCTGAGTGAACGGAACAGAGTGGTCCTGCTACGCTCGCAGCAGGCATTTCTGGAGAATGAGCTGGAAGCGGAAAAGGAGTTTGTTGACAATGCGCGCAAAGCACGCCATGACATGAGGCATCACAGCAGATTGCTTCTCGAATATATACAGAATGGGGATATCGAGGGGGCGAAAGCATATCTGAGAGAATATGATGATGAGATAACAGGACTTTCTGATCCGGAATGGACTTGCAATAAAGTCGTCAACGCGTTTCTTCGTATCACTGCACGCCGCTGTGCAAGTCTCTCCATCCCATTCTCAATCAAAGGTGACATTCCCGAAAATCTTCCACTGTCCAATCTGGATCTGGGTATTGTAATAGGCAATATACTTGAGAAAGCTGTGATGAATTGCACAGCCATTCCTGATACTCTTCTGTCTGTCGTGTCAAAAGTCGTGGATGATGTTATGTTCTTTGAGGTGAGAAACTGCTCGGAAATCATGGGATGCAGTTCGCAGAATCCCCCTCCTTCTTCCCTCAGAAGTGTCTCAGATACGCTTTCACGCCATGATGGAATGCTTGAATACTATGAGAAAGACGGATTGTTCTCCATCCGGTTTATTCTTCCGCTGTGATTCATCGCATGAAAATATGCATTCATCGCATTTTTCTCCACATGAGTGAGATGTTGTTTTATATATGAGGCAGATGGAAAGGAGGTTTGCTTCTGCTCACAATATTTATGGATACCCCTTTGATAGTCAAGAAATATGTGAGACAGACATGTTTGTATTGTTTTTTATGAATATGTAAATTCATTGCATGAAAATACATATTTCATACGGGAAAGCAGAATGATCTGCTCTTTTCAGCTGAGGTGGAAGCAACTTTCAAAAGTTTTGCACAACCTTTATGAAAAAGCTTGGATCGGTTCTTGATTTCCTTAGAAAAAGACTTGACAGCGATAAACTTTTCTTTTATTTAAGAAACCGTAAAAAGACTTACATGTAGGAAGGGGTGTCCTGCTAGTTTAAGTTTGAAGGTAAGCGCTGTTCACTAGTCGTTTCCCTTTTCCTCCCGTTGCTCTGGCTCGCTGGATGGTTGTTATTCATCTGACGGGGGGGGGTAATGATATAAGGGAAACAGCGTTTAGAGAAAAATTTATCATGTCTTTGGAATGCTCTGGCATTCCGCAAGGGAGAGACGTGTTATGTTCGCTAAACGGATTGTGACAGCTGCTCTGCTGTTGCTCTTCACATCATTCTCGCTGATGGCGTATCATCTATCACCGCTGAATGTGACTTATGACCCGACTGGCGCAGGGAGCGCCAAGGTCTACACAATCGTAAACGATTCCGACGCTCCGATTGCAATCGAAGTGAGGGCGGAGCAGAGAATCGTAGACATCGACGGCAATGAGGCTAATCAGGATGGCTCTGCCTATTTCTCAATTCAGCCCAGCCGCATGATCATCCGTCCGGATTCTACACAGCTGGTGCGTGTGCAGTATCGCGGTCCTCAGACAGTTACCCGAGAGCTTTCGTTCAGAATCATTTCTGAGCAGATTCCTATACCACGCGGAGCTCAGGAAGAGGAATCTGGACAGATGATCTCCTTCCTCTTTGTATATTCAACAAGCGCATATGTACGCCCGTCGAGGGTAGTGGAAAGCGTCCAGAGTGAAGTCAATAAGACTGAAGATGGCAAGCTGGAAGTTATTCTTGAGAATACCGGTAGCGTTCATCAGATGCTCAATTCACTTTCAATTACACTCTCCGGAAATGATGGAAGCACGTATTCCCTGTCAGAAGAGGAGCTTCAGCCATTGAATGGGCAGAACCTTCTCACAGCTTCACGCCTCAGAACAGTCATTGATGTTCCAGAAGTGTTAGCTGCATCTGAATCGATTACAGCTTCAGTCAGCTACGATTACGAGTATTCAGCTTAGTAATTAGGCATATCGGAGATTGTTATGAGCAAGGTACCGCATCACACACGGCGTACTTTTGTCATCATCCTTTCTGCACTGACAGCTGGTACGACCGCCACACTTGCCCTGTTCCAGAGAAACTTAGGGCAGGGGCTCTCTGTGCTTTTAGGTTACGCGATTCTCTTGATGTCATCCGTTCTGATGAACATCTGCATTGCAGGCAGTACGGATAACACGAAGAGAACGGCTCTCCTTGTCTTCTCGTTAGGAGTTCTTGTCTTCTTCCTTGGCGGAATTGCTTTCATCCTCTCTTCAAATAAGGATGAACATCCAATGCCCCCTGTAACAGAAGCGCACATCACCGAACACACCGCGACTGCAGCAGGAGGTCTTGATGCCGGGACTGGTATTCAGGTTGCAGATGACCCCACAGAGGCTACCATCACCCCAAATAACACAGTGCCTACTGCATCTGACTCATCTGATACTACAGGAGAGCCGTTCTCGATTTATTCAGAGTACCACACTACTACAGAACCCCTCCAGAGCGGAGACCATGTCCCGGATGCAGAAAGTAATGGAAAGAATCCTCCATCCGCTCCAAATGCTACAAATACAGTGAATGTTGAAACACCTGAGGCCACTGTTATCAACATCACACCGGAAGCACCGGAACTGTCAAATGCTGTATCCGCATCTTCAGAGCCAGTAATCATAGAGCTGGGTGAAACAGCTGAGGAACAGAAAATCACAGAGCTGGAAGAAGCACAGACAAAGCCACAAACAGATGACGAACCAGTCTCCATACCAGTTGCTGAAAGCAATGAAGAATACATTGTACCGGCAGAGCCTGTTGTACCAAGCACTGAAGACATTTCTTCTGCAGAAGAGGTGGGTGTTCCTCGTGATATGACTGCCCAAGAACACTTCGATGATTTCTGGTCCTCTTTCTATATAGCAGGTGAAGATGAGCTACAGCTTGAAGATGGCATCTATTACATGACACTCATTATTAATGACAATGAAGCTGGAAGTATTGGCACTTTGTTCATGGATGGTGTTGTTTCTCTTAATTCAAAGGAACTTAGACAGATAGTTTCTGGTGCTATCACTGATGAAGCTGAAAACCGCATCTTCTTTGAAGACAGTGAATATATTTCAGTTGACAGCCTTAGAAATTCAGGTGTTGGAGTTGAGGTTCTTACAGGTGACTTCCTTATAGAGATGACATTCTCTTCTGCTGACATGCCTATTCAGATTCTCAGTGTAAGGAGTGGTGGTGTTAGAAGGGGAAGCCTGAATCGTCTTCCATTAACAGATGCCTCTGTCCTTGATCCAGCTGTATTCACATGGGCTGCAAGATATTCGCTTTCGAGTAATTTCAATATTCTTCCTGGTGACAGCTTTGCGGATTCTGTTCGAATGACATTCCGCATGGATAATCGTATCAGGCTTTATGATCTGTATCTGAATTTCGATTTCTCTGTAAGATATAATAATTACGGAACTACTTTTGATTTCGGCAGTTATCGTTTTTATTATGATTTTGAAGATGAAATGACACGTCTCCAGTGGGGGAACATCTCTACCGATCTTCTTTCTCCTGTCGGAACTCCTGTTGGAATAAGATTTGATAAAGCTATTGAATATGGCGGACCTGATGCAACTAGGAAAAGCCATGTTGAGCAGATTCTCACACTTGATAAAGAGTCGGAAGTCATCATTCTGAATGCTGGTAATGAAATTTTCAGAAGAACGCTTCAGCCGGGCAATTACAGACTGCAGGATTTTGTGCTTTACACAGGAGTGAATGAAATCCAGATTATTGTGAATCCTCTTGATGGTTCTCAGTCATCAGAGACTGATATTGATCTGATTTATTCCAGTTCGTTGCTTGCTCCTGGTGAAGTTTATTATGGTGGTTCGCTTTCTACAGGCAGACGTGTTGTCTCGTCTTCAAGTCCAAAGCTTTCAGGCTCTCTCCGTATTCCTTATATGAATGGAACAAGTCTTGAATATGATATAAGGAATATAGCGCTTGGTGGTTATATCAGAGCAGGCATCACGGAAAGTTTTACTTTGAATACATCTCTTGCGATTTCTAACCGTGTGTCTGAAGCAAGTGTATTCCTTCCAAGAGCAAGGGCTGCTTTCGAGGCAACTCACGCAAATATTCTTGGAACAACAAGGTATAATCTTAATCTTACAGAGAATAGTGACAGCAGAGGCAATTTCACACTGCCGTCAATTTATGCTCGCGTCGGACATCAGGTTTCCTTTGATTTCAGGCCATTCAGTTCTATGAGCCTTGGTCTTTCTTACTCGGTGGATCTTGCAAACCGGCCAGACAGACATTCCTTCATGCTCTCTTCCAGCTTCTCTGGCTCTCTTGGAATGCTTGGCTGGGGACTGAGTCTTACAGGTACGATGTATTCAGATGATATCATGTCATCGATGTATTCGGGTTCGTTGACATTGTCGCTGTCTGCATCCAGAAATGTATACTTCAGTGCTGGTTTATCTATGAATGGCTCTTTCACAGAAGCTCCTTCTGTTTTCGGTAGAGCCAGTGCTACTATCAGATTCAATCCAGCAAGGGCAACTATCAGTATATCTGAAAATGATCTTTCTGCAGAGGTGTCTGTAAGCAATAACCGCCATTCATTCTCGGCAGAGTCGTCTGTTCTGCCTAGAAATATTGCGGTATTTGATGATTACTCGTTCCATGCAGATTATTCATATTCTGGTGACTTCATTAACTTTGGCGCAGGATTCAATGCTAACAACTCATTTGACAGATTGAGTGGCAATCTTTCAATTTCTACTTCATCAGTATTCGCAGATGGCCTTATGGCTTTTGGTTCGACAATCCCTTCGAATTACATCTTGATATCACAGAGCAAAGCATTGAAGGGTAATGAGATTTCAGTTGGATCTGTTGGAAGCTCAATGTCTACACCGATTGATACAATCTTCGGTGTTGGACTCTATACAGGCCTTTCCCTTAATCGAACAACATCTCTCTCTGTATACAGTATTAATTCTGAGTCTTTCGGTTCTGCAGCTGCTTTCGATGTGACTATTCCTGCAACAGGCAGAGGTGGCTATGTTCTCAGACTTGCTGCAGAGAATAAGTATTCGCTTTCCGGCATTGTAGAACTTCCTGATGGATCTGTTTGGGCTAATGGTTCATCACCAGTGTATATGGTTGAGGAAACTGATTCAGGAATTATGCTTCTGCCTTCTGAATATTATGTTTTTGCAGATAATTCAGGCCGTTTCATTGTGACAGATTTCGAGGAAGGCCGTTATGCGTTTGATGTGAGCTACGGCGATGAGTGGCTTCTGTATGAGTTCTATGTATTTGAGAATGAAGAACATCATACAGATATCCAGATGCTGGAGAATCCTCACGTAGATAAGACTGAAGTGCTCTCAGATGTCTATTCCGGACATTATGTATTTGATAATGGTGAGTATCTGACAGGCAATGAGTTCTGGGCAATGCTGTATCCAGAACTGGAGGAGGCTGTATGAGAAAAATAACGCTCCTTCTCCTGGCAGTACTGATATTAATCAGTCATTTATATGCAGTCGCAGAACCGCAGACTGCAGATTTCAAGATTAAAGCATACAAGCTCGGACCACAGGTCAGTGGTGAAGACTATCTTGATTTCACAATTACAGATGCATTGAACCGCAAACTTGATACTGTAGAAGACAGTGTTGGAGAAGATGGTGTTATTCAAGCGGGCAAGATTGATATCACAGATTATCTGAACAACTATACAGGTACACTTCCTTCTTCAGAGGACAGTGGAAGAGGTGGCATTCTGTTTTCCTATAGATTATCCGGGAATATTGAAGGGTCATACGGAATAACTCTCACCCTGAACGCATTCTCCAATGGTCATGATTATGTAGATGTCTCTTATGAGTTACTTCATGAGAATGTGACTTTCAATGAGTCTTCTACCACTACAAGTGCTGACAAGTCCCTTTCTGTCAGCAGCCATATTGAAGAATCGTTCGGAGTTACAGGAAATGATGCTGAGCACAGTGGTGGATCTGGGCAGACAAACAATTCTGTAAATCTTGAACTTGTAGTTAATGCAGAGCCGACAGGTATTGCTCCTTCTGAGACGTTGGACCGCGATATATGGATAGCAAGAGGTGCTGTTAATGCTGTAATCAGCAAGCTTGATTATGATTCAGCTTCTAACGGTGAATATACAGCTAATGTAATTGTGACAATCGAGAACAGGGGGTAATGAGAGTATGAAAAGAACAGCTTTATTAATAATTCTCATAACAATTCTTATTTCATTTGCCTCTGCTGATAACCAGTATATGAATAAACACTTTCAGGTGCAGGGATTCTGTGATTCTGTTGTTTCTGTTGTCGTTGATCCTATTGCGGCACAGAGTGAGAAATACAGAATAGGCATGCCATTCAATATCGAGGATGTCCAGGTGCAGAATGACCAGCTGGATGGCCGGCAGATTGCTCACTGGTCTCTGGGTGGTAACACTGATTTCATTCTCCAGATTGAAGCGGATTACATGAGATATGTAGGCGATCCTGTCCCTGTTAATCCTGGAGATGAGTCCGGTGAAGTAGAATACCTTGTACCTAAGACATTGCCTTATGTACTTACATTCTCTTACAAGCTTGCAGGAGAGAGTGAAGAGGACTCATTTGCAATTGACTTATCTGACCACAGTATAGAATTTGAATCCCCTAATCATCCTATAGGGGGGACCGGTTATGCAAATGGCGTATACATAATTGATATTCTCGCGGGAACATCTGTTGGTGAAATCTTAGCAAACAGCAGCGGGGACTTAACAGTCTCTTATGCCGGTATTCTTAATGGGAATGTCTATTTCAAGTTCCCAAGGACTATAAGCCGTGAATCGCTTGCTGATGACACGGATTATCCACCAGGACCATATGAAGCACAGGTTACTGTGACAATAATGCCAAAGGGGGAATGAGGGTGAGAAAGACTATACTGACAATACTGATTTTAATCTCAGCATTATTCTCTGTTTTGGCAGATTATGATTCTAATCGGGTAGAACAGGAATGGCAGAACTTTGTCAATGAAATGATAAGCAGGACATCCTCTGTTCTCACGCCATATGATGGAGCTGCCAATCTTGATATGCGTTCTCTGAATTATCCAGCGCGCAAAGACGGTGGTACGCTTACATGGCAAGGTGATGAATATAATATAAATGAAATTACTAATGATTCCAATTCAGAATACCTTGATAAGCACATGATTGCGATTGGAGGAGTGGAAGGCTTCCCTCTGAAAAAATCGTTTGAAGTAGACAATGGTTTTCTTCAGAAGAACGATTATTATGAAATAAGAACCAAGGACATTTCCTTGTACCTGACAGTAGACAGCCCTTCTGATTTTTACTTCGTATCACAGGGAAACACTTCATATCGCAGACGATTTGACCTCTATTATGTCTACAAGACGGGACAGGCAGATAGTGCAACAGGTATACCGAATCCCCCAGCAGGAACTGTGAAGAAAATAGAAGGATATTATGACGAGCCAATTGAAATAGAGCTGGATTCAACAAGAGATCAGGTAGGTGGTGTCTGGTTCGATATGATAATAGCTCTCCCTTATGATGGTGCTGGTGATGGCTCTGAAGGTTATAACGAT
Source organism: uncultured Spirochaetales bacterium (assembly GCA_949285905.1). Taxonomy (GTDB): domain Bacteria; phylum Spirochaetota; class Spirochaetia; order Sphaerochaetales; family Sphaerochaetaceae; genus Ornithospirochaeta. The sequence goes on along the minus strand of CASDZV010000072.1, from coordinate 5,968 downwards.
GTCGGAGTAATAGACGGCAAAGTTCTCTATCCATTAACTGATGCCAATGATTATACAGCTACTGTCACAATAAAAATGGAATTGAAAGTCTCCGCAGATGTCTATCATCAACATACTTGGGCAGGCTTGCAAAACTATGATTACAAAGAGTCAAAGGAAGCTGTAACAATTGCATCTCGTGAGATTATAGTTCCATTCTCCGGGTATAGTTATAGTTTTGGAGACGCGCCAGAACCTGCAGTCGGAAGTTTGTATATCTCCACTACTGCAGAGGCACAGAATATAAATCTCAATCCTGGAGCTATGCAGGGATCTGTAAAAATAGCAGATATTGCATATACAAGGACATTCGCAAGTGCAACAAGTGGATTAACTGATCCAAATGGAACAGATGCAAGTGCCGCCTGGATTTTCCTCTCCGCAAATCCGGAGCCGGAGGACAGGAATCTGAATGGTTTCAATTTCATCAAAGATGATGCGGGCGATACTTTGACTAGCCGGAACAGCGTTTCATTCATCCTTGATGTTGAGGGTGTCAATGAAAGTTATGGCAATATTTCAGGCTCTGGTTCTAATTCAAATGTCGTAACATTCGACGGAACAGAAAGTGTGCTGGATTATCCAAATGTATCACAGTATGCCTCTAGTCCGAATTTTATTCACACGACATGCGAATTTGGAGAATCATTGCCCCATGTCTTCGAAGGCGGGGGGGCTCGTAAAACTTATTATCATTACCACAGTTTTGAGGGTGAGATATATCTGAGGTTGGATGGGCAGACTACAAATCTGGCCCCTGGACGATATCTGGGGGATATATACGTCCATGTCGTAAGTGATAGGTAAATTTTAGGGAATAACGATTGTAAAGGAGTTGTGTATGAAGAAGATCGTTTTAGTTGCTTTGTGTTTGCTGCTTGCAGCCGGTACTGTGTTTGCAGCAACTATGCTTGAGGGTCAGAGTTCGACACTTGCTGTGAACTTTGATTTAGGAGAAGATGCCACAACTAATCCAAAGTATGAGATTGGCTTTGCTAGCAAGGAACCATCTGGACTTGGAACTGCAAATGAATCACTGGAAACAACAGGAACACTTGGTCTGGGACAGATAGAGAATGAAAATGGAGTTCTTGTTGGTGAAGGATCAGTATGGGTTTATTACAAGATCTACAGTGCTGCTGGTGTCACTGTGAGAATCGGTGGTGCAAAGCTTAATCATGCTACAGCTGGAGGTCTCGAATATGTTGCTTCTGATGGTAGTTCTTCACTTTTTGGAAAGGATACATCAACAGGTTACATTGCTGATTCTGCAACAGATGCAAATACGGAGGCTGTTTACACGCATGATCCAAGTGCAAGTGTTACTTCAAACGGTTCAAAGAAGATCACATTCACAACAGATCCGATTCCAACGGTGGCTTCAGATACTGAGTATACCGCAACAATCACACTTGCTGTATTTGGAGAGTAATCATGTCTGCTTTGCTTCCTGATCATCATCTGTTTCTTTCGTTTTATATCAGAAGCAAAGCAACTGTTGAAAATTTATTAATGGAACAAAGGAGGAAAGATATATGAAACGGATATGTTTAGTATCAATGCTTGTATTTTTCACTCTTTGCTCTATGTTTGCCACAGCTGATGATACAGGGGTTGCAAAAGGTCAGAAAGAAGATGGTGCTATTATCAGTGGCACGAAAGCATCGAGCAAGGTTTCTTATGATCTTGGCGATTTGCTGGAGGTCGTTGTTGGATTTTCATCCCAGGCTCTGGAAGATGGTTATCTTGCACAGGAATCTCTTGATATGAAACCTCGTGATGGTTCAGCAAGTGGGGAGGTTTACTTAATCTGGAGCATCGCTGCGCCAGATGCTGTAAATGTGTCGGTCTGGTTTTCTGCAGAAGGTCCGCTGAAGAATGGAGATAATGTGTTGAACTGGGTTATCAAAAGCGATGATTTGAATTCTATCGATTTTGACAGTTCCAATGCTGATAAAGATTCACTCAATATAGAGGTCAATAATCAGGAAGCCAATAAATTCTCGGGGGATCTTCATCTCAAGGTTTCTACTTCACCTGATGAAGATTATCGTAACAAGCCTGCAGGTTCTTATTCTGCAGATATGAAAGTGACAATTGCAATTTCTTGAGGAGGATTATTAATAATGAAGAAGTTATTGCTTTGTATGGTTATGTTGGTTTCTGTTGGGTTGCTTTTTGCAGCAACAACAAGTGGTATTAATACTGCGGCTACAGCTACAGGTGATGGTGCAGAAATCAAGGTTTCTGTGAATACATCGGGAATCAACAAGGTCATAGTCGGTTTTACTAACGCAGAGGTTACAGATGGTGATTTTTCTGAGCAGACAGCTACATATGGCAATGGCGATGAGAACGCTCTTGTGCTTACTACAACAGATACCGGTACTGCAACAAACTCAGAAAAGCCGCTTTTTGTTTTCTGGCAGATTCAGTCAGCTAATTCTGTGAAGGTCGACCTTGGAGCGACGCCACTTACAGGAACTAAAAATGCGGGCAACAAGCTTGGCCTTACCATCAAATCTGGTGAAAGTGATGTTCTTACGGTAGCTTCAACGGATAGCGCAAAGACAACAGAAGATGGTGCTATTCATATTCATAATGGATCATCTGCGATGGGTACTGCAGGAAGTAAGCCGCTGACTTTGACAACAACATCTTATGCAGATTTCCCCGGCGATACTTTCACAGGCACAATCACTGTGACTGTTACAGTAGATGACGCTGCTGAGGCAGTGGAAGAAGGCTGATTTAAGTGAAAAGAGCGTTTGTACTGGTTGTTATTTTCTCGATTTGCTTCCTCTTGGCGGGGAAGCAGGTTGTGCTTGATTCTGAAACGCTTGCCTGGAGTGGACACGAGTCTTCAGGAGTGAAGATTGCTTTGTCAAAAGAGGATCTTCAATCTTATGAATTCGGATTCACAGAGGCAACGACAATCAGTGCTGCAACACCAGTGCCAACGCTGGAATTCAATCCAACAGTTCAGACTTCTGAAAATGGTCCTGTTATTCATGCTGAGCCAGTTTATGTACGAGCATACTGGAAGGTTCTTGGGTGGCAGCCTTTCCATCTTGAGCTCAGTATGAGTGGGCCATTGTCGGCAGAGGAAGATTCGACAGAATCTTCTTCAACAGCGGAACAGCGAAGAAGTACGATTGACTGGACTTTTACAAATCTTGAGAATAATGAAACTGTAAGTTCCACGGAGATTGGGAAATCAATTAAAATCATGGAGAGAACTGCTGATTCTGATTCCATTTATGATCAGAATGTTGCCCGCCTTAAGCTTGAAGTTGGTGATATTCCGATGATTGGTGATAGCAACAGCAGCCAGGTTCAATATAAAGAATATTCTGCCTCGATTATTCTGACCGCTGTCATTCCATGATTAAGGAGCTGATATGAATATAAGAAAAATCTTATTACTAGTTTTAGTCTTCCTTAGTTCCTCTGTGGCAATCTTTGCAGCGACGATTGATGAGCGAGTGGCAAATATCTCGTTTTCTGCAAATCTTGTTGCTAATTTTGGATTTACCCAAAGTCCAGATGGCTATAATTCTGACGTTCCTGCTGATACAGTCATCGAATTCAATGACTATGATTCAGGTACAAACCGTATACGTACAGGTGTATATTATGTGTACTGGCAGATATTCTCTGATAAAGTCAGACTTTCAGTTACAGCAACTGATTTAAGCGGCACGAACTCTTCCGGGCAGGAGGCATCGGTTGCATGGGAGGATGTATATGGGCGATTAAATTACAACAGCCCTTATATCTTTTATGAACCCGGTTATCCTGAAGATCAGAAGAAAAACATACTGCCATTCCGACTGCAGATAAATAATCCAGCGTCTGTCGACTGGAGTGTTGAGAATTATACTGGAACGATAACCCTGACACTGGAGGCAACGGATTGAAAAGGATATTTTTGTCATTGTTTCTTTTGATTTCATTTGCTTCTTTGTATTCTGCAGAATTGGGTTTCACTGAATCTGGACAGACAGCTGATGTTAAATTCGATTTATATTTTAAAAAGAATGAAAAATCTGTAATCCGATTCACTGAACCAGATAATCCGAATGTAGAAAAAACAGAATTTGATTTTACTCCATATTCAGGTGCTGTGGATGTAAATACCAATCCTTATGCAGATATTGGGATATACTGGCAGATATACGAGCCTGCTTTTGCTTTAAAGCTGGAGTTCGTTGAGTCGCTGGTTGTAGGTGCTGCAGACAGTGGTTATATGCTCAGGGGTTCATCTGATGATAATAAAACAATAGGATATAATTATTCTGTTACTATTGACGGAGCTGAAAAAATATCACCTATTGAGAATAACCCTCAAAATAGCTTATCACTCGATGCCAGGACTGTTTTGTTTCTTGATTCGGCTCGTGATGGACTTGATACAGGGGATTCTCAGCCAGAAAGCGGTTCGACTGTATTGCACCTTGAACTTCCTATTCCAGCAGAAGGGTTTGTTACTGGCCAGTATTTCGGCGTAATCCGCATGACTCTTGATGTCAAATAATTCTCTACTTATCTGTTCAGTTAAATCACCGATTTGAAATCCCTCTCTTCCTTTTCTCCCTGTGTTTCTTATCGCTATGGTTTGCAGATAAGATTAGATGCATGACTGTCTCTGATACAGCTTCTGAATGTTTTGGAAATTTCAGCATTTGCTGTAGTTTTCCTATATTCTTATAAGGTGTAAAAGCAAGCGAGATGGAGGAGAAGAGACTTGAATGATTATAGTGTCATAAGAATCAAAGCAACGCTAATGAATGTTTATAAGAAAGAGCAGGACGTGCTGAAGCGTTATGGTAGTGTGCTTGGGGATACGATTACAAGGACGTTCCTTGTCCCTGATGATATACCGCTATGGGCACTGCATTATGCGTTGACTACAGCATTCGGCTTCATGAATGAGCACTTACATGCATTCAGGCTTACAGGCCAAGATATTGAACGGCTCATTGGTAACAATGCTGGTACTTGGTATGGGAATGTCGGTAAGCTTTTCCGTTCTCCATTCATGGAGGATGATTTCTGGGCTGATGATTATACTTCTGGAAGTTTCAAGACATGGAGACGCAAGAAGTATACAGGTCCATATGTTTATCATGGTACTGTGGATACTTACAAATATTGCCGTATATCTCTTGAGAAAGAGCTGAATCCTGATGACGCTGTCAGTGTTGTATTCAGTCTGGATGATAATGGCAATGAATACTGCTCAGGTGCAGATTTCTCAGAGAATCCTTTCTCTTTTGCTGATCCTGTCAGAAAAGAGAAGAGAGCGTTCAAAGACCTCAGCACAGACACGCTCATTCGTCTTTTTGAGCGCGATTACAACAGTCTTCTTGAGACGCTTACGGTCCGGCAGGTCTTTGAGAAATACACTCATCGGATTATCTACAACTATGATTTCGGCGATGACTGGAACATCATGCTGGAGTTTTCCGATGAAGTGAATCCAAGAGCGGAAATGGAAAAGTGTGTTGAGACTCACTGCCCTGTAATGCTCGCAGCGGATGGCCTTAATCTTGTCGAAGATGCCGGAGGGCCAAGTGGATACGCAAAGTTCCTTCTCTCGCTTTATGGCTCTCCGCGGGACAGGGCTGTGTTTGAAGGGGATGGAATGTATATGGACTATACTGATGATTATCTCGATGAGAGCTTCGGAAACTTCGAGAACCGGGAAGATGCGCTTGACTGGGCGGGGTACCTGGAGTGGAAGGAGAAGAATCCACAGCTTTCATCCTGGTTCTGATTGCTTGATATTCCTTCCTATCCCCTGGTGAACGCTCTCCATCTTATCCGGACGTATCGTCCGTCTTGAAGATGGAGCTTCCAGCATCGAGTGCTGAAACTTTTCCTGCTTCTTTCAGCTCGGGGCACTGCTTCTTAGGGGATTGCTCCT
>CASDZV010000071.1 GCA_949285905.1 uncultured Spirochaetales bacterium | reverse complement strand
GCCCTCATACCCGTATACGAATCCCGGCCATACTATCTTGTCGACTATGTTGTTCTCATGGAACACGAGTGTGTTCATGTTGTTCCTGAGCATGAACTCGAAGACCCTCTGCATCTTCTCCACGCTCCACATCTGGAAGGTGTCATGGATTTCCAGAGCTCTGACCTTGAAGCTTTCCGCCATTGCAGCTTTCCTCCTAATGTGGTTTCAGGATAGTTGCTGCTGGCCTGTTCTCAATGTACATTCCTTTTTAACTGCTTAAAGATTTTACTAAAGAGCATTTTCATGAAAACATCCTCTGCCCAGATAATCTGAGAGAGGATGTTGTGTTCACACTAAGCGCATTAAATGATTACAGAAACCCTGACTTTGGCCTCAATCCATTGAACACTTTCTGTCTGTGTCCATTTCCCTCCTCAGCTGTTCAGTGTTCTGTCATCAGCTCTCTTTACCATCTCCCGTTGCCACAACAGGAGCGTGTCGTGAAGTTTTTTGTCGTTTCCTTTTATATCTACCATTGTCCTTATTACAGGTTCTGTCCTTGATTTTGAGAGCCAGAGATAGCCGCAAGCCTTGTCTGCATTGTCATAGAACTGGACTTTGAGTCCTCCTGTGGAATCTGCAGTGCGGTGCTCTGTTCCGATTCCGATTTCCTCATCTGAGCCTTCATACTGTCTTACTTCCCATCTTGCGAAGCTGTCAGGCATCCTGCCATTCCCCTCATACATGAGTATGTCTTCATAAGCGACTTTGAGTTTGTTATAGTCCGTGCTCTTGATATGCATCACAGCATCAGAGGAAAACGCAGAAGTCGTGATGTATCTGGGGAGTGCGGAAACTACGGAGTATAGCGAAGGCTCAGCATCAGATTTCTTGCCAAGTTTTTCCATGATGAAACTATACAGGCCTTCAACAGACCACAGTTTTGAGAATGTCAGCAGCGAGTTCATCGGATCCCTGACCTTCGCTGGGTATGTTATGTTTCCTCCATTGCTGCCTTCCCCGCAGATCCTGCATGTATAGCCATCATTCCTGAGTCTATCAGATAACGATACAACATTAGCTTCTCCTATATCGGATCTGAATACTGCAGCACCAAGCTTCCGGGCAATATCATCAATAAGGAGGGAAGTGGGACCATTCACTGCTATGGCAATCTTCTTCTTTCCTCTCATCACATCATACGAGAGCTCTATGACAGCTACGAGCGCGAAAACTGTCTGAGCGCTCAGTATATGAGCTTTACCATGCTTGTCTGTGTAGACGAAATTACCTCTGTCACCATCGTTGTCTGGCATATAACCGAGAATGAATGAGGAATCGTTTTTGTGCACCGCTTCAAGAGAGGATCTGACATATTTAAGATTCTCACCTTCTGGGACGATTGCATGTGCAATTTCCCCAGGTTCTGCATTGATAGTCCAGATTGCTGCACCATGGCTTCTGAGGAAGCCTTTGTCGATGGAGGCAGCCCGCGCAGATCCATTGAAATCAATAGCAATGCCGAATGGGAGTTTATAAGGTTCCTGGACTTTTGCTGTACGCATCACAAATGCCTTATAGCTTGCAAGTGCATTTGCCTTAGCCCGGTTATGTCTCTTGAGGACATCATTCAGCGTATCATCGTCCGCTGATTGTACCAGTGCCCTGAGTTTTTCAGCAGCGCCGTCTTCTTCAACCATCTTTTTGAATTGAGGGATGACTTTGTCAATTTCGGCTTTGTTGAGAACACCACCAGCAATGCCAAATTTATAGCCGTTGTGTCCGATTGGATTATGGGACGCGGATATGTAGAAGAACCCATCATAGCGATGAGATGCTGCCATAATCTCCGGCGCAGAAGAGATGAAGATATCATCAAGGATGGCACCTTTTGCTATGAATGCGCGTCTTACTGCCTGAGATAGCAATCTCCCTGTAGGACGGGCATCGGAGCCCATTATGATTCTTGGTTTCTCTGCGTTCAGATAATCCACAAACGAGGCAGCTGCAGCTGCTGCGATAAGAAGCATTGCTTCACTGACATCTTCTTTCCTGTCTTCCTCATCACCGGAGGCTGTCATCACAGCACGCCATCCTGATGCAGAGAGGATGCATTTTGAGAGAGCCTCTCTTAAATCGTTATCAGTTGCTGTCCCCTCAAAAAGCGGCAAATCAGTGTTTTCAATCAAAAGTCCTGTATTCCGGTCAACATATCGCATACTGCACTCCTTTTGAACGATTATAGTTCATTTTCAGTGAAAGATGAAAAAAGGTCTCCCATTGCTGAGAGACCTCATTGTGTTTACTGTTAATGTCCTATTCAGGCCTTAGCTTCTTCATCCTTCCCGAAGAGCTTCTTGCAGCATGAAATTACAACAACAACTGCCAGTGCGACAAGGAGAACGCCGAGGATAATCTGCATCGCCTGTCCAAGTGCAGATACTGTAGCGCTTGTACCGAATGTGATGATGTTATTTGAAATCAGCTGGATAAGAGCTACGAGTGTGGCTGCGAGCATGAAGAACATAGGAATGAACATCATCTTGTTCTCTTTCTTAACCTTCTTGAGATAAACAGCTACAGCGGCAAGGGCCAGAACTGAGAGAAGCTGGTTCGCAGATCCGAAGAGCGCCCAGATCTCAGCGTATCCAACCTGTGCGAGGATGTAGGAAGGAATGAGAACGATAATAGTTGCAATCCACCTGTTTGTAAGTACCTTCTTCCATGCAGGAAGGTTGTTCTCATCATCTTCCTTGTCAAGGAAGAGCTCCTGGAATGAAAGTCTTCCAACTCTTGCAACAGAGTCGAGGGATGTGAGAGCAAATGCTGAAACTGCGAGGGAAATCAGGGTATAGGATACATCTGCTGGGATATGAAGCGTTGTAAGGAACCCTGAGACAGCTTGTGAGAATATCATCTGCGGGGTTCCGCTTGGAATGACTCCACCTGCTGCAACAGCACCTACAGCTACGAGGGCGATGACGCCGAGAAGGGATTCCACAAGCATGGCACCATATGAAATCGGGAGCATGTCCGATTCTTTCTCAACCTGCTTGGAGGCTGTTTCGGAGGAGACCAGCGAGTGGAAGCCTGATACAGCACCGCATGCGACTGTTACGAAAAGAATCGGGAACAATGAGCCTGCAGATGTCATGAAGCCTGAGAATGCGGGCAGCTCCATTGCCGGGTTAGATACGAAGATACCGACTACAGCTGCGAGAATCATAGCAATCAGGAGATAGCTGTTGAGGTAATCTCTTGGCTGCAGGAGTGCCCAGACAGGTGCAACCGATGCAATCAGGATGTATATGAATACGAGAATCATCCATGTCTCGACTGTGAATGAGAACGGGAAGAAATAGCCTAGTGCCACGCAGAGAATGAGAAGAATGATTGAAAGAACTGTGTTCAGAGCCGTTCCAGGCTGTTTATATTTGATGAAGAATCCGAATGCCACAGCAACGAAGATGAAGAGAGTGGATGTACATGCGACCTGTGAGTTTGAGTAGTTTACAGCCTCTGAGAATGCCTCTGATACGCCGAAGCTCTTTGCGACTATATCTGAGAAGGCCGCGACGACGAGAATAGAGAAGAAGTAAACAAAGAGGAGGAAGAGTCTCTTTCCTGTCTTGCCTACATAGTTCTCAATGATGATGCCTATGGATCTTCCCTTGTTTCTTACAGAAGCGAACATTGATGAGAAGTCCTGGACTGCGCCGATGAAAATGCCGCCGAGAATGCACCACAGAAGAACTGGAACCCATCCGAACACAGCTGCCTGGATAGGGCCGTTGATAGGACCTGCTCCTGCAATTGATGCAAACTGGTGACCGAAAACCACCTGCGGCTTTGTCGGTACATAGTCGATGCCATCATTGATTTCAATAGCTGGAGTCTTGCGCTTGTTGTCAACACCCCATTTCCTAGCAAGCCATCTTCCATAGAAAATGTAGCCGAGAAGGAGAGCGACAATCGCAATTGTGATAATAGCTATACCATTCATTTTTAATCCCCTTAACTTTCTGCATATATTGCAGATAAGAGTATTATCCTTAATAAATCGGATACTTCTCATGCATGGTAATTACTTTTGAACTTTATATTCAAGAAACTGGGAGGCGCTGTGTGAGAGAAAAATGAAGATTTTATGAAGAAGGGGGCTCTTCGCCCCCTCCGTATCAGTCAAGATCCTTCTCGACTATGTTCTCATCGATTGCCGCCATTTCCCTGGCAATCTCTGCTTTGATTTCCTCAGCAAGATCCGAGATAAGATAGCTTGTCTCTTCTCCTGTACTTCTGAGTTTTACTTCTACCTTGCCTTCTTTGAGGCTGCGGTTGCCAAGCGTTATCCTGATCGGTAGGCCGATGAGATCCGCGTCAGCGAATTTGACACCTGCCGTCTCTTTTCTGTCATCGTAGAGCACTTCAATACCGCTCTTTGTCAGCTCGTCATATATTGACTCTGCAATTGCTGTGTCTTTGACAAGGGATACGAGGTGAACCTGGTAAGGCGATACACTCATCGGAAGCTTGAGACCGCCTTCGTCATTATACTCTTCAGCAAGACATGCAAGGAGTCTTCCGACGCCAATGCCATATGATCCCATGACTACTGGAATCTGCTTGCCGCCCTCATCCTGATAAGTTGCATTCATTGCAGCTGAGTAGCGTGTGCCGAGCTGGAAGATGTTGCCGATTTCCACGCCTTTGGATGCCTTCAGCGGTTTGCCGCAATGTGGGCAGAGTGCACCTTCTCTAGCTGAGGCGATATCAGCAACAATACCCGTGTAGTCACGCCCGAAATTCGTATTGATGAAGTGGTAGCCCTCCTCATTTGCTCCTGCGACAAGATTGTTAGACTCTGCGACAGTGTCATCGACGACTGTGATGATATCGCCTGTGGCACCGATTGGGGAGGCGAAGCCTGGAACCATTGAGTGTGCTTCAATCTCCTCCGGACGTGCAGGGCGGAGCGCATTTGCCTTGATCGTATTTGTAAGCTTCGACTCCTCGACTTCCAGATCTCCACGTACCAGAGCCACAACGAGCTTGTCTTCTTCCTCTCCGTTCTTGTCATTGATGAAAGAGCCGACCATGAAGACGCATTTTGCTGTCTTTCTAGGGTCAATCTTCAGGTATTCTGCAAGTGCTTCTATGGTCTTTGCTTCAGGTGTGGAAACTTTTTCAACAGGCTTCATCTCCTCTTTGAAGTACTCTTTCCTCATCTTTGCAATCTGCCTGTTGGCTGTGTATCCGCATTCAGGGCAGAGGATGATTGTATCCTCTCCGATAGGTGCGAGATACATATACTCATGGGAAATCTTTCCTCCCATCATTCCAGAGTCTGCGGCAACTGCCACACAAGGAAGTGCACAGCGTGAGTAAATTCTGAAATATGCTTTGTAATGTGCTGCGTACTGCTTCTGCAATCCCTCATAATCCTTGTCGAAGGAGTAGGAGTCGAGCATCGTGAACTCGCGTACACGGATAAGTCCAGCTCTTGGTCTCGGGTCATCTCTCCACTTTGTCTGGATATGATATACAAGAAGCGGAAGACGCTTATATGAATCAATGAGATTCCTTGCCAGGTCTGTGACTGCCTCTTCGTGTGTCATGGCAAGAACCATATCGCGGTTGTTGCGATCCTTGAAACGTCCCATTTCCTTGTCGATGGAGTAGAAACGGCCCGTCTCTTTCCATATATCTGCGGGGTTCACGACAGGCATCATGAGCTCTTCGGCTCCGATTCTGTCCATCTCTTCCCTGATAATAGTCTCAATCTTCTGTGTTGCTCTGAATCCGAGAGGAAGCAGTGAGAATATACCTGCTCCCATCTGTCTGATATAACCAGCTCTTAAAAGGTATTCGTATCCCTTGGTGTCTGCTCCGCTTGGCGCTTCCCTCAGCGTCTTCGAAAACATCCTGGACATTCTCATGGTGTTATCTCCTAAACAGCTCGGATTATATGGTTAAGAAGGCAATGGGGCAATACGAAGACTTTGCTTATAAGTGCAGAGTTGTATTATCCTGATGGTATGGACGATAAAGAAGATGTCGCACGCTTCATGGCAAGGTGCTATGAACGCTGTCTTACGACTGCAACTGGCGGAAATATAAGTATCCGGAAAGGATGTATGATGTACATCACTCCATCTGGCAAGGACAAAGCCTCGCTCTCTGCAGAGGATATTGCAGAGGTGAGAATCTCCGATGGCACCAATATTACACCTGATAAGAAGCTCAGCATCGAAAGCGAGATGCACAGGCGGATATATCTGAAACGCCCGGAGGTAATGGCTGTCGTGCACTCTCATCCGGTCTTCGCTTCTCTCTTCTCAGCTTCTGAAGAGCATATAGACACTTCTATAATCGCAGAAAGCTGGTTTTTGCTGGATAAGGTTGCGAAGGTGTCGTATGCTTTAATGGGGACAGAGGAGCTTGCAGAGGCTGTCTCTTCTGCAACAGTTGAGCATGATGCGCTTCTGCTGGAGAATCATGGGGCCCTGACAGTGGGGACTTCCCTTATCAGTGCTTTTGACAGGATGGAATGTCTTGAGCAGGCTGCAAAGCTGACATATCTCTCACATGGGGTACGTGTACGAGGATTGAATAGTGAAGAAAGGGCTCAGATAGCCCTGATGAGATAGGAGACAGAATATGGATAAAGCAACGCTTGAGGCGCTCCGTGACAGAGCGTTCGAGATACGGTGCAGTACGATTCGTGAGATATCTTCATTCGGGTCGGGACACATCGGTGGCAGTATGTCAATCGTAGAGATTCTGACATATCTGTACTACAAGGAGATGAATGCAGATCCTTCTGACCCGAAAAAAGAGGACAGGGACAGGCTGGTTGTTTCCAAGGGGCACGCAGGTCCTGCTGTATATGCAACACTCGCTTCGAAAGGCTTTTTTCCCGCAGATTGGCTTAAGACGCTTAATCAGGGTGGTACGAGACTGCCTTCCCATTGTGATATGACAAAAACTCCGGGCATCGATTTCACTGGAGGTTCTCTTGGGCAGGGTTTTTCTGCGGCAGTAGGTATCGCCCTGGGGCAGAAAGTAAAGAAAATCAGCGCACGCACATTCTCTATCATCGGGGATGGCGAGTCCCAGGAGGGGCAGATCTGGGAAGGTGCGGAGGCTGCAGGTGCATGGAAACTCGATAACCTCTTTGCGTTCCTTGACCTCAATGGGCAGCAGCTTGATGGATACACAAAGGATATCATCCCGCAGGTGAATGTCCCTGAGCGCTGGAAAGCATTCGGATGGGATGTCCATGAAGTAAACGGTCAGGACTTTGAGGAAATCGAGAAGGCTATCGAAGAGGCAAAGAACGTTGAAGGAATGCCTCATATGATAGTTATGCATACAGTGAAGAGCTACGGATACATCCCTGGCGAGGGTATTAAGAGCAACCACTCGATGCCGATTACCCCGGAAGGTGCTGAAGAAGCTATCAAGGCACTGAAGGAAAGGGAGGGTAGAGTATGAAAGACGCACATGTGTTTTCGCATTATAAAGAAGCTGTCATCGGAGCAGTTGTAGATCTTGCCGAAAAGCATCCTGAGATTGTATTCCTTGATGCTGATCTCTCATCATGCATCGGATCGACAACATTCCAGAAAGCATATCCGGAACGGTTCTTCAACTGCGGTATCGCAGAGGCCAACATGGTCGGAGTAGCTGCAGGTCTTGCCTCAACAGGGCTTGTGCCATTCATTCACTCGTTTGGCTGTTTCGCTTCTCGCCGTGATTACGATCAGCTTTTCATCTCAGTCGGTTACACCCATCAGACAGTGCACGTCATCGGTTCAGATCCTGGCATCACTGCGCAGTATAACGGCGGAACCCACATGCCATTTGAGGATATCGCTCTGATGAGGCAGATTCCTGGAATGGTTATCATTGAGCCTTCCGATGCTCAGTCGCTTTATGAGCTGACGCTCCAAGTCTATGAGAATGGACATTCTTCGTATATAAGGACTCCTAGAAAAGGAATCTGCTACAGATATACACCAGAGGACAAGATAGAGCTTGGAAAGGGTATTGAGCTTGCAGATGGTGGTGATGTGGCGATTATCGCGACAGGTGCTCTGATGGTAGATGCTGCCCAGGGTGCGCAGAATGCACTTGAGTCAGAAGGTATCAAGGCTACAGTTGTCGACCTTCATACAATAAGGCCTCTTGATACAGCTCTGATTGAGAAAGTCGCGGCACGCACAGGCCATGTGCTTGTCTGTGAGAACGGACGCTACGCAGGAGGAGTCGGTGAGATGATCGCAGCCCATCTTGCTGCCGTGAATCCTGTGAAGATGGGTTTTGTGAATGTAGGTGAGCGCTTCGGTGAAGTCGGTAATCTTAAATATCTTTCTGAGGCGTTCGGTTTCACTGCAGAGAATGTAGCCGCTAAGGCCAGGGAGCTTCTAGGAAGGTGAAAGTACAGCTTCAGCTGGAGACAATTCCTGTATGGGATGGAGTGAGGGAAGGTAGTGAGTGCTTTCTCTGTTCGCTGATGAAGAAAGCGGAGGAGGATGGAGTCAGATATTACCTCTCCTCTGCTGTCATGACACCCGAGGTGAGGGTGGAGATGAATAAGCATGGTTTCTGTCCTCATCATTCGGCTGCTCTTGCAGAGGGCGGAAAGCCACAGTCCCTGGCTCTGGCAATGGACACATATTATGATGAGAACAAGAGAGTTTTCACGCCGCATATTGAGAAGATCCTTTCTGCTGGCAATGCCAGAAAAGCAATGAAAGCCGCAGAGGCTCTCTTTGAGGAAGCTCATGCTCGTGAAAAAGGCTGTCTTATCTGTTCGCGGATGGAGGAGAGGCTTTTAAGATATACTTACACGATAGCTTCTCTCTGGAGTACTGACTCAGATTTCCGCAAGGCATTGGAGGATTCAAAGGGGTTCTGCCTTCATCATACAGAAGCTCTGATAAAAACAGCGCCAGAGGCACTCTCGGGTGATACGCTCTCTGATTTCATCAAAGCAATGGTGACGCTTCTGCAGAAGAATCTTGACCGCGTGCAGCATGATGACTGGTGGATGACGCAGAAGTATAAGAGCGAGAATAGAGACAAACCCTGGAACGGGGCAGAAGATGCCCAGAAGAGGGCAGTTTACAAGCTTGTCGGAGAAGGACGTGTCATTGATCCTTTGAAGTGATTTTCCTCATTTTCAGTGGCAGCAGGAGCTGCTCCTTGTCCTTCTTCCCTTCTGCTACTGTGCACCTGCTCAGGACTTCCTCAGAGAAGGTGTTTTTATCAATGTGAAGATACTCGATATATCCATTCTCGATGCGATAGACAAGCAAGCGTTCCTTGTCGGGGAAGATTGAGAATGCAAGCGTGAGAGGTGCCTTCTGCTCTTCATGAAATGCGATTGCTTTCATCTTCTGTTCCTTTGCAAGGTATGATGATGACCAGAAAAGAGCCAGAAGGGGCCCGGAGTCATCCCAGATGAGGATATCTGCGCCGAGAAGCTCTGTGTCCACAAAGACACGCTTTGGAAAGAAGGGCCTGAGAGACATTGCGATACGTGTGGAAACAGAAGCATGCCTTCTTTTCATTTCATGCGGAATCGGCGGAAGCATGAAGAATGCTTCCATGCCTTTCTTGAACGAGGTGAAGATGTCGAGAACGTCCTCCTGTATATTCACTGGAAAATAACTCTCCACTCCATTTCACTTACCTGTGAGATGGTGTTGTATATCGAGCACTCTGCAGCGGCCTGTCTTGCAAGGCTGAGGAATTCTTCCTCATCCTCCGCGTCCTTGACTGTGATCACAAGCTCTGTTTTCTCCAGCGTTGATGGAAGTGCATCGCGCTTTGTGCCATTCACGTCGATTGTCACTTCTCCCCACCTCGACTTGTGCTTTATTGACAAAAGAGTGAGATAGAAGCAGCCGGAAAGGGCTCCCAGAAGATATTCATAAGGCCCGGTCGACTGAGTGAAATCGAATTCATTCCCGAGAGAATTCTCGAAATACCTGCGTCCTGATACGAAATGTGCTGTTATTGAACGAGTCTGTCCCATATACGGATTATACCATACTTGCACGCGCTGCGGATGAGGCTTGGAGAACTTAATCAGATGGAAAATAGAAGGTTACCCTTATTTAACGTTCTGCGCTTGCAGCTATGAATGCTGTTGCGAATGCCCATGTGAGGCTATATCCTCCGCAATCTGCATCTATGTCGATGATGTCTCCAGCAAAGTAGAGTCCCGGGACAAGCCTCGATTCCATAGTCCCTGGATTGATTTCATCAGTTTTCACGCCTCCTGCTGTAGTCATGGCGCTTCCAGCTATCGGGCGTGCGGTGAAAAGCGCTGAGGAAAGTCTCTGGGCAATCAGTCGTTCTTCTTCTTTTGAGAGATTCGCCAGTCTTTTCTCCGCTGTTTCCGGCAAGAGCGCTGAGACAAGTCTTGGTGGCAGTGGAAACGCATTCTTTACGAGCGTGCGTCCTTCTTCTATCCGCAGTCTTTTCATGTCAGGAGGTTGCATGAATGAGATTGTTATCTCTTCACTGCCGTTCAGAAGATATGAGAAATTCTCAGGGGCAGGCCCTGAAATGCCTCGAGAAGTGATGACTGCACTGCCTGTTACTGTTTTCTTCTTCCGTGTCAGTTCGATATCGAGGGTAATGCCCTCTGCGCTTTTCAGTGAAGGAGTCAGATCCAGCGCGGCTAATGCAGGGCGTGGTGGTGTGATTGAGTGCCCGAGTGCAGAGGCTAGTGCGTATCCGTTCCCATCTGATCCCGTATGAGGGTAGGCCATTCCTCCGGTGGTGAGTAATATATGCTCTGCTTCTATTTCCTCTTTTTCTGTCAGGACTCTGAAAACGCCGTCATGCTTCTTTATTCTCTCTGCCTTTCCTCTGATGATTCTGTTGCTGTTTATCATGAGTGCTTTGAGGATGCTTTCAGCGTCTCCTTTCCGGGGGAATATCTTCCCGTACTCTTCTGCTGGTTCAATTCCAAGCTGTCTGAAGTGATTTATTATGCTCACGGGTGGATGGCAATAAAGAACCTTCCTTATGAAAGGAAGGCTCCCATGATAGTGCGGAAGAAGATCAGGTACAGAGGATGAATGTGTATAGTTGCAGCGGCCTCCGCCTGTTAAAAGCAGTTTCCTGCCTACATCTTCATTCCTTTCAAGCACTATAGCTTCCGGAAGAAGCGATGCGGCATAAAGACCTGCTGCGCCTCCTCCGATGATGAGTGTTTTTATCATGCCTTGTCCTGAACAACAGCAAGATGAAGCTCTTCAAGCTGCTTATCCTCTACATAGGATGGGCTGTCGTCCATCGGGGATAGCGCTGCTGTGTTCTTCGGGAATGCTATGACTTCCTTGATTGACTGTTCGTTCGCGATAATCATGCAGAGTCTGTCGATGCCCGGGGCGATACCTCCATGTGGTGGCGGACTGAAGCGGAATGCATCCAGAAGGAAGCCGAAACGTTCCTTCGAGACTTCGTCTGGAATATTGCAGATTCGGAAAATCCTCTTCTGCAGTTCCACATCGTGGATTCTTATCGAACCGGAAGCAAGCTCGTAGCCATTGAGTACCAGGTCATAGAGATCGCCCTTTACAGAGCCTGGGTCGGATTCGAGTGTGTCGAGATACTCCACCTGCGGCATTGAGAACATGTGGTGGGCGGCTTCCCAGTGTCCTTCATCTTCGTTGTATTCGAAGAGCGGGAAGTCGATAATCCAGCAGAATTCAAATCCAGGCTTGATAAGAGAGAGATCAGCACCGAGGCGTGAGCGTACAGCTCCCATAGATGTGCAGCACTTCTTCCAGTCTTTTTCTGCGACAAGCAGGATGACATCTCCATCCTTTGCTCCTGTCGCTGTCAGGACCTCATTCTCCATGCCCTGGAAGAACTTTGAGACACCGCCTGTAACGGTGCCATTCTCGCACTTCATCCATGCAAGTCCATGTGCGCCGTAAATCTTGGCAGCACTCTCAAGCTCTGAGAGGTACTTTCTGGTATAGTCATGTCCTTCTGTTTTCGGGGCGACGACGTATTTCACGTAACCGCCTTCCTGAAGTGTGTCTGTGAAAGCTTTGAATGTGGACTTAGATGCAAATGAAGATGCGTCGTGGATTTCCACACCGAATCTTAGGTCTGGCTTGTCACAGCCGTAAGTATTCATCGCATCGTGGTATGCAATGCGGCGGAAATGTGCTGGCAGGTCAATATTGAGGACGTTCTTGAACACGCTGCCGAAAAGATCTTCCATCAGGGCAAGCACATCATCACGCTTGACATAGCTCATCTCTATATCGAGCTGAGTGAACTCAAGCTGTCTGTCTCCTCTCGGGTCTTCATCCCTGTAACAGCGGGCAATCTGGAAATACTTGTCAAAGCCAGAGACCATGAGAAGCTGCTTGTAAAGCTGCGGTGACTGCGGCAGAGCGAAGAATTTGCCCGGATAGATTCTCGAGGGGACAAGGAAGTCCCTTGCACCTTCCGGTGTGCTCCTGATAAGAGTCGGTGTCTCGATTTCAAGGAAGTCTGTCTTGTAGAAGTATTCCCTGATAGCTTTCACGATCTCATGGCGCATCTTGATCCGCTTCTGCATTCCGAAGCAGCGCAGATCGAGATATCTGTATTTGAGTCTGAGATCTTCGCGGGAGTTGTTCTCCTCGTCAATCATGAAGGGGAGAGTGTCACACTTCGAGAGGATATCGATTTTTTCTGCTTTTACTTCGATCTCACCTGTTTCCATCTCGCCGTTGATCATCTCATCAGGGCGGCGTCTTACAATGCCACGTACCGCGATGCAGTATTCGAGCTTAAGTTCATTTGCTTTGTTCTGCAGCTCTTCTGAGGCATCGTCATCTACGACAACCTGTGTAATACCATAGCGGTCGCGGAGATTGATGAAATGCAGAGCTCCGTGATTTCTGTTCCTGTGCACCCATCCGTTGAGTACTACCGTTTTTCCTTCATCGGCGGCTCTCAGGCTGCCGCATGTGGCTGTGCGCTGCATGAATGCTTCTTCCATAGATTCCTCCGGATATCGTGGATATTATCATCTCAGAGGACAAAAGAAAAGCGAGCATGCGCTGTTTGTCCGTGGGGGGATCTGAGGTTTTCTGCGTTCATGCTCGCTGATTGTAATATCGCACTTTTTATTAGTTTTGAAAATGAAAAAAACGTGAAGATTGTACTTGTTTTGTGAGGGGGAAAATCTGGAAAGTGCAAATTTATGCAGGTACTATTCCCATCTATTATGAATATCATTCCAAAAACAGATGTTTTTATTGGATTTGCGAACAATTAATACAAAATTATCGATAAATCCCATATTGCTTAACAAATGTACAGTATAATTAAGATGCTCCACCTTTCGATGGAGCATCGGGCTTATCTGTTTCCTTTTGGAAGCTCTCGCACAATGAAGCGGTTTTCCTGCAGATAGCGTATTGCTTCAACTGCAGCTCTTGCCGCGCTTGTTGTTGTTGTATAAGGGATATGGGCCTTTACAGCTTCTGTGCGGATGTCATCATCGCTCTGGCGCGAATGGAATCCCATTGGTGTGTTGATAATCAGATCTGCTTTCTTCTCTCTGATGTAATCCACAATATTAGGATGCCCGTCCTGTGTCTTCAGCACTACATCGGCGAGAATACCGCTGCTGAATAGATCACGTGCGGTTCCCTTCGTTGCGAGAATGTGGAAACCAAGCTCTTCCAGTGCTTTTGCAATAGGAACGATTGTCTTCCTGTCCTTGCTGTTCACGCTTATGATCACACGGCCAGATGTCGGAAGCTTGTTGAATGCCGCAGCCTGGCTTTTTGCGTAAGCCTCACCGAATGTGCGTCCATAGCCCACAACCTCTCCTGTGCTTCTCATCTCCGGCCCGAGTGCAGGGTCCACATGTGGGAAGCGGTCGAATGAGAATACAGCTTCCTTGATTGCCCAGCCTGTTATGCACCTTCCTTCGCCATAACTTCCTTCTTCCTTGACAAGGCCCTGGCTGACAAGACTCTCTCCCTGCCATACACGTACAGCCGCATCAACAAGGTCAACACCGCTGGACTTTGAGATGAACGGGACTGTGCGGCTTGCTCTCGGATTGACTTCTATGATGTAAAGCTTGCCATCCTTCTCTGCGAACTGGATGTTCATCAGTCCTTTTACATTGAGATACTGTGCAAGGCGCAGTGTCCATTCTCTCATCTCCTGCAGTATTTCAGGCTTGCTCTTGTATGGAGGGAATACTGCCGCGCTGTCTCCTGAATGAATTCCCGCCGCTTCGATGTGCTGCAGGATGCCCCCGATATAAACAGATTTTCCATCGGATACGGCATCGAGATCATATTCAAAAGCATCTTCCAGGAACTGGTCGACAAGAACAGGAGAGGCAGGGGAGACTGTCACCTCTGGCTTTCTCATGAACTCTTCCAGCCCCTCATCATTGTAAGCGATGAACATTGCCCTTCCTCCGAGGACAAATGACGGGCGGAGAAGAACCGGGAAGCCGATTTCATGTGCTTTCTCCTTTATCTCTCCGACTGAAGAGGCGCTTCTGTTCTCAGGCTGTCTCAGATTCAGTTTCCTCACAACTTCTGCAAAAAGGCCTCTGTCTTCTGTCTCATCAATGCTCTTCAGAGATGTCCCTATGATATTCGCACCGTGCTTTTCCAGCTCCGCAGCCATATTCAGCGGAGTCTGTCCGCCGAGCTGCACGACAACATCTTTAGTACCTTCCTTCTCCATGATTGCTATGACATCCTCTGCTGTAAGAGGGGAGATGTAGAGTCTGTCAGATGTGTTGTAGTCTGTTGAGACAGTCTCTGGATTGCTGTTGATCATCACAGTCTTTCTTCCTAGACGTCTGAAGGCTTTTGATGAAAGCGTACAGCATGTGTCGAATTCAAGTCCCTGACCGATTCTATTCGGTCCTGACGCGACGATGATGACTGCGTCCTTTCCCAGACCTTCTCCTTCATCTTCCTCATCGTATGATGTGTAGCAGTATGGAGTGAGTGCTTCAAACTCTCCAGCGCAGGTATCTACATAGTGGCGGGCCGGGAGTATATGGCGTGGTGTGTCTTTTCCGGAAAGCATTGAAATGTATTTATCTGAAAGGCCATCTTTCTTTGCTTTCAGATAGAGGCTTTCTGTCAGCTCTCCTTTCTCAAGCTCATCCTCCAGAGCTTTCTGCTGCATAAGGATATCGAGGAAGTAGATGTCGAAACCCGTGATTGATGAAAGCTTCTCAAGATCTGTCTCACCCTTCTTGATTGCTGTATATGCGGCGAGGTATCGCAGTGGATGAGCAGAACGGAGCAGGAGAGCGGCATCAAAGCGCTTCTCATCCAGAGGCATGATGCCTTCCAGCTTCTGCTCTGAGGAGCGGAATGCCTTGTTCATTGCTTCCAGAGCAGTACGCCCAAGGGCCAGTGTCTCTCCGACCGATCTCATCTGGGTTCCCAGAGCAGATGCTTCCAGCGGGAATTTCTCCAGCTCGAAGCGGGGTACTTTGACAGCAACGTAGTCGAGTGCCGGCTCGAAGCAGGATACTGATTCGCCTGTAATCTCATTCTTGACTTCATCGAGACTATATCCGACAGCGAGCTTTGCAGAGATCCTTGCGATTGGGAATCCTGTTGCTTTGCTGGCAAGAGCAGAAGAACGCGAGACTCTCGGATTCATCTCGATTACAATCATTCTGGAGTGGTCAGGAGAGAGTGCGAACTGAACGTTCGATCCACCGCAGTCAACGCCGACTGCTCGGAGTATCTCGATAGAAGCAGTCCTCATCTTCTGATATTCCTCATCGTTGAGCGTCTGAATCGGTGCGATAGTGATACTGTCACCTGTGTGGACACCCATAGGATCGACATTCTCGATGGAACAGACGATGATTGCATTGTCTTTTCTGTCCCTCATTACCTCCATCTCGAATTCCCTCCATCCTATGAGGGATTCCTCTATGAGTATCTCATGTACAGGGCTCATTGCGAGAGCATGCTCGCAAAGAGGAATGAAGTCCTCTTCCTTCTCTGCAATTGATCCCCCCATCCCGCCAAGCGTGAATGATGGGCGGATAATCAGAGGAAGAGGTATGTTTTCCTTGATTGCAAGAGCTTCCTCGATTGAGTGTGCGACACCGCTTCTTGCACTCTCGTATCCAAGCTGTGTGATGATTTCCTTGAACTTGCCTCTGTCCTCAGCCTTTTCGATGGCTTCAGCAGAAGCTCCGATCACTTTCACTCCATATTTATCCAGGATACCTTCTTTCTGGAGTTCCATCGTGAGATTAAGGGCAGTCTGTCCACCCATTGTTGATAGTATCGCATCCGGCCCGACCTGATCGAAAATACGCTCGATATATTCTTTCTTGAGAGGCTCCAGAAAGATATGGTCTGCAAGTCCAGGAGTGGTCATTACAGTGGCTGGGTTAGGGTTGATGAGGGAGACCTCGTACCCCTCTTCCTTCAGGGCCCTTACTGCCTGATTGCCGGAGTAATCGAATTCGCAGGCCTGTCCGATGACAATAGGGCCTGAACCGATCACAAGTATATGGTGAATATCGTCTCTTCTCATCTTGCCTTCTCCATGAATGTGTCGAAAATAGCCTCAGCTTCTTCCGGTCCCGGAGAGGCTTCTGGGTGGAACTGTACAGAGCGCACGTTAAGCGTCTCGTCATACAATCCTTCGACGGTACCGTCATTCGCATTCTCGAACCAGATTGATGTTGTCTCAGGCAGGGATGAACGTGTTGTCATGAAGCCATGGTTCTGGGCAGTGACGAATGTGCGTCCTGTGAGTGTGTCGCGTACTGGCTGGTTGGAGCCATGGTGGCCGAATTTCATTTTCTCTGTCTTGCCGCCAATTGCTATTGTAATGATCTGGTGGCCGAGACAGATACCTTCTATCGGTAGTTTCCCGATAAGGCTTCTCACAAGAGCGACAGCTTCTGTCAGAAGAGCGGGGTCTCCAGGTCCGTTCGACAGGAATAGTGCATCAGGCTTTGCCGCAAGTATTTCATCTTTCGTGACAGTGTGCGGGAACAGCGTCACTGCTGCGCCTCTCTTATAAAGGCAATTGATGATTGAACGCTTGATGCCATAATCAATCAGAGCGAAGTGTTTCAGAGGTTTTTCCGGCCCATTGAGAAATCCTTCTCCCAGCACTGGGTTGTAAACAGCTTTTTTCACAGACACCCCGTCAATGAGATCTCGTTCGGTGATATCCGGGAACGATGCCAGTGCCTTTTCTGCTTCTTCTCTGTGCTCAGGAGAGAAGATAACAGCATTCTGCGATCCGTTGTTTCTCAGGTGCAGTGTGAGGGAACGGGTATCGACTCCCTCGATGCCTGTAATGTCATATTTTCTCAGGAATTCGTCGAGCGTGATACGTCCTTTCATTACAGGACCTCTGTAAAGCTTCTTCACAACCATTGCTGTTGCTTTGATACTGTCGCTTTCATAGTCGCTCTCTGTTATACCGTAGTTGCCGATCATCGGACTTGTCATCGTGACAATCTGTCCTTCGTATGATGGATCTGTGAGGATTTCCTGATAGCCTGGAATGCCGGTGTTGAAAACAATCTCACCGATGCTGAATGTGTTTTCAGCGCCGAAGGCTATGCCGTTGAATTCCTTGCCGTCCTTGAGTTTGAGTATTGCCTGTCTTTCCATTATTTTTGTCCAAGGAATAGTACAGTGAATTGAGAGTCTGTATCAACGGATTGGAAACAAAAACAACAGAGTGCAACAGAAATGCAACATTATTTCGAGATTGTTATATCACCGCTCTTTGTCTGTGCTGTGACAGTGGCGTCCCTGTTATCGGACTGTGTAGGCTGTATCTCTCCGAATACTGTGACTTTTCCGATTTCCGTATCCCAGCTTATAGGGCGCTCTCCTGCAATGACTGTGATGTCTCCGGAGTAAGCTTCGGCATTCACATTGCCTTCTCCGATAGGGACGATGTAAATATTACCGCTTCCGGTTTTTGCTTCGATGTCTCCAAGGATGCCGATTCCTCTTATGAATCCGGAGCTGTTCAGCAGCGATGTGCTCTCAGATGAGGTATCTGTCAGTATGATATTCCCGCTGCTGGATTCTGCTCTGATTGAAGGAGCAGATGTTCCCGTTACCATCATGCTGCCGCTTCCGGATGAGATTGAGATCTTTGATGAGAGGATGTCTTCCACAGCAACATCTCCTGAGGTTGTCGTTATTCTCAGATCCTCAATCCTTATCCAGGATGGAATTGACACTTCCAGGATGCCTCTGCCGCCTGTTGTGATGTGTATTTCCTCTCCGCTTTCGTCAACTTGCATATTGCGGGCAGGGTGGCGCTCTATCAAAAGCGTGGAGCGCTCATCAGCTGAAATAAACAGCGACGTTTCCTCTGCATCAATGTAGATTGCAGTATTGCTGTTTATGGAAAGTTCCCTGACTGGGTCGGTGTCTGAGATTATCAGGCTGAAAGCAAGCAATGCTGCGATAATCACAGCAGCGGCGATACATATAGATAAGCGCAGCTTAGGCAGTTTCGGCATTACTTCTCTTTTCTGAACCTTTCGTCTCAGTCCTTCTCCCTGTCATAGTCTGATCTCATGTTAACATTTTCTTCAGCTTCTTCGTAGTGCACATCGATGATGTCATCATCAATTATATCGCTCTTTTTCTGTACAGGCAGAATAAGGGCCAGCCCAAGGTAAACGGCAACACCGGGGAAAACACCGGTGAAGAAGATGATGAGAAAGACAATAATCCGCGTCATTGCCGGATCAAGTTCCCTCCATTCTGCAAGTCCTGTCGCGACACCGAATATCTTTCCACGCGGGGAGCGTGTCCACCGTCTTGTCTTCATAAAATCCTCTTTGAGGAAACTTACAGGCTGGTCCTGTAAGATGAATCAAAGACTGGCAAGGGGCGAATGCCCCAGACCAGGTGTGCAGATAATCTTCGGTAAGGCTCCTCTGCACTGGAGTAGCGAGGAATCTCTCCTCGCAGTCTTTTGCCAATGTTGTCCGGCGGTTTCGTGTACACAGCACTGCCCCTGCCTGTCAGGACTGTTTAACCATGTACCGCAGAGCGGCGGACTAGGACGACATCCGCCGGTGCCTATGCATTCGCCGGCAACGTAGTTCAGAGACTGAAAGCCTCGTCACTAAGGCTAGTCAAGCAAGG
>CASDZV010000070.1 GCA_949285905.1 uncultured Spirochaetales bacterium | reverse complement strand
TCGCGACGCGGAACGCGAAATCATCAGCAAGAGAAAGATCGTCCACCCTGATATCCTCAATGCGTATTCGTCTTACAGGCATAACACCTCCTGACTGATATACGCTCTGAGTCAGCGTTTCGGTTAACTTTTTCAGAAAAAGATTTAATTTTCTTTGTCATCAAGCTTCAGTTCTATGCCGTACTGCTTGTCGAAGTCCTCATAGTTCTTCTTGAGCATCTCAGAAGCCATCCTTGCGGCTTCAATGGTAAAGCTCTTGATCTGCTTATCGCTTAGAAAGAGCTCGTCATAGCTGATAGAGAAGTATTTAACAACCTGATCGAGCAGGACGCCGGAAATAAATGATTTGCCTGATTCAATCTCACCAATATGCTTTGCAGTGACATCGAGAGCAGCTGCCAGCTGTTCCTGCGTCATATGATGCTTTTTGCGCAGTTTCCGCAAGTTTGATCCAAGAGTGATTGCGGCATCGGAGCTTATTGGTTCGTTTTTCATCACATATAGGAGTTTAAAGGTGTTACAAAGTATCCACAATGTGTTAAAAGGTGTGATTTTTCCAGCATAATCATACCTTTTATGTTGTATACACTGCCACTCTATGGTACATTCGGGGTTGGGAAATCTCCCCTTTTTGCCCATTGGCTATTCTCAGGCCAGTGGGCTTTTGCTTCACCCTGTGTCTTACATCTCTGGCTGCTTTCTGATTTCAGTAGCAAGCTGACCGCAAGCTGCGCTGACGCTTTGTCCTTTTGAGCGGCGTATCGTATAGTTCACTCTCAGCTTTTTCAGGTCGTTCTCAAAGGTTCGTATTTCAGTCTCTGTCGGAGCTCGGAATCCAAGCTCTGGAATAGGATTCCATGGAATGAGGTTCACAAGAACATCCAGTCCTCTGCAGAATACAGAGAGTTCTTCTGCGCTCTTATGTGAGGTGTTCACGCCTCCGAGCATGCAATATTCAAGTGTGAGCCTCCTGTCCTGATGGCGCTGGAATGAGATGAGAGCGCTCTTCAGCTGTGATAGCGGATAAGCTCTGTTCACTCTCATGATCCGGGACCTTGTCTCATCATCTGCAGCTACAAGAGAGACGGCTAGGCGGATGGGTATATCGAGTTCGGTGAGTTTTCTGATTCCAGGGACAAGGCCGCATGTTGATATAGTCATCTTCCTGTACGAGATGCCAAATCCATCTTCCCTGTGCAGTTCTTTCACCGCGTCGATAGCGGCCGTGAAGTTGTGAAGCGCTTCGCCCATGCCCATGAACACGATATGGCTGATGTGTTCACCAAGCGATGAAAGGTGTACAAACTGCTCAACAATCTCACCAGCTGTCAGATTCCTGATAAGGCCCATCGTCCCGGTTTTGCAGAACGAGCATCCCATGGCGCAGCCGACCTGGCTTGAGAGGCATGCTGTATAGCGTCCTTTGCCATCTGAGAGTCTCACGCATTCTATCACATCACCATTCTCAAGCTTTACAGCAAGCTTGATTGCAGACTCTGCATCCTCTCTGTCGATAACGCGGGATGAAAGGGCGTTGCAGAATTCTTCTGACAGTCTCTCACGCAGCGCTTTCGGAAGAGATGTCATCTCGCTGAAAGAATAGACACCTTTAATCAGGTTCTGAAGAATGATTCTGGCCTGAAAAGGCTTGTCCAGACCAAGTATCTTCACGATATCTTCATTGCTTCTGCAGAAAATGCTTTCCATACTGTCCCCTAGAACATTGATACTATCGCGATAATGACACCAGTAATACCTTCACCTCCAAGGAATCCTGAAGAGATAAGTGCAGCTTTCTCATCCGCCGTAGCCTTATCTCTTGCACACTTCTTGACAATAGCCATTATTACAGCACCTAGAGCCATTGTTGATGAGATGTATGTCGGAAGATATACGCCGAGGCCAAGTGTTGCAGATGGCAGTCTGAGGAGGTAGAGCACAAGGCCGACAGCGACGCCGATGAAGAACGCAAGCGAATCTGTGAGCCCTCCTGCCATTGCCGCAACAGCCGCCGCCTGTGGTGCGGGGAGCTCAGCACTTCCGAATCCTCCCATAGAGTCCTTGAGAACAATCAGGGCAAATGCTGCGACGATGGCTCCGATGATTCCACCGATGCTTTCTGCCATTATCTGGTAGCGGGGTCTTGTTCCGACAAGCGAGCCGCTCTTGAGATCGTTCATGACATCACCTGTAAGCCCGCATGCTACTGCGACAACACCTGCTATTGAGAATGCTGCAGCAAGCGATGGGCTGAGAACTGCTGAGATACCAAGGAGTACGAGGATTGCGAAGATCTCCATCGGATTGACACCAGTCTGACCGGTAAGCATACCGGAAAGATATGTTGTTAAATATACACCAATGATAAGCAGTATGCCTTCAAGAATCGTTATGTCCGTCGTCAGAGCGAGTACAATGACAGACAGGACACAAACAATAAGAATCATTATGATGACATTCTTGCCTATCGGATCCGATTTCTCGGCATTCTTCTTTTTTTTGAATAGTGATACCACAGCTTTTACAGCAACACCGATGCCGGTACCGATCATAAGTCCGATGCCGAGATTGCTTCTGAATGCATCAGCTGAGGCCATTGAATCGAAAAGGCCTGTTGCAAGTCCTGCAGGAGTCAGAATGAAATATCCGAGGACAGCACCGCCGAACCACATCAGAGCAAGTACCGGCCCGATAATCGCGCCGATTCCAAGCGCCATCGGCGAGACCCATACAGAAAGAGCAGGGAAAAGGGACGAGCCTGAGAACACGCCAAGCACTGCCGGAATCTTTCCAAGTCCGTCGCGGACGAAAGTGAATAGCGCGGAGGCGCCGAGTGATGTGAAAAGCACTGGAGCACCTTTCCCTTCCTTCCCGGCTATGAGTGTGTTGTATGCGGCTTCCCCCATCGGATACGGAAGTTTTTCCTTTTCTATGAATGTGCGGCGGAATATGACAGTGAATACAGTTCCGAGGACTGCACCTGTGATGGAGATGGCAAGAATCGAGATGATTGAAAGTGAGGCGCCACTTTCTGTCATCCATAATCCGGGAAGTGTGAATGCCAGTCCCCCTGATACCATTGCTCCAGCACTCATCAGCGTATGTGTGCAGTTGATTTCTTCCAGTGTGGAACCTTTGGCTTTCCCAAGGACAGCCATTGAAAGCACTGTCACGAAAACAGTTGGCCAGGGCAGAGCACCCATCCTGAGTGCAACGTACATGCTTGAAGCTGTTATAATTACAAGCCCGATTATACCAACAGCAAGAGCTCTCGCTGTCAATGGTGATTTATTCTCGCTCATGGCGCGGATTATATGAAAATAATGAGTTAGCATCCACCCATCTCGATTATCCACAATGAAATGATATCGGAAAGATGGTAATCAGAAATCCTCTGCAATGCTATCGAGTGCGCAATACCGGGAGAAAACAGCTTGCATGGCTATGTGAAACTATCCGCTAACAGCAATCCCTAGTTTGTATAGCCTTATTCCGGGTGCTTCAGGCCATTCTATGCTTGCTGATTTGAATTGCAGAAAATAGATGTGTTACTAATAATTCAATCTAATGAAAAGGGTTAATATAATATCAACTGCAAATTTTTAATCAAAATATAAAGTTGCATTGCAAATTATCGATAATTATTATCACCGATTGATATGATATATGCTAATATGCAGCTAGATGAAGAGTTTTGAGTATATTACACGCATTTTGAATATTTCCGATATGCTTTCATTGCAGTCACAGTTCGTTTTCGGAGCACGGCAGACTGGAAAGACAAGCTATATTTCGCGGCAGATGGAGGGGATGATTGACCTTCATATAGACTTGCTTGAATCCAGAGAGAGAACAAGACTTGAACGTAATCCTTCGCTGCTATCTGACGAGATAAGAGCCCTTGATAAAAATAAAGGTCTTATTGTTATTGATGAAATTCAGCTTGTACCTGCTCTCCTTAATGAAGTTCACAGGGTAATGGAACAAACAGATTTCACTTTCCTCCTGACTGGTTCCGGGGTGAGAAAACTTATGCATTCTGGAGTTGATATGCTGGGAGGAAGAGCAGGTCAGATCATATTCCATCCGTTTGTGTATCCTGAAATCAGAGACAAGGATTTTTCGCTCGAACATATTTTCAGGACCGGTTTGATTCCTAAAATATACCTTTCTGATAACCCGGGGCGGCTTTTATCCAGCTATTGGGGTAGCTATCTGCTGTTACAGATACAGGCAGAGGGATATGTAAGGAATATTCCTGAGTTCACCAATTTCCTTACATTTGCAGCACTTTCTTCAGGGGAGCAGATTAATTTCAGCAATATCGCCAGTGATACAGGCATGGCAGTTAACTCCATCAAATCCTGGTATGGAATTCTCTCTGATATGCTTGTCGGATATGAAATACCTGCATTTACAGCTACAAAAAAACGAAAGGCTGCCACAGTGTCGAAGTATTACCTTTTCGATGTCGGTGTCATCCGCTCAATACTTGACATCGCCGCTCCCGGGGAGAATACGAGTGAGTATGGTAAATTCTTTGAGCATTATATCTGCCATGAGCTTGTATCCTATATTGACTACAATGGTGGTGATCACAGAAACAGGGGCCTTTATTATTGGAGAACACAGACAGGCATCGAAGTAGATTTCATATATAAGAATCAGATTGCAATCGAGGTTAAGACAACCAGACAGGTTAACGACAGAAAGGATCTAAAAGGATTGAGAGCATTTTCAGAGGAAGATATATGCAGAAAATATATTCTTGTCTGTAGGGAAGATCGCAAACGAAAGACCGAGGACGGCATCTATATATATCCATACAGGACATTCCTCGAGG
The DNA here is from genome assembly GCA_949285905.1 of uncultured Spirochaetales bacterium. Classification (GTDB taxonomy): domain Bacteria; phylum Spirochaetota; class Spirochaetia; order Sphaerochaetales; family Sphaerochaetaceae; genus Ornithospirochaeta. The sequence goes on along the minus strand of CASDZV010000070.1, from coordinate 222 downwards.
AACTCTGGGAAGGCAAATTGCTGTCCGTCTATAAAGCATAATAGTGGAATAATGACTGAATAGTATCCTCAATGGCAGAAAAACAAGGAAAGATAAATGAAATTGATCCAGTCCGGCCATCGTTGGCTAAGGTATGACACCCTGGATTTATTTTCCCTGTGCTGAAAAACTTCAACAAACCTCAACTTCTCCCTTGACAAATCGATACCGGGGGGGGGTACC
>CASDZV010000069.1 GCA_949285905.1 uncultured Spirochaetales bacterium | reverse complement strand
CTGATGGCTATTCCAGATCTACAGGAAAGGTTGGTGTCTGTATTGCAACATCCGGTCCTGGTGCTACAAATCTCGTGACGGGTCTTGCAACTGCATATATGGACTCTGTTCCGATGATAGCCATTACTGGCAATGTTCCTCTTTCTCTTCTTGGACGAGACAGTTTTCAGGAGGTTGATATAAGAGGAATAACTCTTACAATCACAAAGCATAACTACATTGTGAAGGATATTGCAGAACTTGCAGATACAATCCGCGAAGCCTTCAGAATCGCTAAAGAAGGACGTCCTGGTCCTGTGCTTATTGATGTGCCAAAGGACATCCAGGTTGGCGAATATGAGTTTGAGAATAAACCTGTCAATGATGTCAAACCAGTAGAATCGAGACTGAGGGAGAAGGACCTTGAAGCAGCTGCAGAGTTGATTATCAAATCAAAGAAACCTATGTGCTACATCGGCGGTGGTGTAATCCGTTCCAATGCTTCTGAAGAGATTCGGGAATTTGTTGACCTTATCGATGCTCCTGTCGGCACTTCTCTCATGGGGCTGGGGGCCATAGACTCTTCCTCTCACCGTTTCACGGGAATGATCGGTATGCATGGAACGAGGCTTTCAAATCTTTCCATTAACCGCTGTGATCTTCTGATTGTAATTGGAGCAAGATTTTCAGACAGAGTAATCTCTAAGAGTTCTACCTTTGCCAGCCAGGCCCGCATATTGCAGATTGATGTTGATCCTGCAGAGTTCAATAAGAACATCATCTCATCCGTTCATGTTGTTGCTGATGTGAAGGTCGCTTTGAAAAGCCTGATGGAGAAGATTGGCAGAAAACTCGATCACAGCGAGTGGATGAACGAGGTGGAGCGTGGCAGAAAGAGATTCCCTGTGAAAGTTGCATCTGACGCTGCAAGGCCTAAGGAGATTTTGGAGGCGCTGGACAGAGTCTTCCCTGAAGATGGATATGTGACAACTGAAGTCGGACAGCACCAGATGTGGGCTGCACAGTTCCTGCAGTCTCGGGCTCCTCGTCATTTCCTTACATCAGGTGGTCTTGGAACAATGGGGTATGGTACAGGTGCTGCAATTGGAACGCAGGTATCTCACCCTGACAAGCGTGTCATAAATATTGCGGGTGACGGTTCTTTCCGCATGAATGCGAACGAACTTGCAACGATTGCGCGTTATCATCTGCCGGTAATCATTCTCATCATGAACAATCATGCTCTTGGTATGGTTAGACAGTGGCAGACATTATTCTATGAAGGCCATTATTCTGAAACAACTCTTGATACACCGCTTGATTGGATAAAGCTCGCAGAAGCATATGGTATAAAAGGTATGCGCATTCTTCCTGAAGATAATCCGGAAGAAGTTCTGAAAAAAGCTATAGGATTGGGAGAAGCTGTTGTCATTGAGGCTATCATTCCAACCGATGATAAGGTTTATCCTATGGTTGCTCCTGGTGCTTCCATTTCAGATATGATGGGTTATCAGGAGAATCCTCTAGAGAACTGATGAAGAGTGCGATTTACGGAGCAGGGAGCTTGGGAACCATTCTGGGCGCATATTTATCCCGCTCCGGTGTGCAGATAGATCTTATCTCGCATAATGTATCCCACGTAAATGCACTGAGAAAAGATGGGGCACATGTAACAGGGATGGTTGATTTCACCGTCCCTGTTTCTGCTCTTTTGCCGTCTGAAATGGGAGATGGTTATGATGTTATCATCCTTATGACAAAGAGCATCGGGAACGCGGAGACAATAAGATTTTTAAAGGACAAACTTTCGCCTGATGGGATTATCTGCACATGTCAGAATGGGCTTCCAGAATCTGAGATTGCAGAGATTATCGGGGAGAAGAGGACATTTGGATGTACTATCGGCTGGGGTGCAACATATCTTTATCCGGGTTGTTCTGAGCTTACAAGCGGAGAAAATACATTCACGTTTTCTCTGGGGAGAATGTCTGGTGGAAGCGATGCTGATCTTGAAAAAATCCGTTTACTTCTCAGTACCATGGGAAAGGTTGAGATTGAGCCGGATTTTTTAGGGGCAAGGTGGTCAAAGCTTCTTATCAATATGTCGTTTTCTGCGTTATCAGCAGTTACCGGAATGACATTTGGCGAAGTCGCAGCGAACAGAAAATCCCGTCATATCGTACAGCTTCTGATGAAAGAGTGCGTTGATGTGGCTCACGCAAAAGGAATAAGACTTCTTCCAATGCAAGGCAAAAACATAGAATTTCTTGCAGATTATGATTCACGATTAAAACAGAAGTTATGTTTCCTGATTATCCCTTTTGCTATGCGAAAGCACAGAACTCTGAAATCCTCGATGCTTCAGGATATAGAAAAAGGAAGAAGGACAGAAATTGATGCTATCGATGGAGCTGTTGTGAGAGAAGGTCGGAAATCTGGTGTACGAACGCCTGTTACGGAACAAACTGTTAGCATTATCCATGATATAGAGTCTGGCGCCTTGAAGCCATCTCCGGACAACCTGTTTCTTTTTTCAAGTAAGTAAGCCGATTATAAGACCGAGAATACCAGCGCCTGCCATAACAAACATAGGATTGGGTTTCCATTTCCGGAGTATGATGAGGCAGATAATGAATATTGCAGCATTTGTATAATCTATGTTGCTTGAAAACCAGTCTTCCCCACATAATGCAAGTGCTGTCAGAGAAAGTGCTGCAGAACCAATCATTGCAACAACAGCTGGTCTTAAGCCTTGCAATATGCTCTGGATTGCTTCTAAGCCCTTGAATCTGTAATAAATGTATGCCAATGACATTACGATTATCGAAGATGGAAGCACGCAGCCGAATGTAGCTACAAGGGCTCCGGGGAGTCCTGCAACCTGGATACCTACGAATGTCGCGCTGTTTATAGCGATAGGCCCTGGTGTCATCTGGGATATCGTGATGATATCTGAGAACTCCTGCATTGAAAGCCATCCATGTATATCTATAACCTGATGCTGAATAATAGGCATTGCCGCATAACCACCGCCAATGCTAAAAAGACCAATCTGGATGAAGCTCCACAGCAGCTGAAGATAAATCATGCTTTTTTCCTTTTCATGATGTATTGGATATAGCCGACAATTCCTGCAGCAAGGATTATCAGAATCACATTCACTGAGAAGAAAGCAGCAAGGATAAAAGCAATGAACATCATTGCTATTGCTGTTATTCTCCTGGATTTCAGAATATCCCATCCCATCGTGATGACAACATCTATGACGACTGCGGCGACACCAGCACTCATTCCGCTCATCACCAGTGATACGTATCTGTTGTCCCTGAAAGCCTGATAAAACAGAGAGATGATTGAAATGATGATCAATGGAGGAAGCACTGCGCCTGCTGTACTGATGAGTGCTCCTGTTTTTCCTGCTGTTTTATATCCTACCAGAATGGCGGCATTGACAGCAATCGGACCTGGAGAAGACTGTGCAATTGCTGTCAAATCAAGCATTTCGTTGTTTTCTATCCATTTCAGTTTTCCCACGAATGTCTTCTGCATCAAAGGGATGATCACATAACCTCCACCAAATGTGAATGCGCTGATTCCGAATGTAGACCAGAAGAGTTTCATGAGTCTCTGTGCTTTACTGTTCATATGCATTTTCCATTATTGCATATTTGCAAAAATAATGGGACCGTCGCAAAAAAGCGGCGGTCTTCTGCTGTCTGGATAAAATCTATATAATTTCTTCCAATAAAATGAATTAATTCAGGAATTGATGTGCTTCGGCATAGAAAAAGCAAGCCTTTTCTGTTATAATTTCAGATACCACAAAGAAATAAACAGGAGGACTTGCTTAAGCCATATGGCCATGAATGATAATATCCTGAATCTCGAAAACGGACAACTGTATCTGAACCTCTCAATACCGCTTGATAAAACATATTCATCATACATAGAAGCATTGGACGCCTTGTATTCATCGCTGGACTACTCCCTCTTCTGCCGCGAAGAGAAGAGAGGACGGCCATACTGCCTCCATCCGTCGAAGATGATGGTACTTCTAATATATTCATACATGAACGGCTGTTTCTCCTCCCGGGAGATAGAGAAGCTGATGAAGAGGGACTGCGTATGCATGAGGATCGTTGGCATGGACAGGATACCAGACCACTCCACGATAGACAGATTCATCCGTAATAGCCATGACGCGATAGCCGACATCATGAGGCAGAGCGTTATGAAACTCATGGAGCTTGGGGAGCTTGATGGGCATGCAGTATTCCAGGATGGGACGAAGATAGAGAGCGCAGCCGGGAAATACACATTCGTGTGGCGCACGGGATGCGAGAAGAATCTTGAAAAGGCTCTGATGAGGGTTTCCGCGATTTCAAGTTCATATGGTCTTGAAGCTGATGTTACGGAAAAGAACGTTATGGCTGTCATGGATTCCATTGAGGATCTGATGCAGAAGAGAGGCATCAGGTTCCCATCATCCTGTGGCCGAGGCCATCATCTTTCACAGGAGCAGAAGGACTGGAAGAAGATACGCGAGGAGAAGGAGAAGATCCGCGATTACATCATCTGGATACGGAAGATGAAGGAGAGCGGGAGGAACAGCCTTGCCAGGACGGATGAGGATGCGACGTTCATGAGGATGAAGGAAGACCACATGCGCAACGGGCAGCTCAAGGCGGCATACAACATGCAGAACCTCGTCCAGAACGGCTATGTGGTTGCCTGCGGGGCATTCATGGACCGCAATGACTACCGCACGATGATACCGATGCTCGAGAAGCTGGAGAAAGATGGGTTCTCCTATGATTCGTACTGTGCGGATTCAGGTTATGACCTCAGGGATAATTACGAATGGCTTGAGAAGCATGGGAAGAAGGCATACATCAAGCCGCAGTACCATGAGGAAAACAGGAAAAGGAAGAGAAGAAAGAATCCTTCTTTGAAATGCAACTACTCATATGATGAGGGCAATGATACATTCACCTGCATGAGGGGCCATACGCTCCATCATGAGGAGGATCTTAAGGATGGCCGCGGCGTCTATGTCTGCCGCAGGGGATGCAAGAGCTGCCCATTGAGGAAGCAGTGCATGCTTTCCACAGCTGATAAGCATGATTACAAGCGTCTTACGATTGATATTGAGGCTGAGAAATACAGAAGGAAGAGCGAAGTTCTGATAACAAGCGAGAAGGGAATAGAGATGAGGATAAACCGGAGCATACAGGCCGAGGGCTCATTCTCCCTTCTCAAGGCCGCATTCGGCTACCGCAGATTCCGGACGCATGGGATAAGGAACATAGAGACTGAATGGATGATCCTATGTATGGCAGGCAATGCTCTCAGGTATTCCGTACGGCTTGCAAATGGCAGAGCCGGAACGCCTTTCTGGTTCAGGATAGAACAGCAGGCAAGCTGAGTCTGTGAAGCATATCTGGTTCTGGTATTCCCCAGGGATGATTCTGTCTCAGATAGCCCCATTCTACATTCATTCACTTGCTTTGATGTACAAAGCAGGACCGAAGTCCTGCTCTGTCGTTGATTAATGAATACTGCCGATTCTTAAAATTGATTTATGCGACAGCTCCATTCTGTCTTCTCGTCAGAATTTCTGTGCTTTGTCGATATCGACAACAAAGACAACACAGCCACCTGCCGGAACTTCCACCATATTCGCACCAGCAGGATTGAACATTCTCATATCCGCACCGGAAACAGGGCTCAGCTGCATCCTGTGTCCAGCATATTTTTTCAGCACATCCAGTGCAGCATCAACCTTCTCATCTTCAGTTCCAATCAGAAGAGTGGTATTCTTTGATTTCAGAAAACCACCTGTTGTAGATAACTTAGTGACGAAAAAGCCCTTCTTATTGAGCTCCTGCACTGTATCTGTTTCATCAGCAGTCTGAATAATTGAAAGAATGAGCTTCATTCGTTTTTTCTCCTTTTCTGCTATTATACCACGATGGTATTATGTGACGCAAATAAAACTGTAATTTATTTGGTTGCAATAAATAAAATTTGTAAAAATTAGCAATTCATCTGTGTTTTTCATTGCATTGGGAGAACTCTTTTTCAGATTTGCATTACATGAAAGTATCTTTGTATGGACACCATGAAAAGAAGCACTATAATCCGTTTGGTAATAGCCATCGCCATTTCTTTCCTAATTGTTTCTGCGTTTGCTGTTTTCTTTATACGTCTTTCTGAGAGATTTACTGGAATAACAGATGAAAATGATGCTGAGGATGTGGTGAGAGATCTTGATGGAACAGAGTGGGAAACTGATAAAGAAGGGAAAAGGACATTTGAGAGAGTGTTTCAGATGGAGGCTCCTCAGTCACTGGAGATAGAGAGAATTGGCCGCACTGCAGCACTCTTTGTCTTTGGTGATATTTCCACATCTGTCGCACTCGATGATGGATATCTCTGTGGAGTTCTTAATGGCAGGGAGTTTCTGGTCTCCGTTTCTCAAAGCCACACCGGAGAAGGAAAGGCTGTTTCTATCCTCTCCGGTGAAGAGCTTATTGTTTTCTATTGATTGTTTTTCCTTGCAGCCTCAATGAAAGCATAGAAACATGGGTGAGGTCTGTTTGGTCTGGATTTGAACTCAGGATGGAATTGAACAGCCATAAAGAATGGATGAGAAGCAATCTCGAGAGCCTCGACAAGGTGGCCGTCCGGACTTGTCCCAGAGAATACCATACCGGCTTTTTCGAATTCTTCCCTGTATTCATTTGTGAATTCATATCTGTGTCTGTGGCGTTCATATACAAGCTCGCTCTGGTAAGCTTTTTCCATTTTCGTTCCTTTTCTGACTGCACAAGGATAGGCTCCCAGTCTCATTGTGCCGCCCTTTGGAATATTGCCCGTCTGATCTGGCAGGAATGATATGACAGGGTGGGTTGTTGCTGCATCAAACTCTGAAGAGTTGGCATCGCTGTATCCGAGAACATTTCTTGCGAATTCAATTGCCGCTATCTGCATACCAAGACAGATTCCGAAGTATGGGACGTTGTTTTCCCTTGCATATCTTGCTGCAGCTATCTTTCCTTCAATTCCCCTGTTTCCGAAACCACCTGGGACAAGGATTCCTGAGACTTCCTTCAATAGTGAAGGCGCGCTTTTTTCATTGATTGCCTCTGCATCAACCCAGTCAATCAGGACCTGAGAATGCTGACTCCATGCCGCATGCTTTAGAGCTTCAATGACTGAAAGGTAAGCATCATGGAGCTGTATGTACTTGCCGACAATGGCAATTTTCACGGATTCTGTGCTTTCCTTTGCATTCCTGATCATCTCTTTCCACTCTGTCATGTCCGCAGGAGATGTTTTTAGTCCAAGTTCACGGCAGACGATAGTATCAAGTCCTTTTTCCTGCAGCATGATTGGCGCTTCATAGAGAATTGGAACAGTACTGTTCTCGATTACACAGTCTTGTTTGACATTGCAGAACAGGGCAATCTTTTTCAGTACGGATTCCTCTATCTTCTCATCAGAGCGCGTCACGATGATATCTGGAAAGAGTCCTGCATTCATCATCTCCTTTACAGAATGCTGTGTCGGTTTTGATTTATGCTCTCCTGAGGATTTTATATATGGAACAAGGGTTACATGAATGAAAAGACAGTTCTCCTTTCCCTTTTCCAGCGCAATCTGGCGAATTGCCTCAAGGAAAGGCTGGGATTCGATATCTCCGATTGTACCGCCAATTTCTGTGATCACAACATCTGCTCCCGTCTTTTCTCCCAGTGAGTAGATGAAGTTCTTTATTTCATTTGTGACGTGCGGAATAATCTGTACAGTTGAGCCAAGATATTCTCCATTCCGCTCTTTGTTGAGCACATTCCAGAAAACCTTGCCAGATGTGAGATTGGAATACTTATTGAGATTCTCATCGATGAATCTCTCGTAGTGCCCCAGATCGAGATCTGTTTCCGAACCATCATCTGTAACAAAGACTTCTCCATGCTGCAGAGGACTCATCGTTCCCGGATCCACATTCATATATGGATCGAGCTTCTGTGCAGCAACCTTCAGACCTCTTGCCTTCAGCAATCTGCCAAGGCTTGCTGCTGTAATACCTTTACCAAGGCCGGACACAACTCCGCCTGTAACGAAAATATGCTTTGTCATGATTACCTCACTCAATCAT
>CASDZV010000068.1 GCA_949285905.1 uncultured Spirochaetales bacterium | reverse complement strand
GGAGGCTATTCGAAGATGGAATTCGACAATGCTGCCCGCTCCATAGGCTCAGGCATGTATGAATGGGTGCAGCAGGTGAAAGGGAGATGGGAATGCGAGGCCGATTCATACAGGACGCTCCTGGGTGTCTTCTCATGGATAAAGCGGTTCCCTGCGGACATTGCGGAAGCTGCGGCACAGCAGGCGCTGAATTCAGGCATATTCAGCGTGAGGGGATTCAAGGCGATCGTCTCCAGATGCATCGCAGACAGCGAGAAGACATGTTTAGTTTAGCCTGAAAACACCGAAGAATTTCATTTGGAATTCCATAGAAGTTTCACATATGGAAAAAGATGAAAACTCTGAGGTGCACTTGTGTTTCAGGTGCGTATTCTAGAAGACTCTTTCTTTATGAAAACTACTCATAAAGGAGGAGCAGGAGTATGCTGAAGATGGAACAGATAGAAGCCATCAAGAGGATGAGCCAGAGCGAGAGCATAAGCACAATTGCCAGGACTCTGGGCATTGACTGGAAGACAGCACAGAAGTATGTGGACAAAGACGACTTCAATGAGGCTGTCAAGGAAAAAGTAAAGGAACACCACAGCAAGCTGGATCCTTACAAGCATGTTATTGATGAACTGCTTGAGAAAGAAGAACAGCAGAACATTCCGCGTAAACAACGATTTACAGCCAAAAGAATGCATTCTTATCTTGTTGAGACTTGCGGTATTGAAGAACTGAGAAACTCTTACATCACAGTTTCACGTTATTTCAGATTTCTTAAGGCTGAAAAGCGCAGGAGCTACTTCAATCCGGGCACAATGCCTCTTGTGTGGCACCTGGGAGAAGCCCAAGGAGACTTTGGAGAAGCTCTTTTCAAAGTGAATGGTGAAATGCGGACGCTGCACTACTTCATGATGACTTTTCCAAACAGCAACAGACGAATAGCCGTTGTGATGCCTGGGGAGAACTGTGAATGTGTCTGTACAGCACTTCAGGAAATATTCACATTCATTGGAGGTGTCCCTTCACGAATCGTTTTTGACAATGCAACCGGTATAGGAAGAAGAGTCCAGAAAACTCTGGAGATGAGTGAAGGTTTCTCACGATTCCGTCTGCATTACCGCTTCAATACGACATTCGCGAACCCCCGCTCTGGCTGGGAGAAGGGTTCGGTTGAGAATGCCGTAGGAACGATTCGTAGGAATCTCTTCGTACCTGTGAGAATGATAACAGGCAGCTTAACTGAATACAACCGCACTGTGATGATGAAAGACAGCTTTGCTTTCGAAGCGGGCAAGATTCATTACCGTAAAGGAAAGGCTCAAAGCCTAATCTGGCAGGAGGAGGACGAAACAGCTCTTCATACACTTCCTGAAAAGAGCTTCATAGTTCATAGGATTGATAGTATGACAACATCGAAGACGGGTTCTCTGATTCTCGATTCAAAGCATGTCTACAACCTGGGCCCGTTGCATTCAAGGCAAGCGGTTCTGGTTGAGAAGACGGCTTTTACTGTCAGTTTCTACACCAGAGATGGAGAGCTCATCAAAACATTTGACAGACTGTATGGAGATAATCCGCAGGAAGTGTATGACATAGAACAGCTTCTTGCCGCACTTGTGCGCAAGACAGGAGCCTGACACAACAGTTATGTGAGAGAAAGCATGGAAGATGGACCATTAAAAGAATGGCTTGATTCCAGAGACCGTAGCCAGCTGAGGCGCAATCTTTCAATTCTTTCATCAGCTTCAACGATTTTCGGTTTCGCCGATACGTGTCTTGCCGCATCAAGACTTGTGATGAAAGGCCATTTCCCTTCGCTTGAGGATCTTGAGAGCTGTTGTAGCAGGTTAAAAGAATGCGATGAGTCCTTCTCTCTTAACACGACAGGCGTCAGTTTGAGCATGTATGACAAGCTTCTTACAAAGGAGGCACTGTGATGAGCAAGATGAGTGCGACAAAACGTGTTGAGCTTTGCGAGAAACTGAGAGCGGACATGAAGTACTGCCTCATTTCCAATACAAGTGCAGACTGGTGTCTTGCCAACGCTAAAGGACAGGCATTCTCATTTGCTTGTAATTTCTTTGCCAGAGAGGCAGAGAGAAGACACAATGCAAGGATTGCCAATACAGTACGCAATGCAGGATTCCCAATCCTTAAGCGTATAGACGATTACGACAGGAGTGAGCTCAGACTTCCCGAGACAATGGATATTGATTACCTCACAGGTCTTCAGTTCATCAAGGACAAGCACACTCTGGTGATGCATGGCATCTGTGGCTCAGGCAAGACAATGCTCGCCATCTGCCTTGGTATGCTTGCCTGCAACAGAGGATACAAAGTACGTTTTTTCACTCTGGCTCAGCTTGCGGTGAAACTTAAACAGGCATCTCAGGAAGAACGCCTTGAGAACATGCTCCTGTCTTTAAAAAGCCTTGATCTACTGATTATTGATGAGTGGGGGTACACTGCAATAGACAGTGAAAGCGCCAATTACATCTACCGTGTCATTGCTGACAGCTATGAGCAGAAGTCTCTCATCATAACCACGAACCTCCCTTTCAGTGACTGGGGCAGATTATTTGCTGATGAACAGCTTGCTGCTGCCATCATCGACAGAATTGTTCATTACGGTCATCTGATTGATACAGGTAAGAAAGACTGGAGACTCTCAAACTCTCCAATGAACGGCAAGCAGTTCATTAAAGCTGTACAACACGATTAACTGACTGTCAGGCTTCCTCTTTTGATTCAGAAATGGAGAGGAAGCCTTTTTGAAACACCTATGGAATTTTATTTGAAATTTCTCTCCATTGAAATTTGAAAACCTAATTTTTAAGCTGAAAACAAGGTTTTATTAGGCAATAATCCTGAAACTTGAAACTTCTCTGGAAATACTATGAAATTTTTCTCCGTTTTTGCTTGACAGAACACAATACGCGATAAGCACACGCTCATCATGCATGGCATCTGCGGCTCTGGTAAGACGATGCTCTCAATCTGCCTCGGGATGGAAGCCTGTAGAAGAGGATATAAGGTCCGCTTCTTCACGCTTGCACAGCTTGCAGTAAGGCTGAAAGCCGCTGCCCAGGAAGAAAGGCTCGAGAACTTCCTCCTTTCGCTCAGAAGCCTTGATCTCCTGATAATCGATGAATGGGGATACACTTCCATCGACAGCGAGAGTGCAGGTTTCCTGTATCGTGTCATTGCTGACTGCTATGAGCAGAAGGCCCTAATCATAACCACAAACCTCGCTTTCAGCGACTGGGGGCGACTATTTGCTGATGAGCAGCTTGCAGCTGCCATCATCGACAGAATCGTCCATTATGGGCATCTGATTGATACAGGCAAGAAGGATTGGAGGCTTTCAAATTCAACTATGAGTGGAAAGCAGTTCGTGAAAGCTGCAAAGGTTTCGGATTGATTCTGAAAGAGAGGTTACGGTTCCTCTTTTCCTTTTCGATTTTTCTCTGGAATTCTGACGATTTTTTTCTCCAAAATGTCTTGATTAAACACAGAGGTCCGGGAACCATAGCGCTTGGAGAATGGCCTTGCCAGCCTTCTTATCAGCTTCTTCCTGAGGATGCTGTTGAATTCATCGAGGGAATAGATGTCCAGCTCCTCCATCTCCGGCATGATGTCATCCTCTATGATCCTCACGCTTCTCTCGCATACGCTCTTGTCCTTCGGATGGCGGATGCGCGCAGGTCTGACGGCAATCCCGTAATAGTCTGCGAAATCGCTGTACTTCCTGTTCAGGACCACTTCCTCATAGAACCTTCTGCGTCCTTCCGTGACAGCTGTCTTGCAGTTGTCGGGAACGAGAACCACAGGGACCCCTCCGAAGAACTCGAAGCCATGCTTATGGCCAGTCAGCCACGATCCCATCCTCTCATCGAAGAAGCCCTCACAGTAGAAGTAGCTGCTGTATGGAAGGGCCATCACGAATATGTGGATCGGAAGCAGCTCCCCTGTATCCACATCGGTGATGTGCGCCTTGTCGCCGACCCAGTCCACCTCGCATCTTATCCCCGGCACCTTCTCAATGCTGACCGCTATGCCTTTTCTCGAGGCATAATCAGCGACAATCTCGCAGAACCGGGATCTTCTGTATGCGTTCTTCCCGAGCTTCTCGGCTCCTTTTGCATAGCCGGCCCACAGCTTATCCATCGAAGTCCCGTGCCGGCGCTTCTCAAGGATCTCGTCGCAGTCGACCGGCAGATACCCTCCGTCCTGCGTCTCATGCCTCGTGCGTACCATGTCCCTTATGTCATCAGATGTGGCCTCAGGCGGAATGGCTTCAAGAGAGCCATAGGCCTCCTTCATGCGCTCCAGCGCATCCCTTGCCGTCTCCCATTTGCATCCTGCCATCCTGGCTATCTGCCTTATGGGGAAACCCCGTTTCGACAGCAGCATCAGCTGTCTGTAGTCCTTTATCATAGACTACCTCCGATAGAATGAAATAACGGCCCATACGAGCCGCATCCCATCCTACCGCATTATCCATTCAGACCGGAGAAGCTATCCGATTCCTGCGGATTGCCTGTCATTTCCCTGTATCCGATTCAGGCGGACACGTTATCCGCTATTATCGGACTTCCTATCCATTTTTGCTGTCGGAATACAATCATTGCACAGGTGCCTACCAGGTAAGTGCCATCTTTTACCATTAATATATCATACGGCTTTACATCTTGCTTATCTTTAACACTTTCATAGATTTCTTCACTTAAACCTTGTTTCGGGTCAATTTTTATTTCCCAGTTTGCTATATCAGACGTCCGGATAAAAGGAATTTGTCCTGTGCCATAGGCTAGTTTCCCCACTTCATCTCCGGTAGATATTGAAATTAAGTTCTGTTCAAGAAGCTCTCCTATAGAAACCAAATCATGAGTATTTTTGAGTTCTGATAGTTTTTCCTGAATTTCTGGATTGTAATAAATTGGTAAATAGATACTGTTCTTAATATCCACAGAATCAATTATAAATCCGAGATGATCATATTTCAGATCTTCTCCAGATTTAAATTTTTTGTACCTTTCAATGATTAAAGGTATATCATCATAAGGAATCTCGATACCTCTTGAATCATGACCACACCACTTAGCCACTCCCATAAAAATAGGATGATTTTCGGGTTTTGTTTTTTTACCATATTTTGTAAGAACAACGATACAAGTTTTTGCATGTGTGTTTGGTTGAAATAGTTCTTCTGGCATTGAAACAACAGCGTCAATACGTGCATGTTTCTCTACATATTTCATTATATACCGGTGTGAGGGATTACAGAACATACTTTCTGGTGCAACTATTCCTAATTTGCCATCCTCTTTCAGAAGATTAAGACACTTTTCAATAAAAAGGACTTGAGGGGTTTGAGAATCCAATCGTATTGGAGTTTGTATTTCTTCGCTTTTTTCTGTTTTCCATTTATGTCCTAATTCAAATCTTGATAAAATAGAAGCGTCATCAATTTTTAATTTTGAACCATAAGGTGGATTTGTTAATACAATATTAAAACTATTATCTTGTATGGAATTCTGGGATTCTGCAGACCATGTTAAAGGGTCTTCAAGGCTGTTCTCACAATATATTCCACCTCTACCATCTCCTAATAAAGCCATATATGCTTTGGTAGTCTTGCTAAGAAAATTTTCTTTATCAATTCCTCGAAAATTCTTTATTGCAGCTTCTTGTTTTTCTGCCATTATTTCTTGTTCAGGCCAACCTAATTCATGGCATTGTAAATCTATTTTTGTCCAAACATATCTTAATGCTTCAACAAGAAAACCTCCGGATCCGCAAGCAGGATCAATTATTTTATCGTTTGGAGAGGGATCGACTAATGCTAAAATAAGTTTCACGACATTTCTTGGAGTAAAGAATTGTCCTTGTCCCCCTCGTAAAGAAGGGCCAATAAATGTTTCAAAAGCATCTGCAATGACATCTCTTTCACTTTCAATTAAACAATATTGCTGCAATTCTCCAGCAATATAGGCGATTGATTTTTCTGAAAGTGATATTTTGTCATTTTCATCAAAAACATCAGGATATTTTTCTTTCACATGTTGAAAAATATCCTTTATTCTAATAGCAATATTGTGTGCAGGTTCTTCGATGCCTGCTCGGAATTTTACTTGTTCATTTTGTTTTGTAAAACGTTCGTC
>CASDZV010000067.1 GCA_949285905.1 uncultured Spirochaetales bacterium | reverse complement strand
AATTGCCGGAACAGAAGAGCCATTCTGCACGACTCTCAGAGAGATTGATTCCCTGTATGCTTTGCTGCAGGCAGAAAACGTTGACCGCTACAACGTGAAAAGGATACAGAGGAAACTGCGCAGGAGGCCGTATAGATGGAAAAAACCGTTGCCTTCTTTCGATAAACAACGGTCCTGTTTTACTTGTTTGTCTGTCCCGCCACTCTGCAACAGCTCCTGTTAATTCTTGAAACTATGCACAGGCGCAGGAATCCTGCCACCACGTGCTATGAAATCATCGCATGAGAATGTGTTCACTCTCATAATCGGGGCATACCCAAGAAGACCACCAAATGTGGCTGTATCCCCGACTCCTTTGCCGATGACAGGAATGAGGCGGACTGCTGTTGTCTTCTGGTTCATCATTCCGATTGCCATCTCATCTGCGATAATTCCCGCGATTGTCGTCGCTTTTGTATCTCCAGGAATAGCAATCATATCCAGTCCGACAGAGCAGATACATGTCATTGCTTCAAGCTTCTCGATAGTAAGCGCTCCTGCATTGACTGCATTGATCATTCCCTGATCCTCACTTACTGGAATGAATGAACCACTAAGACCTCCAACATAGCTTGAGGCCATAAGCCCGCCCTTCTTCACTTGGTCGTTCAGAAGAGCCAGTGCCGCAGTTGTTCCCGGCGCACCGGTGCGTTCAAGCCCCATAAGCTCAAGGATGTCAGAAATGCTGTCCCCGATAGCAGGTGTCGGCGCAAGGGAGAGATCGACAATGCCGAATGGTATACCGAGTCTCTTTGAAGCTTCTTTTGCAACGAGCTGACCAAGACGCGTGATCTTGAATGCTGTGCGCTTCACTGTCTCTGCAAGAACCTCGAAGTCCTTGCCTTTAACTCCTTCAAGCGCATGCTTGATGACACCCGGTCCGCTGACACCGACATTGATGACGGCATCTGTTTCAGTCACTCCGTGGAAAGCTCCTGCCATGAAAGGGTTATCGTCAGGGGCATTACAGAAGACAACGAGTTTCGCGCATCCGATAGAATCCCTCTCTGCAGTCTTTTCCGCAGTTTCCTTGATGATTCTTCCCATCAGCGCGACTGCATCCATGTTAATACCTGTCTTCGTTGATCCAAGTGCAACTGATGAACAGATGTTCTCAGTTACTGACAAAGCTTCAGGAATGGATTCGATGAGCATTCTCTCCGACTCTGTCATACCTTTTGCGCAGAGAGCTGAATAACCACCAAGGAAATTGACTCCGACTTCTTTGGCAGCTTGATCGAGGGTTCTCGCGATAGTGACATAGTCAGAGGGTGAATGACATGCGGAAGCACCGATAATTCCAACCGGTGTGACTGATATGCGTTTGTTAACAACAGGAATTGCAAACTCACGCTCTATTTCATTACCTGTCTTCACAAGGTCTTTGGCGACAGACGTGATTTTCCTGTAGATATTGTCACAGAGCGCATTGAGATCAGAAGAGATGCAGTCAAGGAGTGAAATACCAAGCGTGATGGTCCTCACATCCAGGTTCTCCTTCTCAATCATCGCATTTGTTTCAATTACTTCATTGATATTGATCATCGCTAGATCCTCTGCATGCTGTCAAAGATCTCTTCTCTCTGAAGCTTGATGATGCATCCGATATTCTTGCCGAGCTCTTCCAGCTCCTCCGAAAGCGTCAGGAACTCCTTATTTGCATTATTGGCATCGCAGATCATCATCATGTTGAAAAATCCATCTACGATTGTCTGGCTGATATCGAGAATATTGACATTGCTCTGAGCAAGAAATGTACATACTTTGGCAATAATACCTACCTGGTCCTTGCCAACTACTGTGATAATAGACTTTCTCATAACACCCATTCTACTTGAAAAGAAGAATACGGAGAAGATAGCGGGAACTCACTACATTATAGAGAGAAAGATTCAGAGAGTCTCTCATCAAGCTGTATCGATTTCATTTTCAGCGATTCTCAGGTTTTCCTGAATTCCCCTGACAATCTGTCATAATCCTTGGGCCTTATTTTGGGACATTCACATGAGACGCTACAATCCGTCCGTAATAGCGCTTGTAGCCAAACCTTCTCTTAAAATCAGAAAGCGTCACAGACAATTGTCTGGATGCTTCAGCAATATCCACGACAAGAGCCTTATCGAGGTGCTATCATCACCGCTATTTAAGGAGTACAGATCAAGGCAGCCAATCAGCAACCACCTGAGGCCATGTCCTCTTCTGGACAATCCTTTAAAGCTTCCTGAAATAGTCGAAACGGCAAAAGCAGTATCAACAGACATTGCAGTACCAGAGGACATAAATGAACTTGCTGGAAAGTGCCAGGACAAAGCCAGAGCATGGGCGCCTGTTGCTGATGAGATATGGAGTGGAAAACAGAAAAAGTAATGCTATAATACAAAAGTCCACCTCTGAGGATGAGCTAACAGATAATATCAGAAAAGCGATTGATTTCGTATTTTATTGCCTCAGGGGTGGATATCTAAATGCACTGTTTAGTTACTTTCCAGCACTGATATTCATTGTCGACTATCTTTCCTCGCGAATTTCAAATGTGATGTTCATCATTTTGTATTTAAGCCTTATCCAATGCTTAAGACGTTCGATATAGCCCTTGTAATATGTTTCGCCACAGAAGAGCACGAACTGAATATCATCAAGGTCACCAAGTATTTTCCGAAGGCTCTTATATACCTTCTCACTCCATTCCTTCTGGTATGAAACCGGCATTTTCCTCAGATCACAGTCATACCACCTGATCATATCATCAGGAGACAGCAACCCATATTTCCCGGAAAGAATGAAATACCCTTCGCATCCGAAATGCTCAAGGCCATGCTCAACTGCGTTCCTGAAGTCATGCCCTGTGTACATCTCACTGGCCGGCAATTCCATGCCATGGTCATTCTTTGCTTCCTTGTTCTTATATGAGGAACACGCTACGAGCCCGATTCTTCTCATTAAGTCCTCCTGAACTATGAAGGCCCACCCCGAAGGATGGGCCAACAGATAATATCAAGAAGAGGCGATTGAATTCGCAACTTCACCTATTTCATCGGGGCGTTATCCCTCCGCCCCTCTCCGCCCAGGAGTTGTCCCCGGCGGCATAGCGCCTTTT
>CASDZV010000066.1 GCA_949285905.1 uncultured Spirochaetales bacterium | reverse complement strand
TGTCATTGATTGTCCATACCATGATCACAGCGCCTCTTTTGTGCATTTCCTCTACAAATGATGGTGTGATGATTGTAATGCCATATTGTCTGACGGGAATCTGGAAAATCACTTTCCTGTCAAAATATCTCTGAAGAATATGCAGTTTCTGCCTGAAAACCAGAGGAACCACTTCTTTAGTGGTTATTGAAGTGAGAAAATCCGGAGCTTTTTTCCTCAGTTTTGCAAGGTTTCCAAAATGGAAAGAGGCGGTGCATACACGCTCCTCTGCATTGTTTTCCTTTATTACTCTGATGTATGTATCGACGATTTCCTCTTCCTGACTTTTCAGATCGATATTGAAGCGTGCATAAGGCAGTGCCCTGAGCGCTTCATCGAGAGTCGCAAGCTGTACGCCCTGTCCCCTGAATGGGAATGTCCGTCCTCCGTCTTTTGTGAATGTATAGCCCGCATCAAGCGCTTTAAGCTCGTTCAGCGTATGGCTCTCCAGTGTTCCGCTTCCATTTGTATTGCGTTCAAGTGTCGGATCATGCCAGATGACAATGTGGCCATCTTTTGTAAGGTGCACATCTGTCTCAATCACATCAACCCCAAGCTCAAACGCAGAACGGAAAGCTGGCAGCGTGTTTTCAGGAAAATACTCAGAGTCTCCTCTGTGAGCTACAATGCGCGGCATCGGATTGAGAAATGGATGTTCCATCATTCACCTCTCTTATGCATGGCAATAAGTTCTGCCTTCCTGAATATCTTCTCAAACCGCTTCAGTTCCTCCCCTGAAAGCGCTGCCCGCTCAATGATGTCTGAAATGAGCTGGTTCGTCCATTTCTCTTCATCAGCCATCTTGAAATATCCCATAGCAGCGAGATGTGCTGTCATTTCATCTGCAGCATCTCTTATCCTCTCGTGGGGGACTGCAGTCATGCCCTGCTTGTAAACAAGAGCCCCACGGAAAAGAACATAGCAGATAATCTGCACTGCCTGGGAAAGATTGAGCGATGGGAAACTGTCTGAGGTGGGTATTGTCACTATAGAAGAGCATGCGGCGACCTCATCATCCCTCAACCCGTCTGATTCGCGTCCGAATACTATTGATACCCGGCCTTCTGGTAGTGATGATATCTTCTCTGATAACTGCTCTGGTGAATAAGCGCTCAGCTTGCGGAATTTTCCTCTCCTGCGTGTTGCGCCTACAGTGAAGATGCTGTCAGCGAGAGCATCTTCAAGCGTCATGAAGCGTTTTGAGTTTTCCCATACATCCGCTGCATGCAGGGCAAGTGTCCTGACCCTGTCCTCGTCATAAGCTCTGTCACCGACAATCGCGAGATCTGTTATGCCCATCGTCTTCATCGCACGGCATACAGACCCTATATTAGCCCCATCCTGCGTATCTACAAGCACTACGCGGATTCGCTTCAGATAAGCCTCTGCTTCCATAATGCGGAGAGTACAGCATATTGCCAGTTTTTGCCATAGTGAGGTACAATCATCCCATGAATCCAGGGCCTCAGGACACATTGAAGAAACAATCTAGGAACATTCTGGCTTTTTTTGCGGTTGTTCTGTTCCTTTTTATTCTGAAAGTCTGTGCGGATTTCATTCTTCCGATAGCTATTGCCTTCTTCATATTCCTGCTTGTCAGCCCGCTTCTTTCGCGCATGGACCGCCTGAGGATACCGCGGCTGATCAGTATGATTATCGTCATGCTGCTTGTTCTTGTCGTGTTCCTTGTTTTCGTATACATCTTCTTTCTGATGGTGAATATGCTCATCCAGGCGGACGGTATTCCGGCATATGCTCCTAGAGTGCAGTCATTTGACCGTTATATCTCTGCAATGATTGCGCCTTATCTTGATGAGAATCCTGCGACATTCTCAATACTGCGCTTCCTGAACATTGACTGGTATGGGATTCTGATGGCTTCGCTGACGTCAATCTCTGGAAAGTTCATAAGCATCCTCTCTGATGCACTCCTTGTCTACGTCTATCTGCTTTTCATCATAATGGAGCGCAAGACGATATTCCCGAAGCTGCTGGAAGCGTTCCCGCGTGGAAAGGCTCAGAGAGCTGGACAGATGGTCGCGAGAATGAACAGACAGGTCTCAAAATATCTTCTGATCAAGGTTGTCATAAGTATAGCAACTGGTGTGATGTTCTACTTCGCTTCCCTGATTTCCGGACTCGATTTCGCGCTTGTCTGGGGGGTTCTTGCAGTCATTCTCAATTTTATTCCAACAATAGGTTCGATAGTCTGCACAGCAGGTACCATCATCATGGCGATAATCCAGTTCTCTCCGGACTGGGGATATGTCATCTATATTTCAGTGCTGATGATCTCCATTGAGATGGTGCTGGGGAATATCATCGACCCGAGACTTCAGGGTGTGCAGCTGAATATTTCGCCTTTTGTCATTCTCGTGTCGCTTGCTATCTGGGGATATATCTGGGGAATTGCCGGCATGTTCCTCTCTGTTCCTCTGACGTCGATACTCCAGATAATCTGTGCCAATATCCCTTCGCTTAAGCCTGTCGCCATCATGGTTTCCGAGGGTCGTGATTACCGCCGTCGCTTTGAGAAATCAAAACGCAGGAAGAGAGTGCAGTCCATTGATGAGCATGATGATATCGAGATGCCCGAGCATCAGGAGTGACAGAGTCTTTTCTCGTATGAAACCATATCTCCCTGGATACATCAAAGCAAGATAGTCTGTCTTCGCCGAGCCATATCCTTTGCCTCTGTATTGAGGTGCTGTTACGACATTATTCAGCTCTGCATTCTTTCCTTGTGATATGACGATAGCAAGAGCAATAATCTTACTTTGCTCTTCCTGCGCATAGAGCGATCCTTTTTCGAGATACCTCCTGAGTATTTCCGGCCTCCTCATCGCCCTCGAGAAGCAATGGGGCGAAACGTTCACGGTCCCGATCAATTTGTCTGAAGTCCGGCAAGCAGCTTCTCCAGATATGAAATCTCTTCTTCTGCTGCCACAGGCCCCATATGGCTGTGCACGATTGTTCTTGCATTGATCTGTTTCAGTGTGCTGATGAATGCTTCAAGTTCTTTTTTCCTGTATATCCCTCCTGTTTCCAGATCACTGTCAGAGAGAATCTCTCCAGAGGTCGCGTCGCCTGTGAAGAGCACTCTTTCGGAAGGAATATAGATCAGGGTGCTGTCATCGGTATGGGGAGATTCTGCATGTATGAGTTCAATCCTGATGTTTCCTGCATCGAGCAGGAGATAGGAATTAAACACTATGTCTGCATTGGCAACAATGATGTTCTCTGCTCGCTCGTACTCTTTGCGCATGTATGAATAATCTTCTGAGATATAAGACTGATATAAATCATCCTTGTCTTTTTCCATTATCTTTGCAAGATGCTTCTCTGTCCTGGCATTTGCTATGGAAAGACCGTGTATGGCATAGAGTCCGAAGCTGTGGTCCCAGTGGCTGTGCGTAAGCACTGTAAGAGAAGGCAATGGGAGGCCTTCTTGCTTTAGTGTGCTGTAGAATGAGGCGACATGAGGGCCTGAACTTCCTGCATCGATGGCGACGGAGAACTTATCTCCTCTGATGTATCCCAGAAGGGGCCTGTCAAACTCCGGCTCAGGGGGAAAGTACAAGATGCGTTCAGATATTTTTTCCATGCCTGATAATATCACAGCAGCGGTGGCGTTGACCATTATCAATCTACTGGTGATAATCAGCAACGGAGGATATGGATATGGAAGTAGTTACTCTTGATCTTGAAGGCGTCCTGGTGCCTGAGATATGGATTGCATTTGCAGAGAAAACAGGTATTGAAGCGCTGAAGCGTACAACACGTGATGAACCTGATTACCATAAGCTGATGGCTTTCCGTATGGATATTCTCAGAGCAAATGGACTTAAGCTTGAAGATATCCAGAGTGTGATCGCAGAAATAAGGCCGCTTGATGGAGCAAGGGCATTCCTCGATGAATTAAGGGATATGACACAAGTCATAATACTTTCAGATACTTTCTCGGAATTTGCTCTTCCCCTGATGCGCCAGCTTGGCTATCCGACTATTTTCTGCAACAGTCTTGTAGTTGGCAGCGATGGCATGATAGAGGATATCCGCATGCGTATAGAGAATGGTAAGAAGAGAGCTGTGGAAAGTCTCCAGTCAATCGGTTTCCGTGTTTTTGCTTCAGGCGACAGCTACAATGATCTTGCTATGATCCATCAGGCTGATGGTGGCTGCCTTTTCCGCGCTCCTGAGAAGATTCTTAAAGAGGAGAAGAATCTTAATCTTGTCACAGAGTACTCAGATCTTCTTGAAGAAATAAAGGCTTTCATCGATGGCTGATAAATCGCCAATAGGATTTATTGTCTCCATTATCATGCTGCTATCCGGCATGACAGTAGGGTTTATACTTCTTGGTGTTGTCTATTCCGGCCCGGTGTGGGTAAGAGCAGTTGTCTTCATTATTTATCTCTTTATAGCTGGAATGACCATACATTTCTCCCGGAAATATGTAGAATCGCTGAAGAAATGAAGAATACTGAACAGTATTCAGTAAATATGCTCTTGACTATGCACTTTTCTTTGTGCAGATTATTGGCGACGCTACAAAAACGAGAGGGGTGTTGATATGGACGAGTTTACGAAAGAAATGGAAGAGAAACTGCTTTCGGAACGTGAGGATATTCTCAGGAAACTCAATGCCGAAGGTGATGATTTCAGAAACGAAGCTCAGGCATCTTCTGGGCGGGGTGACTCGAGCGACCTTGCTTCCGATGAAGGCTCGTATCGCAAGATGGAAGCCATCAATGCAATGGACGCGAAGAAGCTCAAAGCAATAGAGAATGCACTGAAGCGCATCAGCGAAGGAAAATACGGCTATTGTCTGCAGTGCGGTAAGAAGATTCCAGAAGGCAGACTCCGCGCTATTCCTGAAGCTGTGCTCTGTGTTGATTGCAAGGCTCAGAACGAACGCATTGGAATGTAATCAAAGATAGGGATTGACGGCTTTCTCAGTCCCGATATCTGTCATTGTGCCATGACCGGGGAGAACAAGAGTATCTGCGCTGAGCGATGAGAGTCTTTTGAGAGATGAGAGAAGCGTATTATAGTCTCCTCCAAGGTCTGTTCGTCCAACACTTCCGTGAAAAAGTGTGTCTCCCGTGAAAACAACATTTTCGCTCTCCGAATAGAGTGAAACCGATCCCATCGTGTGTCCTGGCGTTTTTATGACACTGAAAAGTCCTGTGCTGTCGCTGTAGGGTATGAAGTCCTGAGGCATTTCATCAATAAGCGGAAGTGCATAGCGAGAGAGAAAGAACGGATCAGATTTCTGCAGAAGCCCGATAGTCCCGGAGTATCCGTCTTCAATGAATGGAAAATCTTCTTCGCCAAGATATATAGGAAGTTTTGCATAGCGCTTCCTTATTTCCGCAAGCCCGAATATGTGATCATAATGAGCGTGGGTAAGACAGACAGCCTCAGGGGAGAGCTTGTTTGCCTCTATGAATGATAAGATTTTATCTGCGGGAAATGGCGCATCTATGATAACGCATCCAGCGCCGTTGTAGCTGTAGACAATATAACAGCAGGTACCATACGGCCCTGCTGTGAATGGCTGGATCTTCATGCTTTCTCAGAGTATGTCACTTTTGCTGTTCTGCCGTTGATAGCCTGATTATTCAGCTTCTCAATGGCTTTTGCGCAGTTTTCCTCGCTCATTGTTACAAATGAGTATTTATCATGGACACGGATCTGGTAAATGTCGTCACGTGTGATTCCCAGCTCTGTCTGCAAGAGCTTTGAGAGATCCTTTGCATAAAGGTGCTTCATCTTCCCGATGTTGAGGTACAGTGTCTTAGCATCCTCTGGAATGACATGCTCGCTCTTTTCCTTTACTTCGGTTCTTGCTGGATTGTCAGCGGCCTTCTTTTCCGGTTTTTCCGTACGCTGTCTGCGCTGAGGACGCTCACCTTCGCGCTTTCCTTCTGACGCATTCTTAAGCAACATTGCTGCAAGTGTCATTCTGTCGAAGAATTTCACTTTCTTCCTGATTATCGTTTTGATGTTCTCAAGCTCTGCAGGATCAGCGCTTCTCATCATCTGCAGAAGATCGTCAATCTTCTTTTCCAATGCATCCCCGTTGATCGGAGTGCTGGTTTTCTCTTCCATTATCTGCTCCAAATATGCCTGAAAATAGGCGATAAAATATGCCCTGAAGGGCACATCCATGCAGTTTCCGATAAAAACAAGCGGACTGGCACAGTCAACGAAAGAATATGATTCTGGCTATCCCTTTGTCAACTGAGCAAAAGTTGCTAGACTCATAATGTATGGGTGCTATAGACGAACTTCTGGGGGAGATTGAAGAGAAGGAGAAATCAATAAAGGAAAGTATCCGGAGCGAGGAACTGAAGCTTGGTATTCTTGCTGTATCGCTTCGTGAGGTTCTTGGACTGAAACTAGGTGCCAGATTGCTTGAATCCTCTCTGGAGGCTTCTGCTGCTCTTCTCGCTGAAGAGCAGAGTGTTGACAACTCATCTGCGTATCTTTCTTCATATCGCAGCGATGAGGAGAAGAAGGCTGCGCTGCTCAGGGAAAAGAACCGTACTGCAGAGGATGAACGGAGACTTTCGATAAGACTTGGTGCGATGATTTATGAGGAATGTTCGTTCTCCCTTCTTGATAAAGATTTTTTCAGAGTCGTCTACGATGATGTGGAAGCAGACAGGAGACTTGAGAAGACAAGTGATGATTCATTCTTTTCCCGTATATTCGGTACAGGGAAGGCAAAGATGCGCAAACTCGGGGAAGAGAGCCGTTTTATCTCTTATGCATCTATAGCGCTTGCGTCTTCCCGTCCTCTTGGTTCCGATAGTGCCAATGCGCTTCTTGCCGATCTTGTGAAACTGAGAGAGCAGAGGAAGAAGATTGATGAGGAGATTACGGCACTGGAGTCACGGCTTGAGAATGAGAAAGAGAGAGCGAAGAATGCCGAGCATGAGATTCTGGAAGGAAACGGGAAGATCACAGGATTGAAGAAAGCTGAGGAAGATGCGTTTGTCAGTTACGGAAGCTATCTTTATGACAGAGGTTCTGAGTGGATTGACAAAGATACTCCTTCGGAAATCCTCGATGTGCTCGAATCCCTTCTGCGTCTTCATGGTGACTGGGATAGTGTTATTGCAGACAAGGATCGGGTTGAAAGGGAAGCCAAAGCTGATGATTACAGGGCGATGATTGAGAGCGAAGAAGGAAAGATCATGGTGCTTGAGAAGGAAAAAGAGCGGATTGACAGGGAAATTGATGAGATAAAAGGCGAGATTGATGTGCTCAGGAACAAAATTGAGAGGCTGGGCTTATGAAAGGCAATCTCCATACTCATTCGTTCTATTGCGGACATGGCAGTGGAAGTATTGCGGAATACGTGGCAGAGGCAGAGAGAAATGGGTTCGGAATTCTCGGATTCTCAGAGCATTGTCCGTTTGCAGATGATTTTCTTTCCCGGTCCAGGATGCCTTACAGAAGCCAGAACCTGTATGAGAACGATGTGCGTTCGCAGACGTGTCCGTTTCCCGTACTTCTCGGCTATGAGGTGGATTATCTTCCATCACGGCTCTCTTATTACAGGAAGGTAAGGGAGAGAGTGGATTATCTTATCGGAGGCACTCATTATATCTTCCGTCCAGACGGGTCATTCTTCTCAGTCTTCGACGAGCCTCTTTCTTCTGCTGATATTGTGCAGTATGCGAAGCAGACAATACAGGCTATGTCTTCCGGTCTTTTCGCTTTTTATGCTCACCCCGATGTGTTTCTCACATCCCATCCATTTGACAGTGAGGCCAGAGCCGTGACAGATGCAATTCTCGATTCAGCGCTTGAGCTGTCGTTGCCGCTTGAGATCAATGGCAATGGCTATATGCGCGGGCGTGGCTATCCATCGAGGGATTTCTGGCTGAGAGCGGCAGAGCGCGGCGTCCCTGCAGTCCTCTCATCCGATGCGCATCGTGTTTCCGATCTTGCCGCACCATTTGACTATCTCAGGCAGTTTGCCGCAGAGTGCGGTGCTGAGATACTGGAGGTCGATACAGCAAAGCCTCTGCGTTTCAGAAAGGAGCGGGCGAGCTGAATGCTATGTCCTCTCCGGTTTCTGGGTGTCTGAAGCTGATAAAAGCCGCATGCAGCATCAGACGTTCTCCCTCTGTGTGTGTGCCATACAGTCTGTCGCCCTTGATCGGATGGCCTGTGAGAGCTGAATGCACTCTCAGCTGGTGTGTCCGCCCTGTCTCTGGATAGAAGCGGACGCGTGTATACTTTCTGCCATCAATCACTTCCACACCAAGCCTCTTCCATACAGTCACTGCTTTCTTTCCTTTCTCGTAATCCGCAATCTGATATGGCCTGTTATCTGTATCCAGCCTGATTGGTATATCTATAATTCCGTTCTCCTCTGTGATGACACCTTCAAGCAATGCCTCATACTCTTTTCTGACCTCGTGGTTCTCAAAGGCAATGGAGAGTGTACGCTTTGCTTCCCTCGTGAAGGCGAGGACGAGGAGACCTGAAGTATCCATATCAAGGCGATGGCAGTTGCACTCAGGAGGAGATGATGGAAAGAGCATATGAAAGCGGTATGTGGCGCTGTCAATCTTGTCCTCTCCTCGTCCTGGGACTGACAGCAGCCCTGATGGTTTATCAACTACAGCAATGGAAGAATCTGCATAGAGGTAATCCAGTCCCAGCATATCGGGAAGCAGAAGGCCGCATCTGCTTTCGCAGGGTGGATGAAACTCCGGCTTGCTGTCTCTGATACGGAATTCTGCCAGTCCCAGGATCTCCCATTTCTTCCTGAGTGCTGTATTGATGCACCTGAGCCCTGCACAGTCGCCAGTTCCCCATGGCGCTCTGTCAGGCAGACTGATGTTCCTTCCATTATAGGTGCGGAAACTGTAAAGCGATGACAGTGCTTTGAGGCTCTCTGCTGTCAGAGATGCGCGTTTTTCCTTCTGTGATGTATCTCCGTTTTCAATCATTGCAGTGAGTTCGTGTATTTCCCTGTCATTTTCTCTGACAGTCTTTTCCCATTCTGCAACTGAGAAGCATGGACCTACATAGCCGGGGATTGTATAAAAACCGCCTGGTGTCCCTGAGAATCCTCTGAGGATTTTCACCTCTTTTGATGACTGCGGTTTTGCAAGAAGAACGCTGAGCATTGTTTTATCTGATAGAAGCGATAATGGATAGTTCCCGTCAGGAGGAAATGAGACAGAACCGCTTGTGAGTATCGCTTTTGTCATCTTCTCAGCTTCCATCTTCGCTTCTCTTGTTTCAAGGAAAGAAATCATATTCGCATCTTATTATTTCCGCATACAGTGGACAAGGATGCATCAAGTGATTATAATCACGTTGTTTTCCGGGTAGTAGCGCAGGGGCTAGCGCACTTGGTTCGGGACCAAGGGGTCGGAGGTTCAAATCCTCTCTGCCCGACAATAAGACCTTTGTTCCAATCTATGGAATGAGGGTCTTTTCTTTTCTGTATGCTATAATGCATGTATGAACGAGACAATCAGGAATATCATCGGGCGCAGAAGCTGCCGTAAGTACAAGAGCGAGCAGATAACAGAAGATGAGCTTCAGGCTGTGCTGGAAGCTGGAATGTATGCACCATCTGCGATGAATCGCCAGAGTTCCGTGATGGTGGTGCTGCAGAATGATGAGGAGATAAGAAATCTCTCAGCTATGAATGCCAGGATTATGGGAAGCGGCAGCGACCCGTTCTATGGTGCTCCGACTGTAATCATTGTTCTTGGGGACAGAAGCAACAGGAACGCAGTTCAGGATGGAAGCCTCGTCATGGGGAACCTGATGAACGCTGCATATTCTCTCGGGCTTGGCTCCTGCTGGATCAACAGGGCTTATGAGGAATTCGAGAGCGAGGAGGGTAAAGACCTTCTCCTCAAGTGGGGAGTTGACGGGGATCTGATCGGAATCGGACACTGCATTCTCGGTTATCCTCTGGATTACCCCAGAGAGGCAGCACCGAGAAAAGAAGGCTGGGTACACCGGATCCGTTAGACAAAATCCGCGTATTCGGCAGCGGTGGCTTTTACCAGGTCATCAGGTTTTATTTCAATCTGCACGCCCCGCATGCCGCCGCTGACATAGATCGTCTCTTCCAGAGCCGCTAGCTCAGAGATGAATGTAGGGTAGTGTTTTCTCATGCCAAGAGGCGAGCATCCTCCTCTGATATATCCTGTCAGAGGTTGCAGTTCTGTGAGTTTGATTAAGTCAATCTCCTTACTTGCAGTAACAGCTCTTGCTTTCTTGAGTGATATCTCAAATTCTGCAGGAAGACAGAAAACGAACACATCCTTATCTGAGTTCCGCATTACGATAGTCTTGTAAACTCTTTCCAGTTCCAGTCCAGCACTCTCTGCGGCATGTATGGCATCCAGATGCTCTTCGTCCCATTCGTACTGGTGAATTTCATATGTGATTGAAAGACTTTCAAGAATTCTCATCGCATTTGTTTTCATAGCTCTATCATTCTTCATTATCCTGTTTCAGGCAAGAAGCGTGGCAGAGTAGCCTGTGAAGAAACAGAGACTGCCACAGAGCACGAAGATGTGCCATACAAGATGGTTGTGCGGAATCTTCTTCACCGAGTAGAAGAGAACTCCAATGGTGTATGTGATGCCGCCGGCAAGGACATAAGGGAAGAGAAGAGGGGGAATGAACGGGAAGACACTATCGTAGATCGCGATGATGGACCATCCCATCACTACATAGAGTGCTACGTGTACAGGGTAGAACCGTCCCCAGAATCTGATTGTGAGGACTGAGCCTATGGCTGTGGCCACCCACATGCCAATGGCAAATGCCTTTGTGATATCTGATCCGATGTAAAGCAGTATTGGGGTATAAGAACCTGCAATCAGCAGATAGATGCTCAGGTGATCAAACACACGGAAAAGCTTTTTCCAGGTTCCTGGTTCCAGATAATGATAGAAAGCAGAGGAGGCGTAGAGTATTACGTTTGTGATGGCAAAGACAATCATGCCTCCTTTTGCAAGAGGATGGCCTGATGGCGATGACGATGATGTGACATATAGAAGGCCTATCAAGGCTAGTATAAGTCCGGCAAAATGTGAGCACGCATTCTCTTTCTCCTCGGAAAGCGTTACATGCTTTGGCAGCGTTATATTCTCAGCAATCCATGTTTCCATGAGCCGAATGTATAACGTGTTCAGCGTGATGTAAAAATGTGAATTTTGACTAAATTGCTTAAATGGCAAGAGTTAATCAGCAGGGAACGCGGATAGTGAGAATTGGCTATAGTGTGAAATCAGATCGAATCTGACAAATATGCCGTTCTGCAGCAATAAGGATGAATGAAAAAGATTAATCAGTATTATTTTCTAATCACTTGTGCGTTGTGCTATCATGCATCTGGAGGCTTCTATGATTATTTACGATGTGAGGAGCGATGAGTTCAGAGCGTTTGGCCGTATCATTGATGGCATGGACACTGAAGCTCTTCTTGATGCCCTTGAAAAGGTTTCTCCTTGTCCAGAGGATGGTACTGTCTATGTCCCGGATGTTCCGGAGCTTGATTCGCTGCCTGTGCATAAGTTCTTGTCTGAGCACGTGTACGGGGGATTGCCTGTGCAGATCGGATACTGTTCTGGCACCAACTACAAGCTTAATTGCCTTGAATACCATAAAGGCAGTGAGATCAATATTTCTCCTGATGAGATATTCCTGCTTCTTGCAGACTTGAGAGATGTGAGGGATGGCAGGATTGACACATCCAGAGTCAAGGCTTTCAGAATTCCCCCAAGGACTGCTGTGCTTCTTTACGAGACAACACTCCATTATGCCCCATGCGGAAAATTCAGAACGATAATAGTCCTTCCGTATGGTACAAATGGTGAGAAGCCTGCAATCAAGGAAGAGACAGCGGAGGATAAGTACCTCTGGGGTGCGAACAAGTGGCTTATTGCTCATCCTGATACAGCGGAAGCGGAAGCTGGTGCTTTTGCAGGACTTACAGGAGAGAATATAGATATTTCAGCTTTTGTCTGAAGTTATTGTTCACTGGCCGGGAAGAGTGCGTTCCCGGCCTTTTGCTGATAGCAGAGCTCAGCAATTCAGTGAAAACAAGAGACGAGATCCGCTATTTGCCTCTTTTCTTTGGATGCTGGTAGCCAGACTCGAACTGGCAAGGGTCGCCCCGGCAGATTTTGAGTCTGCTGTGTCTACCAATTTCACCATACCAGCGTGCTTTGGATAATATCAGAATAATACTTAAGGTGGCAAGTGAATATTGAGTCTTTTGCTCTCTTCGGAGTATTGTATACCCATGCTCAAACGTTTCGTTATGGCAATCTTTCTATCACTTTTCATTCTCTGTTCTGTCTTTGCTGATGCATCAGGGACTGAACAGTCCGGTCTTATTGTCTCAGATATCCCGATTACTTATGGTGACGAAAGCTTCAGAGAACGGATACTTGAAAAAACAAAAGGTGAGAGGGATCCTGTCGGGCTCGTGCTTACAGGAGGATCGGCCAGAGCGCTTGCGCATATCGGTGTACTTGAGTATCTGGAAGAGAATGGTATTGTCCCTGATTTCATCATCTCAAATTCGATGGGCTCAATTATAGGGCTGTTATATGCTGCCGGTCTTACACCTTCTGAGATAATCGATCTTCTGCTCTCTGCCGATCTTTCTTCTCTTTTCAGCTTCACACTTCCAATTGCAGGAGGGATTATCATCCCCTCGGGATTTGAGACGCTGATGGAAAGTGTCGTTGGCGAGGATACGCGGCTAGAGGATCTTGATATTCCTGTCATGGTAGTCTGTGATGATATCGTGACAAAGAGGGAGATACGTATCACGGAAGGCGATTTCACCGATGTGATGATAGCCTCGTTTGCATTGCCTGTATATTTCTCCCCTGTCGAATATAATGGGCACCTTCTCATCGATGGCGGAGTAGTGACACTTCTTCCGCTGGATGCTGCGTTTGAATATACAGATACTGTCATTGTCTCAACAGCATTTTATAATGCAACAGATATTAATCTCCTGAACGCGATTACGATTCTCAACTCATCGTTCGATGTCGGCAAGAACCAGAAAGCCGCAGAGGCAATGAGAGAGCATGATGATTTCATCTGGATACGCTGCGATGTGGAAGATTTCTCATTCATGGATTTCGATAAAGCGGAGCTGATGGCCAGAATAGGATATGAAAGCGCAAAGGGAGAGCATGAAGCGCTTTCAGGTATTCACAGGAGCGGGGTTCCTTCATCGCTTGCTGCGGAGAGACAGAGCCTCAGCGGGAAACTCATGGAAGCGAAGAGAAATCTCGATTTCTTCGACAGAGTGGATGCCTCGTCACCTTCAGCTTCCCTTTCTTTCACGTTCGAGTCCAATCAGGGAAGAGAGTACAGGCGCTATCTTTCCGATACAGCAAATCTTGCGCTCATATATGAGTTCCGCACTAATGGTCTTGAGACAGGTGTTCTGCTTGGCAGTGCATTCGATTTCACTACAAACGCCACTGCAGGCGCATATCCTCTTCTCAATTCATTTCTCAGATATTATCCTGTAGACCGTCTCAGGTTCACATTCGATGTCTCCGCAACGCTTTGCCATGACCCGTGGTATATTCCTCACCTCTATGCCAGACAGGGATTTGACTGGGTCGTGCTGCATGAGAAGAATTCCCATTCGCTCTCATTCAAGGAGGCCTTTGAATATACGACAGGTTTCAGAGGCAATGAGGCTCTTGCTATATCAGGAGCGCTGGATGGCAATGTGAAGACTGGTTATTTCGATATCTACGCGTCGCTGGGGTATCTCTTCACCGCCGATGATATTCTTTTCAGTTCTCCACACCACTATGTGGAGGGATCTGTTGCCACACGCTTCTGGATGCCATTCGCCCCTTCCTGGTTCCTCGATGGTTCTGCCTTTTCCCGCTTCTCCGTAGATGGAAGAGGCGATGTCCCATTGTTCCTGTCAGATGGATACGCAAGTACACTGCTTGGTAAGGGCAGCAATTATACGCGTCTGTCGGATCTTCACAATACAATTCTATCTCTCAGCACAGGTTATTCATTCCCTGTCTCTCCGACATTCGGTGAGTTCCTCATCTTCGAGGATTTAGAGCTTGGCATCTACTGTGATATGCTTCTGCATGATACAGCTTTCGATTTCTCTGCAGGTGTTGAGGCAGAGGTCTCGTTCTCTATCATCGGACTTATGAAGCTTCCGTTCAGAGTGAGGTTCGGCTATGATTCTCTCGCTGACGGGTTTGTCTCCTCGTTCCTTCTTTCCCTGAAGTATCAGTCCTGATGGCGTTCAAGCCATCTCTCATCAGCTTCTGAAAGGTCTGTATTCATTTCGCGTTCATCGTCTGTATCATCACTTTTGCCGACGACTGCAGAGAAATCAGGCTCTTCAGGGAATCCGGGAAGAATATCCTGCAGCCTCTCTGCTTCAGCTGCTTCAATCTGCGGAAGCTCTCCGTTGATGATTCTCAGAATTGCTTTGTTGTCCCTGTCTGCTGCTTTCAGGAATGGTATGCACTTGTACTCATCAGATAGCAGGGTAATCATTTCACTTACCATTTCCTTTGTATATGGGGAATAGCGTGCATAGTCCATTCTCAGCGCCTTCTCAAGCATCAGCTTCGCATTCTTCAGATTGCCATAATGCATATGAACCTGAGCAAAATGTATGTATGCATCTGGGAATCCAGGGTCTGCCTCAGTGCAAAGCGCTTCAAGATACGCGCCTGCCTGTTTCCAGTTTCCATGGAGCATTTCATTTATGGCGAGGAAATCCACAACAGCAGGGGAGGAGGCACCGCTTGTTCCCATTTCAGAGAGAAGATTGCTGAATTCCTTTGTCTTTCCTGCAGCAAGATAGTATGTCAGGAGATTTATGCATAGATTCCGTGATACAAACCCCAGATCCTTTGCTTTCTCGCATAATTCGATAGCTTTATCGTAATCCTTTCTTGTCCAGTAATACATTGAGAGCGATGTAAGAGCAGGCCCCGCGATTTTCCTGTCATCTTTTTTTGAGAGAGGTTCAAGAATCTCACGCGCTCTGTCTTCCTGGCTGTTCTGCAGGAGCACAGCCGCTGCGACAACTGCATTCTCATTGGAAAGCCCTGCATTGAGTGCTTTCCCCATCAGGACAACACCTTCTTCCTTTTTCGCGCTTTCTGGGCTGTTGATGGCTTTTACTGCTTTGTTGAAGTATACAGTACCCCTGCTTTCGAAGATGAACAGGAGGGCGGAAATCAATAGCGCTGCAGGAGAAACCCACTCGGGTACACCTCCTGTCATCATTGTGATTAATGCTACTGTCAGAGCTGCTGCCCCGGGGATGAATCTGTATTTTCTCATAAAGTGTCCTTTCTGTTGCGATTGATTACCTCTTATGCTAGCATCCCCAATGCTTATGGGAAAGAGGATATTGCTTCATGTGTGCTGCGGACCTTGCTCCACCAGTTCTGTGGAGAGGCTCCTTGCTGAAGGTTATGATCCTGTTCTTTTCTTTTCAGACAGCAATATTTTCCCGTATGAGGAATTCATGAAGCGCTATCAGAATCTTCTCATCGTCGCAGAGCATTATGATCTTCCTGTTATTCTTGATTCATGGGATCACGACCAATGGCGAGAGGCTGTGAAAGGGCATGAGAAAGACAAGGAACATGGAGAGCGGTGTTCGCTCTGCTTCCGCTTCAACCTTGAGAGGGCATACAGGAAAGCTCTGGAGCTCGGCATCGACGAGTTCACGACAACGCTGACAGTCTCCAGGTTCAAGAATAGCCGGACAATATTCAGCGTAGGCGATGCTTTTCCCGGATTTGTGGAGTTCGATTTCAAAAAGAAAGATGGCTTCAATCGTTCAATAGTGCTTTCTAAGGAGCTGGGACTGTATCGGCAGAAATGGTGCGGATGCGAGTTCTCAATGGGGGAAGGAAGTGCTACGTAAATTATTGAAAGCCCTGACACAGCGTCTCTTCTGGTTCGTTATCTTCATGGCAATTCAGTTTGGACTGCTTCTATATGTTGTGCTATGGGCAAGTTATGCAAAAGGGTTTTATCTTGCATTCTCTCTTCTTTCGGTGCTGATGCTCTTTGTCGTATTCACCCGCCCAGAGAAGCCTGCCTATAAAATGGTATGGATGTTCCTTATCGGTATCCTTCCCGTTTTCGGTGGTGTTCTGTACCTGATGATGGCGAATAAGAAGCTTGGTTATTTCTCGAGAAAGAAGACGAGGAAGTTTCTCAAAGCACTTCCTGATGAATCTGCATTTCCGGAAACTGCAGAAGCCGGAATCAGTGAAAAGGCGCCGGAGTACA
Organism: uncultured Spirochaetales bacterium; assembly: GCA_949285905.1. Taxonomy (GTDB): domain Bacteria; phylum Spirochaetota; class Spirochaetia; order Sphaerochaetales; family Sphaerochaetaceae; genus Ornithospirochaeta. The sequence continues at coordinate 7,458 of CASDZV010000066.1, read as the reverse complement.
GTCATATTTCCACGTATATCCGCAACAAGACCGGACTTCCTGCATGGGGGAACACAGAGTGCGAGTATTTTTATTACAGCGAAGAGTTCTTCCATGACGTTCTCAGGGAAATAAAAAATGCAAAGCGTTTCATATTCATTGAATATTTCATCATCGGCGAGGGTAAATGGTGGAACCGCATCCTTGAAGAGCTTCTGAAGAAGGTGTCAGAAGGGGTGGATGTCCGTGTGATTTACGATGATATGGGGTCGATTAATTCCATACCAGCCCATTATGATGCCACGCTGCGCAGCAAAGGCATAAAAGCTGTTGCATTCAATCCTGTCAAGCTTCATATCAATCCACGTCTCAATTTCCGCGACCACAGGAAGATTTTCGATATTGACGGCAATCTCTGCTATACAGGGGGACTCAATCTTGCGGATGAGTATGCCAATGATGAGATACGCTTCGGATACTGGAAGGATAATGCAGTGAAAATCAGAGGGGAAGCTGTCTGGAATTTCACATATATGTTCCTTGAAATGTGGAATGGCGTCTGGGGAGAGGAGGAGAATCTTGAGAGATATCTTCCCTCTGTTTCCTGCCAGGAAGATGGTTTTGTCCAGCCATTCGGTGACAACCCGTTCGATGATTCATCGACAGCAGAGGATGTTTACATCCAGATGATAGCCAATGCCAAACGTTATGTATGGATCACCACGCCTTATCTGGTACCTGACGATCAGATGATGGGAGCGCTCAAGATTGCGGCGGCCTCAGGCGTCGATGTCCGTATCATCACACCGCATTATCCTGATAAGAAAACAGTATTTGAAGTCTCCAGATCGAATTATATCCCGCTCATTGACGCTGGTGTGAAGATTTTTGAGTATATGCCGGGGTTCATGCATTCAAAGACATTCATCGCAGATGATGAAGCTGCTGTTGTTGGTACCACCAACATTGATTACAGATCATTCTACCTGCATTATGAGCTTTCGGTGCTTTTTGTGCGCTCTTCAATCGTAAAGGCTGTAAAGGAAGATTTCCTGAAAACATTTGCAGTCTCCGAGGAGATGACGAAGAGTATGGTCACTGTCCGTAATCCGGTGAGGCGCTTCATCCGCTATTTCCTGCGTCTTTTTTCTCCTGCATTCTGAGCTTGACCAGTTAACTTAAGCAAAGTACTGTTACTCATATGAGTGCAAAAACTGTGGCAGCTCCCGATAAAGCCAGGGAGAAGGAAGCAACTGAGGCTTTTGAGGATATCATCAGCGTGTTCTGTTCCACAACTGACAAAGAGGATATGAAGGCTCTTTTTGACGATCTTTTCACTTCGTCAGAGGTGAATGATATGATAAACCGCTGGCTCCTGATGATGGATCTGTACAAAGGTAAGCCACAGCGCGAGATCGCAGAATCCAGAAAGCTTTCCCTTTGCAAGATCACGCGAGGCTCGAAGATGCTGAAAAAAGAAGACGGCTTCATGCACCGTCTTCTCTCCGGGCGCTTCGATGATCATCTGCACATCTGATTATCTCTTGCGCTTCTTTTTCCTGTCAGGGAAGCTGTATCGGCCATCATCTCCGTCCCTTGTGTCGCGGCCATATGGCTGATAATCGTCTTCCCATCTCTTTCGTTTCTTGCCTTTTGTCCTGAGAGCTTCCTTCCGTCCTGTGCTCTTTTTCCTGCTGCTTCTTGCCCCGCCTTCAGGTTTTGCCCTCATGACTACAGGCTTTCCCTTCATCGTACGGTCTGAATAGGCTTTGAGTATTGTCTCAGCAACGGAGAATGGTGCAGAGACGAAGGATGATGTCTCGTTGATCTCAACATCCCTGATATCCTCATCCCTGACTCCTGCCTGGTCGATGAGAATATTTATCAGCATACTCTTTGTCAGACCATCCTTGCGTCCACGGGCAATGAACAGACGAGTCGTACCCCCCTCATCCAGCGATGGTGCTTTCACGCGGTCATATCGCTCTTTGTTGCGTGATTCCTCTCTCTTCTCTCGTCTTGATTTTTCGCGGCTCTTGTCTTTTACCGCGATGTCCTTGTATCTGGAGGCATCGAGATCGTTCTTGTAAATAGAGGAGAGAATCTGGGCAAATGCTTCTGTTGCATCGCGTCCAGCGAGCACGCTTTGAGCTATCTCAATGTATTGGGCTTTTGGTTCTGCGGAGAGAATGTCGAGAATCTCCTCTTTGATCCTCTCTTTCTTCTTCTCGATAATCTCCTCTGCCCTTGGTATCTCCTCGCGGCGTATATCTGAGCGGGCTGCCTTGCGGATATAAGAGAACTTCCTGGATTCGGATGGTGTTATGAATGTGATGGCCGTGCCGTTTTTGCCTGCACGTCCTGTCCGTCCGACACGGTGGATGTAAATTTCAGGATCCTGCGGAATTGTGTAGTTGATGACATGTGTCAGATCCTGTATATCGAGACCTCGGGCTGCTACATCGGTTGCGACGAGTATGGAAATCTGATGCTCTTTCATTCTTCTCAGGATCTGTTCCCTTTCCCGCTGTGAGAGATCTCCGTGCAGCGCCGCCGCATCGTATCCTCTGTCGTGAAGTTTCTGTCCGATTTCATCACACTGGAGCTTTGTCCTGCAGAAGACTACGCCATAGAAATCTGCTTCTCGGTCGATGATGCGAGTCAGGGCCTCGAGTTTATCAGCTTCTCGCACTTCGTAATATATCTGATCTGTTGATATAGCCGCTGTATCCTGCTTCTGTGTCCGTATGATCTCAGGATTCTTCATAAAGCTTTCAGCAAGCTTCATGATTTCTTTTGGCATCGTCGCAGAGAAGAGCAGCATCCTCTTCTTTTCCGGCACCGCTCTGAGCACGGCCTCTATATCTTCAATGAATCCCATGTCGAGCATCTCATCGGCTTCATCAAGCACCAGGAACTCCAGCAGAGACAGATCGAGGGACCCTCGGCGTATGTGATCGAGGATGCGGCCGGGTGTTCCGACGACAATCTCCACACCGCGTTTCAGCCTTTTCAGCTGCTGCGCCATGCTCGCGCCGCCATAAATCGGAGCAACCTCTGTTCTTCTTTCACCTCTGAGCGAGCTTATCTCTTCGCTTACCTGTATTGCCAGTTCTCTTGTAGGAGCAAGAATCAATGCCTGCACTTTCCCGTTGCCAGATACCACTGTTTCAAGTATCGGCAGCGCAAAAGCCGCTGTTTTTCCCGTGCCTGTCTGTGCCTGTCCGACAATCTCAGTTCCTTCTTTCAGAAGAAGAGGTATGGCACGCCTCTGTATCTCTGTCGGTTCCTCGAACCCTTTTTCCTTTAGAGCTTTCAGGGACTCTTCTCCGAGTCCCAGTTCTCTGAATCCTTCTAATTCCATATTTCTGGATTATGCCGAACTACAAAGGTTTCAACAACTGTGTTGCGGGTGTCTTTTTTCAAACCGCTTCACATGCTAAAGTACGGGATATATTGAGGGAGTAATTAATGAAGACTGTCGCATATAAGAATGCCTGGGGATTCCTTGATGAATACAGGGGGAAGGATTTCACAGGCAGATGGCCAACTGTTCCTGAAATGTTCCAGATAACGCTGAAACGTTTCCCTGATAATCTCTGTTTCCATGCATTTGACCCGGAGATTAAGCTGACATACCGCGAAGCCGATCAGGCAATGTCCAGAATTGCGAAGGCACTTGCTGCAGATGGATTTGGAAGGGGAGATAAAATCGCGGTAACCGGTCACAACTCCGTGGAATGGGCTCTGGTTTATTTCGCAGTTATCAGAATGGGGGGAATCATCGTACCCCTCGATCCGACTCTCAAGGATGCAGAGCTTGAGCGCTTTATAGAATTCGGAGGAGTCTCCGGATTGTTTATCAATTCCGAGCGTGTGGGGAATATCGACAAGGATGGAAGACTTGGAATCAGGAAATACGCGCTGGAAGATGTGATGAGCCTTGATGGACCGGATACAGTTTTCCCTGTGCTCTCTTCAGAAGACACAGCTGCAATCATCTTCACTTCAGGGACAACCGGTGTACCCAAAGGGGTTGTGCTCACTCATGACAATCTTGTCTCTGATTGCTTTCTGGTACAGGGGACGATTTCATTCACTCCTGATGATGTTATCTACGCAATTCTGCCACTCCATCACGCCTATACGATGATGGCTGTTGTCTATATAGCATTGAGCAATGGATGCGCAGTTGTTTTCGGGAAAAAGCTCGCAATTTCGCATATATTCCAGGAGCTGAAGGCTGGTAAGGTTACTGTCTTCATGGCTGTCCCGATGCTCTATAACAAGATGATTTCAGCGCTTATGACAGGTGTGAGGAAGAAAGGTGCTGTGGTTTATGGAGTTATCAGGGGAATGATGAAATTCTCCGGTTTCCTCAAGAGCTGTCTGGGAATCAATATCGGCAAACATCTTTTTGGTTTCCTTCTTGAAAAGCTCTCCTTTGATGGTGTACGGCTCTGTATTTCCGGCGGAGGCCCCCTTCCTGCTTCGACATTCAGGATGTTCAATGAGCTGGGTATTGATTTCGTGCAGGGATATGGTCTGACAGAGGCTTCTCCGATTACACATGTAAATCCAGTCGAGGCGTTCAGGGTCGAATCTGTCGGAAAGAAGCTTCCGGAAACAGAGGTCAGGATTGTGGATCCTGACAGTGATGGCAATGGTTTGATTTGCATCAAAGGGCCGATGGTCATGAAAGGGTATTACAACAACCCTGAAGCAACAGCAGAAGTCCTGGCCGATGGCTGGCTCAATACAGGAGATGTGGGGCATCAGGATGAAGATGGATATCTGTATCTGACAGGCCGTAAGAAGAATGTCATTGTTACAGAAGGCGGAAAGAATGTATTCCCGGAAGAGGTGGAAGACCCGTTCCAGCTGTTTGAGGACATCGATCAGATATGTGTATTCGGCTATCTGGAAGACAGAGAACTGAAGAGGGAAGGAATCCGCGCCGTTATTGTTCCTTCAAAAACCTGTATCGACCGCTTTGAGGGCGATAATGCTCTGATTGAAAAACGCATGAACGATATTGTCGATGAAATCAACAGGGGTGTTGTGTCGCACAAGCGTATCTCACGGGTGGATGTTGTTTACGACACGCTGCCGATGACGGGCACGAAAAAGGTGAAGAGGGGAGATGTGATAGCCAAGTATGGCGATAAGTAATTTGTTGTATGATAAGCAGATGTTGAAAATATGGCAAAATCTTCATTAAAGCTGTTGACAATTTGTTCTGTTTCTGCCATATTTGTCGACGTTGAAATTGCTAGGTGCACGCCTCGCTTTCGCTTAATGGTGGAAGTAGTTCAGCGGTAGAGCGGCAGATTGTGGATCTGCTTGTCGAGGGTTCGATCCCCTTCTTCCACCCTACTACCTCCGATGGAGGAAAAGCGCTCTTAGCTCAACGGATAGAGCGTCGGACTTCGAATCCGCAGGTTGTAGGTTCGAGTCCTACAGGGCGCAGAAGATTTTTGGGCCGCTAGCTCAGCTGGTAGAGCAACAGACTCTTAATCTGTGGGTCAAAGGTTCGATCCCTTTGCGGCTCAGAGCACCGCGAGAGTGGTGAAACTGGTATACACGCTAGTCTTAGGAACTAGTACTTCGGTGTGCGGGTTCGAGTCCCGCCTCTCGCACGAAACCTAAGCCCGGTGGGTGTACGGTATATTGCGGAAATAGCTCAGTGGTAGAGCTCCACCTTGCCAAGGTGGATGTCGCGGGTTCAAGTCCCGTTTTCCGCTCTTGTCCTACCTTCTATAAAACGAGGGTAGGATTTTTTATTTGTTGCAAAAGTGGAACAATAATATTTGATAGGAGCTTCTGATTCTTGCTTAAGCTTCACATCATGAGCGATCAGATTGAAACCTGTAATTTGTAAGAAGAGCATTGAGCTTGTTTCTTCTCTTGTAGAAATGATTTTCCTTGCCAATCTTGCATGATAATGGTAAAGACCGTTTTTTAGGAAAGAGCAAAGGTGACTTCAATTTCTGCTTTTATCACCAGCATGCCATTTTCACAGGATGTAGTAACACCATTTTCTGTGATGTTCTCTATGCCATTTACCTTCATTTCTGCAGCTTCTGCCAAGATTTTTCCCTTTGCAAGTGCGTCTTTCACAGCTTTTTTCAGAGCTTCTTCTTTATGTTTGTTCAAATCTGAATGCTCAAATTCCGGTTTCTCTATTCTTATTCCAGAAATTGATGAAAGAAGCGTGAAAACTGAACTCACATTTTCAATCCTGTTGATATGTACCGTAAGTGTTTCCTCAGCCTTCTCTCCGGAAAGCATGAGCTGTCCTCTTTCTGTTTCTATATCGGAAGAGATGATGAGTGGCGCTATCTCAATCTCAGAAGGCATTATGGAGTTCTTTTCAAGAATTGTCTTAACGTCTGCGATTTTCGATGATGTGCGGGCAACGGCACTTCCAGACCAGTCATCTGTATTTTCTACGTTCACTTTTATGAATGCACTATCGGGAAAGAGCTTTATTTCTCCTTTTCCCATTGTGATGAGTGTTGAAGTGCCTGTTGATTTCATAACCCTTTTTCCTTCTTTATCCGCTCGATATTTTTGTCAAAAGGAGGGTAGATGATGCCTTCTTCTGTAATGATCCCGGTTATATTCTGATGCGGGGTGATGTCAAAAGAAGGATTGAAGACATGAATATCTGCCGGAGCAAGTTGTATTTCTCCCATTTTCCTGACCTCATCAGGATTCCTTTCTTCAATAGGTATATCTTTTCCTTCTTTCATAGAGAAGTCTATCGTTGATGTCGGTGCGACAGAATAGAAGGGCACGCCATATTCCTTTGCAATTACAGAAAGCGGGAATGTCCCTACTTTGTTTGCCACATCTCCATCTGTCGTGATTCTGTCTGCTCCAAGAATTATGGCATCGATCTTTCCATTCTTTATAAGTGTGGCTGCTGCACTGTCTGGAATGAGAGTGGTCGGTATCCCAGCTCTTGCCAGCTCCCATGCTGTCAGTCTGGCACCCTGGAGCAGCGGTCTTGTCTCATCTGCATAGACCTGGATTCCCATTCCCTTGAAGTGAGCTTCCTTTATGACACCTAATGCTGTTCCCCATCCGCAAGTTGCCAGTGCTCCAGCATTGCAATGGGTAAGGATTGTATCTCCTCTTCTGATTACGGAGATTCCGATTTCTGAAATTCTATGATTTATCTCTCTGTCTTCTTTGACAATCGTATCCGCTTCATTCAGAAGAGCCTCTTTGTCATACCCTGACTCTTCTGCTTTCTGCATCATCCTGTCCACAGCCCACATCAGATTTACAGCGGTAGGTCTTGCTTTCCTGAGATCTGCAGAGAGCTTTTTGAAAAGCTCCCGATTATCTTCAGATTCGAGAAGTGCAAGATAGACTCCATAAGCTGCAGCACCACCTATTGCAGGTGCTCCCCGGACTATCATGGTTTTTATTGCATCTGCAACTTCTCCAGATGTCCTGCAGTCTTTGTAT
>CASDZV010000065.1 GCA_949285905.1 uncultured Spirochaetales bacterium | reverse complement strand
GGAGTCTCCGTCTTCTAAGCGAAGCGAAAGATGGAGAGGAATGGTGGAAGAAACATCGGGTATGATAAGATTGCAATATGGAGAAATGGCTGGATGAAGAATGCGAGTTTGAAGTTGAAGTTACAGAGCATCTGAGAGGAGATAAGCCAGAAGGCCTATGCCGCAACGGTGAGGAAATCGGTGATAAGTATTCATGCACATATGGCTGCCGGTGAATCAGGAAGGCTATGCATCTGCTCAAAGACTATGATGATGCTCTATCCGCTGATGGAAGCCATTAGAAGCGGCGGAGACTTAAGGAATACCGGCGGTTCCGACAGGCATGTGAAGGATATCGTATGCCCTGACAGGTGTGTGATGTTCCGGCTGGCAGCAAGGAGGATTGGAGTAGAAAATCCTTTCATATCCAAGGCATTCAGCCAATCAGAGGTAGAAAGATAATTCATTTATATCAAAGAAATATCTTTATAAATCCCATGGCAGTGTTATACTTATAATTAAGATATGAGCAGAGAGAAGAGCTACATAATGACACAGCTTGACGGGAACAACCATTCGGTGTGTTCAGTCTGAACTACCACCTCATACTCATTGTCAAATACAGAAGAAATGTCATCACCGATGTCATATCGGAGTATCTGAAACAAATATTCTGCTATATTGCACCCAGGTACAAGATAACGCTTTCAGAGTGGAATCACGATAAGGACCATATCCATATACTGTTCAAGGCAGAGCCAGACAGCGGGATATCGAAGTTCATAAACGCCTATAAGAGCGCCTCATCGAGACTTGTTAAGAAAGACTTCCCCGAGGTAAGGAACAAGCTCTGGAAGGAATATTTCTGGTCAAGAAGCTACTGTCTCATAACAGCAGGAGGAGCACCGCTTGAGATCCTGAAGGAATACATCAGGACGCAGGGAGAGGACTATGATGGAAGAAAAGACTGAGAAGAACAAGAAGCCATCCACCATCATCGTCTCCAGGTGCATGGAGTTCAGGATCAAGCCCGATGATGAACAGAAGATTCTTATCTGGAAGACATTCGGCTGCTGCCGCTTCGTCTGGAATCATCTCCTTGATGAACGCATCAGCTATGAGAAGGTGAATAAAGGCAAGCTCCTGAATACGACCCCTGCCCATCTGAAGAAGGAGAATCCCTTCCTCTCGGAGGTTGATTCCATGGCACTGATAAACACGCAGCTGAATCTGAATCAGGCATGTATGAAGCTCTTCCCGAAAGGAAAAGCTCCGAAGTTCAGAAAGAAAGGGAATGATAAGAGATCCTATACCACCAACTGGATAAACAACAATATTGAGATTATTCACAAAGGTGATAGAGAGAACTATATCAAACTGCCGAAACTCGGAAGAGTGCACATCATACTCCACCGTAGCATACCGGACGGATGGAAGATGAAGCATGCGACGGTCAAGGAGACGGCAAGCGGGAAGTTCTTCATATCGCTGACGTTCGATGCTGAAATAGAATCTAAGGAGACAATCAGGGAGTTTAAGAAGATAGAAGCCTTCGACTACTCCATGCCATCCCTGGTCGTCTCCTCGTCCGGAGAGAATGACATCACAAAAGACGACATCCGCTGGTACCGGAATATTGAGGAGAGGATAGCGAAGGAGCAGAGGAAGCTCTCGAGGATGCAGTATGGTTCTGCGAACTATTGGCATCAGAAGCACAGAATCGGGAAGCTCCACGAGAAGGCAATGAACAGGAGGAAGGATTTCCTTCATGTTCTCTCCCATGATGTTGCAGATGTTTTCGATGCCGTTGTCGTGGAGGACATAAACCTTCAGCATATGTCCCGGAGCCTGAACTTCGGCAAAGCTGTTTATGACAACGGCTACGGGATGCTGAGAGAAATGCTTGCCTACAAGCTGAATGAGCAGGGAAAGGTGCTTGTAAAAGTTAACAAATTCTTCCCTTCCTCAAAGCAATGTTCTGCATGTCATGCGATTAACCATGACTTGCAGCTGTCAGATAGAGAGTGGACATGCAAGAGCTGTGGTACACATCATGACAGAGACAAGAACAGTTGTAAAAACCTGCTGGATGAGGAAAAAGACATCCTGAACCGCTGGGATAGCGGGGATAGCTCACTGATACTGGCACCATCAGGTGTCTTGAGTGAGAAGAAGCTCCATCCTCAGACTCTCTGCAATGTGAGACAGGATGGAGAGTAGGTCACTACAAGAACTAGCTTCTGATAGTATACGGCTTTATACTCTTGAAGACATGTATCTTTGATAACGGAAAATCGACATATCCCGATTCTATTCAAAAGCTCAGCCCCCGGAAAAACCGGAGGCTGAAATGATTATCCCAGGAAGTTGACTACTGTAGAAACATCATATGGCTTACCATCAAACCAGAAAGTACCAGAGGCGTCTGCACCTTTATCATTCGGCTTTATTGCAACATCTGAGTAGATGACACCCTTGCCATCAATGAGACAAGCACCGTCTACAGTGATTGTCATATCTGACGTACTGGTGGATGACGTCATCAAAAGACCAATTGCCAAGCCATCAGAGGAAACTGTGCCATTATATCCATAGAAAGCAACTGGATAATTATCCAGACTGGCAGAAAGATTCATAGTGAATTCCCCATTCCCGTTAATGCCGTATTCGGAAAAGCACACTCTGCCATTCTCTACAGGAATAACCTCTCCTAATGATTTCGTCAGACTCTCCATCAATACAGCTTGGAAAGTTGCTGATACCAGCAAGGAACTCAAGACAGGAATACTGGCCTGAATGTTTTCATCGGTTACGGCATCTCCATTCTTATCAACAACGGACACACCTTCATTATCAGCTGTAAGAACATAATATTCTTCAGAAGTCTCACCAGGAGCAAACTTGATTACCATTTTACCGGTGCCAACATCCAAAGAACTGCCTTTCATAATCACTATAGTAATACCAGGTATACCTAATTCCTTTCCCGTAATATCCTTCAGGAACTCCATTCTCATTTTATTGTAGTCGCCGTCAGGAATAGTGTAGGAAACAAGACCATCAAGTGCAGTACCTTTCTCTCCAAGAAGAGCTACCAATCCTTCCATAATAAGAGGAGAAATACCGCTGTTTCCTTCCTGCGTACCACTGCCCAGATAAACCAGGATTCCCTTTGCAAAGGCTGCTGCCGCATCTGAATTAAACGACTGTGCACTGGAAGATACAGGAAGAGTTACATTGCTCAGATCCATAGGATCTGTCAGGCCATATGCCACTTTCTTTTCAGCAACAGGCATGCATCCCTTCTCGCGAACCTGTATTGTGATTGTCTTACCCTTTGAGATAGCTGCTGTGGCATAGTTGCTGTAGTCAGTCCATGCACCATTGTCTACACGATACTGGAGCCCATCGCCTGTTTTATCAGATGTGATAGTGAAGACACCTGCTGTGGATGTGTTCCCGATAAGACTGATCTCTGCTTTGATTGACGATGCTTTCTGCTGGAATGTGAATGTATTGGAAGCAGTCTTCTCTCCATCGACAGTCGCTACTGTATAAAGTGTCACACTGCCATTCTCATCGAGCTTATCCTCTGTGATAGAAAAACTTCCGTTGTATGTCTCATATTTCGATTCATCTGCGTCGAATCCATACTTGATTACAGGCCTACCCTCACCTACATACTCGAGTGTGACGTCCTCAATCGGGAACGAATAGTCTTCCGCTGGTACTGGGGACTTAACACTAACGTAGGTCGTTGGTATTGTGTACTCCGCTGTTGCGACGCCTGAGACTTCTCCGTCTTTTTCCGCAATAGCCTTGACAGTCACAGCCTCAACAACTTCAAACGGAGCTGTATATTCCTCTGAATCTACTGTAGGTGTCTCACCATCCGTTGTGTAATATATAGTGGCACCCTCTGTCGTCGTTTTGATAGCCACAAGCGTTCCTGGAACAACACTGCCCGATTCAGGGCTGATGACAGGAGTTGCTACTTTTGCTCCAGCATCCGGCGCTGGTGAACATCCCCCGAGTATAAATACGATTGCACTCAGAACAAGAAAGCACATTGTTTTTGCTTTTCTCATAATCCCTCCTATTTGTATGAACTTTAGCATACATCAGAGCAATGTGATAAGAAATTCTGATTGCACAATATGATATTTTCTTATTTTCTGCGTATTTCCGACTTTGATAGCAACATCTGGTGCAATTAAGAAAACTGTAGTTGCCACCATCATGCATCCAGATGTATAATGGCATCGAATTATTTTTGGAAACCATTCGATGAATGCAGCATTTCTTCTGAAATTTACTGATGATAACGGCATCCCCTTCTTCGGGCCTGGAGTCGCTGAACTCTTTTCTCTGATTGAATCGACAGGCTCTGTTCTCCATGCGGCGGAGAAGATGGGGCTCTCATACTCAAAAGCCTGGAAAATGATCCGAGGAACCGAGAAAGCAACAGGGAAAGAGGCTGTAAAGAGACAGCAAGGAGGGAAAGGCGGCGGGAAGGCAGAATTAACTGAAAGCGGTAAAAAACTATTAGAATCCTTCAATTCCATCGAAAAGGAGATGAAAGACCATCTCTCAGCTCTTTCAGGAGGATATCTTGAAAAGATTTAGCATACTGATTCTTGTCATCCTTTACCTTGCTGTCTTCGTGCTTTCATTCTCTATCGGGCGTTTTCCTGTGACCCCTGTGGAACTTGTGAAGATTCTCCTATCCAGAATCCTGCCAATTGACCAGGACTGGACTGCACAAGCGGAATCAGTTGTGTTCAATATAAGGCTTCCCAGGATAATAGCGGCTTCGCTCATCGGAGCGGGGCTGTCGCTCTCCGGCCTCATATTCCAGATTATCTTCCGCAATCCTCTGGTATCGCCGGATGTACTCGGAACCTCAACAGGTGCAGGATTCGGCGCGGCTCTTGCACTGCTATGGACGCTGCCTTCATTCACAGTACCTTTGTTCGCGTTCACTACAGGTCTTCTCGCAGTATTCCTTGTCTGGTGCGTTGCCACGCGTGTTCCGTCTAATCAGGTGCTGGGGCTTGTTCTGGGAGGAATTATGATCAGTTCCCTCTTCCAATCAGGCACAAGCTTCATAAAACTTGTAGCGGATCCAGAGGATGAGCTGCCAGCAATCACATATTTCCTGATGGGATCCCTTGCAGGAGCGGGGATGGATGAAGTGAAGATAATCATAATACCGACCATAGTCTCCATCATTCCGATGATTCTGATAGCCTGGAGAATGAACATACTCTCTCTGCCGGAAGAGGAAGCGATGTCCCTTGGCGTCAACACAAAGCTCATCAGGGGGATAGCTATCGCCTCAGCCACACTCATGACAGCATCAAGTGTTGCAGTAGCAGGTGTCATCGGATGGGTAGGACTTGTGATTCCGCACATCACAAGGATGCTTGTCGGGCAGGATGCAAGAGAGACAATACCATCATCAATAATCTTAGGAGCTGCGTTTCTGACAGCAGTGGATACAATCTCTCGCTCTGCAGCATACTCGGAAATTCCCATCGGAATTCTCACATCATTCATCGGGGCGCCATTCTTCCTCTATCTCATCATCAAGGAGGGGAAAAAGAGTGCAGCTTGAAGCAAGGAACATAACATTCTCCTATGGAAAAAGGAAAATTCTTTCAGATCTGTCATTCACAGCAGACAGTGGCGAGATTATCGCTCTTCTCGGAAGGAACGGATCGGGAAAGACAACGCTTTTACGCATCCTTCTCGGGTTTCTCAGACCTGCAGCCGGAGAAGTACTCATCGATACCCGGAACAGTCTGGAAATGTCCGGACGGGAAAGAGCAAAAGCTGTCGCATACATTCCTCAATCATCTGAGATGGTCTATGCGTACACTGTGCTGGACACAGTGATGATGGGAAGGGCACCGGAACTGTCACTTTTTGAGCGACCAGGCAAAGAGGACAAGGAGAAAGCAGAAGAAATTCTGGAAGATCTTGGCCTCACACATCTGAAAGAGCGGTCTATCAATGCAATCTCCGGCGGGGAAAAGCAGCTTGTGCTTATAGCCAGGGCACTCACGCAGGATGCAAAAATACTTCTGCTGGATGAGCCCACATCCGCTCTGGATTATTCTAACCAGCTCATTGTCCTGGAGACACTGGAGAAGCTCAGGAGCAACGGATACACAATCATCTTCTCAACACACAATCCGGAACAGGCTCTGATGAATGCGACAAGAGTCATGATTCTTTCTTCAAATAGAACACCCTTTATAGGAAAGCCAGAAGATCTCCTCGATGGAAGAATTCTGGAAGACCTTTATAACCGAGAGCTCTGCATAAAACGTATCGACACAGGCAGAAGTGAACGAATCATCTGCATACCGAGGTAGCTATGTGGTGGGATGAAGAGAGAATCATCTGGTATAAGAGAGCCGCAGAGAAAACAGAGTTCCACTGTCTTCTTGCATCTGAAATAGAAAAGTATCTGAATCCAGATGATACTGTCCTGGAACTTGGCTGCGGTCTGGGATATATTTCTGAGATCCTTGCCCAGGATGGCTTTGCGATAACAGCAACAGACAGCGATGCAAAAGCCATCAATGAAGCTGTAAAGCGCTCTGGACTCAGTATTTTCCATGCCCTTGATGCAAAAAGCACATTGCCCCCATCCGATGTATTGCTGATGATTTTCTTCGGGAGAATGGAAGAAGAAAACAGCCTTGACCACTATTTGAATTCAACAGGCAAGCTGATTTACATCATCTCAGAGCATAGAGGACAAAGTGATGGCTTAAGGCACAAAAGCGGCGAGCCTGAAAAGACAACTGGATATCTTTCAAAAAGGAATGACATCATGTTCAGGCGTATTCCATTCACAGCGGACTTTTCCCAGCCACTTCGTGATATGACAGATGCTGACAGATACCTTGAGCGGATGTATGGAAGCAATGCTGGAAAATACAGGCAGTTTTTGCAAAAGACAGAGAACGGATACACATTACCGAACAGGAAGCATGTCTCAATATTCATCATAGAAAAAGGAGGAAAGAATGAAGAAAGCACTGACAGTCATACTTATCATTCTGATGACTGCTGAACTATCTGCAGCAGAATTCATCGACTCACTGGGAAGGAGTGCTGAACTTCCTGATGAAATCACGCGCATAGTACCATCTGGGAATTTGTCGCAGCTGGTGCTCTACTCTGTGGCTCCTGACAGAATTGTAGGATGGTCATCAGCGCTCTCGGGAAGTGCCAAGGAATATTTTGTGCAGGATGTGGTGAATCTTCCGGTTTTCGGCACATTCTATGGAAAGAAAGCTAACCTGAACAAGGAAGCGCTTATGGCAGCAAGGCCTGATGTGGTTATCGACATGGGGGAAATCAAGGGAACAAGGGAGGAGATGGCAAAGGAACTCGACGACCTTGAACGCGATGTGATGATTCCTGTCATCTTCATTGAAGCATACCTCGACAATACTCCGGATGTCTTCAGAACACTCGGTTCTCTGCTTGGTGAAGAAGAAAAGTGCGAAGCACTTGCGCTCTATGCAGAAGAAGCTCTGGAGATGGCCGAAAACGCGCGGCAGGAGATAACAGATCCTGTCACTGTCTACTATTCATCATCTGAAGACGGGCTTGAGGCCATTGCAGAGGGAAACTTCCATGGAGAAGTCATTGAGAAAGCAGGAGCAAAGAATGTAGTTCCATCCTCATTTGGCTCATCATCAAACAAGATATCACTTGAGCAGCTTTATATCTGGGATCCGGATGTTATAATCCTCACATCCCCCGAGGCATATGAAGACGCAACGGAAAGCCCGGTGTGGAGTCTTCTTTCTGCTGTGCAGAATGAAAGAGTGTATCTTATGCCATCAGAGCCGTATCCGTATATAGATAACCCACCGGCGACAAACCGGATCATTGGCATATACTGGCTAGGAAATCTGCTATATCCAGAACTGTATGATGTGGATATCGTGGAAAAGACAATAGAATTCTACGACCTATACTATAACCACGCCATCACAGCAAAGGAAGCGGAGAGAATACTGAATCCTGTACTATGAGGCGAAAAAGCTTAACAATACAGTTTCATTTCCGGAAACAGAGCATACTTTGAATAGATCATTGCAAATAAGAGCTGTACAAAGCTTTTCGACTTTGCACAGCTCCTTCAGCATCTCAGCTTACCTGATTCTCGGATTTGCAGCATCCATAAGCTCTGCAAGCTTTCCAGACGGATCCTTGAACTTCGAGAGGAATATCATTGCAGCGATGATATATGGCTTATAGGAGGCTTCCTTGTAAAGCGGAACAAGATAGCGATCAAATACAGAGGCATCGACTTCGCCTTCCTTGCATGAAACGCCTGTGATATCAGCAGGAAGACAGTGCATATAGAGAGCCTTACCATCCTTTGTAGTCTTCATAAGCTCTTCAGAGCATGTCCAGTTCTTGAACTTCGCATTGTTCTCAAGGCATCTCTTCTCGAGATCCTTAAGCTCATCGAACCTGCCTTCTCCGACAAGCTTCGTTCTCTCCTCCATCACAGCATATGGAGCCCATGATTTCGGATAAACAATGTCTGCATCCTTGAATGCTTCTTCCATCGTGTTGACTTTCTTGTATGAGCCACCGGAAGCTGCTGCGTTCTTTGCCGCAATCTCCTCAACGTCCGACATGACTTCATAGCCTTCCGGATGAGCAAGCACAACATCCATGCCAAAGCGGGTGAAGAGTCCTATCACCCCCTGAGGAACAGAAAGAGGCTTACCATATGATGGGGAGTATGCCCATGTCATGGCGACCTTCTTGCCCTTGAGGTTCTCGACACCACCGAAATGATTGATGACATGAAGCATATCTGCCATACACTGCGTCGGGTGATCGATATCACACTGAAGATTGACAAGTGTAGGCCTCTGCTCAAGAACACCATCACGGTAGCCTTCCTGTACAGCCTCTGAGACACTCTTCATGTATGTATAGCCTTTACCAATATACATATCATCGCGGATGCCGATGACATCAGCCATGAATGAAATCATATTGGCTGTCTCTCTTACAGTCTCTCCATGCGCAATCTGGGAAACCTTCTCATCGAGGTCCTGCACTTCAAGTCCTAAAAGGTTACATGCTGAAGCAAATGAGAATCTTGTTCTTGTTGAGTTGTCGCGGAAAATAGAGATTCCGAGACCAGAATCAAATACTTTTGCGGAGATATTGTTCTCTCTCATGCCCCTGAGAATTTCCGCAACCTTGAAAACTGCAGCAATCTCATCATCGCTCTCCTTCCATGTATGGAAGAAGTCATTGAGGTACATATTCGATGTATTGAGCTTTTTCAGCTCAGCTATCATCTTCCGGATCTCATCCTTTTCTTTGGCCATGCTGGTCCTCCTTGGAATTGCAGTTAAACTCTATCACAGCATCAGGCGACGCGCAATGACAAGTGTTGCGCTTTGTTGCGCCGCCTGTTAATCGACATAATCAGAAACAGGAATCAGCATAATATCATGCGGAGCAATCACTCATCCTTCTCCAGAAGAAATGAAGGGACCTCTGACCCATCACTCTCATGACCATTGTAATACTCTACATCAGCTTCTGTCATGTCATATCCGAGCTCTACAGCATACGGGACGAGTACTTTGCCCGTTATCTCTGACGGATCTCCAGGATAATCCCTGATCCTCCTGTCCAGCTCCTCCCTGATCTCAGGATTCTCATCCACCATCAGGAGAAACGCATCCATTATGTTATCTGCCATAAGCTCTCCTTAGACAGATTGTATTGGAGGTTATGGAAAAAAAGAAGAAATTTCATATGATAATCACCGGCTTATCGTCTTTCCCGGTGACTTCACCTATTGCAAACGCCCTGTTATATCGTCTGATATATTCTGCAGCATCATCAGGAGGCATGAAAAGCAGCAGCCCGCCCGATGTCTCTGGAGAGAAGAGCATGTCGCGGAACTGGAGAGGAAAAGAGGGCGGAATCTGGATATTCGGCCCAAGATAATCCTCATTCGTGTACCGGCCTTCTGGAACAAAACCGAAGCGGGCAGCCTCCCCCGCCCCCTCCAGAAATTCGAGTGAATCGAAATGTATCCTTATCGTAACGCCCGATGCCGATGCGACTTCATATGAATGCCCCATCAGAGAAAAGCCTGTGACATCTGTAGCTGCATGTACTTTAAGCCCACGTGCAGCTTCTTTGGCTTCCTTATTCAGCATTCTCATCTGCAAGATAGCAGAAGCAGCATCTGTCTCTCCGGCTTTATGCTGAGTCATCAGCAGCCCTACCCCGAGCTTTTTTGTGAGAACAATTGCATCCCCTTCCCTTGCTCCGTAATTTGTCCAGACACTTGCTTTATCTGCAAAGCCTGTGACTGCAAGTCCGAACTTAGGTTCCCTGTCAGATAACGTATGCCCACCAGCGATGATGACACCTGCCTCTTCTGTCTTTCTTATAGCGCCTTCCATGATTCTCCGCATCACGGAGATGTCCAGGCAGGATGGGAAGCACATCAGACTCATCGCAATCTCTGGCTCTCCCCCCATCGCGTAGATATCTGAAATAGCATTGGCGGCAGCTATCTCTCCGAAAATCTCAGGGTCATCGACCATCGGAGGGAAAAAGTCGACAGTCTCTATGAGAACACGGCCATCGCCTAAATCATAGACAAGAGCGTCATCAGAACTTTCAAAGCCTTCAATCAGTGCATCTCTTCTCTTCTGGGCAAGATTATCCAATGCTTTATGCAGATCTCCTGGCGGAAGCTTCGCATTGCAGCCGGAACTTCTGACAAGCTGTGTCAGCCTCACCTCTTCCATATCGCACTCCATTCATTCCCTCTCTTCTCATAGACGGCTTCCAGATACTCATCAGCTGTACTGGGATCAAAGGGAGACATGAAGAAAACCGCAGTACCGCAAGATGATGAGATAGCGCGAGGGACTGGTCTAAGAGAAGCCTCCCCGCCCATTCTCTTCTTGAAGATTATCGCTCCATAATGACATTGGAAAGTCGCTACTTTGATATTATCAGTTTCCAATTGCCATCGCCTTCTTCTGCACGGATACTGTACCCTAGTGCTGTTGCATAACGTGTTACATTCTCCTTAGAAGCTCTGTTGTCCACAATGACAGACAATCCATCCGGACTGTCCTTAAGCGCTTTTTTCGTCATTATGACCGGCTCAGGGCAACTGTAGCCCGACGTATCAAGTTCTCTCATGCTTTTCTCCTTCTGAATGTGACAACGCCTGCAATCGCAAGAAGTATGATAATTGAGGCAACTATAGCAATTTTACCATTAATACCCGGCCCTGTATTGGCACTGGACGCAAGCGAGAAGTTGTGAGCGAACGCAGAGCCTGCAATCATGCCAAGAACAGCAACCGCGCTGTCTGTCGAGCCTTCTCCTGCGAGAATGAGCTGACGAAGCGGACAGCCGCCAAGCATCACAGATCCAAGCCCTACTGTGAACATGCCAAGAAAGTTCCAGATGTGCATCGGATGGGACACTGGCTGTCCGGAGAAGCCAAGATGGAAACTGCCATTAATAAGGTTTCCTATCAAAACGGCGATGAAGATAGCAGCAAAGCCTGTAATGAGCGTGAAATCCTTGATGAGGAATATATCCCTGATTCCTCCTGCCATGCAAAGTCTTGTACGCTCGGAAAATGCGCCAACGACAAGTCCTGCAAGAAGTGCTGCAGCAACCGGGGCATGCATTGATCCGGGGCCTGTTTTGGAGAAGAGGAACAATGAAGGGAAAGCGAGGAAAAGCACAAAAAGGACAATTGTAAGGAATGGCAACGAAGCACCTTCCAGAGCGCTTTCCTTCTCCGCTCGGCCCAGCGAGAAGCCATTACCGAGAAAGATACAGCCAACTCCTATTCCAGCTATGAATCCAAATAACGCGACAAGTGCATTAAGGTCTCCGCCTCCGAGTCTTATTACCATTCTAAGAGGACAGCCAAGAAATATCAGAGCGCCAAGCATGACGATGAACCCGATAATAAACCTGAGCATCGGCGAAGAGCCGCCGCGCGGGCGGAAATCACCAGTGATCACACTGAGCGCAAACGAGCCCAGGATTATCCCGATAATCTCCGGCCTTACATATTCTACTATCTCAGCTGTGTGCAAATGGAGAGCTCCTGCTGTATCGCGAAGGAAACACGCAATGCAGAATCCCATGTTACCAGGATTCCCCAAGAAAGTAAGAACGATAGCAGAAACACCTATAATCACACCGGTAATTGCAAGTTTTCCTTTTTCAGCAACTTTCATACAATGAAGATTACCATTGTATAATTCAAAATACAATGACCATGTGTTACAATTCCGGTTATGAGAAGAATCTATCTCGATAATGCGGCAACAGCATTCCCGAAGGCACCAGGTACAGGAGATGCGATCAGAAGATATATCGATGAAAGGTGCGTCAGTCTATACCGCACAGAGAGTTCATTGGCAGAAGACAGCTTCGATATTCTACTTTCTTTGCGAACCATGTTAGCAAAGCTCTTTAATTATCCGCATCAGGAGTGTATAGCATTTACACGCAGCATCACGGAATCAATGAACTGGATCATCAAGGGGCTTTTCTGCAAAGGCGATCACATTATCGTATCATCAAACGAACATAATGCTGTCATGAGACCAATCAATCAATGCGGAATTGAATACTCGCGCCTGAACGCTGACAGGGAAGGCTTCAATGACTATTCAGGACTTGAGGATATTCTTCAGAGCAATACTAAAGGAATCATCATCAATGTATCCGGAAATGTTTCAGGAGCAATCCAGGACCTTGCACCTGTCGCAGACTTCGCCAAAAAGCACAGCATTCTTTTCATTGTAGACACGGCACAGGCAGCGCCTTCTGTGGACATCGACATGTCAGAGCTTGGAATAGCAGCACTTGGCTTCACCGGACACAAGGGATTTCTTGGGCCGGAAGGCACAGGAGGAATGATACTCCGGCGCGACACAGCAGAAGCGATAAATCCATTGATTGCAGGTGGAACAGGCAGTGAAAGCGACAGAGAGGAACTTCCACGCACACTACCAGAACGGCTCTCTCCGGGAACAGAGAATATGCCAGGACTTGCAGGCCTGGAAGAAGCAATGCGATACACACTCAAGCATCTGGATGAGATCAGAGCAAAAGAGCGCCGTATGACAGAGCTTCTCTACGAAGGCCTGACAAGCATCAAAGATGTAGAGATCAGGGGCCCGGGACTGGAAAAGCCAAGGAACAATGTGATTTCCATCACAGTAAAAGGGCGGGATGAGGCAGAGATTGCAGCTCTGCTTTTGGAACGAAGCAATATCGAGACACGGGTTGGCCTGCACTGCTCGCCATCTGCACACAAAACAATAGGAACATTTCCATCAGGAACACTCAGATTCTCACCTGGGCCATTCACTGCAGAAGAGGATATAGAGGTAACAATTAAGACGCTGAAGGAGATTCTGGATGAATGAATACTATAGAGCATTCCTTGAAGCTCTCACGAAGGGAAGCATTGAACGGAGAACTGTAACAGGAACTGGAAGCGAAGCAATATTCCATGACGGCAAGCTTATTGCTTCAACCGACATGAACACCGATTACTCTGAAGCGGATTTGGTCGAGACTGTCAAAGCAGAACCCCATCTTATCCTTTTCGGCGCTGGACATGTGGGCAAAGCATTATATGATCTTGCGATGCTTCAGAAGATGAGAATAACTGTTCTCGATGATAGGCCGGAACTCCTTACAAAAGAACGTTTTCCGCACGCGTTATGTATTGTTGCTCCTTTTAGTGAATTGCTCACTAGAGAATACGATGCAATCTCTCCAGCATATATCATCTTCACGCACGGACACTCTTATGATACAGACTGCCTTAGATACTGTTTAAAACATTCATATTCCTATCTCGGCATGATTGGCTCAAAGACAAAGAGTGAAAAAGCGCTTGAGAAGATGGCAGAAGAAGGTTTCTCTGCGGAGAGAATCAGCACTGTTCATACACCAATAGGATTAAGCATCGGAGCGGAAACGCCTGAGGAAATAGCTATTTCAATCATGGCTGAGATTATCTCATGCTTCAGAAGCGAGAAGCACTTTTCCGTCGCCGATATCGACACACTGAAAGCAATGACGACAGCAGAAGGAACAGAAGTCCGCATCATACGGAAGACAGGATCTGCTCCACGCGCTGTAGGATCTACAATGTTTGTGACAAAAGAAAGGATTTATGGGACCATAGGAGGAGGCGCCATTGAAAAAGAAGCCATAGAAGAAGCGCTGAATCTGAAAGGAAGTCTGCTGATAAAAGAATATGATCTCACAAATAACGGAGACATAGGCATGGTCTGTGGAGGTAAGGAAATTCTCCTCTTCCGGACAATCAGCTAAGCATATAATTCGTAATCTGCTTTATCGGGACACACAAGAAGATCACCAGGAGTTGCTATCAAGCAGCTTGCAAAGAGGTTCAAGATAGCTCTCATCAACCCACTGTATTTTCTTCTCAGGTTCTACGAAGGCTTTCTCGAGAGGGGAACGCTTCTCAGGTTTTGCTTTGGCTGCTGCCTTCCTGGCTAATGTCACGACATTTCTGTCAATGAATGACAGGACGCTCTCATCAAAAGAACCTCTTCCATAGAAAAGTGGAACAGCTTCCAGAGCGCCACGGAGATTGTGCTTTCTCAGCAGCTCTGTATTCTCAGGTGAATCAGGTGAAATACCGACTGCAAAAACAAATAGCGACTTATCTGAGAAGTCGTTTCTGTACTTCGCAAAAAGCTCGATGCCTGCAATTTTGCCACTGTAGACACCTCCGACAAGAATGAGAGTATCGAATGATGAGAGGAGCTGAGGCGTGAGACCTTCATTCTCAACAACCTCAGCATTCAGCTTTCTGCCAAGCATCAGCGCATACTGTTTCGAAGCGCCATACCTTGATCTGAAAAGAACAGCCGTTCTTCCCATCAGAATTTCCCCATTGCCTTCAGAATCTTCTCACCCGTAATAGGCCAGGAACGCACCCATACGCCAGTAGCATCTGCAATCGCCATAGCAATTGCAGGAGCCGCGCCATTGCAGGCGATCTCAGATATCGATTTAGCACCAAATGGACCGTACTGGTCATTTACATCCACAAGCTCTGCGCGGAAATCATCAGGAGCTTCCCCGATCATAGGAACACCATAATCTGTGAATGTCGCAGTGATACAGCGACCATCTTTATCGAGGACCATATTCTCATAAAGCGTATGTCCAATGCTCTTCATTGCCGCCCCATACATCTGGCAAAGGGCAATTTCAGGATTAATCGGAGTGCCAGCATCCTGCACAGCATAGAACTTGAGGACTTTTATCTCACCTGTACGTGTATTCACAGCAACCTCTGCAAAGTGTGCTCCATAAGGAACTGCGAAATTAGGAGTTGTGAATGCGCCTGTACCGATAAGCTGTCCTCGCCCAGCGCCGGATGTTGCCTCATGGGAGATATCGAAGTATGAAAGCTTCTTTCCATCTGAGGAAACAATGAAACCAGGATACTCTGAATGGAGATTTTCCTCCTTCTCGCCCATCTGCAGCGCGGCTTCATGAAGGATCTTCTTCATCAGATCCTTTGCGGCATTGAGAGAGGCGTTACCAGAGAAATATGTTCCAGAAGATGCATATGCACCTGTATCGAACATACAGGAATCGGTATCACCGGACACGACAGAGACAGCTGAAAGTGGCACATTGAGAACTTCGGCAGCGACCTTGGCCGACAACGTATCGAGTCCCGTTCCTATATCAGCGCCACCGGAAAGCACGAGAATTGTGCCATCCGTCAGAAGTTTTGCCTGTGCATTGGAGTGGTCGAGGCCAGGAAGGCCAGAACCCTGCTGTATCATTGCAAAGCCCTTACCGATCTTCCACTCCGGATCTGCTGATGTCTCCTTCTCTCCCCATCCAATCATCTCTGCACCACGCTCCAGAGCTTCCTTTAAGCCACAGGAACCTACAGGGACAACAGTACCTTCTCGTCCTTCACCCAGTCCTTTGAGGATTTCGAGCATATACCCCTCTTCCACGATATTCTTCTTCGCCATCTCCAGCGGATCAATACCAAGCTTCATGGCAAGCTCGCCCATTGCAGAGATGATTGCGAAATAACCTTTCGGTGCACCATATCCCTGGTATGCACCTGCCGGAGGGGTGTTCGTATAATAAGTGATGAGGTCGTAATACATATTATCGACACGGAAAATCGGCAGCGTCTTTGAAGATGCATTCATCGGAACGGTCAGACAATGATTGCCATAAGGACCTGTATTCGCCCTCACATCCATGTAGATTGCAGTGATTGTACCATCCTTCTTACCACCCATCTTCACTCTCACGCGCATCGGGTGACGTGTCGAGTTTGCGTAAAACTCTTCTGCACGCGTATTGCGGTAATAAACAGGCTTGCCAGTCTTCCAGACAGCATAACCGACAAGATCCTCGACAAGGATATCCTGCTTTGATCCATATCCACCACCTACACGTTCCTTAATGACATGGACCTTATGTTCTGGAATCTCACAGATCTTTGCGACTATCCTACGGACATGGTAAGGAACCTGAGTCGAGCAGCTGAGTACCAGTCTGCCACCTTCGATATGCCCATAGCAGACATGTGGCTCCAGCGGAGTACACTGTACCTGACTTGTCTGATATGTCTCATCCACAACAGCATCTGATTCAGCAAAACCCTTCTCGATATCGCCGATACCGCCATGCGCTGAGGCCGCGATATTCTTGTGTATATCTGCATGAAGAGGGAACTGGTATATGACCTTCTCCTCTCTTCTGTCCGCGCTCTTGTTATACTCATCAAGATTATCAGGAGCACCGGACACATATTCGACAAGGCCATTGTGAACAAGCGGAGCACCATCTTCCATAGCCTCCTCAACAGTGAAAACTGGATCAACCGGGTCATACTCTACGTGAATGAGTGCTGCAGCTTTCTCTGCGCTCTCTGCGCTCTCTGCAATGATTGCAGCCACTCTGTCGCCGACATGGCGGACTTTCCTATTAATCAGTACCCTGTCATACGGAGATGGTTCAGGATATCCCTGTCCTGCCTGCATGTAAGGAATATCAGGGACATTGAACGCTGTCAGTATATCCACAACCCCTTCGACTTTGAGTGCTTCGGAGATATCAACGCTCTTGACGAATGCATGAGCAAACGGAGAACGGAGGATGTGCATCACACATGTGTGAGGAGGGACTTTGTCCTCTACAAAAAGCTTCTCACCAGCGACGAGAGCTTCGCCGTCTATCTTGCCAGTGGGTTTGCCGACATACTTCAGATTCTCCCTGAAAGAAGGCGACGGTGATATATCAGAGTATCCATTCTTCCGCTCTTCGCGGACCATATCCACAGCCATGTAATAGTGCTCATACCCGGCATCCCTGATGAAAATACCGGACAATGCATTCTTGATATCGTCTTTGGAAGGATCAGGGTTCTTTTCCAGGAGGTATGTCAGAGCAAGTGCGGCCTCAGGTGCATTATATGCACTCTGGACAACACCGGCTTTGATCATTGCCCGCTGCACATCATTCAAAGCTCTTCCGTCCAACAGGCTTTCTGGCGTGCGGATATCTGTCCCTTCAGCCTGGTAAAGCATGATCAGGTTCGAATAGCGCAGCCTGTCATTGAAAATGATTGTATCAGACCCGGCAAAGCCTTCTCCATCATCAGAGTCCCTGACAGTTGTATATCCTTCTCTGTAAAGAACAGATCTCAGCCGTTCATCTTCTTTTCCATGGAGTGTTACAGTTCTTCCGTTGATTCTTGCAGTGATATCCATCAAATCCTCCTCAGAAAAGCACAGAGGCAAGATACCTCTTGTATTCTGCAGAACCGGTAAGATCATCGTTATATCCGATGTTCTTCCATGCCTCGGAGTCTCCATATGCAATACCCGAGCCAGAGACTGCATATGCATATACGCCATTAGATGAAGCACCTGTTACCGCTGCATGAGCGTGCTGCGATCGGGAGACACGCTTTACAGATCCCTTACGATCTTTGTCAACAGCGAATGACATCAGAAGCGCACGGCACTCTCTCTTCTCAAAATACTCTGCAGCTGTTTTCTTCTTCTCTCCTTTTGTACACATGATCCTCACGTCAGCCTCTGCTGCGAGGAGTGCTGGAATCATATAGCTGTCATTGCGTCTGAGCGCAAAATTGCCTCCGATTGTCGCAGCATTCCTCAGCTGAAGAGAAGCATCAAATGCAGCAGCCTCCCTGATGAAGTCAGGAACAAGGGAAGATGTACGGATTTCCTCTAGTGTAGTGAGGGCTCCGATAATAACATGACCACCTTCTTCTCTTATTCCCTGCAAGGGAAGTGCTGTTATGTCAATAAGACTGGCGTTTCCATCCACAGATGAACCGAGGCGCATGATCTCCGTGCCACCAGCAAGGTATGCAGAGTTGTCATGTTCATGGCGAAGTCTTACAGCTTCTTCAGGTGTTAAAGGGTGGAATATCTCTCTCATCCATCAGCCTCCTCTGAAACGATGCCTTCATCATCTCCATTATTGATAGCAGTCAGGAAGTAGCTGAGCATCCTCTTAGTGGTATTTCTTCTGTAAAGTGGCATTGCATGCGGCGATATAGCACTGTCCCATGCTGAGAGGAATGAAGGAAGAAGCTCTGGGATTTCCCCAATAGCATGCCCTTTCAGGATATTCTCAGCCTCCCGCGAGCGTATGACTTTCGGGCCTGCTGCTCCTGAAGAGGCTCTGAAATCAATGATTTCACCATCTTTCACGACAGCTGCAGCAGAGAGTGAGAGCTTTGAAATGGCATTTGCTCTTCTCATCCCGATTTTCCTGTAGAATAGATATGAGAAATCATGAGAAGGAATGATGACACTCTTTATAATCTCGTCATCCCCGAGTGCAGTTTTCTTTGAACCAAGAATGAAATCATCAAGAAGCATTCTCCTCTCGCCTCTGAGAGAAACAAGGACAACTTCAGCATCGAGGAGGATCAGGGGCTGAGGAAGATCTCCCTTTGGGGAAGCATTACCGATATTTCCTCCGATAGTGGCAGTGTTCCTCAGCGCGATAGCACCCATACCAGACGCAGCCTGCCTGACATGCCATGGAACAATCGTGGATGAAGCAATTTCTGAAGGGGTTGTGAGAGCTCCAATTTCCACAGTTCCGTCTTCAGTCTTCCTGATTCCCTTAAGTTCGCCAAGCTCAGTAATAATCATCAGAGGTTCCGAAAACTGCGGAGCAAGACCTATGCCACGTCTGGACTGAACCATCAGGTCCGAACCTCCAGCAAGAGGTCTGGCCTTTATTCTGGAGCGCAGCTTAAGCGCTTCATCAAGTGTTGTCGGAATATAAGTCATGCCCATAGTTCACCCCCTTTCTCAGAAGCAAGCTTTATGCTCTCTACAATGAGGTCATAGCCTGTGCATCTGCAGATATTCCCGCTGATGCCTTTTCTGATCTCCATCTCAGTCGGATGAGGATTGGATGAGAGAAGAGCATAAGCAGCCATTACCATACCAGGGATGCAGAAGCCACATTGTACTGCGCCTCCTTCGGCAAAAGCATCAATAATGCACCTGCCTTTCTCCGTATCGCGGATACCTTCGATTGTATAGATCTTCGAGCCGTTAACTGCTCCGACAGGGATGATGCAACTTGTAACAAGCTTGCCATTTTTAATCACAGAGCAGGCTCCGCACTCACCCTCGCCGCAGCCTTCCTTCACACCAGTGAGGCCAAGCTCTTCCCTTAGAACATCGACAAGCCGTGTCAGCGGATTGCCGCAGAAAACCACTTTCCTGTCATTTACGTAGAATTTAATCTCACTCAGCATCTTTAAGAGCCTCCTCGATGTCCTCTGGCGGCATCGGAATCTTGTGAATAGCAATACCCAGAGCTCTCTCAAGGGCATCGATATAAGCAGCATCTGCACCGTTGAATACAAGTTCTCCCATTCCCTTTGCACCAAAAGGTCCCCATTCATAAGGGTTATCTACAAGGAACCACTCCTGTGTCGGGAATTCCATACTTGTCGGAATGACATAATCGGACATGGATGTCTGTCTGAAGTGTCCATTCCTGTTCTCCATTTTCTCCATTGAGGCATAGCCAAGAGACTGTACAATACCGCCATTGACCTGACCATGAACGATGAGCTCATCGATTGCCTTCCCTATATCATGGCTCGACCAGATGCCTTTGACCTTAACTTCGCGAGTGAGCTTGTCGACTTCGACCTCGACGATGCAGCATCCCCAGCCATAACCAAGATATGCATCTCCACGGAATGTATTCTGATCCCATGGATGACCTTCCGGATGCTCATACTCCTTCTCTACAGAGAAGTCTCCCTCATTCCAGCGTTCCTTCATCTCTTCGCCACAGCGCTGGACCAGACGCCCCACAATCATCGTAGAGCGGGATGCAGCTGTAGGACCGGAATCAGGAACAACAGATGTATCAGGATTGTCATAATCGATATTATCAATAGGAATCTCAAGTGTTGCTGCCGCAATCTTTCTGAGCGTTGTCTGGAAGCCCTGTCCCATCTCTGTTGATCCGACCTCGATTCTCACACGCTCTCCAGTCTTTACAAGACGTGCATGGGCTTTGATGATTGACTGCTCACCATTGCCGGTAAAAGCTCCCCCATGGTTATAGAAGCTGATTCCGATTCCCTTGCCTGATCCGGGAGCATACTCCTTTGACTTACGGTAATAATCAGAGGCATCCACAACCTGCTTCATCATCTCTGGAAGCACTACCTTCTCTACAATATGGCCATTTGTTATAGTCTCACCACCTTGCTTGATGAAATAGCGCGACTTATATTCAGCAGGATCGATTCCGAACTTCTTTGCAATGTGCTCCATGTGCGTCTCGATTGCGTAGAGCGTCTGAGGTGCACCAAAGCCTCGGAACGCGTCAGAAGGGAATGTGTTTGTCGCAATTCCAATGCCTTTGACATAGGTGTTAGGAATATCATAAACGCCATTGGCATGGAAAACTCCACGCTGAAGCACCACGAAGGAACCAGAAAGATATGGACCGCAATTATAAACAACTGTACCCTCAATTCCCAGGATATTGCCATCCTTATCAAGGGCGGTGCGGAATGTCGTCTTTGACGGGTGCCGCTTGACTGAATAAAGCATATCCTCTTCCCTGTCGAAGATAAGTTTTATCGGTTTCCGGATTTTATGCTCAGCAACAAGAAGCGGACCGCAGAGAACATCTGGGAAATGTTCCTTTCCACCGAATGCGCCACCCGTTGTTGTCTGCTTCACCACTATGTCCTCGGGATTCAGACCTAAAAGCCCTGCAACTGATTTGCGGATATAGAACGGGCATTGAGCAGAGGCATAAAATGTATACTTGCCATCCTCGATAGTGACAATTGCCCCATTCGTCTCCAGATGGACATGTTCCTGGAATCCTGTCTCAATTGTCTCTTCATAGACGCTGTCAGCTTCCCTGAAGACCTCGTCCATCGGCTTTCCCTTCTCTACGAATAGCTGACAGAGAACATTATCATCCCCGATGATAGGCCCGCCTTTCACAGCAAGACCATCATCAATTGTTATAGCAGCCTCCTGCTCTGTATATCTGATTTCGATTCTGTCGAGAAGATAACGGAGCATATTCCTGTCCGGGCCGACAAGAAGACCGATTGTCTCACCTACATATTTGACATCGTTCTCTGCAAAACACGGCCAGTCCTTCTGTATCATCCACAGCTCATTCTTACCATCTGCAGGGATATCCCGGGCAGAAATAAACCAATACCCTTCCGGAAGCTCCGGCAGCTTGATTGAATCAATCGTTCCACGTGGGATCGAAGAACGTACCATGTAAGCGTACTGCATATCCGGGAAGGAGAGATCGGAGACATATTCTGCTTCACCTCTGGCCTTCTTCACCGCATCAACTCTGACAATCCTGTCATCTATTGCTGTATGAGGCATCTTTCCTCCTATCCATTATGCTTTTCTTTGCATAATGGGGAATTATCTTCCTTAGCGCCTTTGCTGCTTTAAGTATAAACCAAATTGGGCATGTATTGTGAAACATTTTGCAACACAGCACTATCTTCGTCCGAAAAAGAGAAATTCTGCAGAAGCAGATAGGGAAAATCATTGTTTCCGTAAATATGCTTTTGATATGATTTAAGCAAGACAAGGAGGCATCATGACAAACGAAGAGATCTATGACTTCATCGGAGAACTTGCAATAGCACTGTATTCCAAGAAAATCCAAATATCCCTTGGAGCGTTGAGAGCAATTATGCTCGACAAAGGAAAGGATTATGTCAACAACAGGGGCATGGCCTCCGCTGTCTCTGCTGCTTACCGCCGCTGGAAAACAAAGGATCCTATCATATATTACGCAATTGCCTACACATTCACAGACAAGGAAGGGAATCTTGCCTGGGATGATGGCAGCAAAACAGAGAAATAAGAACAGTTTCCGGCGGTAATTGCAAAGCACTGGCATTCTGAAGGAATTATAATCAGGCCATGAATGGCGAATTTATCAAATCATTAGCAACATGCCCGGAAATCAGGGCAATAGCGCTTTCTGGCTCAAAGACAAGCGCTATCAATGACAGAAGCTCCGACTGGGATATATACATCTATGCAGAAAGCCGCGTGCCTCTGGAGAAAAGACACGAGATTCTCTCTTCATTCTTCCCATCAGTCAGCATAGACTGCTCACCTTTTGAAGAAGGCGACGAAGCAATTGATGAAGAGGGGTGTACATACGACATTATGTACCGCTCCATCGGATGGACGGAAAGGGAAATCGAAGATGTCTGGCAACGGCACAATGCAAGACTTGGATACACTACATGCTTTCTCTACAACATAAGCACATCTGAAATCCTCTATGCCAGCAATGGATGGTTCAAAGCCCTTCAGGATGAACTGAAGACACCGTATCCGGAAAAACTGAGAGAAAATATCATCAAAAAGAATATGGATATCATAGATGGCTCAGGAGCATCCACATTCCTTATCCAGGCAGAACTTGCCTGGAAGCGCTCGGATATCGTCAGCCAGAACCACAGACTCACAGCAATCCTTGCCTCGGTCTTTGACATTATTTTCGCTTATAACAAATCACTTCATCCTGGAGAGAAGAAACTACTCAGATACACAGAACTTCTATGCCCTCTCCTTCCAGACAATTTCAATGAGAATGTCAGAAAGACGATACTATCAGTAGGCACAGAGAACTACATTCCATCATTGAATGCGCTTGTGGAAGGGATGCATAAATTCACTGGCCTTTAATTTCCCTGATGACTCTGGCAGGAACGCCATAAGCAAGAACTCCAGGAGGAATATCGGAAAGAACAACACTTCCGGCACCTATTACAGAGCCATCTCCGATTGTTACTCCTGGCCCGATGAAGGCATTGGCTGCAATCCACACATCGTTTCCGATATGAACTTCCTTGTTGTACTGCATCCCCTCTGCCCTGAGCGATGGATCGAGAGGATGCGAAGCTGTCGCAACAGTCACACGGGGACCGATCATCACACGGTCTCCAATCCATATGGGGGCATCATCTGTCATGCAGCAAAGAAAATTGATGTAGACATTGCTTCCAAGATGAACCCATTTTCCGCCCCAGTTCGCATAGAACGGTGGTTCGATATATACGCTCTCACCAACAGAAGCAAAGAGGAAGGGATACATCTTCTCCCTTTCATCAGGCTGTCCTGACAAAGAATTAAACTCTCTGAGTTTCGAAAGGTAAATCTGCTGCTCTTTCTGCAGAGGAGCAGGATCATACAGGACCCCGCTCCTCATCACATCAGAATCGATCATTCCTTGCCTTCAAGAGCATATGGAAGCATTGCATAGAACTTCGAGCAGATTACAAGATCCTCGACCCTGTTGATTTCATTAGGAGCATGAGCCTGAGCTTCATCTCCAGGTCCGAAGCCTATCGCAGGAATTTTATGGCGACCGGTGGTTGCTACAAGATTTGTTGAGAATGTCCACTTGTCTACGACAGGTTTTTTACCGAAGAGACCTTCATAGTCCTTAATACCTGCCTGCACAAGCGGATGGGACTCATCGAGCTTCCATGTCGGGAAGTAAAGCTCCTGAGAGTACTTTGTTCCTGTCCATGCTATCTTATCGTAGTCAGGCATCTCCACAATGATGTCTTCCGGTTTATCGCCAGTTGCTTTTGAAACATACTCCTTCACCTGGCTGATAGCAAGCTCTGCGTCCTCGCCCCATGTAAGACGGCGGTCGCAGTAGAGCATGGCGTAATCCGGGACTGCACACTGAGAAGGACCTTTCACATCAATCTGAGAGACAGTGATAGTACCCTTTCCGAGGAAGTTATCATCATCGGGCTGGAGATCCTTGTTGAGCTGTTCGATTGCAAGAGCCGCCCTGGCTGCCTTGTATGCGGCAGATACACCACGCTCCGGTGCAGAGCCATGGCAGGAAATGCCTCTGAGAATGATTCTTATCTCCATTCTTCCTCTGTGTCCTCTGTACAGGCGGCAGCTTGTTGGCTCTGTGGATACAATGAGATCTGGCTTGATACCTTCCTCTTCAATCATATATTTCCAGCACATGCCATCACAGTCCTCTTCCATGACAGTGAATGTGAAGAGAATCGTGTACTCACCACCATATCCAAGCTCTTTGAGAATACGGCCAGCTGTGATCATGGATGCAGCGCCTCCCTTCTGATCAGAAGCTCCACGCCCTTTCACAAGGCCATCCTCAATGGCGCCTGAGAACGGATCAAATGTCCAGTTCTTGAGATTACCGACTTCTACTGTATCAATATGGGCATCGAAAGCAAGCTTCTTCGGCCCGTTACCGATTCTGCCGACAACAGAGCCAAGCCCCTCGATTTTCACTTCATCAAATCCAGCTTCCTCACAAAGCTTGACAAGAAGATGGCAGACATCTTCTTCTTTGGAGCTGTAGCTCTTGGTCTGTACAAGCTTAGAAAGATTCTGAGCTGTGTAATCACGGTACTTCTCGCCGAGTTCGGCAATCCTGTCTTTGATCATCTTATGACTCCTTATGCCTTTATTCTGTCTGCTTTTGCCCACACGCGCTCTGCGGCAGCCCGTGCAGAAGCAAATATTTCCTTTTCATCAAGCATCGTGAATTGACGGTTCTCATAGAGAAGGCGTCCGTTCACTATCGTTGATTCCACATCCCCTGAGCACATACCCCAGACAAAGTGTGTTGCGGCATTCTCTGCTTTAAATGGTGTAGGTGGGTTGTAGCTGAGGATAACAAGATCTGCCTTGTATCCAGGTTCAACACGGCCGAATCTTGCACGGCCGCAGAAAGCTGATTCAAGCAGCTCATTACCTCTCGCAAGAGCCTTGAGATAATCCTTAGGCCACCACGGACCTCCGGCATCCCTGTTTTTGAAGAATGCTATCTTCAGCTCCTCAAACATATTTCCGCCGCAACCATCAGTTCCGATCACCAGCTTTCTGACCTTTGGAAGGTATGGGAAATAACCTACATGGTTGTTCATGTTCGAGCGGGCATTGTGAGCGAGGAAGCAGCCTGAGTCATTCATGAGCTCAACTTCATCTTCCGAAAGCGCGACGCCATGCACCAGAAGCGTATTCTCATGGAGAAGCGAATAGCGGTCCAGACGCTTCATGATATCGTCGCCATGCTTATGATGAGACCACACTGAATCGTATTTATCTTCAGCAACATGGAGGTGCATACCACGTCCAGTGCTTCTGGTAGCGTCAGCAATCATGGACAATGCCTCATCAGGAAGCGTGAAAGGTGCATGTCCTCCTATCATGGCATCAAAGAGCACATCATCTCCCCTTGCCAAACGCTCATCCACTTCATGTGCAAAGCGTACATTTTCCTTCACGCCTTCCCTGACTTCATCCATGCCGCCGTTTCTGTCAGTCACTTCATAACATGTCACACCATGGATACCGACATCTTCCATGCCTTTGGCAATTGCTGAAAGAGAGCCGTTGATAAACGAAGGAGAGGCATGATGATCAACGACACCAGTCGTTCCCTGCTTCACAGCTTCCATAGAGCAGATAAGCGATGAGTAGTAGACGGCCTCCTCATCAAGTGCTCTGTCAAGCCTCCACCACCACTCTTTCAGGACCTGGATGAAATCCGTCTGCGGCCCTGCTGATATAAGCATGCCGCGTGAAAGCCCGGAATAATAATGATGATGGGCACAGACATTGCCCGGAATCAGTATCTTACCGCTCCCGTCAATAATCTTAGGTGCATGGACACCGTCTCCGGCACCAGGACCCCTACGTTCTATCACAGAGCCTGTGATAACAACATCCGCATTCTCTTCCACCCTTTCCGATAAAGGATCAAAGACTGTGATGTTTCTGATAACAATATCTGCCATCACTCCTCCACAGCCGAAAGAAGATAGGAATAAGAGAGAAGGACCTCCTCGATTATTGCTTTTATCTCTTCCGGGACATCTGCATCCAGCTCGCCATCTCTGGTAAGCTCACCCTTTATGACACGGCCATCAAGCCTGATTGTCACGGCATCATTTTCAACAATAAATCCGCTGTTTGTGCTGTTCTCGAAATCCTCCATCAGTGAGAAGAGCGTGAATTTGTCTTTGTATGGCTTGCCTGAATGGGGACAGAATGTCGCGCAGTTGCCGCATTCATTGCAATACGCATCGATATGCAGAACCTGGAATGGATCTTCAAAGAGTCCTGTCTCTCTGAGGTCTATTCCAATATTCGCCCTGTTCGGGCAGACATCAACGCATTTGAGACAGAGGTAAGAGCATTCCATACAGCGCCGCGCCTCTGTGCGGGCAAAGAGCTCATCGCTCTCAGGAACAGAAGGCTTCAGACGGCTTTTCTTTCCGATGATATTCTGGAAGAATCTGTCCTCAGCTTCACGGAGATCGGCATCGGATGTCTCATTCTCGCACTCATCCTCTTCGTCGTGATGATGACCGCAACCGCACTCCTCGTCATGATGATGACCACACTCACACTCCTCATCATCGTGATTATGGCCGCATTCGCACTCATCCTCATCTTCTTCCACTATTGCCGCGTAAACCATATCGATGGCTTTATCGACAGCATCGCGGGCAGATGCGATACAGCGAACAACAGTTGACGGACCTGTTGCTGCATCGCCTATGACGAATACACCATCAGCCTCCCCATACCCGGAAAGAATATTTTCGAGCACTGCCTTATCCGCTTTCTCGCCAATTGCCGAGATAAGATAATCTGCATCCAGCACTTCCGTTCTGCCTGTATCGACAGGGCGTCGTCTGCCGGAAGCATCCACATCTCCAAGCTCCATCAGGCGGAGCGTGATCTTTCCATCTGTGAAATCTGCAGGGGATGTAAGGAAACGGAACGTTACACCATCAGAAACGGCTGCATCATACTCTTCTCTGTCAGCTGGCATCTCGCTCTCTGTACGCCTGTAGATGACTGTAACAGATTCAACACCCTCAGTCCGTTTTGCCATTCTGGCAGCGTCCATTGCTGTATTGCCACCACCGATTACAACAACGTTTCTGCCAAGATCTGTCTTCTCTCCCTTCTTTGCTCTGAGAAGGAATGAAACAGCACTCTCCACAGGGCCATTGCCGGAAACTCCTGGATCATTGGCTTTCTCGGCTCCGATTGAGATGAAGATATAATCATACCCTTCATCTTTCAGTTCTTTCACAGTCTTCTCTGTATTGAAGAAAAACCTGACTCCAGAATCTCTGATAAAAGAAACATCGGCATCAACTGCAGAGGATGGGATTCTGAATTCAGGAATCACATTCTTCACAACACCACCAGCATCCCCGCTCTTCTCGAAAAGTGAGGTGTCAAAACCGGCACGGGCAAGGAAGAACGCAGCGGAAAGTCCTGCAGGACCAGCTCCGATGACTGCGGCTTTGGTATCAGCGCTGCCTTCCGGCTTTTCCCAGATATCGCGGACGAATTCCTCCATGCCCTTCTCTGCGGCAAGACGCTTTATTGCCCTGATTGCGACAGGCCCTTCATAATCAAGGCGCGTACAATGATTCTGACACTGATGATCGCAGATCCATCCTGTGATATGAGGCAGTGCATTCTTGAGGTAAATCAGACCTATTGCCTCTGCCCAGCGCCCTTCACCTGCAAGTGCGATGTAATCTGGGATATCCTGATTGATTGGACAGGATTCAACACATGGCGCTACAAAGCAATCTGTAAGAGGAAGTGGCGATGAAAGCTTTGCCCTGTGGTCTGGTGTCGGACTCTTTCGGAAAACAGGATCTGTATCTGCCCATTTTACAAGATTCCTGAGCTTTGCAAGGTCGATCGACTCCATCTTCCATCCATCTTTCTCCTCCAGAAGCGATGCAATCTGGGCAAGTCTTCCGTATCCGCCGGGGTGCAGCATCTCCGTCGCCAGCGTGATAGGATGGATGCCGCACTCGAAGATATCAGCAGCATTGAGCGCACTGGCTCCTCCTGAATATGAAATAGGAAGCTGGCCGGAGAACTCGTCAGAAAGGACGGAGGCGAGACGGATTGAAATCGGGAAGAGCGCACGGCCTGACATGTATTTCTCAGCTCCCGGCAGGACAGCTGAATCATTGACAGCACCAAGAGTATTCGTGAGCTTTACTCCGAAGCCACGGCCCTCAGCAGCGGCAAGCTCTGTAAGCCTGTGAAGCATAGGTATTGCATCTGCGAGCTGCAGATCATGTTCAAAGCTCTCACGTTTCAGGACGATATAACCAAACCCATGCTCATTGAGGATACGGCGCACTTCATCATAGCCAAGGAGTGTCGGATTGAGTTTGACAAATGTATCGAAACCTTTTTCTTTAAGCATGTAGCTGCATATTGACTCAATCTCAGCTGGCGGACAGCCATGCATCGTGGAAATTGTCACAGATGGAGAGATGTGAGGAGAGATTTTATCAAGCTCCTTCATCACCTTCATCGCACTGCCTTCAAGCATTGTCCCTTCAAAGATATTGTCTTCAAGAATGGCATATGCTTCTGCAATGTAATCCGAGAAAACAGAGCCGGATGCATCCTTCATCGTATCAATGAAGCGCTGCATCTTCTCTTCCTTGATGCCACTGAGATTGTAACCTACAGAAGCATTGAAGATAAAAGAAGGCTCATCTGGGATGTGGCCTTTGATTGCGCCTTCCAGAATATGAAGGATAATCCATGCCTTGATATACTCATCAGCAGCTTTCTCAAGCGTGAACTCAGTGGACCATTCGACATTGTATCCTTCATCCCTGGCATCAATACATGGCTTGTCGATTTCGAGATGATCCATGATCTGCACAGTCTTGAGTTCAATAAAGCGTGCTCCTGAGAGATAGGATGCAATGATATTCTGCGCAAGCTGGGTGTGCGGTCCTGCTGCGGGACCGACAGGTGTCGTGCATGTCTGGGAAAAAACACGAACTCTTTTCTTTCCTCTGTCATCGAAGAAAAGGGATGAATCAATACCGAACACCGACCCATGATTTCTCAGTTCACCCGCAACACGCTCAAGCAAAGACGAAAAAGGAACCGGACGCATCTTATCTGCCATATACTGCACCTCTCTATCTAAGATTCTACATTATCAGGATGGGGTGTCAACAAAATTGGCGCAACAAACTGCAACAAAAGAATTGTGAAAACAGATAACCCATTGCTCATCAGAGCGCAGCGAATGCACAAAGGCTGTATCCGATTTCACCTGTTCGTATGCCTTATACGGTGTTCTGGATCATTGTACCCCGATCATGCCCTTGAGTTTTCCAGCCTTCGAGAAACGAGAGAAGAACTGTCTCTTGAAAGATTTCCTGTATTCTTCTGGCCAGAGACTTCATGCAGTTCCCCGCACCTTCTTTCCCTGTTTTCACTGAGTATCTCAGGTAGCTGCTGCAGGAATCTCTGTACCTTACCAGTAATAATAAGGGGATGAGAATACAGACCCTATAACAACAGCTGCTATGACAAGCCCGATAATGACAAATGCGATGATGACAGCATTGAGGACAATGCCGATAACACTCAGCACCCAACCTGTATCTGAGCTTTTTTTAGCTTTCTTCAGACCAACAATGCCAAGTATCAGGCCAACAATCTGGCACACAACGACAAAAACAATTGATAACAGTCCAAGCACAAATGCAGCATCGCTTTTCTTCTCAGGCCTTTCTTCTGTCTGATTGTACTCCATTTCCTTCTCCATAAGCTAAGTCTATCATCACTGGGGTGCCCCCGGAAAGAGAAAAACGCAATGCTTTAGAAAACACAGAGTATACATATTTCGCGGCTTCCTCTCCACGCACATCATATTCATCAAAATCCAGATTCTGCAGAATATTCCGCCCTTCATTCTTCTCGCTGTCGCTCCAGGAAAGAA
Organism: uncultured Spirochaetales bacterium; assembly: GCA_949285905.1. GTDB lineage: Bacteria > Spirochaetota > Spirochaetia > Sphaerochaetales > Sphaerochaetaceae > Ornithospirochaeta. The sequence continues at coordinate 10,926 of CASDZV010000065.1, read as the reverse complement.
TCGTGTATGCATCCTCGCTCCAGCCCAGATTGTTCACTCTCCGCAGTGCTTCGCTGAGCGCCGCTGTTGATGCTGCCGTCTTCTCTTCGGGAAGAATAGTCTGGAAGCTGAAGATGTCCTTTGAAGGCATGAAAAAACGTGAGAAGAGTACTTTTGACCAGATTATATCGCAATCTTCCTTCATCTTTTTAACTAACGGATGCTTACTGCTCCTGTAAGCACGAGGAACTGACTGCAGCATCGGCATGCCAGCATATACAGAAGCAGTCTTCAGAATGAACGCCTCAAAATACTCAGGTGCGACCAGCTCTGAGAAAACAGGACGTTCAGGATCTTCAAGCCATGGCTCAGGATGCGCGCCATTTTTACGCAGAAGAGGAAATACCGTATCAATCCACTTCCTGGAAAATGAATCTGCAGCAAGTTCTGGCACAAAAGAACGCAGATATGCAGATACAGGCCCTGAGAATATTCTTATCATTGCTCCTTTCTCACTGCATATGAGACTGTGTTTCTGTCCGATGATACAAGATCATACGTACGATTGTTGATAGTGAAAGACTTTGTTCTCCGTGCAGAGACGGAGAAGACATGATACACAAGAATCAGAGAGAGCGCATTAGATGCTTCTTCCCTGTCTGCAGGATCCACACCGAGAATGCATATTGCTTTTGCGCCAAAGCTTTCAGCACCTTCTGCATGGAGGACAAGTTTCCCGTTCTCTTCCGCTTCCGATCCACGGGCAAAGAACCAGACAGGAAAAGCCTCTCCTTTCATATCTGCAATAGCTTCATCAACATCGTTTACAGAGAGCATGACCCCATTTATGTAGAACGATCTGGCAGAGAATGCAGTCATCAGAGCGTGCGAAAGCGTGATGAACTCCTCTGCAGTTTCAAGCACATCCATTTCTTTCGCAACTGCTGCGACAACCATAAGCTGAGGCTCCTCCAGAGAACATGCGAAAAGACCGCCATCTCTATGGAGAAGAAGAGCTGATGTATCTGAAGAGACGACTGTCTTCATTCCCCTCACTCTTACAGCTCTGATGATGCTCTCCCTGCTGACAGAAACACCTTCAGGTATATCAACTATACCCATGAAAACACCATTACGATGGCCAAGGATATAATCTGCGCGAGCTTTGAGAAGTTCTGCACCATATATTTCAGACTCAGGTCTGGAATGGGTATCTGAGGAAAGATAGCTGGAAAGTGCAGCTTTAGCCCTGCTTATATGTCCTCTCCTTCCCGGGTCATTGCCGACCAGCATGTCAGCCAAGGCAAACTCGTTCTTGGCGGTGAGGATATCGAGATAAGGCTCTCTTGAATAAGAGACACTCCTGAGCTTTCTGAGCCGCTCTGCCGACGCTGCATACTCATGATTATGGTTAAGTACAACTGCCTGATAAGCAAGAAGAGCCGCATCCTTCATTCCATCCGGAAGCAATGAAGCAGCTTCTTTTCCCCATTCCAGAATTTCAGTTGAAGCAGAATTCTTATTCATTGTCACTCTCCCTTAAAACAATCATGTCATTGTCCCCATCTTTGTATGTCTCAGCGCTGAATACAACACCGCAGATTGATATCTCCTCGCCGGTCTTCACCTTATGTCTCATCATCATAGCAGAGGCGGATGACATCCACTGCAGCAGATTATCATCGGAATACTTCCTGTTCTCGATACATATTCCGATATCATGGCATCCGAACACATCCATGCCATGGGTACGGAAGAATTTCCTGTCCGAGCTGAGTGAATATCCATAAAGCACGGGATCGCAGAATATCCCATCGCTGGCCTCTTTCACTATGAGGGGAATCAGTGCAGGGTTGACTGGAAAATCATTGATTTCCATATATTCAATACCGCTATAAAGTCCACAGATTGCAGCAGTAACCTGCTCAAGATCCCATGCAGCAGATAAAAGGTCTTTTCCCGCATCGATAATCACGGAGATTGATGGATTATTGCAATATGGATCATCGGGCAGAGGCTCCTCGATATACTCCGGTGCCATTGCCATTATCCGGCTGAAATCAACAGGATCATTATACTGGATGCAGATACAGTTCTCGTGTTCAGAAAGGAATGAATATGAGAACTCTGCGTATTCATCATCGTCTGTTCCATCATAGTAAGCAGAAAGCGCTTCCAGAATTTCCTCCATGCTGAACTCCCGCTCATCCGGAATGACAATCATCGCAGAAAGTGCGCCCTTTCTTTCATGAAGAAGGTTCTTTACTCTGCACCTCTCAGAGCGGGCATTCAGATAATCATCAAAAGAGACGGAACCTGTATCAGCCTCAGATTCATAGAGACGTACAAACTCATCCAGAGCTTTCTTCTCATGCTTTATATTCTTCAGGATGTCATCTTTCTGATCATCCATTGCAGCAACTGCCATCGCCTTGTAGTTGCGCGATTCCATAAGAGGAATGCCAGGACTGAGTTTGCCTTTTGAATGCTTTCTAAGACGCTTCAGAATTTTATTCGATTCTTCAGGAAGCCCGCTTCCAGCAGTCAATATCGCATCAAAAGCGTTATTCGCATATTCCTGCATGTCATTCGGCATAAGCGACAGAAGCGATTCAAAGATTGAGCCCACCATCAATGAGAAATCATCAAAACTCTCATCATCCGGCTCCTCGGCATCATCGTCATAATAATCATCATCATTGAAGTGGAAATAGCGGTTTTCTTTGTCGTCAAAACGCTCTTCATCCACTTCATGGAATTTCTCTTCATCTTCTTTATGACCGGACATACAAGCCTCCCTTGTCAGGATATCACAGCAGAGAAAAGAAGACTATCAAATTAGAAAAGGCACCCGGAAGGAAAACTTACCGGATGCCGTAAAGAAACACAGAGAACTATCAGAGGCTTATGTAGCTTATAAGATCGGATACAAGAGTATCGAGCTCTGCTGCCACTGTTTCCGTGTCTATAGTCTCCGGGTATGTGAAAACTGCCACACCGGACTCAGGAAGGGTGTATCTTACGCCCATCGATCCCAGATCGTACTTCTCATTCTCTGCTGCGATGAATGCCTCTACATCTGCCTCTGTTGCAGCAGATGGATATGTAACAGTCACAACACCGGGAAGAATGGTTGCAGAGAGCGCATAGCCGCCATAGCTGTAATCCTTGACAACCGGCTCAGTCTCAGGCATGACCACTTCAACCACAGCTGGCGCTGGTGTCACATATTCAATGAGATCTGATACAAGAGTATCGAGCTCGGCCGCCACTGTTTCCGCGTCTATAGTCTCCGGGTATGTGAAAACTGCCACACCGGACTCAGGAAGGGTGTATCTTACGCCCATCGATCCCAGATCGTACTTCTCATTCTCTGCTGCGATGAATGTCTCTACGTCCTCGGCAGTTGCTGTCTGAGGATAAGAAATGGTGACACTTCCAGGGATTATCACAGCTGAAAGTGTATATCCACCATAGCTGTAAACCTTATCTATTTCTATGAACTCAATCTCAGGAACAACAACTGCTTCAGGAACTTCCGTAATATAGCTGATAAGATCATTCACAAGTGCATCGAGCTCTTTGCTGACGATTTCCTTTGAATAAGTTTCCGGATATGTCAGCACAGCGCTACCTGGTTTTTCTATACTGTAAACAACGCCGATAGAAGCATAGTCATTCTTGGCGTTCTCGAATGCAAAGAATGCCTCGACATCCCCGCTGGAGATGAAAGCAGGATATTCAATAGATGTCCTGCCAGCAGCCATGACAGCTACAAGCTCATAACCTCCATAGCTGTAGCGGGATACAGATGCTGTATCTGGCTCAACAACAGGAGCTGGAGTCACATACTGGATAAGATCGCTTGCAAGCGTATCGGCAAGTGTTTTCCTGTCCTCTGCGCTGATTCCTTCAGGGTAATCAATGCGGAGAATGCCATCACTTACGAATCTGTACACGGCATCTTCTACCTGATACTTCTCTGCTTCAAGCTTTAAAAAGCCTTCCACATCATCCTCTGTTGCAGTAGCTGGATAATAAACCATCGCATAGCCGTCATAAGCTTCCAGTTTCAATTCATATCCACGATAAGAATATGTCACAGAAACAGGAACTTCAGGGACAGCTTCGGCAGCCGCAGGCTTCTGTTCAGGTTCTGAAACGGATGGTTCAATCTCTTCTATAACTTCCGGCACAACTTCCGGAATAACAGGTGTTGCTATCTCCACGTCGGCTTTACTCTGACAGCTGACTGCGAAGACCAGCAGAACTGAAAGCAATGCAATAAGCAGGTTCCTGGGAATGCGTCTCACTTTTTCCTCCTTGAAGCGATAATCCGCTATTTAGAAGAAATTTTAACATAGCCTATGTAATAAGAAAGAGAAATTCAGGTTAATAAAAAGCAAAAACCCCTGTTTTTCGGACAGGGGCTTGCATATTAATATGACTAATCAGACTGTTGCAGGCTGAATGTCGAAGCTTTCCACATAGGAAAGAAGATCAGCAATAAAACCGTCGACATAAGGCTCAAGTGCTGCTGCGGAAACTGAAGAAGGATATGCAATCTCAACAGTTCCAGGTGCTGTGAACATATAAAGCACACCATCAAGCTCTGCGCCGTACTTTGCAACTTCAGCGCCAAAGAATGAAGCGACATCAGCCTCACTCACCCATTCAGGATATGTTATGACTGCTTTTCCATCGGCGGCTTCAATACCGAGCTCATACCCAAGATACTCATAAGAAAGCGTGAGCTCGTCTGCCACAGCCACTGGAGATGGTGCCGGAGCCTCTTCCTCAACCGGAGCAGGAGCCGGTGCCGGTGCCGGAGCCTCTGCAGTCTCTGCAGGAGCGGGTGTCACAACCTCTGTCGTAGCAGCAGGCGCGTCAGTGCTCTGACATCCAAAGAGGACGAAGAGCGCGAGACATGCAGCAACAATTGCAGCAATTTTCTTCATATAAACCTCCATATGTTTAAAGAAATGGTCCATGATGAACATGGACCCACCTGAAATTACATCAGATCCTTTGGCTTGCGTGCTGTATTGCCTGTTTTCTCGCAATAAGCAACATGGCGAAGCTTTCCATTCTCGAATACGCTCTTCATCTTGATAGCGCCGCCCCATCTGCTCAGAAGAACCTTTGCACCTTCACGATGTGCGTTCTTTGAAACGTTTCCTGCCATATATCATTTCCTCCGGTCTATAGACTTTCTATCCGACACATTTTACCGATTTGCCGATGAGTGTCAAATCCCTTTTTCTTATATCACATCACCTGATAATTTACAACCTTGCATAAATCAGTTCTGCAGAATTGAAATCTCAGTTAATTTAGTTGAGATGCAGAAGATAGGGATTATCATGGAGACATGAAGCAATCAAAGCCATTTGACAACCGCTATCTGAGAGCACTGATCATCCCTCTTCTTATAGAAACACTTTTATCTGTGACAATAGGCATGATGGACACAATCATGGTAGCAACAGATGGCGAGCACGCTGTTTCCGGTGTATCGCTTGTTGATTCTGTCTCGAATCTGTTTGTATTCCTCTTCTCTGCATTCTCAACAGGTGGCGCTGTCATTGCTTCCCAATATCTCGGGAAGAAAGACAGGAAGGCGGCATGCTTTTCAGCAAAGCAGCTGATGTATCTTTCCCTCTCATTCTCTGCTGTGGTATCAATCCTGCTGGTCATCTTCCGCTCCGCTGTAATGAATCTTGTATACGGTCATATCGAGCAGGCTGTAATGCAATCGGCACTTGATTACTTCACCCCTATTGTCCTTTCATATCCGTTTCTTGCGCTTCTCAACAGCGCGAACGCACTCTTCAGATCGATGGGAAAGAGCAAGATCACTATGCTGGTCTCCATCATCATGAATCTTATCAATGTTACGGGAAATGCTATCTTCATATATATTTTCGGCATGGGCGCAGAAGGAGCCGGAATCGCTTCATTCATTTCGCGCCTAGTCGCATGCGTTTTCATGCTTTACAGAATCACAAGAACAAAAGAAGAAGTGCATGTGGATAAACCGCTGAAGCTTGAGATTGATATCGCAATGATCAGGAGAATACTGAGAATTGCCCTTCCATCAGGTATTGAGAACAGCATATTCCATGTTGGCAAAATCCTAGTCAGCTCTACAGTCGCTTCCCTCGGGACAGCCTCCATTGCAGCAAATGCAGTTGTAAATGCACTCTCGACATTTGCGAACATCCCCGGAAGCGCAGTAGGTATGGCAGCTGTGACAATCATAGGCCAGTGCTGTGGTGCCAGGAATTACGATGCCGCAATGTATTATGGAAAGAAGCTGCTCTCGCTTACATATCTGATGATGGGAATTACAAGCATCACGATGTATGTACTCACTCCGGAACTTGCGCTGCTGTATAATCTCTCAGCAGAGGCAGACGTGCTTGCTATAGAAGCTACAAGACTCAATCTTGTCCAGATAGCATTGTTCTGGCCATTTGCATTCACGATCCCGAATTATCTCAGAGCTGCAGGAGATGCGAAATTCACGATGGTTGTCTCCGTGTTCTCTATGTGGACGTTCAGGGTTCTTCTTTCAAGAATACTCGGTCTTTATCTAGGAATGGGGCTTATGGGCGTAATGTGGGGCATGTTTGTGGACTGGTATTGCAGAGGGCTTTTATTCACAGTCCGCTTTCTCAAGGGAAAGTGGAAGACAAAGACTGTCGTGTGAATTATTTTCCTCGCCTTATTTCCTGAGCTCTCCAGGGATCGAGATAATGAGTCGAATACAGTCTCTCGCGAACAGGGTCCCCGCTTTTGGTGAAGCGCAGAGGCAGTGCACCCTTTCCTTCCCTGAGATATTTATTGACAGAAGGTTTAAGACCAGACTCCTCTGCATAGGCTTTTATCGATGTTACGACAGCATGAAGACGGGAAAGGTCAGATGAGCAGAGATCCTCAAGACAGAACGCATTGCCCTTCTTCCATTCAAGAAAGCTTTTCTCATCAAGCATTCCGATACCAATGAGCACATCAGGTACAGTGCAGTATCCACGCTCCTCTACCTGACGATCAATCTCCTTACTGACCTTCTCTGCCCTTCTGTCTGCCATCAGATCAGATTCTCCTGTGCCTTCCAGAGCTTTTCGAGGTTATAGAACTCTCTCAGTTCCGATGACATGAGATTGATCACGATGTCACCACAGTCAATCAGTTCCCAGCCACTAGTGTCAGGGGATTTGTGCCTGTTGGATACAGTCATTCCCAGTTCTTTGATCTCATCCCAGATCTGATGGACAACACCACGAAGATGGCCGACAGAGGAGACAGTCGCGATGACGAAACACTCTGTCCAAGTGCATTCGCCGGAGACATCAATTGCGACAATGTCCTCGCATTTATGATCTGAGAGAAAATCCTTAAGCTTATCTGCGTTCAGTTTTGTTATATCTTTCATAAAATCCTCTTTGAGGAAACTTACAGGCTGGTCCTGTAAGATGAATCAAAGACTGGCAAGGGGCGAATGTCCCAGACCAGGTGTGCAGATAATCTTCGGTAAGGCTCCTCTGCACTGGAGTAGCGAGGAATCTCTCCTCGCAGTCCTTCGCCAATGTTGTCCGGCGGTTTCGTGTACACAGCACTGCCCCTGCCTGTCAGGACTGTTTAACCATGTACCGCAGAGCGGCGGACTAGGACGACATCCGCCGGTGCCTATGCATTCGCCGGTAACGTAGTTCAGAGACTGAAAGCCTCGTCACTAAGGCTAGTCAAGCAAGGCTCTTGCAAGCCTACGGGTTTATCCCGTCAGGTTCTTGACCTTCAATCCTTATATTATAGCTCTCCGCCTGCTTTGATATAATCATAAAGTTCCAAAGAGACAGCTGCGCTCTTCATCCCTTCCCTATCGAAATATGCCTGCTGCATATCCATGATAGTGATAATCATATCTTCAAGCCGCTCTCCCGAGAGTATATGTTGTCTGTCGTCATCGTCAAGATGCTTTCTGCCAGGTTCAATATAGTCAGCAATATACAATACAGCCCCATACTTGCCCATAGTCTTATGTCCAAGTGTGTGATGCCGCACTGCAGTACAGAAGAAATCAGGAACAGGACCTTCTGCATCTTCAGGGAAATGAATAGCGGAGAGAGCGCCATGCAGCAGCATCGGCTCATTCTCCTCTTCAGGAAAGACCTCGATGCCGTTTTCACGGCAATACGCGGCGGTTGTGTCATCACAGCTATAGCGGTAAGCATCGTGATAGATTGCAATGTATGCCGCGTCGGAGGATGATAACCCATACCTCTCTGCAAGCATTCTGGAAACAGAAACCACACCCAGAGAATGGATGAAGCGCTTTTCCTTGATCATTGAACGGACTTTATTTTCCAGCTCCGTATAGCTTATTCGCATAGACATACTCCCTGACCCTCTTACCAAGCATAGAGAAATCTCCGGCCCTTACCTCCGACGATGATGCATGATATGTATCACTTGGGACGAACACAACCTCAGCTCCTGAACTGTTTTCAACTCTTCCAAGACGCGTGAAACAGATAAAACGCACATGACGTCTGAGATAATCGAAATCATGCCAGTGACCAAGAGTCGGAATGATATCATCGCCGACGATGAAATTCACTTTGCCATCATCTTCTGCCTTGTCATAGAACGCTCTGATGGTATCTGAAGTGTAGCTCACTCCACCTTTTTCACCTTCAAAGAGAGATATCTCGATATCCAAAGTGTCGTCTGGATAAATATCCTTATAATCAAGCGTGGCAAGATGGAGCATCGCTGCACGGGATTGAAATGAAGCAGGATGTGTAGAGCGCTTGAAATTCGATAAGTATACAGGAATTACTATCAGACGGTTGAACCCCGCTGCAAAAGCCTCATGGAAGAGATGCACATGTCCCATATGCACGGGGTCGAATGTGCCGCCAAGAAGCGCTGTTCTATTCCTCGTCTCTGTAATGGGCATCCATATCCATCCTCGAAGTAAAGCCCTTCTCTTCTTTCTTCTCCCCTGCAAGACGGAAAAGTGCATGTCTGAGCGGATCAAGAAGGTCATCTCTGTATATGGAAAGAGGAAGGACAAGATTATTGCTGTATTTTGCCTTCAGCTTCTCAAAGCGTTCCTCTGTATCGGGTTCATCAATCTTCGTACCGACAATGATATGATCTTTCGCACCCAGATCCTCGCTGTATTTTCCTAGTTCTGCAGAAAGAATATCATACGCTTCAAGGTAATTCTCATCGGAGAGATCCACAAGATAGCAAAGTCCTTTTGTTCTCGAGATGTGGCGGAGGAATTTGTATCCCATTCCGCTGCCTTCGCTTGCACCCTCGATGATACCCGGGATATCTGCGATGACTATATCCTGGTCACCTTCACGAAGCACACCAAGCACTGGAATCTTTGTAGTGAATGGATAACCCGCTACTTTAGAGCGTGCATTTGTATAGAGATTGATTAATGATGACTTGCCTGCATTGGGGAAACCCACAAGCCCGATATCTGCAATAATCTGCAGCTCAAGGCCCACACGCATCTCAATGCCCTTTCCACCCGGCTGTGCAAAACGCGGTGTCTGTCTGACAGCAGTGCGGAAGTGCCAGTTACCAAGCCCTCCGCGACCTCCTTCCAGAAAGACGTAGCGGTCCAGTCCTGTAAGATCTTTGATCAGCTCACCTGTCTCAGCATTTCTGATCACAGTTCCAGGAGGTACTGGTATCTCAACATCCTTGCCATCGCGTCCAGCGCATCTCGCGCCCTGTCCCGGTCGTCCATTCTCCGCCCGGAATGAGCGCTGAAGCTTCAGGTGCCCGAGGGTACGGAGGTTGTCCCTGACAACGAAGACAACGTCCCCTCCGCGCCCGCCGTCACCGCCGTCGGGTCCGCCTTTGGGGACGAACTTCTCCCGGCGGAAGGAGACACAGCCGTGCCCGCCATTGCCGGAAGCTATATCAATATATGTCTCGTCGGAGAAACCGAACATTCTTACTCGGCCTTAGCCTCTGTCTCAACAATTGAGCAGTACTTGCGGTTCTTTCTCTCGTGGAACTTTACAGTACCTGCAACGAGAGCAAAGAGAGTATAGTCCTTGCCGCAACCGCAGTTTGCACCAGGGTGAATCTTTGTTCCTCTCTGGCGGACAATAACTTCCCCAGCTTTCACAACCTGGCCACCGAATCTCTTAACACCAAGGCGCTGTGCGTTTGAATCGCGTCCGTTGCGGGATGATCCGCCACCTTTCTTATGTGCCATTTCTCTCCCTCCTTAGCCTACGATCTTCTCGACCTTGATTGTTGTATAAGTCTCTCTGTGTCCCTGTGTACGGCGATAGCCCTTTCTTCTGTGGAACTTGTAGACCTTTACCTTCTCACCTCTGAACTCAGCGCCGACGGTTGCTGTTACCTTTGCACCTTCAACATAAGGTGCGCCGAACTTTGCAGTTTCCCCATCAACGACAGCCAGAACCTTCTCAATTTCATAGGAAGAACCCTCTTCCATACTGAGTTTATCGACAACCAGTTCCTTGCCTTCTTCAGCCTTGTACTGTTTGCCGAGGATTTCAACTAGTGCGTACATGTCGTTTCCTTTCAAATTAGTCTGGATGTGTTCTACATGTTCTGAGATATCTTGGCAATATGAAAAATAATATTTTCCCATGATTTACAGCAAAAACTACAAATAAAAACTAACGGTTGTTTTGTTTTATGATCTTACATGCTTGAATAATCAAATAGCAAATGAAAGAAAAAAGACCTGATTCTCCATTAAGGAACAATCAGGTCCTAGAGCGGAAAACGGGACTTGAACCCGCGACATCCACCTTGGCAAGGTGGAGCTCTACCACTGAGCTATTTCCGCATTTTACCAATACACCCACCGGGCTTAGGTTTCGTGCGAGAGGCGGGACTCGAACCCGCACACCGAAGTACTAGTTCCTAAGACTAGCG
>CASDZV010000064.1 GCA_949285905.1 uncultured Spirochaetales bacterium | reverse complement strand
GTACCCATCACCGCTCTCGATGGCTGCATGGATGTTCGCAGCGCAGTTCAGGCCCTTGTCTGCAACCTGTATCGTCCGTCTTGAGATGCTGCTCTCCTTCTTCATCCTCTGTATCGTCTTCCTCAGATAGGGCATCTCAGCCTCATTGCCGGGGAATATCTCCATCGCAACCGGTATCTGGTTTGCATCAAGAAGCAGTCCCATTCCTACTATCGGATCCTTCCTGTTCTCCTTGCTCGGCCCATTGCGCCTGAGATCATCCTCCCTGTCTATCTCGAAGTAGAAGTTCGTGCAGTCGAAATACGTCTCATGGCAGTCAAGCCCGTATGTCCTTTCAACAGACCTCGTGAGCAGCGCAATAATCTTCAGGTATTCCGCGCCGATGTACTCGCAACAGGAGAGAACCTGGGAATAGGAATCATCATCAATCTTCTCAAAAAGAAGGGGCAGTATGTCCGTATGCGTCCGCCTCTTGGATGCAGGGAATGTCGCCCTTGCATATACAAGCGCCATCATCAGCTCGTATGCGTCATACTGGAATCCCCTGACGGATGAGATTGCCCTTACTGCCTTCTCGAAATCCCCCAATGAATTGGCAACAGCCTTGAGGACGAAATATCCAAGGAACCTCTGCGGTGAGCTCTTTCCGATCTTGCGGGCCTTCTCGCCGTCTTCCTTTGCCTTGAGCTCATCATTGAGCCTCTTCACTTCAGCCTGCGCTTTCGCTACAGGATCTTTTGTCCCTCTCGCAATCAGTTCATCGACATATCCGATGGCTTTATATGACTTGTTCCTGGAGCCGACGCCCCTGATGTATTCGCTCTGGTATATCTGCAGGTATTCACCCTTTGGACGATTTGTTTTCTTCAGAAAATATCTCATAGAATGCCTTCTCCTCTCGAACACGTGGGACACTAGAAATATTATACAATATAAAAATCTTCAAACCAATAGCTGAAAATAAAAAAAATCCCAAGTTATTTCTTGGAATCGGAAGGAGTTGTGTGAAATGTGACTGATGATGAATGCTGGCTTGCTTTAAAATCTTCTAGTGCTCAACTTTGAAATACGGGAGGCATTTGCAGCTCTGGAGAAGATCTGAAAGCTTATATTCGCACTGGTTCTTTTCGTATCTAGCGCTATTGTCTGGAAGAAGCTGGTAATACAGTAGTTGAAATTGCCCAGTACTGAGCTGAGAATGTCCTGTGCAAAGAACTGATTCAGAGGACGATTCATACAGATTTTTGTATTTGTCATAGTTGTGATGCACTTACTTTGTCATTTGATATGTTTTATTAAGTATTTTCAAAAATTGTTGTCTTCTGGTTCATTATCCCGTAGTCTGAAACAGGAGGTCTGAAAATGAATAGACATTCTAATAAGCAAAAGAAAGGCCTGCTTCCATTTATACTGGGGGGGTACTGATTCTTCTGATTTCTTCGTGCAGAATGACCAGTTTGATCCCATTACCTGTCGAAACAAAAGAAAGCTTCAGCGTAACATTTGATACCAATCTACCTGAGTATATTGCAGAATCGGTATCATCTCGGGAAATCACTGCGGGTGATACTCTAGGCGAGGTAGTTCCCGTCCTGTCTGATACCGATGATACGTTCATATTCATAGGCTGGTATGATGATGAGGGAACCAAATATACATCGGAAACTCCTATAACCAAAGATGTGTATCTTGCAGCAGCATGGAAAGCAGTATGGAATGGAACTGTAGATACAGAACATGTTGCTGGGCAGATTGGTAATGATACTATTAAAATCTATACCCCATCAGAGCTTGCAGGTCTTGCATCGATTGTAAATGACGGAAATACTCTTGCTGGAAAGACCATAGAGCTTAATACGGATATTGATCTTAACAACCAGGAATGGATTCCAATCGGACTTCAGACAAAACCATCTTTCTTACATGCGGAGAATACTCCGTTTTCCGGTGTTTTCGATGGAAAGAATCATAAGATATCAAACCTTTATATAACAAAACAATCACGAGTAGCTGGCTTATTCGGACTCACGATGAATGCAGATTTTAAGAATGTAATCCTTGAATCCGTTTCGCTTGAAAAGGCATCAGCTGTCGGGGCTCTTGCTGGAAGAACTGTTTATAACGATGCTCTGTCACATTCAATTTCCAATATTGTAGCCAAAACAAGCATAACCAGTGGTGGAGAGCTGGGATCTGGAGGTGTAATCGGCACATATAACGTAAACGATGCTGATACCACACTTTCAATCAGCAATATTAAAGCAACAGTAGATATAAAAATAGATGAGGACGGATATGCTGGCGGTGTTGTTGGGTATCAGGCTTCTAATCTGGGGCTTGCGGAATTCAGTGAAATCGAAGTCAGCGGCAATGTTGATAGTAATGGATGTGAATCATATGCCGGTGGTCTTATCGGTTATGCCTTTAACGAAGGTACTTTAAGAATCAGTAAAGCTCATAATAAAGCGGAAATTAAGGCGGAAACTACAGATCTTTCGGATTCTGGATTCTATGGAGCTGGTGGTATAATCGGAAGTGTACAATGGGGAGAAAACGGAATAACTGCTAAACTCTACATTTCTGATTCTTCAAATGAAGGAGATGTCTCTGCATGTACATCAGCACTCAGCGGAAGTGCAGGAGGTCTTTTCGGCATTATTTATGATAATGATGCTATAGTTGAATCTGAAAACATAAATCAAGGTACTATCACAGGAAATAGAGCCGGTGGTTTGGCAGGTTTTGTAGCAACGCTTTATTCCAATGCTTCTCTGAATGCTACCGGTTTCCGCAATTCAGGAATTATCAATGGTGAGCAGATCGGAGGCGACGTTATAGGGTATGTTTATGCGAGCGATAGCTACATAATGGACGTTACTGTCAAAGATGCACTTAATACAGGTAGTGTGAATATATCTGATACGGAAATTAATTATGCAAAATCCGGTGGAGGATTGATAGGTACTCTTGAGTCAGATAAGTCCTCTCTTACAGCTAATATTTCTGGCAGAAACGAAGGTGCTGTTTCCGGTCCTGAATATGCAGGCGGAATCGTAGGGTATCTTAATCTGATTTATGCAGTAAACAATTCAGTAGTATTTGAGAATGTTGAGAATGCTTCAGATAACATAACAGGAACGACAGAGCGGACTGGTACGATTCTTGGATGTGGACGTGATAACAACATGCAATCAACTGTAACTATAACCAATTGGAGCAGTACGCTCTCAGGTGATGCAGTAGGCAGTTCTTCACATTGCAATATCACTGCTAATCCGGAGATTTGAATTATGTTATGTGGGTGCCGCAGAGCTTTCTTTGCGGTACCTTCCAGCATGTCTTCTCATATGCAGACGTTACAGAAACTGGGAGAAATTCAACTTCAATACTACGATTTATTTCTCTGCCACAGATGAAACCTAGCGATTCATCTCTTTCCAGTTCAGTACTGAGTTATTCTTGTATTTCTATTAACTATTCAGTAATGCTGAATTTTAGAGTATCTCTTTACACGCATTGGCTTTTGTCGATATAACCTGACTTTCAAAGTTTTGCAGCAAAACAAGTGTCCCAGGCGGTTAAAAGTCATCTATCCTCTTCTTCAGTTTTACCTTCAGAAACTTTGAGACATCAGCAGGAGAGAGGATGTAACTCGTCACCTCAGGCAAAATCGTATCAGCCAAGAACTGGCCGACCTCATCATCGGAAGTAAGCAGATTCACGTAGTCCTTGGAATTGAGCCTTACCAAAGAGAAGGACCTTATGAAATCCATTATCTTCTCATGGGAGAACCTGCTTCCGAGCACCTTGAACTCCAGAAGCCTCTCAAGGACTACGGAGATGTAGCAGATGAGGAAATGACCCTTTATGTAGTTCATGCCCGTAAGATAGACAGGTCCTGCATCGAGGTATGACTTCATCATCCTGAATGACTGCTCAATCCTCCAGAGGTTATGGTAGATGCCATAGACAGTTCTGTCATTGAGCTTCAGCTCTGAGGTGACAAGCATATTGTATCCAGCGAATCTGCGCTCCAGCTCTATCGCCTCCTCATTGAGCACAGCCTTCGCTTTCTTCCCCTCGTCCGTGCAGAATGATACGAACTTCGAGCATTCCCCGAATTCATCCTTCTTTGCCTGTGAAAGGCACAGACCTCTTGCTTTCTCCACCATCCTGTTCAGCTCCAGGATCCTCTTCATCCTCAGCTTCGGGTTGAAGGTTATTATCCTCTTTTCCCTGGCCTTGAACCCAATGAGGCTCCCGTTGCCATCCGTGTAGCTGTAATCGAAGGTGTCGATGAACGAATAATAGCGGTATCTTACCTGCTTGCCGCCATTGCCATCGCTCTCATATACAGCAGACCAAGTCTCGCTGTCGAGGGAGAGGAACCATTCAATCTCCTTCTGGCTCTGCTTCTTCAGGGACTTCGAGAAAACGTACCCATCACCGCTCTCGATGGCTGCATGGATGTTCGCAGCGCAGTTCAGGCCCTTGTCTGCAACCTGTATCGTCCGTCTTGAGATGCTGCTCTCCTTCTTCATCCTCTGTATCGTCTTCCTCAGATAGGGCATCTCAGC